>CAMJDL010000066.1 GCA_946404405.1 uncultured Prevotella sp.
AACGCATTCGTAATGCGTGGGTCGCCGGTTCGAGTCCGGCTATCGGCTCTCTCACTAATTCAGGAGTCAGAATCAATCATTCTGGCTCTTTTTTGTTAAATAACGATTAGTGAAACAAAGCGGAATTAGCTCAGTTGGTAGAGCATTGGCTTCCCAAGCCGAGGGTCGCGGGTTCGAGTCCCGTATTCCGCTCAAAATTCCCCTTGAACACAATAAAAAAACACTTCGAAGCGTTATAAGTAACGATGACGTTTAGAAAAACCATATCACTACTGTTGCTGTTGACGACCCTTCAGGTGTCAGCCCAACAGTTTACGCTCAGCGGTCGTGTTGTCGACGAAGATGGCAAGGCTATAGAACTGGCCACAATATCGTGTCTAGAACAAGGAGCCGTAGCTATGGCCAATCTGCAGGGTGACTACTCCATCAAGCTTCACTCTGCCGACTCTGTTGTGGTCAAGTTCTCGATGGTGGGCTATCAGACACGTCAGCGCGTACTTCGCAATCCAAAAAGCAACCAACGACTGGTAGTGACACTACATCCCATGAAAGCCCTCGACGAGTTGGTAGTTACTGAACGTCGCAGACAGACAACAGCTACAGAACAGCTCGATACCAAGTCGCTACGTCAGACACCATCTACAACGGGTAATGCCGTTGAAGAGCTCGTACAGCAACAGGCTGGTGTATCGACCCACAACGAATTATCGTCACAATACAATGTACGAGGTGGTTCGTTCGACGAGAACTTTGTATATATAAATAATGTAGAGGTCTATCGCCCCTTACTGATTCGGAGTGGACAGCAGGAAGGTCTCTCCATTATCAATCCTGACATGGTAGAGAAAATCGGTTTCTCCAGTGGTGGTTTCGAAGCCAAGTATGGTGACAAGATGTCATCGGCCCTCGATATCCAGTACCGCAAGCCTACCCGTATAGAAGCCAACCTGCAGGCATCACTCTTAGGCGGTAGTGCATTCTTTGCCTATGCCAGCAAGCAAAAACTAACGGCCAATGGCCAACAGCCAACATCTAAATTCACCATGAGTCACGGTATACGCTACAAGACTAACCGCTATCTGCTGGGCTCACTGGAGACAAAGGGTGAATACCGCCCTAATTTCCTCGACTATCAGGCCTATATCACCTATCAGCCCAACGAGCGCTGGAGTATGGATGTCATTGGCAACATTTCCGAGAACCACTACAATTTTGTACCTACCGATCGCGAGACATCGTTTGGTACGATGAAAAATGTGAAAACCTTCAAGGTGTACTTTGACGGACAAGAACGCGACGTGTTCCGCACCTTGTTTGGTACCATCTCGATTACTCGTCATCTTAAGCCCACCACCAGCATTAAACTGTTGGCATCGGCCTTCCACACCAAGGAACAGGAGACATTCGACATTCAAGGACAATACTGGCTGAACGACACGCAAGCCCAGGAGGAGTTGGGGGTAGGGTCATACATGGAACACGCCCGCAACTATTTGACTGCCGATGTTCAGAGCCTGAAGCTGATGATGAACCACAAGGTGGGCAAGCACGACGTGGAAGCTGGTGCCACAATTAAGTGGGAACGAATCAAAGAGAATTCTCGCGAATACGAAATGCGCGATTCAAGCCGTTATAATATCCCACACTCGGCTGATCGCCTGGATTTGATTTACTCAGTAGCATCGCAAAACGAACTGAATGCCAAACGCATCGAGGCCTACGTACAGGACACCTACCGTTTCCAGCTGGGCCAGCATACTGACGAACAAGGTCACGATTGCGCCTGGCACATGACGCTGAACTACGGCATACGCCTGTCAAACTGGAGCTACAATCGCGAGACGGTTGTGTCGCCACGCATTTCTCTGGCAGCCATTCCTTCGTGGAACGAGAACATGACGCTTCGCCTAAGCACAGGCCTGTACTATCAGACACCGTTCTATAAGGAGCTGCGTGATACGTCAACGGTGAACGGACAACCCACCGTTACGCTGAATCAGAAAATCAGGAGCCAGCGCTCGCTACACATCGTGGCGGCATTAGACTATCGTTTCAACATGGCCGACCGTCCCTTCCGATTCAGTGCTGAGGCCTATTATAAGTCAATGGCCAATCTTGTACCCTACAATGTACAAAACATGAAGGTCATATATTATGGTGAAAACTGCGCCAGCGGCTATGCGGCAGGTCTTGACTTGAAGCTGTTTGGTGAATTCGTGCCAGGCACGGACTCGTGGCTCACCTTCTCGCTGATGTCCACAAGCCAGAGCATTAACGGTCAGAGCGTGCCCATGCCAACCGATCAGCGTTGGGGCATCAACTTCCATTTCACCGACTATTTCCCTGGTACCGATCGCTGGAAGATGACACTCAAGCTGGCCTATGCCGACGGACTGCCCTTTGGTGCGCCCCATCGTGGCCTGGAATACCAGCAGTTCCGTGCACCAGCCTATAAGCGTGCCGACATAGGTATGAGTTATCTGTTGATAGGCGATGCCAAACAACAGCCCACCTTCCGCCGTCCTCGCGTCTGGCTAGGGATCGACGGATTAAACATCTTTGGCATTTCGAATGTTAACTCGTATTATTGGGTAACCGATGTCACCAATCACCAATATGCCGTTCCAAACTACCTGACAGGACGACAGATTAATGGCAAAGTAATTGTTGAATTTTAAAAATATTACATGAAGAGACTCTACACCTTATTATATATATTATTAATAGGAACACTCACAACGGTGAGTGCCCAGAAGTTGACACCCAACGAGCAACAGGCCCGTCGTTTGTTCGACGAAGCCTACAACATGGTTTACGGCTCTAAAGGCTCGCAGCTCACCTATGCTGTCAACATCATCGGCATCTACAAGACCCAGGGCACCATCTGGACATTGGGCAAGATGAGCAAGTTTGCCGATGAGAAATATATTGCCTGGAACGATGATGTCACCTACTATCGCTATGAGCGCAAAAAGAATACCGTAACCATCTACGACGCACATAGCGACGAACGCGACAAGTATGCAACCAAGTTCAAATTCTATCCGAACAACTATCAATACAACATCAAAGACGAAAAAAACGGATACCTCATTACCCTGAAACTGAAACAAGGGCTAAAAGGCATCAAAGAAATACGTGCCCTTCTCGACAAACGCACCCACTATCCTCTGAGTGTTAGAATCAAGTATGGCATCTTCCATGTCACCATCAAAATCAGTAATTTTAAAACTGGTGGCATTTCTGAACAAATATTCAAGTTCCCCCGAGAAAAGTACAAAGATTGTAATTATATCGACAAACGATAGTTTTTTAACTAAAAATTACAAATAAACTGTATTTTTCATCAAGTTTTTCTACTTGTGTGCCCACACAGCAAAATAATTAAGAAAAAGTTCCCAAAAAGTTTGGAGAGAACAAAAAAAAGTCGTACCTTTGCCAACGTTATCCTGAAAACAATCTTTTTACCTTAAAAAGGACTAATACCTATTGAAGATATAGAGTGGTTGCCTGTGAGGGTCACCACTTTATTATTTTATATCAATCGTAAACGTTAAACTTTCATAAACTTTCCGTTTTTCTCATTTCTCATGATTAATTTCTCATTAAAAATGAGTACCTTTGCGCCCGATTTAGTCCGTGGTGGCTCAAGAAAGTCGCAGCACGAGGTTGCGCGCCATGCGGAAAAACCCGTTAAACAATTAATAAAAACAATGTACGCAATTGTAGAAATCAACGGTCAACAGTTCAAGGTTGAGCAGGGCAAGAAGCTCTTCGTAAACCACATGAAAGATGTGGAGGCCGGTAAAACTGTTGAATTCGACAAGGTACTGCTTGTCGACAATGACGGCTCAGTACAGGTAGGTGCACCCACCGTAAGTGGTGCGAAGGTAGTATGCGAGGTGATTAATCCCCTCGTAAAGGGTGAGAAGGTTATCGTGTTCAAGATGAAGCGTCGTAAGGACTCTCGCAAGCGCAACGGTCACCGTCAGCAGTACACCCAGGTAGAAGTTAAATCAGTAATCGCTTAAAACGTAGGAGGAACAACATTATGGCACATAAGAAAGGTGTAGGTAGTTCTAAGAACGGCCGCGAGAGTGCAGCTCAGCGACTCGGCATTAAGATTTTTGGCGGTCAGAAAGTAGTGGCAGGCAACATCATCGTTCGCCAGCGTGGTTCTAAGCACAACGCAGGCAACAACGTTGCTATGGGTAAGGACGACACTCTGTATGCACTTGTTGACGGAACAGTCAATTTCCACAAGGGCAAGCGCGACAAGAGTTATGTTTCAGTAATTCCTGAGCCCCAGGCCTAAGAGAACAAACAACAACACTTATTCCAAACAAACCGAGTAGGAAGAGAGCAACGCTTTCTTCCTACTTTTTGTTCGTCCAGCACGAACAGAAATACCCCCCGATATGACGACATATTGGGGGGTATTGGTTTAGTGAGAGATCTTTTAGAGGTTCAGACTCTTCTTCAGGGCCTCGATCTTCTTCTCAGCATCCTTCAGACAGCGCTCGTAATCGGCAGCCTCTTTGAAAGAAGGATCCTTCACCTCGGTATAGAACTTAATCTTGGGCTCAGTACCAGAAGGACGTACGCTGACCTTGGTGCCGTCCTCGCAGAACCACTGCAGCACGTTAGACTTAGCAGGCATATCGAGCTTCTCAACGGTACCGTCAGCCTTCTTGGCCTCTAACAGCTGGAAGTCCTTCTGCAGGATAATCTTAGAACCGCCCAGATCCTTTGGAGGATTAGCACGGAAATCGGTCATCATCTGCTTAATCTCGTCGGCACCCGTCTTACCTGGACGTACCACGTTGATGGTAACCTCCTTAGAGAAGCCGTACTCCTTATAGATGTTGAGCAGTAGGTCGTAGAGCGTCATACCGTTGTCGCGAGCCCATGCTGCAATCTCACAGATCAGACAGATGCTGGCAGGAGAGTCCTTATCGCGAACTGCATCGTATGGCAGGAAACCGAACGACTCCTCACCACCGCCGATGTACTTCTTTTTGCCCTCGTTAACGCGAATCTCGTTGGCAATCCACTTGAAGCCGGTATAGCAGTCCTTGTATTCCACCTGGTTCTTCTTGGCAATCTCGGCAATAACCTCGGTGGTAACGATGGTCTTTACCAGGAACTCGTTGCCCTTCAGCTGGCCGAGTTTCTTCTTGTTGGCAATGATGTACCAAGAGAACATCATACAGGTCTGGTTACCATTCAGAATCTCCCACTCGCCCTTCGAGTTGCGGCATACGATGGCCAGACGGTCGGCATCGGGGTCAGAAGCAATCACGAGGTCGGCATTGAGCTTCGTACCAAGCTTCATACCCAGCGTCATAGCCTCAGCATTCTCAGGATTAGGGCTGACAACGGTTGGGAAGTTGCCATCGATAATCATCTGCTCGGGCACCACGTGGATATTCTGGAAGCCCCAAGAGCGCAGAGCCATCGGGATGATGACACGGCCTGTTCCGTGCATGGGCGAATAGACAATGTTGAGGTCTTTCTGGCGCAAGATGACATCCTGATCGACCATAGCCTCCTTGACAGCCTGAATGTAGTCCCAGTCCATCTCACCTCCGATAGGAATAATCAGGTCCTTATTGCCCTCGAACTTCACATCGCCAATCTTCACCTTGTTCACCTCGTCGATGATACCGATATCGTGTGGAGCCAGCACCTGAGCACCATCGTCCCAGTAAGCCTTGTAGCCATTGTACTCGCGAGGGTTGTGAGAAGCGGTGACGTTGACACCAGCCTGGCAGCCCAGATGGCGGATAGCATAAGAAATCTCAGGAGTAGGACGCAGGCTCTCGAAGAGATAAACCTTGATGCCGTTGGCCGAGAAGATGTCGGCAACAGACTCGGCAAACATACGGCCATTGTTACGACAGTCGTGACCAACAACCACTGAGCACTGCTTGCCAGGGAATGCCTTCAGGATATAATTGGCAAAGCCCTGAGTAGCCATACCGACAATGTACTTGTTCATACGGTTGGTACCAGCACCCATGATGCCACGCAGACCACCCGTACCAAACTCCAGGTCGCGATAGAAAGCATCAACCAAATCAGTCTTGTCGGGATTGTCCAACATGGCCTGAACTTCCTTACGTGTCTCCTCGTCAAAGGCCGGAGATAACCATTCTTTCGCACGTGCTTCGCACTGAGCAATGAGTTCGTTATTTTCCATAATTCTTTGTTTTGTGTTTTAGATTTAAATGTTCATATAAAATTTTCCTGATGACAAAAATACGAAAAAAAAACGAAAAGTAATACAACAAAGGTATTATTTTTCGATTTTTTAGCATTCAAGCCTCGAAGGGGTGTCTTGTCAACAATATACTATCCACGACTTAAGCATGGCGTAAACCACTGTAAGTAAAAGCACTACGACAGGGATATAGGTCAATCGGCGCTCGTATTGGGCTGGTTTCGTAAAACGCAGATAAATGCGATAGACCAAATACCCCATCAAGGCTCCCCAGATGAGTCCGACGGTAATGTCGCCAGGATAGTGAACGCCCAAATACATGCGCGTCCAACAGTTGACCAACGACCACGAAACCAGTCCGATAGTCAGCAGGCGCTGGCGCATCAGCAACGAGAAGAAGATGGCCAGCGAGAACGTGTTCGAGGCATGAGCCGAGAAAAAACCATAGTTGCCGCCGCGATAGTCGTCGACGGTATCAACCAGATGACCGATTTCGGGGTCGTGACCGGGTCGCCATCGTGCCACAAGAGGTTTGACAATTTCGTCGTCGATGGTGCCAGCCAACAACACACAGAGACCTGCAGCAGCCAATATCAACAGAACGTCGTGAAGGTTACGATTGGCCTTGATGACCACATAGAGCAACGAGAGGTAAAGCGGAATCCACGTCTTGGCATCGGTAAGCGTCATCACTACCCAGTCAAGGAATGTGGAGTCGCTGCCATTCAGCATCAGCAGCAACTGCTTGTCGAACTGTATGATTGTATCCATGTTAAATAACCTCGATATCCTTTAATTCTATCCATCCCGACTTGCCATCAGCCACACGGATTTCACGCCAGTCACGCATCGTGTCGTCGATAATATTGACGCGCGTGCCCTCGTGGAGGATAAACAAATCGGTACCATTGGCCGACGGCGTGCTCTTGACAGGCACGGCAGAATGCATGATGATGGCTCCGGTCCGATGAAGCAGCGACTGTTGTTGCTGGAAACCAAACACGTTGGCTGCCAAGAACACCATGAGGAACAAGATGCCCCCAAAGAAGCCCACCTTGCGCAACCAGATGCGTTGGGCAAAGAGGTAGGCCAGCACCAAGAGCATAGCGCAGAGCAGCGACACAATGGCTGTACGGCCCCAGGCATCGACACTCATCAGTTGGACAAGCGAACGGTACCACGTGACAAAGAACATCTCGGACTCTGGCACTATCTTATCAATGGTCTTGGAGCGGGCCATTTGCAGATTGAAACGCACATCGGCATCGCCAGGCGACAACAACAGGGCGCGTTCAAAGGCCAGCACAGCATGAGTGATGTCATCCATGCGATAGTAAGCGTTACCCAGATTATAATAGAGGTCGGCACTCTCGCCACGTTTCAGCAACTGTTCGTAGATCTGCGCAGCCTGCTGGTATTGCTCCTGTTGGTAAGCACTGTCGGCCTGAGCCTTGGTGACAGCGTGAGAAGTAAGAGGTAAGAAGGAAGATGTAAGAAGCAGGGCTATGATGACAACCATACTTGCAGTCTTCTTGCCACCTTTCTTCATTGTGGATGCAATCTGGGTGAGAGCACCCAAAGCCGAATCATATACCTTATTCATATTACCTTTAGCATCACCGGGTGCATAGCGTGCAAACTCACACTCGTCGAGGGCAGAAATGAATTGCTGGATAATCTCATCGCTAACCTGATGGCTGGTGAGCTGCTGACTAATATTATCACGTGAAAGCTGTTCGACTGGTATGTTGAGTTTATCGCCCACATAACCCCAAAGGGCACGCATCACCTCATCGTAGAAGGCACCAGACTGTCCGGCCTTCATCAGTTTATGAGCCTGTTTCAGACGCTTGACAGCCACCTTATTAGCACGTCCAGCACGCTGTTTCACAATATTGGCATTCTCAATGGCACGATGACGGAAAATGACGAGCAGAGCCACGAAGACCGAGAAGAACGACGCAAGGATAATCCAGTATTCAGCAGAACCGAAGAAGAACTCGCCTGCCGCATGCTGACGTGTGTCGCCAGTATGGATATAGTGGATATCGCTATTAAGTAACTGCACATCCTCCTGAGCCGTATAGGCACTGACATTGCCAGAGCCACTGCCTTTGGCCACGTTGAGTGTGAAGCCTTCAGTAGTGACCGTCTTATATTTGCGATCGTGAATATCGTAGTAGACATACTCGATGGGGGGAATCTCGAACTTGCCAGCATGACGGGGTACAGCCAAGAAGTCGTAGATAATAGAACCCTCCAAACCGTTAGTGGTAAGCTTGCTCTTATCGGTTACCTTGGCGTCATACTTGTCAAAGTCCTTGGGGAACTTGACTTCGGGCTGTTTCAGCAACTTCATATTACCCAAGCCACTGACGACGACACGCAACTTGACGGGGTCGTTGGCCTTGACCTCCGTCTGATCAATCTTGGCAGAGATATTGAACGTACCAACACCGCCTGAGAAATTGGCAGGGCGGGCAGGCAACGGATCAACGTCAATCGTGATGCCTGGGGCCTTAATCTGCTTCTTGACCTCAATATATCCTGAGCCACCATTGAAGAAAGCCTCGAAGGGGTCAATATTACGATTCTGCTGGACGACAATGCCATTGAACGTAATGCTTGGTATCTCTAACTTGCCAGACTGCTGCGGAAACATGACATACTGGCTCCACGTAACCGTCTTATAAGGACGACCGTTCAGCATCTCGACAGAAAAACTCTTCTGGGTAGGCAGAGGAACTTCACGGGTATAGAAGTTCTTCAGGTCCGGCATTTTACCACTAAGATCGGTAAGTCCGACAAGGGTATATACCTTGTAAGTCAACAAGATAGGCTCCTGCTCGATGACACGGCGCTTAGAGGCACTGACACGGATAAAGAGATCGCCACCGGAAATAGTGGAACCCGCTGGACGCACTTCGTCGTCGAGGGACTGTTGCTGACGACGCTGGCTATAGCTCGACTGAGAACCTGAACCAGAACCAGAACCTGAGCCTCCACCACTCGACTGTTGCGACTGGCCAGTCACACGAATTTGAATCTCGTTGGACGATATCGACTTGCCGTCAGCGGTAATGTGAGCAGCAGGAATGGTGAACGAACCATTCTTGTTGGCTACTAATATATAAGTATAGGTAACAGAAGATGTGCTGGATGTATGACCATTCACCATCTGAAAGCTGGACTGCGTACTGGTGCTTGGCCCCATCAACACTTCGAAACCATCAGGAATACGACCTGCACGGAAGCCGCGGACATCCTGCGTATTTATGGTGTAGGACAAACGGAACTGTTCACCTACAGCAACCTGCGAGGGTGCACGACCAGTCAACTGCTGAGCAGTTGAATTAAGAAATGAGAATTGAGAAATGAGAAATATGAAAGTAAATAATAATCTCATACGCTTACCAATTTTTCTGTAATACACGTTTGCCAGCCTGTTGCTGAGCTTTCTTCATACGTTCCTGAGTCTGCTTCTCTTCTTGAATGGCAGCATTCAGCATCTGCTCGGCATTCTCGCGACTCATCTTCTGCTCGTCCTGCTTCTTTTGCTGGTCTTGCTTCTTCTGTTCGTCTTTCTTTTTCTGCTCTTCCTGCTTTTGCTGGTCTTGTTGCTGCTTATCCTTATTGTCTTTTTTGTCCTTGTTGTCTTTATTCTGATTCTGCTGGTTCTGTTGCTGTTGCTTCTGCTGACGCTTACAGAGTTCCAGATTATAGCGGGTCTCGTGGTCGGTAGGATTATTACGCAATGATTCCTTATAGGCCTCAATGGCCTCACCAAACATCTGATGCTGCTGACAGATAACACCCATGTTATGGTAAGCCTGAGCACGACGGATAGGATTCGTTTCAAGCTTGGCAGCAGCCTCCAACTGACTGATAGACAAGGAATCCTTGCGTTGCAGCATCAGTGCATTGCCCAGATTATAGTTGGCTTGAGCGTTACGTGGATTCTTCTCGACAGCCTTACGATAGAGCACTTCGGCCTCGGCACTATTGCCTAAACGATATTGCTTATTGCCTTGACGAACCAACTGACGATCAGATTGAGCTTGAGCCAGCACACTCAGCATCAACAGCAAAAGAATTGCAGCAGGTTTGGGAGATCGCTTGAAAAGTGAAATGCGCCTCAGCAACGGATTCTTGACTTCCAAGATGCAAATCTCAAGAATGAGCAGCAACAACACGATAATGCCTACTGCCTGGAACTGTTCATCGTAGTCGCTGTATATCGTCGACTCTATCTCCTTCTTGGCTAATTTGTCAAGCTCAGTATCAAGTTGCTGCTGGGCATTGCTGTTGTTGTCGACATGTATATAAGCACCGCCGCCTGCCTGAGCGAGTTCACGACACATCTGTTCGTTAAGTCCCGTCATTACGGTCTGCCCTGTGTTGTCCTTCAAGTACTCGCCATCGCCAATGGGAATGGGTGCACCATTGGGGGAGCCGACCCCCAGCACATAGACACGCATGCCCTTGGCCTTTGCATCCTTGGCAGCTTCAATAGCGCGTCCCTCATGGTCTTCACCATCCGTAATCACGATGACAGCCTTACCGACACCTTCTTGTTGGGTAAAACTATTGACAGCCATATTGATGGCAGTAGCAATATCGGTACCTTGCGTAGTTATCATATCAGGAGAAATGCTACTCAGGAACATCTTCGCACTGACATAGTCGCTGGTAATGGGCAACTGAATAAAAGCGTCGCCAGCAAAGACTATCAGACCAATCTTATCGTTGGTAAAGTGGTCGACGAGGTTCTCGACCATCATCTTAGAACGGTCCAATCGACTGGGGGCAACATCCTCTGCCAACATCGAGTTACTGACGTCCATGGCAATAATGGTCTCAATGCCCGTACGCTTCTCGTGGGATATCTTTGTGCCAAACTGAGGACGGGCAACCATCACAATGAGTAGTGCAAGAGCGGCCAGCAACAGATAGAACTTGACAGCAGGACGGAAACGGGACACATCGGGCATCAGTTGGCGCACCAATTCAAGGTCGCCAAAACGGCGCAAGCGTTTCTTCTGCTGATGAACCATCAACAGTCGAATGATAACCAAAACGGGTATCACTGCCAACAGATAGAGGTATATAGGGTCTTCGAATCTAAACACGGTGTATATTTACTAATTTACGATTTACTGATTTACGATTTAGGGTAATCTGCGGAACACTGTTATTCTTAGCAGAATCTCCAACAGCAACAGGATGGCGGCAGCAATAGCATAAGGCTGATAGGCCTCGTAGCGCTTGCTGTACTTCTTGACATTAAGTTTGGACTTCTCCAACTTGTCAATCTCCTTATATATCTGTTGCAACTCCTTATTATTCGTGGCACGATAGAAGTCACCATCAGTCGCAGCGGCTATATCGCTGAGCATCTTAGTGTCAATCTCGACAGGGATATTGACATACTGAACACCGCCAGCAACAGGCATGGGATATGGGGCCACCTTATTAGTACCGACGCCAATAGTGTAGACGCGAATACCAAAGCTCTTGGCTATCTCCGCAGCAGTCATAGGCGACAGATCGCCACGATTGTTAGAACCATCAGTCAAGAGGATGACGACCTTAGACTTGGCCTTGGAATCCTTCAGGCGACTGACAGCATTGGCCAATCCCATACCAATGGCCGTACCATCCTCAATCAGACGCTGGGCTATATCCGTGCGTACATTATGCAGCAGATTGAGCAATGAGGCATGATCGGTAGTCATAGGACACTGAGTAAAGGCCTCGCCAGCAAAGATGGTAAGACCAATATTATCGTTAGGACGACCAATAATGAAGTCGGCAGCAACCTGCTTGGCAGCTTCAATACGGTTGGGCTTCAAATCCTCTGCCAACATAGACGTGGAAACGTCCATAGCCAACATGATATCGATGCCCTCCATGGTCTCATTCTTCCAGGAGTTCTGGGTCTGTGGACGTGCCAACACCAATACCAGCAGCACAAAAACAGCCAAGCGGAGTAACAGCTGGAGAGGCATCAGCGTCACACGCCATGAGCGAGGCGCATAACGATAAGCCCGAGTGTCACTCATTCGCATGGTTGGCTCACTCTTCTTCCTGTACATCAGATACCATATCAGGTAAGGTATCATCAGCAACAGCAGAAACAAATATTCTTTATTGGCAAATTCCATTTCTCTAAACTAATAGCAAGTAAACATTATAAATAATGTAACAGAACAGAACGACACCAGCAACAGCCAGCCCGGCAATAAAGAGCTTCAGCAAGCGACGCTCTTTCTGAGAACGCTGGTCCTCGGCAGAAAGCTGAGGCTTAATCGTCTCTTCGGTAGGCTGGTTCTCAAGCTTGGTCTGATTGATGAAATCAATGGCATTGACCAGATTTTGGTCGTTCTCGTTAATCAACGTCGAATATTTGGCAAACTTCACCAAATCGGCAGTCATAAACAACTGTGTCAGCTCATTGAGGCTCTGCTGGTCGCCAGAAGCCATCAGACGTCCGATAATCTCTGAACTCGTCATCTCCATAGCCGAGAAGCCATAACGTTCCTCGATATAGCGGCGCAGGGTATCAGTAAGCTTGGTGTAGTACTCTTTCTGATTCTCAGAAGCCACCATCTTTTCGGCCTTAATCTGTTCAATTTCCTTCATGGCCTTCTGGTGGGGCAACAAGCGCTTGACAATCTTGATGTGCGTAATGATGGGCTTGCCGGCACGCAGACGAACATAGAGGTAATACGTCAGAGCCACAAGCAAGAGCAATAGGATGCTCAACCAGAACGACAGACTCCAATCATGCCAATCGAAAGGATTATCCTGAACATCCTTCGGTGGGAACATCTTGTTCAGCTGGGTCGTATCGACTTCCATCTCGACCACCTTGAGCGCCAAATCAGAGCTTTTCAGTTCCTTGCCATCCACCTTCACATTAAATGCAGGCAGATGATACAGCGAGCCGTCAAACGAGGTCAGCGTAATCAGCATGGTATGAGCATCGGGATGTTGTGTGCCGATAATCTCAACACCAGGAACCAGCATCTGACGGGGCTGAAGTTTAGGCCACTCAATATTGGCATTATCGTTAGCCTGAACGGTCAGAGTGACTTGTGCCTGCTCACCAATCAGCATCTCGATAGGGTCTATCTTTGCCTGAATGCTTGATTGAGCAAACAAAAGCAAAGAGCTGAGTATAAGATATGTAGATAATACTATTCTTTTCATTAGCTTCTACGTTTAAACAGCATCAGCAACGACTTCACATAATCATCATTGGTAGCTATCGACACCAAATCGACATTACTCTTCGACATCGTATCTTTCAGCTTCTCCTGCGTATTACGCCAATAGCGTTCGTGAGCCTGGCGCAACTGACGACTCGAGGTATCGATGTACTGCTCGTAGCCAGTCTCGGCATCCACCACACGCATCAGGCCAACATCGGGCAATTCCTTTGCACGGATGTCGTAAACCTGCAAAGCCACCACGTCGTGCTTACGATTGGCAATCTGCAAGGTTTGAAGGAAATCCTGTGTGTCGTAGAAGTCGCTGAGCACGAACGCTGTGCAGCGTCGTTTAGCAACGCTGGTCAGGAACTCCAGCGCCTGCTTCACATCGGTACGATGCGACTCAGGTTTGAAGTCGAGCAGTTCACGGATGATATAGAGGATATGCTTGCGGCCTTTCTTGGGAGGGATATATTTCTCGATACGGTCGGAGAAGAACACCACGCCAATCTTATCATTGTTCTGGATGGCGCTGAAGGCTAACGTTGCTGCTATCTCAGTCACCATATCACGCTTCATCTGACGCTGAGTGCCGAAATCGAGCGAACCACTGACATCAATCATCAGCATGACAGTCAACTCGCGTTCCTCCTCAAATACCTTGATATAAGGACGATGGAAACGTGCCGTCACATTCCAATCGATATCTCGCACGTCATCGCCATACTGATATTCGCGCACCTCGCTAAAGGCCATACCCCTACCCTTGAAGGCTGAATGGTATTGCCCTGCGAAGACGTTAGAACTCAAGCCACGAGCCTTAATCTCTATCTTCCGTACTTTCTTTAATATCTCAGATGTTTCCATATTCAGTCATCAGAAATCAAGGTAATCATAATTCCTAATTTCTAATTCCTAATTTAATTTAGGGCACTTCGACCTTATTAATAATCTTCGAAACGATTTCCTCGCTGGAAATATTGGAGGCTTCGGCTTCGTAGGTCAGACCAATACGATGACGCAGCACATCATGAGCCACAGCACGTACATCCTCAGGAACGACATAGCCACGACGCTTGATGAAGGCATAAGCACGAGCGGCCTTAGCCAGATTGATAGAAGCACGTGGTGAGCCACCAAACGAAATCATATCCTTCATATCCTTCAGGCCATAACGGTCGGGAAAACGGGTAGCAAACACGATATCAGCAATATACTGCTCAATCTTCTCGTCGATATATACCTCGCGAACAACCTGACGGGCCTTCAGAATTTCTTCTGATGTGGTAACAGGAGATACCTTAGGCAGCGACTCCTGGATGTTCTCGCGGATGATACGCTTCTCCTCATCGATGGTAGGATAGTCAATCACCACCTTCAGCATGAAACGGTCCATCTGTGCCTCTGGCAACGGATAGGTACCTTCCTGCTCAATGGGGTTCTGGGTTGCCATAACAAGGAAGGGGTTGGGCAGACTGAACGTCTCACTGCCAATAGTCACCTGCTTTTCCTGCATAGCCTCCAACAATGCACTCTGGACCTTGGCTGGCGCACGGTTGATTTCATCGGCCAGAACGAAATTAGCAAATACAGGACCCTGTTTGACCTGGAACTTCTCTTCCTTTTGTGAGTAAATCATCGTACCCGTCACATCAGCTGGCAACAGGTCAGGGGTGAACTGGATGCGACTATACGTAGCATCGATGAGCTGTGCCAACGTCTTGATGGCTAATGTCTTAGCCAAACCAGGCACACCTTCCAGCAAAATATTACCATCACTCAGCAAACCAATCAACAAGGAGTCTACCAAGTGCTTTTGTCCTACAATCACCTGATCCATGCCTGTTACCAAGTTCTGCACGAATCCACTCTGTTGTTCAATTCGAATGTTCAGTTCACGGATGTCAATAGCTTCTGCCATAATTATAATTTTTTTATTGTTTATCCATTATATGATTTCAAAGTGCAAAAGTACGCATTTCCACTCTTATTACGCACGCCCGCATACCTAAATTATATTAAAAAAGTTTCCTAAAACTTACATTTTAAGAAACTTTTCATATTACAACACCAAATTGCTATTGCTTCTTGCGTTTTTTCAACTGCAACTTGGGGATTTTAATCACTTGTCCGGCTTTTATCTGCGGATTACGCGGCAGGTTGTTGTAAACCTCAATATAGCACTCCATATCCGGACCTAAGTGAGCACGACAAATGCTGTAGAACGTCTGTCCTTGTAATACTTTCACCTCGTGGTCAAGTCCTACGATACGATAGGCACCTAAGCGTACACGTTCGTCTTTTTCAGCATACTTATCTACCTCTGGAGTCGGTTCGGACTTGGGTTTCTCAACCTTCGGAGCTTCCGCCTTGGCTTCTTCAACCTTTGGCGTTTCTACTTTAGTAGCTTCTTCGACAGCAGCTGGTTCTTCGACAGCTTTAACCGTTATAGTATCCTGACTTTCAGAAACATAAACAGTATCTCTTATCACTACTGTATCACTCAAGGCTGCCAAAGCTGTTTGCTGACAACCATAATAGTAACCGCCAGCAGCAGCAAGACCTAAAGCACAAAGTACACCAAAAATGATCCAAACCCATTTGAATATAGAGAAGATTTTTGCTTCTTCATAATCATCTTCGTCATCAACGTCAGTCCCTATGATGTCGTCATCATCGTCGTAAATGATTGGTTTTGACTGTTGCACAACGGTTTCTTCGGGTGCCTTCTCGGTTATATGTACTGGTTCCTTGTTAATTGCTAGTTCAGGTTCTTCCTTAGGAGACTCCTCAGGAATCTCAATCAAAGGCGCTATTGGTGGCGTAACAACAGGCTCTTCTTGAACGGTAACAGGCTCTTCTTGGGAAATAACTGGCTCCTCTTGCGTGACAAGAGTCTCTTCTTCAATGTCCGAATCAGCAGGCTGTTCTTTCAAGTCATCAAACTCGACATTGTCATTAAGTACTACCGTTTCAAACTGCGAGAAAGGCTTGTTTACTAGTTCTTTCATCGTCGCATCGGGTGTGAAAGTAATCTTCGAATGCTCTTCTATCATCACTCTACCACCAGTTCGTACGCTGACGCTTTCACGAGCATCAACAGTAATCACCTTAAACGTGCCCAAGCCCTTCACCTTGACCAAATCGTTCTTCTCCAGTCGTTCCTGGATGATAGCAAACAACTCTGTAGCAAAGCGATTGGCCTCACTTTGTTCCAGTCCGTTCTTTGCAACCAGAACCTTAG
>CAMJDL010000067.1 GCA_946404405.1 uncultured Prevotella sp.
CATCGATAGGCTGGGGTAAGCGTCTGCGCTGGCCCGATGACTACTTCCAGTTGTCCATGCAGTTGGCCTATACGCGCTATATGCTTCGCGACTGGAGTTACTTCATCATCTCCAATGGTAACTGTAACAACATCAACCTCGGTGTTACGCTGTCGCGTACCTCTACCGACAACCAGCTCTTCCCACGTCGTGGTTCAGAGTTCATGGCCAGCGTCACACTTACGCCACCCTGGTCACTTCTCGACAACAAGAACTATGGTGCTTTGGCTACTACAGAGACTTACAATACCGATGTCGATCGCTACAATGCCGAATTGCAGGACAAGTACCGTTGGATTGAGTATCACAAGTGGAAACTTAAGACTCGTACCTATACGGCACTCTCCAATGGTCAGAAGTGTCTGGTGCTGATGACCCGTGTCGAACTCGGACTCTTAGGTGCATATAATAATGATAAGAAGTCACCCTTCGAGACCTTCTATGTCGGTGGTGACGGTATGAGCGGCTACTCGTCAGGCTATGCTGAGGAGACCATCGGTCTGCGTGGTTACGAGAACGGCTCACTCACTCCCTATCGTGCCGAGGGTTATGCCTACGACCGCTTTACTCTTGAGTTGCGCTATCCGTTTATGTTGGGTAACACCACCATCTACGGACTTGGATTCCTTGAGGGTGGTAATGCTTGGAGCGAGGCTAACAAATTCAATCCCTTCGAACTCAAGCGTTCGGCAGGTCTGGGTGTTCGTATATTCCTCCCGATGGTTGGTCTGATGGGTATTGACTGGGCATACGGTTTTGACAAGCCCTATCCTGGTTCAAGCAAGGGCGGTAGCCAGTTCCACTTCATATTAGGACAAGAATTCTAAGGAAACTTTTAAACCTTCTAAAAGTTTTCGCGTCAAAGTTGATGTATTAACTTAAAAGAGTAACGATTATGAAGAAAGTAATATTAATGATGGTTATGTGCGCAACGGCTCTGTCGTTGCAAGCGCAGAAGTTTGCCCTTGTAGATATGGACTATATCTTTAAGAGTATTCCAGCCTACGAGCGTGCCAACGAACAACTGAACCAAGTGTCTAAGAAGTGGCAGGCCGAGGTCGATGCCCTCCAGATTGAGGCACAGACGCTCTATAAGAACTACCAGAACGAGGTGGTGTTCCTCTCCCAGGAACAGAAAAAGACCCGTCAGGATGCCATCATGGAGAAAGAGAAAGAGGCTGCCGACCTGAAGAAGAAGTACTTTGGTCCTCAGGGCGAACTCTTTAAGAAGCGCACAGCACTCATGTCGCCCATTCAGGAGGAAGTCTATACTGCCGTCAAGGACATTGCCGAGCTTCGTGGCTATCAGCTCGTTCTCGACCGTGCCAGCGATACCGGCATCATCTTCGGTTCCCCCAAGGTCGACATCTCCAACGAGGTACTCTCAAAGTTGGGATACTCCAATTAATCTAGAATTATCATAATATCGAAATATCGAAGAAATAATAATAAAAAAAAGAAACAACAATGAAGAAGATTATTCTTTGCGCTATTTGCGCTATCTGCGGTTTCACTACCGCCAATGCACAGAAGTTTGGTCACGTCAACTCGCAGGAGGTTATTCAGGCTATGCCTGAGTTCGCCAAGGCACGTACCGATATTGAGGCTCTTACCAAGCAGTACGAGGCTGACCTGAAGCAGATGCAGGATGAGCTGCAGAAAAAGGGTGAGGCTTTTGAGAAGGAGCAGGCTACACTGCCTGAGAATATCAAGCAGCGTCGTCAGACTGAGCTTAACGAGATGTACCAGAAGATCCAGCAGAGTTTCCAGGACAACCAGCAGGCTTTGGCCAAGGAGCAGCAGGATAAGATGCAAGCAATTACTACAAAGGTTGTTGATGCTATCAAGGCTGTAGGTCAGGCTGGTGGCTATGTCTATATCATGGATACGGCCAGTGGCATCCCCTATATCAGCACTACGCTGTCTACTGATGTTACTGCACAGGTTAAGGCTAAGCTAGGACTGAAATAAGTAGGATTATGAAGAAAGTAACGCTACTATTGGTGTTGGCCCTGATGGGGCTTGTAAGTTATGCACAGCAGGACGCTGTGCCAGTAGTAAAGTATGGTTATCTGAGCTACGACTCTGTATTCAAGGCTATGCCTGAGTATGCTACGATGCAGGCTAATCTGCAGACGTTGCGCAATAAGTATGAGGCTGAGCAGAAACGCGTTGAAGACGACTTCAATAAGAAGTACGAAGAGTTTCTGGACGGACAGGCCAGTTTCCCAAAGAGTATTCTGCAGAAGCGTCAGAGTGAGTTGCAGGAGATGCTGGACAAGAATATTGCCTTCAAGAAGGAAAGTCAGCGTCTGCTGAGTCAGGCTGAGAACGAGGCTAAAGCTCCTTTGAAACAGCGTTTAGCTGCTGTATTGACGCAACTTGGTGAGGAGCGTGGCTATGCTTTCATACTGAACACTGACTGCAATGCAGTGCCCTGGCTCAATGCTGCTATGGCTGAAGACTGCACCGACATAGTGAAGGCACTTTTGAAGTGAAAAGTGAAAAACGAAAAGTGAGAGGTAAGAAGTAAGAGGTGATTAGTGAACCAGGACCCATCGGAATTTTCGACAGCGGATATGGCGGTCTGACCATTCTGCATGGCATCCGTCAGCTGTTACCCCAGTACGACTACCTTTATCTGGGCGATAATGCCCGTGCACCCTATGGCACACGCTCTTTCGACGTGGTCTATGAGTTTACGCGTCAGGCGGTGATTCGTCTGTTCGAGATGGGCTGCCACCTGATTATCTTAGGGTGCAACACGGCTTCGGCCAAGGCGTTGCGTAGTATTCAACAAAACGATTTGCCCAAGCTCGACCCACAACGTCGAGTCTTGGGCGTTATTCGTCCTACTGCCGAGGTTATCGGACAGTTGACGCATTCGCGTCATGTAGGCATCTTTGCCACTGAGGGCACCATCAAGAGTGAGTCATATAATCTGGAAATCCAAAAGTTGTTTCCTGATATCCAGGTAAGCGGCGTAGCATGTCCCTTCTGGGTGCCGCTGGTGGAATATAACGAGGCAGACTCTCCTGGTGCCGACTATTTCATCAAGAAGTGTATCGACCAGTTGTTACGTCAGGATCCTGACATCGATACCATCATCTTAGGTTGCACGCACTATCCTATCCTGTTGCCTAAGATTCATAAGTATATTCCACGAGGCATCCGTATTGTTTCGCAAGGTGAGTATGTGGCCGAGTCGTTGAAACAGTATTTTATGCGCCATCCAGACATGGAACAGCGCTGCACGCAGGGGGGGCAGGTGCATTACCTCACAACGGAGAATCCAGAAAAGTTCAAGGAGCAGGCTCAAGTATTTCTGAATGAGCCGATCACGGTGGAAAACATCACACTCGGTTAACGTTCAATGTTCAACGTTCAACGTCTCAACAGTCTGCGGGCAAAATAGCGTACGGGATACCATACGCTGAGGAAGCCTACGGCTATGACAGTAAAGAATATCAGAACGATGTCCCAAGGGTGGACACTGACGGGGTAGGCATCGACCACGAAATTGCCCTCGCTGGAACCCAGACGGACAATGCCGAATTGCTGTTGCAACCAACAAAGCAACAGACCGATAAGAATGCCGATGATAGCACCAATGATACTAATCATACGTCCTTCGAAGAGGAAGATGCGGCAAATCTGACTGTCGTTGGCACCAAGGTTGCGCAGCGTCTGGACGTCGTTGCGTTTGTCGATAATAAGCATGGATAGCGAGCCGATGATGTTGAAGCAGGCTATCATGAGGATGAACGTCAGGAAGATGTAGGCAATGAGTTTCTCGACCTTCATAATGCGGAAGGTGTCGTCCTGCTGTTCGTAGCGGTCAAGCACCTGATACTTCTGACCAGCAATAGCCTTCATCTCGTCCTTTACGCCGTCGAAATTGCTGCCGGGCTTCAGTCGCAGTTCGAGTGAGGATAGCATGCCGTCCTGCTGGAACAGGTTGCGGGCAAAGTCCAACGAGGTAATGATATAGTTCTTGTCGTACTTACCTTGTTTCATGCAGAACACGACACCTGGAGAATAGAGTTCATCTTCAACGAAACCGTCGGTAGGGTCGGCCATATTGAGCTGGCCTTCGCGACGTGGCGCATAGATTTTCATGGAATTCTTGAAGGTGTAGCCCAAGCCCATCTGATAGGCAATACCTAAGCCTGGTATGCCATAGTTCATGTCGGCAGCATGAAGCTCAAAGGTGCCGTCGCCCTCCAGAATTTCGCGGATATGGGTGAGCTTGTCGAAATTATCCTCCACACCTTTTATCTTGACCATCATCTGACGGTCTTCATAGACTGCTAATGCCTGGTCTTCCAGACATTCTGTAGCTACTTCCACCTCGGGCAGTTGGCGTATCTTAGTCAGAATGGGGTCGTCGGCTGGGGAACTCTTACCCTTGACGGGCACGACTTTCAACTGTGGATCCATCTGGGTAAAGAAGGATGCCACGAGGTCATGGAAACCGTTGAACACAGACAGCGTGACTACCAAAGCCATCGTAGCTACAGAGACTCCGACAACGGAGATGCCGCTGATGACGTTGATGGCGTGGGTAGACTTCTTAGAGAAGAGGTATCGCCGTGCTATGTAAAACGGGAAATTCAAAAGATTACTTTTTCAGGAGTTCGTCAATGCGCTCGATATAGTCGAGCGAGTCATCGATAAAGAAGCGGAGCTCTGGAACGATGCGCATCTGATGACGGATGCGGGTACCCAGTTCGTAGCGTATCTGCTTCTCGTTACGGGTAATGTTCTGTATCAGCTCTTCGCCACGCTCAGACGGGAATATGCTGAGGTAGGCGGTGCAGATGCTCAGGTCAGGTGATATCTTGGTACGTGTCACGCTGACCATAACACCATGCATAGAACGGGTCTGCTCCTGAAAGATAAGTGAGAGTTCTTTCTGGAGCAGACGGGCTATCTTATTTTGTCTTGTTTCTTGCATAAATTACTTTTTCTCTTCCTTCTTGTCTTCTACAATCTCCAGTACTTCGACATCGAAGATGAGAGCGCTGAAAGGCTTAATCTGACCAGCTTCACGAGAGCCGTAGGCCAGTTCCTGTGGGATGTAGAGCTGCCACTTAGAACCGACGGGCATCAGTGTAAGCGCCTCGGTCCAACCCTTGATGACCTGATTGGGAGAGAAGGTAGCAGGCTCGCCGCCTTGCTTCTCGGTAGAGTCGAACACAGTGCCGTCAAGGAGACGACCCTCGTACTTCACCTTTACCTTGTCGGTAGCCTTGGCAACAGGACCGTTACCCTTTGTGAGTACCTTGTACATCAGACCGCTGGGCAGCACGGTGATACCCGACTTCTTTTTCTTAGCCAGTTTAGCCTGGGCGGCCATAAAGTCCTCGCCAGCTTTCTTGTTGTCGCCATACTGTTCCAACAACGTTTCATTCTTCACCTCTTCTATCAGGCGCTGAGCCAGTTTAGAAGCGTCTTCAACGCTCATCAAGCCGTCCTTACCTGTGACACCACTGACGAAACCAGCCATAAACTGATCCATTGATACGCTCTTGTTGGTTTCGCCAAACACTTCCTTGTTAAGACCTGGCATCATCTGGCGCAAAATCTGCTGACCAATCTGAATACCGGCATAGTAGGCAGCCTTTGACTGCGAATTCTCAGCAAATGCACCCTCTTTCAGACCTTTCACAAAGTCGTCCATATAGTTGAGGTCAATCTTCATCTGCTTAGCGAGATAGTCCTTCAAGCCCTGTGTCTGGGCCATACCAATGCTATAGCTCAGCGAGTCGATGCGCGTTGCGGGTGCCTGCTGAGCCTGTACTGAATTGAAAGTAGCACCCACCACGAGAAGGGCGAGTGCTACCATAATAGTCTTCTTCATTACTTCTTAGGATTAACTTCGAGGAGTTCAATCTTGAAAATCAGCATAGAGAAGGGCTTGATGTCAGCACCCTGCTGGCGCTCACCGTAAGCCAACTCCTGAGGAATGTAAATCTCCCAAGTAGAACCTGCGGGCATGTGAGTCAGAGCGTCAGTCCAACCTTTGATAACCTGATTGGCACGGAAGTCAGCAGGCTGACCACGCTTGTAAGAGCTGTCGAACACCTTGCCGTCGAGCGTCTTGCCCTCGTAATGTACCTTCACGCGTGAAGTATCAGCAGGAATGGCACCAGTACCTTCCTTCAGAACCTTATACTGAACACCACTGGGCAGTACCTTAACGCCTTCCTTCTTGGCATTCTCAGCCAGGAACTTCTCACCCTGCTTCTTGTTACCACCGAACTCTTTCTCCATGTTCTTAGCCTTGATGGTGCGCATCATGTCCTGAGCCACCTGAGCAGCAGAGTCAACAGTCATCAGACCACCCTTGCCGAGAGTACCGGCAACGAAGCCAGCCATGAAGTTCTTCAGAGAGATGCTCTTGGTAGAATCGTCGCCAAACAGCTCGTGGTTGATACCCTTAACCATCTGGTTAGAAATCTGCTGACCAATCTGGATACCAGCATAGTAAGCGGCCTTCTTCTTGTCGTCACCAGCGTTAGCACCCTCGTTCAGACCCTTGATAAAGTCGTCCATGTAAGCTGTATCAACACCCAGGCGACCAACGAGGTAATCCTTCAGACCCTGAGTCTGAGCCATACCGATGGCATAGCTGACAGTATCAACATCACTCTTCAGGTTGGCCTTAGGTGTGCCATTGCCGCATGACCACATCATGACGGCAGCAACTGCTGCAATAGCAGCAAAAGTAAACTTTTTCATTTTAATGTTTAATATTTAATGTTTAATGTATAATGTATAATCTGTTACATCACTTCAATCAGTTCAACATCGAAAACGAGGGCTGCAAAGGGAGGAATAGAACTGCCTGCACCACCCTCGCCGTAAGCCAGGCGATAGGGGATGAAGAAACGATACTTGGCACCCTCCTGCATCAGCTGCAGACCTTCCGTCCATCCGGCAATGACCTGCTGCAGTCCGAACACGGCAGGCTCACCACGCTGAATGCTGCTGTCGAATACGGTACCATCGATGAGGAAACCCTCATAGTGACACTTTACAGAATCCTTGGCAGAAGGCTTCTTACCGTTACCTTCCTTCAGTACCTGATACTGCAAACCAGAAGGCAGGGTGATGACACCGTCCTTCTTGGCATTCTCGGCCAGATACTTCTCACCAGCCTCCTTATGAGCCTTACCAGCCTCAGTGCGCTGCTTGCTGATTTTCTGCTCCTGCTGAGCGAAGAAATCCTGAACAATCTGCTGAGCCTCGCTGCTCTTTATCTTCAATTCCTTACCTGCCAGAACGTCCTTCACGGCCTGGGCAAAATCATCGATATTCAGCTCATGACCACCCATGTTTGCCAATTGGTGACCAATGCCAATACCTAATGCATAACTTACTTTATCCATTCTTTTCTCTATATATTAATAATGTATATACGTAAAATCGGCTGCAAAGGTACAACTTTTCTATGATTTATGTATGATAATTCGCGAAAAATTACTAATTTTGTGCATTCTTAATACTTAAACATATGAAAAAGATTGTAGTTTTAACAGGTGCAGGCATGTCAGTGGAGAGTGGATTGAAGACTTTCCGCGATGCTGACGGCCTTTGGGAAGAGTATCCAGTACAGAAAGTTGCCACGCATGAAGGTTGGCTCGCTGATCCGACGTTGGTCACCAACTTCTATAACATGCTGCGCAAGAAATGCTGGGGCGTCAAACCTAACGAAGGCCATAAGTTAGTGGCTGAATTGGAGAAGAAATATGAAGTGACGGTAGTAACACAGAATGTTGATAATCTGCATGAGCAGGCTGGTTCGAAGAAGGTCATCCACCTGCATGGTGAACTGATGAAGGTTTGTTCGAGCAACGATCCTGATGATCCACGCTATCAGCAGACGCTGACTCCTGAAAATTGCGAGATTGAGCCAGGCACGAAAGCTGGCGACGGTTCGCTGTTGCGTCCGTTCATTGTGTTCTTTGGCGAGGCAGTGCCCAACATCACCGTTGCTGCTGAAGAGTGCCAGACGGCTGATATCTTCATCATTATCGGCACATCGCTCAACGTGTATCCTGCTGCCGGACTTATCCACTATGTACGTCCAGGTGTTCCAGTATATCTCATTGACCCCAATCCGATCAGTGCAGGTTCCAATGTAACACAAATTCAGAAGGGAGCTTCTGAGGGCATGAAGGAATTGGTACAGAAACTGTAATAAAAAAGTAAAGCCACCTCTCACAGGCGGCTTTACTCCGAGGAAAATGATAAATATAGATTAAAATTACTAGTTGTGTGCGTTACAAAGGTACGAATTGTTTTTGAATGCGCAATGGTTTTTATAAGAAAAAGTGTTGATTTAACGCTATTTTAACAATTGTCAGCCTTTTTTTATCGTTCAATCTTGCTTCTTATCCTTTTATTCACTATTTAAGATGCGCTTATAGGTGTCGTTCTCGTTAAGAATACGTTCGGCTTCAGCCATCGTTTTGTCTGTACGAAGTGCTATCTGTAACTGTCCTGCCTGATAATAATAGGCAGAAATGATTTCTTGTTCTAACAACATCTGAATCTCGTTACGATGTGCATCCAAATCTCTGTTCACATCATGATGGTCTATTTTAGCCTTCAGCGCATCGAACTCGGCCTTGGCATCATCGTAATACCCTTCGAACTTGGCAGTCTTTATCAGGTCGTCGAATTGTGACTTGCTCACCTGGTCGTAGGTAAAACCTGCTTTGACGACACGCTGCTTGAAGTCCTCGTAGTCTGCATCCGTCAGGTGGAAATCCTTGGCGGAGGCTATAGTTGGGTGTTTCGAGATGTAGTCTACGGCATAGTCGAACATGACTTCCGTAGAATCCATACGGTCCAGATAGAGCGTGATGTTAGCCATTGTGTCGGGCTTGATCTCAACATCGGGTTTGATGCCTTCCTTCATTTTGATGCCTCGTCCACTGGGCAGGTAATAACGCGATGTCGTCAACTTCAGGTTAGCGTTATAGGGCAGTTCGATATTGGGCACCTGTACCAGTCCCTTGCCGTATGTTCGCGTACCTATTATAATACCGCGCTTCAGATCCTGCAACGCACCACTGGTAATCTCTGAGGCAGATGCCGTCTCGCGATTCACCAGTACCACGATTGGCATTACCGTGTCGAGAGGTTCCATACGAGTTCTGTAATCGTTGTTGGCACGCTTCAGCTTACCCTTCGTCTCTACAATGCGCACACCCTTGGGTATCCACATGTTTAGGATGTCCACGCACTCTGACAGCGAACCGCCGCCATTGCCACGCAGGTCGAGTATTAGCTTTTCGGCACCTTGCTTCTTCAGGTCAAGGAAAGCCAGACGCATGGGTTTCGCTGGCTCACCCGTAAATGTATTCAAATTAATATACCCTACCCTATTGGGCAACATACCATACCATGTAATCTCGGGCATCTTGATGGCACGACGCGTCATCTTGAAACTCAGCTTCTTACCCGTTGAAGGGCGCAGAACTTTCAGCATGAACGTCGTACCAGGCTCACCACGCAAGTGACTGCTCACGTACGATACGTTTTTGTCTGTCGTCACGGTGTCGTCAATCTGCAGGATGACGTCACCCTTCTTCAGGCCAGCCTCGGCAGCGGGCATACCCTCGTAGGGCTCGTCAATCACCACGCGCTTCAGTTTCTGGTGGTAGCGAATCAGGGCTCCGATACCAGCATACTTACCCGTCAGCATGGTCTTCAAGTCTTTCTGGCGCACCTCAGGATAATATTCAGTATAGGGATCCAGCGTGTTCAGCATAGCATCGATACCTGCTGTTACCACCTTGTTGGCATCCAGCGTGTCCACATACATCAAGTCCAGATGTTTGTAGAGAGCGTTGAATATCTCAAGGTTCTTGCTCACCTCTAAATTATGATTCTTCACGTCCTGCGCCTTTGTCGTCAAAGACATAAAGCAGGCACATATCAGTAAAAATATACTTCTTTTCATCTTCATTTTATTATTTTCGGCGACAAAATTACAAAAAAATACGCATTCCGTGAATTTTTTCGCCAAAAAGTTTGCACGTTTCGAATTTTTGTCTTACCTTTGCACCCGCAAATCAGAAAACGATGCGCACCTGCTTCAGTAGCTCAGTTGGTTAGAGCACCTGACTGTTAATCAGGGGGTCGTTGGTTCAAGCCCATCCTGAAGCGCCCAAGAAAGAGTCCTGTAAATCAATGATTTACTGGACTTTTCTTTTTCTCACGTTTCAAAGTTGTAGCCAATTTGTAGCCAATATCATATTATTTGTAGCCACTCAGCGCTTCACCTTGCAGAATCTGTAGCCACTAATCCTGCAAAAGATAATCTTTGCAGAGTGTTGTCAAGTTCTAACGTTGACAAGTTGAAAACGCTTATGGGATTTCAACTGTCAACAGCTGTTTTCAAAGAAAAATGAAAAATATTTCTCGTTACGCAG
The DNA here is from genome assembly GCA_946404405.1 of uncultured Prevotella sp. Classification (GTDB taxonomy): domain Bacteria; phylum Bacteroidota; class Bacteroidia; order Bacteroidales; family Bacteroidaceae; genus Prevotella. Next base: position 10,488 of record CAMJDL010000067.1, read on the forward strand.
AAAGGCTGCATAGGGGTATAGTACCTTTGCACCCGAAAACCAATGGAAGTATGGCTGAGTGGTAAGGCGACACGCTGCTAACGTGTAAAACCGAAAGGTTTCGGAGGTTCGAATCCGACTCCTCACTCAAAACGGAAGGCTCCAGTTCTTATCTCTTTGGAACTGGAGCCTCTATTATTATCCGAAATTCAGGATAGCGATCAGTCTTTTCCTTACTCGTTTCAGAACTCTGCCTGTTGCTTGTAGTTCTGGCTGTCCTTCAGCTTTCACTAACAAATCAACAGCTTTATCTATAAGCCTGACATCCTCATTTGTCAGAGGCAGTTCTGTAATAGAGTAGTTCGGATCAGCGTAGCGGTAGAATTTCTGATCGTACACCTCTATCGGTGCGTTGTATCCAAGTTTGTCAGAACGCATCATCTGGATGTCTGCTTGGACTGTACGCAGAGAAACGCCCTTTTGGATGCCCTCCATGTCGTAGAGTGCATCAGATACCGCATCAACCAAAGTTTGGTAAGCTCTTTCCAACGGTCTCGTTATCTTCTATGCTCTGATGGTCGGCTGCATCTATGCCGTCCGGTCAGATTCTCTATCTGATGATGTTCGTTGGAAAGTGTTCGTGTACCAGTCACGTGCTGCAATACTCATCGAGTCGTTCGTATGAACATAGCAGAAGCCTCCAAAGCTCTCTTTGCCCTGGAGTGGTAACAGTGTTGATATGTTCATTCTTTGTTGCAGCATTGCTCTTAATTTACATAAATTTGAAAAACGGCGGCAAAATTATACATATTTTCACAAACCACCAAATTTTGGAGCAGCAAATTCAAATAATGCTTGCATTTTCTTTGATGAGTCGTGACAAAATAGACCAAAGGTCAAATTTTTCGTGTCTTTTTTGCTATTATATCCAAAAATAGTTAACTTTGTACCCATAAATCAGTAGTAATCATGGCAAAGATAAAGGAATATGCTTACAAGCATCCAGATTACCCCAAAACACTTGAGATGGAAAATCCTTGGGTGGGCGAGGAACTTTGCAAGCCTGAGAACGCTCTTGGCCTGAAGCCAGCACTCGTGAAGCGTATACAGGCCTTGCCTGCGGAGTCGCTGCGAAAGGACTTGGAACATCTGATCATGTATCACGTCGGGCTGACCTGCGATGAAATTTCAGAAGAGTATGACTCAGGCGACAGGTTTAATGGCGTCATTGGCTCGTCACTCATTCTTCTGGCTGATGTGGGTAACGGGGAGAGCAGTCTTGACGTTGTGCTGGAGGTGATGCGTCAGTCACCTGATTTCAGCGAGTATCATATTTGCGACATAGGTGATGACCTATTCGTTCCCACCATCTGCAAACTGGGGCAAGACCACCTCGATAAATTGCTCGCATACGCCAAGGAGCCAGGACTCTATGGTTATCTGCAGTGCCATGTGTTCGCTGCTGTGAGAGTCATGGCGTTCTATAATCCAGACCTGCGTCAGCCTAATGTGGAGTGGTTCCGCGAATTGCTCCGCTACTATGCCGACTATAGCCAGTCGCATGATGTGGACCGTGAACTGATGGGGCTTCTTGTATGCGAAGTTGTTGACCTGCATGCCCCTGAACTGCTGCCAGAAGTGAAGGCACTCTTCGATGCTGGCGCAGTACACGAAGGTACCTCGGGCGATTACAAGTCAGTTGCCCGCGACATCAAGAAGCGGGGCTTTGAGAATCCCCTTACAAACTACAGTTTCAATGCTGAGGCACGATTCAAAGACATGCGCGATTTTTACAAAGAATGATACCAAATCATTACGTTTCCTATAATTACAATTTCAACTGATGTTATGGAACTGACAAAAGCTGACAAACGACAATTGAAGGACATCATCCGACGTGGAATCCTGCGTCGGTGTGAAGAATGGCTTAAAGAAACGAGTGAGTTGATTAGCAAACCGTATGACGATGATGAGAATGCCTTCGACCGTTGTATGGAGGTGACGAAACGTTCGCGTGACTACTATAAAGAGGCCATGGAGCGTGAGGATTATTACCGTAATACGATGATTGAACTTGGAGTGTATGTTTTATTAAGGGAAGGATATCTCACTTTTGATGATTTGTCGGAACTGCGTCCGGAAGTTCAATCTGATATCAAGCAAAGGGTGAACCTTTGACATTCCGACCTTATCAAATGCTCTACCCATAGTGTAGCCAGCTCCTAAGCTGCTCCAACCTGCCTTTTGAGTAAGGCTAGGAGCAGGCTAAAGCCTGCCTGGGCGCTGAGAAGTCCCTGCCCGCTCGACCTACGGTCGCTTGCCAAAGCAAGAACAACCTTGCTTGGTCTTACACTGCCCATAACACTGTTGCGATAGTTCCTAGCCCCTCTGCTGCAATCTTTCCAAACCGTTTATAGAAGTTCCTGTCCCTGTGATACTACATTATTCCTCACACAATTCATCCAGCTTTGTAACTATATCCTCAGGCAGCAACGCCCCAGAGTGTCCTTTTGCCCATTCAAATTCCGGAATGGCTTCCTGTAGTTTTTTAAGTGAGACACGAGGCGATGCTCCTGGTTCCACGGAGTTTGTGATAATCATGTCTACGTACATCCTTCTTTTGGTCGATCCAGCCCAGTCGTCACCAGGGTATGGATCAGAGATGAATTGTCCCGTGAATACAATACCTGCCTTATCGTCGCCTGTGCGCATCATAAAGAACAGGTCACCCCGTCGAGCCTCTTCCCACTCGTAGATGCTCCAGTTCATGCGGAACATGCCATGTACCATATTCTCCAAGCATTCCTCGAAGTCTTTCTCTGTAAATGAACTGATAGAGGGATTCCATCGCATCAGGTATGACTTTGCCTCTGCTGGCACAGACACAACCTCGAAACTCACTTCCCAGATGCAGCTGTCACCATCGGCATCCTCAACAATAGGTTTGCCTGCACCTTGGTAGTTAAAACGAGTACCAGGCGTTGTTTCCACGTCGATGATGCGGGTAACCAAATCGCCATCACCACTACTCAGAACCAAGAAGCTAAGCGAGTTTTTGATAGCGTAAGGAAAATCACCACCATTATAATAATAGCAACCATGGAAGGTATCGGGCAACTCGTCCGTAACCAATATCAGATTTCCGTCGAAAGTCTCCAAAACCAGGTTCTGATTATCTTCACTGATGTCCATGAGTATATGCGTAATCTCGCAACTACGAACCTTAGCAATCACCTCACTATCCACCTCCAGCGTGATAGCGACCTCGTTAATATCAATCTCCTTGTTTTTCTCTTCAGCATTCATAGGCATCTATTTTTTAATTCAACTTAATGCTGCAAAGGTACGAAATAAATCGCAAATAAAAGAGATTCCCTCTGTTTTGTTAGGAAATCTCTTTCAGATATAGAAGATTCACCATTAGTAGACTTCGCAATCATCGATCAACGGAATCAACTCTATCAGTTTCTTTCCGTCAATCTCAAATTCCTCAAGAACTGCATTGCCGTCCTTGAACCTGCGAATCTCATTCGTGAAATGCTCTTCACATTGTGCAGCATAGTCCTGCTCTGAAAGGAAATAATAGTCTACACCTTTGTAACTGAATCGCAAGTCATACCGCTGAACGGCAAAGTCATAGAAGAACGTCTCTTCAGAGTTGTTCTTATAGCCATGATACAATCCGCCGTTCTGCTCATAGTTGGGAGGATACTTCGAATTGAACGGGTATCCTGCCAGATCATCCTTAATATAATCGTATGCTCCCATATCACAATAAACTAATTGTTTCATTAAGTAACTGTTGATACTGAGGATTCGATGCAATGGGCTGAGGCTCCCCTACGGGTCTGCCATTTTTCCAGTAGTGATAGTGAGGTCCTAATCCGTCATGGTCTTCATTGTGGATTTCAACAACTTTCTTGCAGTCAGAATCATAAATAGAGATACTCTTAAGTCCATTCCCTTTCTTAAACATCATCCCATAGATAGCATTAGGAGAATGACTCTCTTCTGGCATCTTGGTAGGTGTTTTGGAGTCCTTAAGCTCTATAATTTTGACTCCATTAGGAAGTTCTTCAATGGTCTTCCACCTGCGTCCACTTTCATCCTCAAGAATTCCTGATGATTTACTTCCGTTTGCTCCCATTTCTCAACATGTTTAAGCGTTCATTACTAAAATACGAACTGATGGAGGTGTTCTCACCATCCACAAGCTTCCCGAATCGTATGATATGCAATGGCGATAGTGTCATCATTGCCATTCTGTATCCACACTTCCAACGATAGAGCGACAAGTCGCTCTTATGAACGCCATTGCTGTTAATTGCAATGACTGAGTTTCGCAGATTCTGAGGGAAACTATACGAATAGCTGTCACTTCTCGACCATGTTATGTTGGGATAGAGATTCACTCCTCCTTCCTGAAGATAAGCAGACATTGTCGTGTTACACCATGCATGCCGGTATCGCATTTCTGCAGGCATATCCGTATACTGTGACACATCAGGACCAATAACAGCATCGCATCTTCTCAGAAACGGCAGATACTTATCGGGATTCACAAAAATCCGTAAGAATAAACTGTCGTCAATATAGAAGTAGATCACTGCATCGGTAATGTCGTAGCTGTATGCTTCATGGAAGGGAACGAGCCGTGTTACATCTACATTATAATTTGGTTCCAGCACTGGCCATTTCATCTCACCCGCTGTAGGCAAGTAGCCATAGACTTTCTCTGTAAAGATTCTCATGCTCTTTTCTATGCGCCGTATTTTCTTTGCTATTGGCTCACGTAGAGTGAGAATGTATTTCTCAACTTCAATCAAGTAATCTTCGTATGAAGAAGAGAAGGGTATGATTGTCGGTGTCATAACATTCTTTGTTGTTATGGCCCCTTAATGATGTACGAACTATGCAACCATCGCAGGGGCACGATTAATAACTCGGTTATCTATCGCGTCTTGCTGATGGTCGTCATCTTCAGATATATGAATGTGATATCTCGCTGGCAGGGTAACCCTCCAAACAACGGATCGAATATCGATACAAGGCAACTGAGTTTTTGAGGGTTTCTCATAGTACAGATGACTATGAAGCAATTTCTCAACAATCTCACATCGTTGCTTGTATTCGTACGTATCGAGTTCGCATGTGTCGAGATAAACACGGTATTTAAAACTCAGAGAAGAAAACATCTTCTCAAGAAGAACGGTACTGCTTACCGTAAAACGCCTAAAAGTAGGCGAAGGTGTTAGTTCGTGTACTTTCTGTATGAACTGCTCTCGTATGGCATCCGTGTCAATGTCGCTCCATGTCTGAGCAGCGGTGTCTGATGATTGGCGATTGTTAAAGGTTTGACAAAAATCAATGAACGTTACCAGCTCGTCGCCACTAAGCTGGTCAGCGTGTCGTCGGGCATTATTGAAGTATGCCCTCATTTTGCGGACGTGAGCATCCGCCAATGCAGCGAGCAGGCTTTCATCTATACATCTGCACGCTGTGTCCTCTATTTCTACACTTTGCTCACGGGCTATTACACGTATAGCCTCAAGGCGCAGCCCACTGGCCTCCATCACCACGTCTGCTGAAGTGGTAAAGGTCGCCTTCAAATAGTTCTCTGCCATTTGGGAACACTCAAAGACATCGTCCAGTATGTCGAGGTATTGTCTCATCTAATTATTTCTGTTTCTTTCCGCAAAGATACGAATTTATTTTGAGATTCTATTCTTTTCCACCCAAAAACTGTGTCAAACAGTTTAGGATTGATATGAATCAAGAATCATTCACTCGCTCCTATACAATTCATCCAGCGACTGGCCTTCATCGTTAATCCAATGAATCCAGCCGTTACAGCTGCGTCCAGAGCAGTAGCTGGCGGCGGTACTTGGGCTGGCCAACACATAGTCACGCTGCAACTCCCAGAAACCGTCCTTGGTGGGCTTCGACATTGCAGCGATGATGGCGTTGCGCTTTTCGCCGTCTCTATATGATGGCACTGTGCTTTGTGGCAACAGGCTGCCCTTTAGAATACGCATCGAGTGGTCGGTCTCGTTGAAAATGCCGTGAGCATCGCAGTCGCGCACTTTGATATGGAACAGGTTCTCGCCGTTCTTCATCTTCGTCTTTTCTTGCTTCTCGAAGATGGGACAGCCAATGAACGATGCCAACAGACGGACATCATCGAAGAACTCTTCCAT
>CAMJDL010000068.1 GCA_946404405.1 uncultured Prevotella sp.
ACGCCTGGAAGAACAGATTCCATGTTGACTTCGACTGGAAATACTATTTCTGGAACCTCAAGGCCGCCTGGAACCATACAGACTTTTACGACCTCTTCGGTCCGATGCGAAAAAGCCGTAAGGGCTATGTGGTGCAACTGGCCTACGACTATTCCAACACGCTGATTTCGCCGTACGACAAATCATGGGGCTTCTCGGTGGCTGCTTACGGCGACATGGATGCACTGCCCTTGTATCAGGAGATTGAGGTGCAGGATGTCAGGTCGATGCAGACGGCATCGGTTTACGGGAAGTGGTCAAAGACCCGCACCTCATTGGGCGGTGTGATGAAAGAGCAGGGCTACGAGCTGGGCGTTGAAGGCTACGGCTATCTGGCTGGCGGACGAGTCTATCCCTCTGTAGAGGCTACAGGCAACTTTGGCACACTGGTGCCCTTTGACAGAAACACCTCGTTCTGGCTCCGTACGGCAGCAGGTCATAACTTTGGCGACGAAGAGTCGGTGTTTGGCAATACCTATTTCGGTGGTTTCCGCAATAACTATGTTGATAATAGGAACGCCTTCCAATATCGTACATCCTTGGCGATGCCTGGTGCCGCCATCGATGCGATCTCAGCACACTCCTATGCCAAGGCAACGGCAGAGCTCAACCTACGCCCGCTCCGCCTCAACAACTTCGGTGCCCTGTTCTGCTATCCGACGTGGATTCAGTGCTCACTCTTCGGAACGGGGCTCTCCGCATGGAATCCGAACTCATCACACAAGATGTATTACAGCACAGGTATCCAGCTGACTACCGAACTGGTGTTCCTGAATTATCTCAAGACGACGTTGTCCATCGGCTACGGTCATTTGTTTGCACCAGCAGGATTCGATGGTGGAAGACGTGGAAACAATGAATTTATGATCTCACTCAAATTGTTGTAATGTTATTCGTCGCTGCCATCCTCCCTGTTGTCATCTACATCTTTGTAGTCTATAAGATCGACAATTTCTCACTCATCAGCGTGAAGAACCTCCTCTTGCAGGTGCTGTGCGGGATGGTGGCGGCATTGGTCTGCTTCGCCCTGTTCCAATTGACAGGCCTGCTTCTCTCCGAGAACCTGTCTGAATACTTTAATCCCGTTCTGGAAGAGATCGTCAAGGCCATCCCACTCCTTTGGTTAGCCACCCGAAAGAAAATCGTATTCTTCATCGACAGTATCATCTGCGGTGCAGCCGTAGGTGGTGGGTTCTCCATCCTTGAGAACATCTTCTACCTGCTGTTTGGCCATGAAATGGGCCTTGGAACCGTACTGTTCCGAGGTTTGGAGGTGGCCCTTGTCCACATGGGATGCAGTGCCATCGTCGCTGCCGGACTCATGCTGGCAGTTCGTATCATTGAACGTTCCCGCTCTCGATTAGGCCTCAAAAAGAGCGATATTGGAATGTCTGTATTTCTGCTATTGGAAGCACCTATGCTGCATGTGTTCCACAATACATTCCTTCTCAATCCCCTCTTACAGTTCATTTTCGTTTTCGGCACCATGGGCGGTCTTCTGATGTGGACTTATTACTACGATGTAGATATGATCCACCGTTGGCTTGACAAAGGTCTCGACAAACAGTTCGCTTTGCTTGACTCCATCAAGAGCGGTCAGCTGGACAAGACCCAAACAGGCATCTTCCTGGAGTCTATTAAAAAGAAATTTCCTCCTGAGGACTTTTTCGACATTATCTGTTATGTGCAATTGCATGTGGAGTTGTCGGTAGCTGCTAAGAGCAGGGTAATGATTAGGGAATCAGGTCTGGTGAAAGATCTTCCTTTGACGAAGGAAAATAAGGCATTAATTCTCTCTCAATACGAAGAATATAAACTTCTTGAGCAGAGGTTAGGTAAGGCTGCTAGAATGACCGTCGCCCCTATTGTGAAATATTATCCTGCAGATTTTAAAGCCCTCGAAGACCTTAGGATTGAATGCAAAATGTCATCAGATTCACCATGATGTCTTGACAGATGACAGCTTCTCATTCTCTATAGGCTTGTCGAGAGATTTGCGGACAAAGCGCCGTTCAGTCAGTAAGGCGATCTATTTCAATGTGTGAAAAAGTGATCAGCGGAACCGTCCCCATGATTCTTGAAGAGCGATCCTATGGCTATGCAGCGTCTGAAGGAAGCTGCTGAGAAGGCTAAGATTGAGCTGTCTTCAAGCACCTCTACTGAGATTAACCTGCCTTACATCATGCCTGTAGGCGGTGTACCTAAGCACTTGGTTAAGACTCTGACTCGTGCTAAGTTCGAGCAACTGGCTCACGACCTGATCCAGGCTTGTCTGGCTCCATGTCAGAAGGCTATGGCCGATGCTAAGCTGAATACTGCTGATATCGACGAGGTTATCCTCGTAGGTGGTTCAAGCCGTATCCCTGCTGTGCAGACGCTGGTTAAGAACTACTTTGGCAAGGAGCCTTCAAAGGGTGTAAATCCTGACGAGGTGGTAGCCGTAGGTGCTTCTATCCAGGGTGCTATCCTGAACAAGGAAGGTGGCGTAGGCGACATCGTACTGCTCGACGTTACTCCTCTGACTCTGGGTATCGAGACCATGGGTGGTGTGATGACCAAGCTGATTGAGGCTAACACAACTATTCCTTGCAAGAAGAGCGAAACATTCTCTACTGCAGCTGACAATCAGACAGAGGTGACTATTCACGTTCTGCAGGGCGAGCGTCCAATGGCTTCACAGAACAAGTCAATCGGTCAGTTCAACCTCACAGGTATTGCTCCTGCACGTCGTGGTATTCCTCAGATCGAGGTTACCTTCGATATCGACGCTAACGGTATCCTCAAGGTATCTGCTAAGGATAAGGCTACAGGTAAGGAGCAGGCCATCCGCATCGAGGCTTCTTCAGGTCTCTCTCAGGACGAGATTAACCGTATGAAGGCCGAGGCAGAGCAGAATGCCGAGAACGATAAGAAGGAGCGCGAGCGTGTTGACAAGCTGAATCAGGCTGACTCTATGATTTTCCAGACGGAGAATCAGCTCCAGGAACTTGGCGACAAGTTGCCCGCAGAGCATAAGCCCGCTATCGAACAGGCTCTCCAGCAGCTGAAGGATGCCCACAAGGCTGGCGACGTTGCCGCTATCGACGCCGCTATCGCAGCCCTCAACGCCGCTTGGCAGACTGCTTCACAGCAGATGTACCAGGGCGCTCAGGGTGCTCAGGCTGGTCCTCAGCAGGAGAATCCTTTCGCTGGCCAGCAGCAGGCTCAGCAGCAGGGTGCTCCAAAGGATGACAACATCCAGGATGCCGACTTCGAAGAGGTGAAGTAAAGGTCGTCAAATAAGGTATAAAGATTTATCCATCAGGTAAAAGGCTCGCAGATTGCGAGCCTTTTTTCTTACCTCTAACTTCTTACATCTTACTTCTCTGTCAGCCAGTATTCCGACAGGCCTTTGACGACACGGTGCTTGAAGTTGAACTTGTAGCTGTTTATCGCTTTGCCAAGCTTACTGCTAGAAAAGTTCGACGCATCGAAATAGGTGTATTTTGCGGCTAACAGGTTCAGGATTTCGCCCGTTCCCCACCAACGGCCCTCACCGTCCTTGGGTTTGCGGAAAGTCTCGGCAATCATCTCTTCCAAGGGTACGGTACGCTGATATGACTCGTTCTCCTTCAGCAGTTCTGCTATCTCGTCGTCATTAAGCCAGAAGCGCTCGTCGTTATCTATCAGGTGTAGCACCTGGGCGAAGAGCTGACTGTGATTGATGTTGTCGGTGTAGTCGATGTTCTTTCCTGCGGGAATACCCACGCAGACAAAACGGCGCGAACCCGTAGGATCCACCAACGGCTGCATCTGGTTGGTGGTACCAATGAACGACGTATATCGACGATACTGTTTGATGGTCTTGCCGTATGGCGGACGGAACTTGACGTCGCTCGACGACAGCAGGTATTTCAGCACGATCTGCTGCGAGGGCGTGGTCTTGTCGAACTCGTCAATGTTAATCAGGGCGAACGACGTTAGCGCGATGTTCAGGTCGAACTCGTTCTTGAAGTTCAGCTTGTCGTTGTAGTAGTCGCGCAATTCTGGAGGCAACAGGATTTTGCAGAAACGCGTCTTACCACAGCCCTGACGACCAATCAGCAACGGCGTTAACGCATTACCAGTCAACTGCTTATCACTCTCACGCCACTGACGCACCATACCAATGAGCCAGTAGCGCAGGTACTTCTCCCAATGTGGCTGATCGGTGGGCACACGCTGGGCTAGGTCGCGGATGTAGTCATGTCCGTTCCATTTGGGCAGATGGTCGAGCCAGGTGTTCACGGGGTCGTACTGTTCGATGCGGGTGGAGTCGATGAAACGGTTGACATCCTGGTCCCACGACTTCAGGCCCTGTTCGCGAGCCTGGATGGTCATATCATTGCGCACCTCCTCAGTCAGGGGCCTAAACGTCTGGTCCTCAGCGTATTTGTAGCGATATTCAGCCACACCGGTCATCAGATTCTTGCGCATATCGAAGTTGGCATTCAGAAACATCTCCGTCCGCATGGTCTGCAGCGTTTCGTCAGGCACGCTCTTCAACGGTTTGACCTTGTGTTTCTTCAGATAGTCCTGCTGCAGGGCCACGTCATAGACAGCCGAAAAGACGTTCTTCACCAGCTGAGGGTCTGTGTTCAGAATGGGATGCTCCAGCGTCATGCCCTGCGCATTGGCCAACGGAATGCCCTGCTCCAACGACAAACTGGCCACACGCATCAGCAGCTGCATCTGGCGGTCCTCGTCGCTCACGTCCTCCAGCTTGAAGTAGTCGCCCAGGACGTGCTTCACGATGAACAGCCAATTGAAATGGTAGGTGCGCGTAATGGTACGACCAGGCATCAGATGGTCGCTCTCCCACGATATTTCCGCCTTTTCGGGTTGGTCGTGCTTCTGCGTATCGGCCTTGAACGGACGCGCATCCGGATTGAAGTACATCTCCGGATCGGCACTCAGGTAGACGGTACGTTCCAGCGTTGGTTCCAGATACTCGATGTCCATGCCAAACTGGTTCCTATAGGCCCGCCACGCCGTATCGTACAGATTCTTGTGGAACTGACGGAAGTCTGTCTCGTTCTCTAACAGCAACTGACCGTCCTTCTTGATGGTCGTCGACTTGTTGTCGCCAAACATTTCGCCACGACAAACAATCTTCACGCTCTTGCCCGATGCACCCAGGAAAGCCATCACCGTCTCGTCCATGCGCGCAGCCTTGTTTCTGATGACAACAGCATCCTCATAAGTCTTCAGATTGTTGACCTCGACAACCACCAAGCCATTGTATTTCAGCCCCTTCTGCATATCCTTGTAGTTCATGCACTCGATGGCAAAAAGAATGCGAGGCAGGTTAACCGTGCGCTGCTGGTTGTCGACGACAATCAGTCCGCTGGGCTGACGCTGCGGTTTTAGGAACTGGTAGTTCAGACGCAGGTTGTACACCTGCTGCTCATAAGGTCCCTTGCGAATCATGTCCGCCAGCTGCTGCAACTCAAGGCGGTTGATGACCTCCTTGTTTCTTGAAATCTTCAATAAACTGACTTTCATATCTATAATTCCTTATCTTTGTTATTCTACTTTTTTAGAACTCGTGTCTGTTATTCCACTTGTGTTAATTCATTCCAGTTAGCAAACGCTCACGACCTGCAAAGATACAAAAAAATCCGCTGTTTTGCAAGAATATATAAGAAAAATTTTTCTTTTTCAAAGTCATCCACTACCTAAAACCGCATATTCTTCTCATATTCTGCCGTTTAATTCACATTGTAAACCCTACAAAAGTCCTACCTATACCTAACAAAAGTCCTACCCAAGTCCTACCTATTTGACTTTAAATACAAACAAGCAGCTCCCAAGCATGCAGGAGTAGCCTTACCAATCACCCAACACCGTCCCATCACACAACAAGTAACGTTTCGTCATAAAATTCTCTAGAGAATTTAACGGCAAGAAGCCTTCTTTCCAACGAATAACCATAGGTTAACGCATAAATTCTCTAGAGAATTTTATCACGAAAGAACGCCTGAACAACTGAAAGCGGTCTTCTGCAAAGGAGCGAGCCACCTTGTCAGACATTGCAAGCAACAAGCTTCACGGCAGACAGTATACAAGAACCACAGCAGGTAAGATATAGGTAGGACTTAGGTAGGACTTAGGTAGGACTTATGTAGGGCTTTTGTAGGACTTTTGCAGGGGACAAAAGTTGTGTTAATTACCTTATTATCGGTTACTTAATAGCAATAAGGTAGGACTTGACGCCGTTTCTAACATTTATTTGGAAGAATAATTCGTACAAAAGAGATTTCTCTAGAAAATTTTGTCCGTTTCAATTCTTTTTCATACCTTCGCACAATAAAACCAAGCATTTATGAAATACAGACTCAAGAAAGAAAGCAAGCCCACGCTGCCAACCTACGGCAAATATAAGGCTGTGGCCGTACATAACCAGACTGTCAGCTCAGACGAGATACTCAAGGAGGCTGCCCAGAACAATCCCTTGGACGAAGGCGTATTCATTGCCGCCCTCATCCGACTGTCAGAAGTCGTCAATCGTCATCTCCGTGCTGGCGACAAGGTCCGTCTGCAGGACTGGGGCATGATGAAACTCGAAATCGAGAGCGACAAGGTCGACAACCTCAAGGACTTCCGTGCCAAGAAGCACATCCGTGGCGTCCGCCTCCACTTCATCCCCGAAAGCTACAACGGCACCCAGGCCCTCTACGACGGCATCACCTTCGAGAAGGACAAGACATTCCCGCAGGACGAATAACAACGTTGCAGGAACAACAGGGCATTGCTAATCGCAGAAAAAGTCCGAATTATTTGGAATTTCAGAATAAAGTGTGTAAATTTGCAGCAGACTAAGACGGATTTAAGACTTTATAGATATGTCAGCAAAACATTATAAAAAGCTGAACTACCTCATGATTTTCGTGAAGATGTTCGCAGACAAGTTCGGTCTTACTGAACGGCAGGCGTTCAACTATTTGGACGCCCATAAGGGATTTGCCTTCGTTGATAAGCATTATGATGCCATTCACACAATGGATTTCGCCTATGCCATTCAAGATGTTCAAGAAGTATGTCAAGCCTATGGAGGACGTTTGTGATGAAAGTATATCATGGTTCAGACGTTGAGGTAACAAAAGTACTGACAAATGAACACCAATCAAATAGGAAGAGAGCTTACACGTAGGCTGATAGAATCCCAGGGTTGTGACATGCAAACCGCAATCCGCTTTTTTTATAACAGCGAGTTGTATGCTCGTCTCAGTCCGACAGACGAAACAGATATTGACAAACTGTATTCAGACTTTGAGCAGGAATTCTTGCAAGGTTCATAACAACCCAATACCAAAAAAGAATAGAATATTCAGAGTCCCCCTATATTTCAAGAGAGACAAGAGTTTCAAAGAAGAATAGTTCTTTTGGTGACAAACATTTGTGACTCGTCCTTTAAGTCATTAAAGAACGAAAAAAAGGATTTATAGCTTGCAAATATCCGATATAATTCGTATATTTGCATCGCTAATAGAATAAAGAACAATAATGAACAACAAAGAACCTAGATACGTTTATATACTGACTAATCTCAGCTTTCACGAGGATTGGGTAAAGATTAAGCATGAATAAATGTGCTTAATCTTTATTTCCACCTAGTAACTTATTTCTAAAATAATAAAGATTTTTGTGCAATAGTGTTTAATTATTGAAAACTTTTCGTATCTTTGTAGCCAATATTACGCTAATTGTACAGATATGAAAAGAATTTGGAACACGTTTTGCGAAGACATCAGCAAGAACAAAGGTGTTAAGGAGATGACCTTCGAGAAAGAAATAGTGAAGGGATTCCTGCAAGCACTTGGGTGGTCGCGCTATGACCGCAATCTTGAAGAACAATATGGTTTGTATCGCCGTAAATGGATTCCTGATTTTGTTTTCTATCTCAACAATGACAAAAATGCCAAGGAGATAATATTGGAATTGAAAAAGCCTGACCACAAGCAGCGTAAAGTGGATATTGAGCAAATTGAGGCGTACATGAAGTTGACAGATTGTCGTTTTGGCCTCTATTTTGGTGAGAAGCTGGAGGTTTTTTACTTGGAGGATAAAGACGGCAAGCGTTCTGCTGCATCCGTTACCACTATTGATTGGACCATTGACAATGAGGCTGGTGCAAATCTTATAAAATTGCTGGATTTTAAGAACTATGACAGGAAGAAACTGGAAGAATTCTGTTTAGACCACCTTTATCTGAACGCCTTCCTTCGTCATTGTCAGCACCCAGGCGGCCAGAAGCAACTTTATGATTGTATCATGGAGCAATTTGTACTGCCCCAATCAATGGCAAACAACTTACGGTCACGCCTGAAGTTTATGGTTGTGGACAACCCAGAAACAGAAGAAAAGCCAATGTCGCCCGTTCCTGTTATTCCCACCACTCCACAAGTGACAAATAGTAAGGGAAATGTCTGGCTGATTTGCTATGATTCAAAATTCTTCAAAGTTGAAGATTGCTTCAAAAAATATGGTGAGATATATTGGACTCACAAGGCAGGAGTTCTGAATGTGCAGAAAGGTGACATAGCCTATTTATATGCTGCACGTCCAGAGAGTGCCGTTCGTTTCAAGATTGAGGTTGTTGCGAGCCAATTGCCATATTCGAAAGAAATGGATGTGGAAGATGAATTCGTAGCATCTGGAAATAGCAATAGTGATGATAGCGACAAAAAATACTTCCTTGTGCGTCCTTTAGCAGAGACGCACAGCCCAGCACTCAAACACGCTGCATTAATGAGCAAGGGATTGATGGGTAAACGCCCATCTACCACGAAACTATCAAAGGAAGAGTTCAAGGCTCTAAGGGAGTACATCGAGCAGAATTTTGATGAAGACAAATAATAACAAACGAAATATGATTCAACAAATAGCAAAAGATAATGAGGCGGTGACTCCTATTTCTCGTGAGATGGAGGGATTGAAGGAGTACTTCCCACAATGCTTTAACCAACAAGGAGAATTCGACATAGAGAAGTTCCGTGAGGCTATTCAGCCACAGGTGGACGTTACTCGCGAAGGCCGCAGTTACGACTTCTTGGGTAAGAGCTATGCTCGTATGTTGTCATCGCTGGATACCACAACAGTGATTCGCCCTGACACAGAGCACAACTCGAAGCCTGAGAATCAGAACAGCGAAAATATCTATATTAGTGGTGACAATCTTGATGCGCTGCACCATCTCACCAAGAGCTATACTGGTCAGGTGAAGTGCATCTATATTGATCCGCCTTACAATACGGGTACTGACGGTTTCGTGTATAACGACAAGTTCAAGTTTACTGCTGAGGAATTGGAGAAGAAGTTGAGCATCAGTCCTGACGAGGCTGAGAAGATTATTGCTATGACAAGTGGCCATCGTGCCAGCCACGCTGCTTGGCTGACGTTTATGATGCCTCGCCTTCAGTTGGCTCGTGACTTGCTATCAAAGGATGGCGTTATCTTTATTTCCATTGATGATAATGAGCAGGCATATTTGAAGCAACTCTGTGACTTTATATTTGGTGAAGACAACTTCGTTGCCCAGTTTATTTGGATTTCAAAGACGGGAGGAGGAAGTGATAATAATGCTGTCGTTGCTGATCATGAGTATGTCTTGTGTTATGCAAGAAACATAGGAAATGGAAATGCTATATCGAAGATGTTGCTTGAGTCAGAAGAATTGAATCTTGAGGATGAATATGGTCCATACAGATTGGGGCGCGAATTAAACAAATGGGGTTCTAACTCCAGAAGAGAAGACCGACCCACAATGTATTTCCCTATTCCTGGCCCCAATGGAGAAGATGTATATCCTATCAGGAATGACAACACAGAAGGTTGTTGGAGATGGGGAAAGACGGCCATGATGGATGCTGTAAAGAATCATAATGTTGAGTACTCGAAGAGAGAGAATGGCACCTACATTGTATATGAGAAGATAAGGAGTACAGACCCTCGTACAAAGCCATACAGGACGTTCTTGAAAGATTGTGGAACAACAGCAGAAGGAACAAAACAGATAAAAGCTCTTTTCGGGTCAAAAGTTTTTGATTATCCCAAACCTGTTGAATTGGTAAGGAATCTCCTGGAAATGGGCACTGAAGATGGTGACCTCATCTTGGATTTCTTTGGTGGCAGCAGCACTACTGCTCAGGCTATAATGGAATTGAACGACAAAGAAGATGCTATGCGCAAATACATCTTAGTTCAATTGCCAGAAAAGCCCCAAGATAAAAGCGAAGCACAGAAGGCCGGCTACCGCACCATCGACGAGATTGGCATGGAGCGCATCAAACGTGCCGCCAAGAAAATCAAGGAAGAAAAGCCTGACTATGCAGGCGACTTGGGCTTTAAGCACTATACGCTGGAGGAAGTGCCACAGAACACTCTCGACAAGTTGGAGACCTTCGACCCCAACGTAATACTGAGTACTGATGACGTACTGAATATGTTTGGACGCGACACCGTATTGGAAACATGGCTAGTAAACGATGGCTACGGATTGGGTGCCAAGACTCAGGATATCGTACTTGACAAATATCACGCAACACTCTGTGGCAACCACCTCTACATGACGGATGGTGACTTTACAGAAGACGCGATGACGGCATTGGTAGACCGCTATCAGAGTGACCCAGCGTTCAATCCTGACTGCATCGTGCTGTTTGGCTATAGCTTTGGCCATAATGCGATGGATATGTTGGAGAAGAATAAGCCTACCATCAATCTGGTGAAGGATAAGAACATTATTATCGACGTGCGCTACTAAGAGGATATGGAACTGATATTACAGAACAATCTACCACACCAGCAGTTGCCAGTACAGGCCGTAGGTGACGCACTAAAGGAGGTTAGTTGGCAGTCGCCAAAGGACTTCTATGCCAATCCGCTATTATCATGGTCGAACCGCTATCAGCTCAGTGCGCCTATCTTTGAGGTAAAGAAGCAACTGCTGCCTAATCACCCTCAGAAGCTACAGGAACCAGAAGAGGGTGCCCCTTTGAATCTTGACATCAAGATGGAAACTGGTACTGGCAAGACGTATGTCTATACGAAGACCATCTTCGAACTGCATCAGCGCTATCGTCTGAATAAATTCATTATCTGCGTACCATCTCTACCTATTAAGGCTGGAGCGGAACAATTCTTGAGCGACCTCTATGTACAGCGACATTTCTACGATGCCTGCGGCTATCATTGCGATTTGGAGGTAGGTGTACTGGAGGCAGCTAAGGCGAAGAAAGGCAAAAGGTATTTCCCTGGCGTGGTGCGCGATTTTGTGGAAGGCTCGTGCCAGCAGCGTAATAAGATATATGTGCTGCTGATGAATATGGCTCTGCTGACGAATGCCCAGATTCTGAAACGAGATGACTATGATTTTGGTGTATTGGGCTTTTATCGTCCTTTTGATGCATTGAGAGCTACACATCCAGTTGTCATCATCGATGAGCCTCACCGCTTTACGCGTACGCAATCTGCATATACCCAGATACTCAACGAGCTGAAGCCACAACTGATATTGCGCTATGGTGCTACTTTCCCTGAGATAACTGTAGGACGTGGCAAGAACAAACTCGTAACGAAAGACTATTTGAATCTGCTCTACGACCTGAATGCCTGCGAGGCATTTTCTCAGAACCTGATTAAGGGCGTTGCCAAAGAGCATTTTGAATTGCAGGGACAGCAGCGCGAGCGTATCATCATCAGGGAGATTAATGAGCGCGAACGTAAAGTGACCCTGCAATATGGCAATAGAACGGAGATTCTGCAAGCTGGCGACCCTATCACTTTGGCGCCAGAGATGCAGAACGTTAGCATAGATTCTGTGGAGAAGGGATTGGTAACGCTATCGAATGGTAAGCAGTTCCATACCAGCGAACATTTCAGTCCTTCTGTCTATGCCCAGTCTTACCAAGAAGAAATGGTGAAACTGGCCATTCAGCGTCATTTCGAAACTGAGCGTCTGAACTTTGAGCGTCCCCAGCGCATGAAGACGTTGGCTCTGTTCTTTATTGATAGTATCCGGTCGTATCGTGGAGAAGGTGAAGAAAACGGCTGGCTGGCAGAAAAATTCGAAGCGTTGCTAAAAGAACGTGTAAAACTCGAACTGAATAAGCCTTGTTCTGACGATTATAAGGCCTATCTGGAAGCCACTTTGAAAGACCCTCATGCCTGTCATGGAGGTTACTTTGCAGAGGATAATCAAAACAGCGATGAGGAGATAGCTCAGCAGGTGAAGGAGATTCTGCATGATAAGAAACAACTGTTGTCGTTTAAGAATGAAGATGGCAGTTGGAATACACGTCGTTTTATCTTCTCGAAATGGACGCTGAAAGAAGGTTGGGATAATCCAAATGTGTTCACCATCTGTAAGCTACGAAGCAGCGGTAGTGAGATTAGTAAGTTGCAAGAGGTGGGTCGCGGATTGCGCCTGCCAGTAGACGAATATGGAAATCGCAGTAGCGAAGAATTCCTGCTGAACTATATTGTGGACTTTGACGAAGCAGACTTTGCTGCCAAATTGGTAGCTGAGATTAATGGCCAATTGCCACAAGTGGTTATTACGGATAAGATTCCTATGGAATTGATTCAGCGTGTGGCTGAGAAGCGAGGCGTAGATCAATTCCAGTTGATGATGGAACTGGCACAAAAAGGCATCATAAAAGACTTGCAGGGCACAGTTAATGGTGACATGTTGGGAGAGCTATACAATCAGTATCCAGAATTTGCCGATACGGGCCTGCCCAAGTCGAAGGTTATCGACAGAAACAAGAAGAATACCAATAAGATTAAGATACGTCCACAGGTGTTCGACCGTTTGCGTGACCTTTGGATGAAGATCAATAAGAGGTATGTCATCTTCTTTGACCCCATGTTGGAGAAAGAACTGGAGAAAGCACTGCCAATGCTGTTTAGCGATGGTGTGTTTGCTCAGAGCGTTATAACCAGTCAAAGAGAGATAGTGGGAACTGACGAAGGAAAGATGGCCTACGTTCAAGATACAGGTGTTTCATACCAGACGACAGGAAACCGTATGCCTTATAACGAATTCCTGAAACGAATCAATCGTGCCACCAGCGTACCTATCCGTACACTCCACGATGCGATGTGTAAGGGTATTGGAACCAAACCAACCTTTACTCAGGACATGATTAACGACCAGTCGCTTGCACGTATCATCAGCAACATCACGAACTGGAAAATAGAAAACTCCATGAGCCAGTTTAAGTATAAGCAGACGGCATATGATGTGAAGCGCACAAGGCTTACTGACGAAAACGGTAAGTTGTATGAGGACATTGTGCAGAGTTATATTGGCAATCATTTGGATAGTGCAAGAGTAGCCGACAGATACCTTTATGATGCCTATACATACGACAGCGATTTAGAGCAGACGAACCTCAGGACATCGGATATTGATGAGGTCATCGTGTTTGGTAAGATTCCTCGTAAGAGTATCGCCATTCCAACTATTACGAACGACTCGTATAGCCCTGACTTTATGTATATGGTAAAGAAGACTGATGGTACAAAAGAATTGAATATCATTGTCGAGACCAAGGGTGTAGATGCGCCTGCGCATTTACGCGATGTTGAGAAGAAGAAAATCAGCTGTGCCAAGAAGTTCTTTAATCAACTTCGTGAGGACTATCCTGAGTTGAATGTGAACTTCAGAGACCAGCTTAACAATCAACAATTGCGTAAAATCATTGATGATGTACTAAGAGAAAATTAGTAATAGTATGATAAATGGAATGGCATGATATAACATGAACTTGATAATTTATAGACTTAAGATATGAAAGCAGATTTAAGACAAAGAGTTATTAATAATGGTTTCAATTTGACACTAAAATGTCCACATTGTGGGAATATTGGAACATTCGAAACCATTTTTGAGGATATTTATTGCAACAACGACAATGGTAAACCTATTGTAATTGGAATAAAAAAATGTCCAAATCCGAATTGTGGAGGACATGCTTTTGTAATATATGACCAGGGAAGTCGTTCTATACTTGATTCATATCCAATAACAAAACTTGACTTTAACAAAGATGATATTCCTACGCAAATAGCAGAAACTTTTGAAGAAGCAATAATTTGCCATGCTAATAAATGCTATATTGCCTCTGCGATTATGGTTCGCAAGACATTAGAACAGCTATGTAAAGACAAAGGAGCTGAGGGACGCAATTTGAAGGAAAGGATACAAGCACTTGTTGAAACTATAACAATGCCAAAAGAATTAAAAGAAGGAATGGACGTCTTGCGAGTGTTAGGTAATAATGCTGCTCATGTCGAACTTACTGACTTTGATGAGATCAGTAAAAATGAACTTGAAATCTCTATAGATTTTACAAAAGAGATATTAAAGTCTGTCTATCAATTTGACAAACTATTAATCGCTCTTAAGTCACTTAAAAAGATGTAAAGTAACATGGGGACAAGCACGGTGTATTGCTCAACACATTGCAGACATTCGTCAACAGGTAAAACCTTGTAGGAAGAAGGCAAACGTATTTTAGAATCTGCCAAACAGGAAGTGGAACGAATGATAATCGAAGAAAGATGAAAATAGATCTACGGACAATTGACTTAAAGGATAAGATTAAGGATTTTTCCCAATATCTTGCAACAACTGATAGAATTATCCTTTCAGCAAAGTTTGGCGATGGTAAAACTTTCTTTCTTAATCAATTAATAGAAAATGAAAAGTTAAGTGAAGAATATAAGTTCTTCACAATATATCCTGTAAATTATTCTGTAGCTAAAAACGAAGATATATTTGAATATATAAAGCGTGATATTATTATCCAATTGAAAAACGAAGGGCTAATTGACAATATTGATCTTGATGTCGTGTTTAACTCACTTTTCAACTTTGATAATATTATAGCCTTAGCCTCGTTTCTCCTGTCATCTGTTTCTGAAGGTGTGTTTTATGAGAAAGTATTAAAGATATTCTATGATAAGAAAAAAGAATACAGAAAAAAAAGGCATACTCGTGACCAATATTTAGCATCTTTCTCTCAAATAAATGGATGCATCTATGAAAATGATGGATTCACTATAATGATACGTAATGCTTTAGATTGGATGAAAAAAGATCATGTGGTAAACGGTCCTGAATGGAAAAAGAAAAAACCTGTTTTGATAATAGAAGACTTAGATCGTCTTGATCCTAAACACTTATTTCGTATCTTAAATGTTTTAAGTGCTCACATAGATGATACGACTAGTCCAGATATTGTAACAAACAAATTTGGATTTGACAATATTGTTTTGGTTATGGATTATGAAACGACCAAGCACATTTTTCATCATTTTTATGGTAAAGATGCTTGTTATGAAGGCTATATGAGTAAGTTTTTATCAAGAGAGCCTTTCAGATATAGCATTCGCCCCTATCTCGCAGTACCATTAGAATTAGATTTGTCAAAGAAGCTAGGAATTCCTCATCTGTTCGCATCATTCTCCAAATTATGGCTTAGTATTAGTGAATTATCTATTAGAGATTTGAAAAAACTAACGTTATTTGATTCTCAAGATAGAATCAGAAATACTTATTTTGAATTCAAAAAGATGAACTTCTCCACATCTTTACCACTTTTCCATCTTATTATATATATGGTGGAGTGCAGAATGTCTGTAGATGAAATAGTAGAAGACTTAAAACCGCAGATTAGTTCTCAATCTAAAGCCGAGATAAGAACGTTATGTTCTGAATACATGAGGTTAGCCTATCCATTATATGCTATCACAAAGAAGAGAGATATTAAATATTTTAGCTATGGAGCTAGTACATTTGAGGTGTCATTAAAAAGAGAGAATGGCATCATCACAGAAATTTCTGTTAGCCCTACAGAATCTTGGGATGCTTCTAGTCTTGTAAAAATAGATGGATTAGATATTGAAGAAACTATAAGAAGGTGTTTAAGTGAGTTTTCAACTTGCATTAATATGGCCGCTTTGAATGGACAAGAATAAAACATAAGACACATAAAGGTAAGTGATGAAAGTAAAGTTTTGTATTGAGTGATTAATTGAATGAATGATAATATGGTGACCAATATTATATTACTGAACTTTCGCAAGTGAATATTCATTCATCAAGCGACTAATTTATACATT
>CAMJDL010000069.1 GCA_946404405.1 uncultured Prevotella sp.
AGATTCAGATGCTGAAAGAAATATATGACCTGAAATATACAACGAATCAATAACGGGATATGAAGAAACCGATAATAATGGCAGTAGGGCTGGCAGTACTGGCAAGCTGTGGAAGTAATGAGAAGGAGTATGACGCCACAGGCACTTTCGAGGCAACAGAGGTGACGGTGGCAGCTGAGCAGAGTGGTGCGTTGATGAAGTTCGATGTGAACGAGGGTGACGAGATTGCTCTCGGACAGGAAGTGGGACTTATCGACACCACCCAGATTTGG
Organism: uncultured Prevotella sp.; assembly: GCA_946404405.1. Lineage (GTDB taxonomy): Bacteria > Bacteroidota > Bacteroidia > Bacteroidales > Bacteroidaceae > Prevotella. The sequence goes on from CAMJDL010000069.1 coordinate 273, forward strand.
TTGAAGATTCAACAGGCAGGGGCAACCAAGGAGGTCTATCAGAGTCAGAAACCTGATATGGAGGCGCAGATAGCTGCGACACGTCAGCAGTTGGCAAAGGCCAAGCAAGACCAACAGCGCTATCAGGAACTGGTGGCTGATGGAGCTGCGCCCAGTAAGATGCTCGATGATGCAACAAACCAAGTGCAGGTGCTGCAGAAGCAGTTGGATGCGCAGATATCATCGCTAAGCACCAACACCAATGCGCTAAACAAGCAGATGGCAGCGACTGATGTGCAAGTGAGTCAACTGCGCGACCTGCTGCAGAAGTGTCATATCGCTGCACCTATTAAGGGAACGGTATTGGAAAAATACGTAGAGAAGGGAGAGCTTGTGGCCGTTGGCAAACCGCTATTCAAGATGGCGGATACAGAGCAGATGTTCATCCGTGCCTATGTCACATCAGCGCAACTGAAGGAGATCAAGGTTGGACAAAAAGCGAAGGTCTTTGCTGATTATGGCGATAGCGAAAAGAAGGAATACGAAGGTACTGTTAGCTGGATTTCAAGCCGTTCGGAGTTTACACCTAAGACCATTCTGACGGACGATGAGCGAGCAGATTTGGTTTATGCCTTGAAGATCGCCTTCAAAAACGATGGCTACATAAAAATTGGCATGTATGGCGAAGTAAAGTTTCAATGATTGAGGTTAATAACATATCGAAGTCCTACGGCAGGATGAAGGCTTTGCAGGATGTGTCTTTCGCTGTGGAGAAGGGCGAGGTCTTCGGACTCATCGGCCCTGACGGAGCGGGCAAGACGTCGATGTTCCGGATACTATGTACGCTATTGTTGGCGGACGAGGGTACGGCGACGGTGGATGGCTTCGATGTGGTAAAGCAGATGACGGACATCCGCAAGCGCGTAGGATATATGCCCGGACGGTTCTCGCTATATCAAGACCTAACGGTGGAGGAGAATCTGGAGTTTTTTGCCACACTCTTTGGTACCACCGTTGACGAAGGTTATGACTCAATCAAGGCTATCTATTCGCAGATAGAACGGTTTAAGGACCGTAAGGCTGGGGCGCTGTCGGGCGGCATGAAGCAGAAACTGGCGCTCTCATGTGCATTGGTGCACCAGCCCAGCGTGCTCTTCCTCGATGAACCTACTACGGGTGTTGACCCTGTAAGCCGCAAAGAGTTCTGGGAGATGCTGTCGATGCTGAAGGAGCGCAACATCACTATCGTAGCCTCAACACCCTATCTCGATGAGGTAAGGCAGTGTGAGCGCGTAGCGTTCCTAAGTGAGGGACACGTAATGGGTATCGATACGCCAGAGATCATCCTTGACAGGTTTAAGGGCACTTTTAACCCGCCAGGTCTGAATCATGGGGACAGGTTGCTTGATGTCAACGGCCAAGCCGTGAATCAAGAACCTGTCCCCGTGATTCAGGTGGAGCACTTGGTGAAGGCTTTTGGCGACTTCCATGCCGTAGATGATATCAGCTTTAGCGTGAAGCGAGGTGAGATCTTCGGTTTCTTGGGAGCGAATGGAGCCGGTAAGACGACAGCGATGCACATGCTCACAGGACTGAACCAGCCCACGAGTGGCACAGGTCGTGTGGCAGGCTTCGACATCCGAACGGAACACGAACAGATTAAGAAACATATCGGTTATATGTCGCAGCGGTTCTCGCTCTATGAGGACCTGACGGTGGCTGAGAACATCCGACTCTTTGCAGGCATCTATGGGATAGGAAGTGAAGAGATAAAAGTGAAAAGTGGAAAGTTATTGCGTCAACTGAAATTCGAGGAACATAAGAACGACCTTGTTGGTTCACTGCCATTGGGTTGGAAGCAGAAGTTGGCGTTTTCTGTGAGTATCTTCCACGAGCCTGCTATCGTGTTTCTCGACGAGCCGACAGGTGGTGTCGATCCTGCTACGCGTCGTCAGTTCTGGGAGCTTATCTATGATGCTGCCTCTCGTGGCATCACCGTCTTCGTGACGACGCACTATATGGATGAGGCTGAGTATTGTGACCGCATCTCGATTATGGTGGATGGTAAGATTAGTGCGATGGGTACTCCTGAAGAGCTGAAGCGTAATCTCCATCAGCCAGATATGGATCATGTGTTTACGTATTTAGCTCGCGAGGCAAAGAGAGGAGATTAGCGTATGAAGCAGTTTATATCATTTGTCATCAAGGAAGCCAAGCATATCCTGCGCGACAAGCGTACAATGCTGATTCTCTTCGGCATGCCCATCGTGATGATGTTGCTCTTCGGCTTTGCCATCACCAACGACGTGAAGAATGTGCGTACGGTTGTGGTTACCTCGCAGATGGACCATCTGACGCAGCAGGCCGTAGAGCGACTCGCGTCATCGGAATACTTTACCATTGTCAAAACCGTACCCACGCCAAAAGAGGCAGAATGGATGATTCGCAGTCAGAAGGCCGACCTTGCTATTGTCTTTGCCAGGGATTTTGCCAGCAAGAAGAGTGGTGCGCAATTTATTGTTGATGGCAGCGACCCCAATATGGCGCAACAATGGACAACTTATGCCCAACAAGTTGTCGCAAATCCTAATGTATCGTTAATTAGTCAGAAGCTGCTCTATAATCCACGAATGAAGTCGGCCTACAACTTCGTACCAGCCATCATGGGTATGCTGTTGCTGCTGATTTGTGCCATGATGACCTCCGTATCGATTGTTCGTGAGAAAGAACGTGGTACGATGGAGGTACTGCTCGTATCGCCAATAAAGCCGCTGATGATTATCGTGGCTAAGGTGGTGCCCTACCTGTTGCTGGCGTTAGTTATCTTGGCGGTTATACTGGTGATGTCGGCTACAGTGCTCGACGTGCCGCTGCAAGGTGGCCTTGGGTGGATACTCATCGTTTCTCTCATTTATATCCTGCTGGCACTATCTTTAGGCCTACTCATTTCGAATATTGCTCAGACGCAGTTTGTGGCTCTGCTCGTATCAGCGATGGTATTGCTGTTGCCCACGGTGATGCTCTCGGGTATGCTGTTCCCTGTGGAGTCGATGCCAACTATCCTGCAATGGATATCGGCTGTCATTCCTCCTCGTTACTACATCCAGGCTATGCGTAAGCTGATGATTATGGGCGTGGGAATACAAGAAGTGTGGCAGGAGGTGATGATTCTTATCGGCATGACTGCCCTGCTGCTAACCGTCTCATTGAAGAAGTTTAAGGTTCGTCTGGAGTAATCATAATTATCAATTTTCAATTTTCAATTCTCAATTATGATAAAGTATTTGCTTCAAAAGGAATTCCTGCAGATTCGGCGCAACTCGTTTATGCCGAAGATTATCTTCATCTTCCCCATTATGGTGATGTGCGTCATGCCGTGGGTAATGAATCAGGAGGTGAAGAATATCCGTGTGGATGTGGTGGACATCGATCATACTACGCATTCGCAGCAGCTCGTGCACCAGATTGAGGCCTCGAACTACTTTATCTTTAATGGGCAGAAAGCCACCTACCAGGAAGCCATGAAGGATATCGAGACTTCGATGGCTGATATTATCCTCGAAATTCTCCCACCTGAAGGTAGGAGTGTGGCACGCAATCGCGATGGCCAATATCTCATCGCAGCTAATGCCGTCAATGGCACTAAGGGTTCGATAGGTAGCGCTTATTTAAGTCAGATAGTAAGTAGTAATCTCTCACCCCTCACCTCTCACCTCTCACCTCTAACCTTGTATAACAAGCATCAAGACTATAAGGTCTTTATGATTCCCGCCCTTATGGGAATCCTGATGATGATGCTTTGCGGTTTCCTGCCCGCGCTGAACATTGTGGGCGAAAAAGAGAAGGGTACCATCGAACAGATTAACGTCACCCCCGTTTCTAAGTGGTCGTTTATCCTCGCCAAACTCATTCCTTATTGGATTATCGGTCTGGTGGTACTTACCCTCTGTCTCGTGCTCTCATGGTTTGTCTATGGCATCACCTGCCAGGGACCTCTCTTACTCGTCTATCTGTTGGCTATCCTGTTGGCGTTGTTCTTCTCGTCATTTGGCCTCATCGTATCGAACTACAGCGACACCATGCAACAAGCCATGCTCGTTATGTGGTTCTTTGTGGTGTGTCTGATGCTGCTCTCAGGACTCTTCACCCCTGTGCGTTCTATGCCCGATTGGGCCTATCTTACCACCTACATTAATCCTATGCACTACTTTGCTGATGCCATCCGTACCGTCTTCGTACGAGGTGGCGGGTTCCTGGCCATCGCTCATCAGGTGTTGGCTCTCACCATTATTGCTTCTCTCATGAGTGTCTGGGCCGTGCAGAGTTATAAGAAAAACAGCTGAATATAGGTAGTAGAAGTACGATATCTTGTTACAATCCTGTTACGTAACCATATCGTAACAGGATTTGTTTTGCACCAAGGTCAAATGGTTGTAACTTTGCGCTCGAAATTAATTCGAATAAACAAATGGAAACAACACAAGATTACATGATGGTGTCGCTGAAGCTGTTGGGCGCACTGGGACTGCTCATCTATGGTATGAAGATGATGAGCGATGCGCTGCAAAAGATGGCAGGACCGCAGCTGAGACACATATTGGCAAAGATGACGACAAACCGAGTGACAGGTATGCTGACGGGAACGATGGTGACCTGTGCCGTACAGTCGTCATCGGCTACTACGGTGATGACGGTCTCGTTCGTCTCGGCAGGTCTATTGACGCTCTCACAGGCTATCAGCGTGATTATGGGAGCCAATATCGGCACCACGCTCACGGCATGGATTATGTCGCTGGGCTACAACGTCGATCTGACCAATTTCGTCTTCCCTGCCTTTTTCTTCGGTATGATACTCATCTATCGCAAACGTCACCGCGATATAGGCGACTTCCTCTACGGTATCGCCTTTATGTTCTTGTCGCTGGTGATGCTAAGTTCTGCAGGAAAGGAACTGGACTTGGCGCATAACGAGGCGGTGGTCAACTTCTTTGCTTCGTTTGACACCAGTAGCCACCTGACGATTCTGGCCTTTCTGGCTATTGGCACGCTGATTACCTGTATCGTGCAGTCATCGGCAGCTGTGATGGCCATCACCATCCTGCTATGCTCTACAGGCGTGCTGCCTATCTATTTAGGTATAGCCTTGGTGATGGGCGAGAATATCGGTACGACGGCAACGGCTAACCTCGCTGCCTTGGGAGCCAACACACAGGCGCGACGTGCTGCGCTGGCCCACTTGCTGTTCAACGTGTTTGGTGTCATCTGGGTGCTCTGCGTGTTCTATCCGTTCGTCAATATGGTGTGTGACTTTGTAGGCTATGACCCATCGATGGCTGGTCAGACTGAGCGACTCCCCGTTGTTCTCGCCATGTTCCACACCTGTTTTAATGTGACTAACACAGCTCTGCTCATCGGTCTGATTCCTCAGATGGAGCGTATCGTTTGCTGGCTGTTGCCAGAGAAAGCGGAGCCAGAGCATGAGGAGCTTCGCTTGAAGTACATCGAGGGCAATCTGATACAGACGCCTGAAATTGCAGTTTTACAGGCACAGAAGGAAACGGCTCATTTCGCCCAGCGCGCAAAGCAGATGTTTGGTATGGTGCGCCAGTTGATGGACGAGAAGGACGAGAAGAATTTCGTGCATCTCTTCAGTCAGATTGAGCATCAGGAGGACTTGACAGACCGTATGGAACTGGAGATAGCCCGTTTCTTGGAGCAAGTAAGTCAGAACCATCTGAGTGACGAGACCAAGGTAAAGGTTCGTCAGATGTTACGTGAGGTGGGAGAGTTGGAATCTATCGGCGATGCCTGTTACAACCTCGCCCGCACCATGAACCGCCAGCGTGAGATAAACAAATCTTTTAACGAATGGCAGAACGGTCATCTGAAATCCCTGATGAACCTTTGCGACAATGCCCTCACGCAAATGAATAAAGTGATGACCGGCCACCGCCACGAGCACGACATCAACGAGACCTATCGTATTGAGAACGAAATAAATCTGTTGCGCCAGCGCATGAAGAACGACAATATCCGTGCCGTCAACGACCACGAATACGATTATGCCGTCGGTACTATCTTTATCGACCTCGTCAACGAGTGCGAGAAACTGGGCGACTACGTAGTTAACGTTGTACAAGCACGATTTGGACGATAATTTCTTATAATTCCAGGATTTTTTATATCTTTGCAGCCAGATGACACAGAATAGGATTCTTGTAGTAGATGACGAGCAGGATCTGTGTGAGATTCTGCTCTATAATCTCCGAGCAGCTGGCTTTGAAGTCGAAGCGGCTTATTCGGGCGTGATGGCGATGGATAAAAATCCTTCCCAATACGACTTGTTGCTACTCGACGTGATGATGCCTGGCATGTCGGGCTTCGAACTGGCAAAAAGGATCAAAGGCGATGAGAATACTTCGCGTATACCGATTATATTTCTGACCGCAAAGGACACAGAGGACGATACACTGAAAGGCTTTGGCTTAGGGGCTGACGACTATGTGACGAAGCCATTCTCCGTGCGTGAAGTGGTGGCCCGTGTAAAGGCAGTACTCGCCAGGAGCCAGTCAAATGCTATTGCAGAGAATCTCATTTCATTCGAGGGTATTGTGCTCGACCTCAACAAGAAGACAACGATGGTTGATGGAGAGAGTGTGAATCTTACCAAGACTGAGTTCGAGCTGCTGGGACTACTTCTGCGCCATCGCGGACAGGTGTTTTCCCGCCAGCAGATATTTGATGCCGTATGGCCTGAAGACGTGGTGGTTAGCGACCGCACGGTGGATGTAAACGTTACCCGTCTGCGGAAGAAGATTGGTCGCTATAGTAGTTGCATTGTCAGCCGTCAAGGATACGGCTATGTGTTTGAGGCATGAAGAAATTGAGTGAAGGCCGAAAGATGTTCGTCAGCGTGATGGTCGTATTTGCCGTCTATGCGCTGATTTTTATCCTATTTGAGGACTACGACCGGACGCATTTAGAACCTTTTGAAGAGGTCAGCGACTGGCACCTGTTGTTGTTCTCGCTCGTAGTGATGGCAGGATTGGCGTTCCTGCTACATCGCTATGCCCGCAGGATGGACGAGCGCATCAGTCGTGAACAGGCTGCCAAGGAGAACCAGATGCGTCGCGAACTGACGCAGAACATCGCCCACGAGTTGAAGACTCCTGTGGCCAGTATCCTCGGCTATACAGACACCATCCTTGATGATCCGCAGATGCCGTCTGAGACGCAGCGGCAGTTCATCGAGCGCACCAATGCACAAGCCCAACGACTGACGGCCTTGCTGCAAGATATTTCGACGTTGAACCGCATGGACTATGCAGCCCATCAGTTGACGATGGAACGCACGAATGTTTCGGAGATTGTGAGCGACATTTTACAGGAAATCGCCATCCCTCTTGAGAAACGTCACATGACGCTCAACAACTGTCTGCCACAAAACATCATTATCAAGGGCAATCCCTCGCTCATTTACAGCGTTTTCCGCAACCTGATCGATAATGCCATCAACTATGCCGGTGAGGGTACAACGATAGAGATCAGCGCAGAACAAACAGACAACGTTTGGACATTCCACTTCCGAGACAACGGCGTGGGCATCGCTGAAGAACATCTGCCCCGCATCTTTGAGCGTTTCTACCGCATCGACAAGAGCCGCAGTCGCAGCATGGGCGGCACAGGTCTCGGTCTAGCTATCGTGAAGAATGCCGTTCTCCTGCATGGCGGTACCATTACTGCCCACCTCGCCCCAAACGGCGGTCTTGTGTTTGAGTTTACATTGAAAAAAGAACAGACATAGTTTCATAGACTAAATTTTCGGTGGGCTGCAAAGGTACGACGAAATCCGTTTTGCGGCAATCTACGACGGCATGCTGTAGACATGAACGCTGGAGCCTTGGGCTGAGGGCAAGTAATTGATACCCCACCAACACATCTGCAAGAGTACGAAAGAGATGAGCAGTACCCACAGGGCGAGACGAGGCCGGTGAGTAGGTATTTGCCGGTAATGCACATAGACCAGATAGGCAAACCAGGTGATGGCAGCCCACGTCTCCTTGGGGTCCCATGACCAGTAGTGTCCCCATGCCTCCTTAGCCCACAAGGCTCCGAAGAGCATGCCGATGGTAATCAACGATATACCAACGAAGACAAGATTGTCCAAGCTGCCTTGCTTTGAGCGCAACAGCAGATACAGGGCGATAACAGCGGCTGATGCCATTAGCGTATAGGCCAGCATATAGGCAATGATATGGGGCTTGAACCACGGACTCTGCAAGGCGGGCACTAGTGTGTCGGAATGGAGAATGGGCATGAAGTGGTGCACGCAGAAAAAGGCAGCTGCAATCACCATCGTTATTGTGAATGCACTTTTAGGATGCTTTCTGGCTTGTCGCCAGCCCCCACGCCAAGGTATAGCCAATAATATCATACAAACTGCTCCGGCGAGCATCATGTAGATGCCTGTATAAACCAGCGGCAGCCACGGGTCGCTCACTAGTTCCAGGATACTTGTCTGGCTCATGGCACCCATCTGCGTATCGTAGCCATATTGGTAGATTTTCCAACCGTCCACCTCGACGGGCTTGTTCACCTCGACGGTGGTCTGGATATTTTTGCCCGTCTGCGTCAGAATCTGGATCTCTGAGGCAAAGCGGCGAGGAGAGCCATCATCGTAGGTCTCCATGATAAACTCCTTCAGTTCGATGGCAATGGGCATCTCCACAATCTGCTGCTGCGAGGTCAGCGCACGCCACTCGGGTTCCCCCTTCACTGTAATCATCTTCAGCCGCTGCATGTCGGCATTGCCAAGCGTAGCAGTAGTCATGGCGAGAAATAATCCCAAATGATTCAAGAGAAAAGGGATATCCCTTTTCAAATTGACCATTGACCATTGACCATTGACCATTCTTTTTGTTCGTCGGAGGATGATCTGCCCGAGAATCAGGGCGATATACACATAGATCAGCACGAAGGGCCAGAACGATAGCATATTGTTCAGCCACGTACCATTTACTTCCTGCCGTGTCAGTCCCATAATGATGGTCAGTACGACGGCATACACCAACGCTGGTATCGCAGCCTTGTAAGTGCCGATAAACTGAAAGCCGTACACCTTCTTTCGTAGCAGGAAGGTAATAGCAATAAGGACGAGGAATCCCGCCAGCACGATGCCATTGACAGGCCAGCGGAAAGCATCCCAATATACAGGGCCAACGCTCAGCTCCAGCATCAGCCCCGCCATGATAAGGCCTCCCCCGATGAGGAAGCCTTCTTTCATTCCATATGGTTTATTCCACATCAGATTCTAATATGTAAGCAGCAAAACTACGAAAAATAATCGGTATTTCCTAACAAACTCGCGTTTCCTTAACAACATTTAAGGAGTTTGCGGTTTTTAAATTCATAATAGAGGTTCTGCGTCAATTTGGATGTCAGAAATTTATCTTAATAACACTTTCTGTCATAACGCACTGGATAACAGTGTTTTGAGTGAAGTGACATTGATTAATTAAATGACACTATTTTAGTTTATTTTTATGTTTTTCCGTCAAACTCTTGCATTTTGACGAAAAATATAGTACCTTTGCAGTTCGTTTAATCTAACAACCGAAATGAAAATAACAGTTATCAATTCAGAAAGAAATGAAAAACGCTACACGCGTGAGAGTTTGGACGATTATGTGGCACAGCTGCGTGATGGTACCTATCGTCAGTACTATGCGAACAATCTCAAGAAAGAGGTGTGCTTTGCCGCAGAATGGGTGAAGACAAACGGGGAACTCAAAGCCAAGGTGTTAAATCCGCTGGTGTTGCTCTCAATAGAGAACCTTCGTGACCTGCCCACCGTAGAAGAGTACAAAAGACGGGCCATCCAGCAGCCCTATACTGTGCTGTGTTTCATAGGCCATGACGGTCATTCGCTCCATATCGTATGCCGCTATGATGCTGCACCTACGGCTATGACGTTGCTCAATGCCTTCCGCAAATACCACTATATCTATTCTTCGCAGTTGGGTACGCCGCTGGCTGATGTAGAGCCGACTTTCGAGACCTGTTGCAAGGCTTGTTATGACCCGCAGCCTTTCTTCAATCCGGAAGCCATTGCCATTCAGGCATCTGATGAACCTGAAGAAACACCAGAGTTCCGTTCCCAGCAGGAGAATATCAGCGACTATAACTATCCTGAGGAAATTCCCGGTCTTAGTGTTCATGAAAGTCGCATGCGCCGTTTCCACGACTGTCTTGACAACGCCATCGAGAAGTATCGTGACAGCCGCAATGACGAACTCTTTGCCACTGCCGTCTTGGAGCATTTGGCCAACGGTTGCCATTTGATGGGATTACCCCAGGCATGGTGTGCCCGTGTCGTTTCCTTCATGCCGCTCTTCACAGATCAGCTTGGTCATGACACCATTGAGTCAGTGTTCAAGACGGCTTACCTGAAAGATATGCTGAAGACCGTTCCCTTCCAGTTCACCAGACCATCGGCCCTCTTAGCGTATAAGACAGAGGCCTATATGAAGGAACACTATACCCTGCGTCTGAACATGATGACAGGAACACCTGAATATCGTATGAATGCAGTGGGCTATGGCTTTCTGCCGTTAGATCAGGCAGCCCGTAATACGATGGCCATCAAAGCGCTGAAGGCTGGTGTCGATTCATGGGATAAGGACCTCAGCCGTTATATCGACTCCAACCTCATCCCCAAATATTATCCCATGGAAGATTTCGTCCGCCATCTCCCTGCATGGAATGGCAAGCACGACTACGTAGGCGAATTGGCTCGTCATGTGAAGACGGACAATCCCTTTTGGGAAGAAGACTTCCATAAGTGGATGCTCTCTATGGTAGCCCAGTGGTTAGGCAAAGACCGTCAGTATGGTAACGCCATCGTACCGCTGCTCATCGGTCCTCAGGGTTCTGGCAAATCAACGTTCTGCCGTCGCCTGTTGCCTGGCTATTTGCAACTCTACTATAACGACCGCCTCTCGATGAAGAACGACAACGACATCTTCCTCGCCATGTCGGGCTATGCCCTGATTAACATCGACGAGTTTGACGCCATGTCGAAGTCGCAGCAGCCCATCTTGAAATATCTGATTTCGAAACACGATGTCAAGTTCCGCCCACCATACGGCAAGGTCATGGAAGAACGCCAGCGCTTTGCCTCATTTATTGCCACCACCAACAACTTGCGTCCGCTGACGGATCCTACGGGTTCTCGCCGCTTTGTCTGTGTCTATGCTGAAGATATAGACAATACGGGCATTATCAATTACAACCAACTCTATGCCCAGCTCTACACAGAGCTCCAGCAGGGTCGTCGCTACTGGTTCGACGATGACGAGAACGCACGCATCATCGAGCAGAATGCCGATTTCCAGCAGGTTTGCGACTATCGCAGAATGATAGAGCTCACCTTCCTGCCACCAGAGGAGACTGGCAGCGATGAGGAGTTCATCTATTTGCAGGACGTGATGAAGCGCCTTGCTCACTCATTTCCAACCTTCGTCATCGGGAAGAATACGGACAAAGAGATTGGAAGAAAGCTTAGTGAAATGGGTTACGAACATAAGCGGCAGAGCAAAGGAGCGCTGTATCGGATGAAAAAGATATGACGCTATAAAGTAAAACAAGTTGTTTTACTTCCTTATAAAGGCACTTATAACCCGTAGGGAGGCCATCTACGATGGTAAAACAACTTGTTTTACTGTAAAAGATAACGGTGTCATTATTGTAATCAATGACACTTTAGCTAAATAGCTATATTACAATATATTATAAGGATAAGTGACATTAACTCAAAAATATAACAATTCAAAATGGCATTACATATTAAACTGATCAAGAACAATATTAAGAGCAGCAACTCTTATGGGAAATACTTTGCCAAATCCGTCAGTCAGGGTGAGATAACGCTCGACGAGATTGGCAAGGAAATCTGTAAGAACAGCAGTTTTTCAGAAGGTACCGTCATCGGTGTCGTTACTGAACTGCAGGACACCCTCAAGGAGAAATTACGTGAAGGGCAGACGGTAGTCCTGCCTGGTATCGGCCGTTTCAGCCTGCGTGTAGAAAGTATCGGTGTCGACGACCCCAAGGACTTTAATATCCGTCGCCACATCACCCGCATCGTCTGCGGCTTCCTTCCCGCTGGTCGTCGCATTCAGGGCCGTCACATCCTCTATGACTTCTGCGAGGGTGTGAAGATTATCTGGCACAAGGGGTTCAAACCTTAGCTTATATTTTTAGACAGAAAAAAAGGATGACCTATTGGCCATCCTTTTACATGTTCACATAACGTATTACTCAGCTTCCGACTGATCGATAGCGTCGTCTATGAAGCCGAAGCCCTTGTCAACGACGGTGACGTTGATGTAGTTACCATTGGCAGCCGTCTCAATCTCCTTCGGATAGACGGTAACGAGAGCCTCGCCCAGCGAAAGGGCTGACAGCAGACCGCTCTCCGACACGAAAGCCACGCTTTCGTTGTCCGACTTCCAGTCGACACCGCCTTCAACAGGCGATGTCGTCAGCTGAATGCTCTGTCCTAATTCCATGGTCACGGCATGGTTGGCCACGCCCTCGCCGTGAATGGTCATCACTTCGCTCCACCACAGGCCATTGTCGGCATTCGAGTAGCATGAACTTGTGAGTACAACCGCAGCCAACAGCATCACGGCTGTTATCATCTTATTGATCATATTCTTTTTCATATCTTATTTACTTTAATGTTCTTTTTTCTTTTTTCGAACACGAATTGCACGAATTAAACGAATCTTTTTTTATTCGTCAGATTCGAGAGATTCGTGTTCGTTTTTTACTCACTTCACTCTCAGCACGGCCTTGCAGGCGCTGACCTTCGATGCGTTGGCAGCGATGCTGTGGAACTTGTTGTCCTTCAGTATCAGGTATTCACCGGCAGGATAGTTCTTAGCCTCGATGACGGGCTCCAACTGGTTGTTGGCAAAGAACTTGGCATCGGTCGTGGCGGGCTTGGTGCCGCTCTTCTGGTTACCCGGGCTGGCCACAATCTCGTAGGCGTTGCCACCCTCGCCATTGTTGCAGGCAATGAGTACGCCGTTGTTGGCCCTGATGCCGCGACGACCGTCGGCCAGCTTCAGCTTGTCTTCCTCGATGACCACGATGCGGGGCTCCATGTTGTCGTCCATATAGACGGTGTAGGCCGTAATGCCATCGGGCAATACGCAGTCCACGCCGCTCGAGAAGGTCCAGAACTTGTTGGTCGGCGTTACGATGGCCGAGATCTTCAGGTTCTCGTAGTTCTCCTGCAATGATGGCATCAGCGCATAGTCGTCCAGCAGCTCCAGTGGTGAGTGGATGTTAGCCGTACTGGGCAGAGTACCCTCACCGATGTCGATAGGCTCGTCGGTGTCGGGCAGGTAGATGTCCGTCACGTTCTGCAGCTTCTCCAACAAGTCCGGGGCAATGCCCACCACCTTGAATCCGTTCACCTCTGCAGGGATGTAGATAGTCAGCGGCTCGCCGCTTGCCGACTCAGGAATGGTGATGTTGTCGATGACGATGGTCTTCTGTTCAGGATCCACCACGGTCACTTCCATACCCACATTGCTGACTTCCTCGCCGGTATTCGTGTCATCAGCGTCGATGTCCATCTGTGCCTTCACGATGGTGAACTTAGCGGTAGCCGTGCCCTTGTAATGGCCCAGTCCCGTGACAGTCACGGTGTACTCGCCCGGATCGGTCTGCGTGTTGCCTTCCACGGCGTAGCTGTCGGCAGGCACCTCTACGTTACCGGCCTTCACGCCCTTGATGCCCACGGTCTGCGGCTTTTGGTTGGCAAAGTCGTAGGTCAGCTCCGTCTTCTCCAGCGTCACCTCGGTCAGTGTCAGACGCTCGGTGAACGTGGCCTCCACGTAGGCGCCATAGCCCTCGGGCAGTGCGAAGGTGTAGGTACCTTTACCCGTCAGGTCGACGGATGCGGAAATGAATGCAATCTTGTCGGTGTAGCCCGGCGTACGACGTGGAGCCATGGCCTGGCTCGTGGTCTTCGTCACGATGATGTCGTCGGCAGTGATGTAGTAGCCGTCGGCAGGCGTTACCGTCAGCGTTACGTTTACGGTGCCGCTTGCGGCCACCTCGCCGACCGTGATGTTACCATTCTGCATCTGGGCTATTGCCACGCGGCTGTCAGCCCATGCACCGCTCACTGCTACCAGCAGCAGCGCAACTATTGATAATATCTTCTTTTTCATATTGTGTTATATTTTATTGTTCTTCTATTGGTCGCCTATCGGCTCAAAATTATACGAAAATTTATTTCGAAAATTATAAGGCCTTCGGCCAGAAATATTTTTTTATTAATTTTTTGATTCAATTTTTTTATAATTTTGAGCGAAGCGACCATTAACTACTCTCACTTTACCACGACTTTCTTTCCGTTCATGATATACACACCCTTCTTGGTCGGAGTGTTCTGCAGTTTACGTCCATTCAGGTCGTAGAATACACCATCCGTATAATCCGTGAAATCCGTGGTCGTAATCTTCGTCGTTCCGCCCTCAAATACGATTGTCAGGCTTGGAGCACTCTGTGCGGGCACCTCGGCGGCAGGCAGATAGGCACGGCCGGCGGGGATGCTGTTGGTGCTGCTCATAACGAACTCGTCACGATAGAGCAGGAAGTCCTTGTAGCTGGTCAGCGTGGTGGCAGCAGTGGCACTGCCCTTCAGCAGACTGGCAATGTTGGCTGGCGTACCCTCGTAGGCGGCGCCCTTGTAGGCGTTGGCGGTCTTGTCGGTGCGCTTCAGCAGGACGCCCGTACCAACGGGGATGTAGCCGACGGCTGCAGCCTCGATGGTGGTCGTGGTCACCTTGCTCACCACGTAGGCCTGCAGGCCAGCGGGTGTTGCCAGGTCTTCCTGAGCCACGTAGGTAGCCCACTCATAGCTGTCGCTGAACAGGTTGCTCATGTCGCGTACGATGACGAACTGACACAGCGAATCCTCGGGCAGTGCATAGTTCTCGTTGCTCAGTGCGGTCACCTTGGCGGTGTGTGTACCTACGGGGATAGCGGCACCCGTTACGGTAGCCGTGCACGCGTCGCCCTCCTCGATGCCGGTCAGTGTCAGCTCAGGCAGCTGCTCCTGGCCGTTGGCATCCATGGTCGTCTTGCTCCATGTCAGGCCCACGGTCTTTGCCACGATGCTGAACTGCATAGATGTCGAGCCCGTGAAGTTCTTGGCGGTGCTCTTGGCCGATACGGTCACCATATAGGTACCCACGTTGGTTCCCGAACCGCTGACTTCGTAGTCGTCGGCGCTCACGGTGAAGTCGCCGGCACTCACGCTGCTGATTTCGGGTGTCTGCTCCTGCTTGTTATACGTCAGCTCAGCCGACTTCAGCGTCATGCTGGTAATCTCAGCCTTGTTGATGGTGAATGTCTTCGAGGCCGAACCGCTGTAGTTGCAGTTCTCAGCGGCAGTGATGGTCACGGTAGCCGTACCGGCGTTCGTGTTGTTCGTGTAGGCTACGG
>CAMJDL010000070.1 GCA_946404405.1 uncultured Prevotella sp.
TTCATCTTCTCGACAAACTGTTCCACCTGGTCTACCGAGCCTATCTCGACATCGACGTAGGGCGAGGTGCCCGTCTGCTTGTGACCCTGCTTGAACACGTCGCGAATGTGGTCGGCCGTGACATACATCTTCAGCGTGTTCTGGGTCTTGTTCACAACAATCTTGTCGGCATAGCCGCGCTCAACGAACGCCTTGAAGTCGCTGTACGTCGACTCCGTGTGAGCCTGTACGGCAGCAACGCCATCGCCTGAGTTGGTCATGTAGAGCATGATCAACGTCAGGATGGCCACGAAGTAAATCCAGTTCATGTTGAACTTGGGCATGTTCATCTTTGGCCCGTTGTTGTTATTATTCGTCTTTTTCTGTTCCATGTTTCCTTTACCTTAATCCAAATCAGGTATATATGTCAGCTTCGCATCGTCCCAAAGGTGCTCCAGGTCGTAGTACTCACGGACGTCGGGCAGGAAGACGTGTACCAGCACGTCTGTATAGTCCATGGCCACCCACTGGGCGTTCTCCAGACCGACGACATGGGCCGGCCGCTCGTCCAGTTCCTTGCGGGCAAAGTCGCCTACCGACTCGGTAATGGCCTCCACCTGCGATGGTGAGTTGCCTTGACAAATCACGAAATAGTGGCAGATGGTGCCGTCGATGCCGCTGAGGTCGGCCACCACGATGCCCGTGCCTTTCTTCTCTTGAATTCCTTTGGTAATTGTTTCTACTAATTCCTTTGTTTGCTCCATTTAATGAATGATATGTGAAATATTCTGCAAAGATAGTGCTTTTTCTTCGTTTCTGCCACATAAAGCGAGAAAAATTGAGTATTTTTAAAAAAATCTGCCAAAAAGTTTTGGTAGTTTCAGAAAAAGTAGTACCTTTGCACCCGCAATTCAGAACAAGGCTGTTCTGCTTTGCAAACGACATTGGGGTATGGTGTAATGGTAACACTACAGATTCTGGTCCTGTCATTCTTGGTTCGAGTCCGAGTACCCCAACAAAGTAAATCGCTAAGCGTTTGATTTTCAACGGCTTAGCGATTTTTCGTTTGTCTTTTTGACGGATTTTTGAAGGGTTTATACTTTTTTTAGTAAAATAGTCACTTTAGGACATCGAGTTTTTCAACCGTTTTTTGTAATTTTGCAAGCAACAAAATTATAATTGATATGGCAAAAATAGAATTCAGACTTTCAAGTAAGATTCAGAAGGAATCAGGCAGAAGTGAAATCCTGATCACTCTTTATCATCTTAATTACACTGCAAGGGCAAAAAGCGGTATCTTTATTAATCCCGCCTTCTTCGAGCATGATATCGACTGGAAAAAGACACTGCTTTTGGCTAAGTCCGAGGGGAGAACCTTCAAGAACATGAACGACAAGACTGCCACCGAAAGAAAAGCTGCAAGAAACGGCTATGTCCTGAAAGATAGCGGGACACTGGAGGTCAGGCAGACCGTAGACACCGATGATGTCAGATTTCACAAGCAACAGAGAGACAGATTGAACAATCTGGAAAAAGAAATTATAAGCAAGTTCGAGGCTGCAGACAAATCGTCTGTGGATGCCTACTGGCTCAAAGATGTCGTAGACAGATACAACCACCCTGAGAAATATCAGGTAGCCACCAATGAAGAAAAGAAAAAGACTATCTACGAAATCATTGAGGAATATACGTTGACACCTGACAGAAAGACGAATCAGCCGTTAGTCGATTCTCATGCCAGGGTGTTCTACGTTCTCAGCCGGACAATTGCCCGATATGCCGGATATATTAGAGCAACGGACAAGAACCGCAAGGATTATGAGTTTGACATCGATAAAGTGACCCGTGATGACATCGAGGATTTCACGGATTATCTGAGGCATGAAAAAGAGTTTGCAGATGATAAGCCGGAACTCTTTAAGAAATTGCTTTCTGAGTACCCGCAAAGCGTCAGGAAAGGCCGTAATGTCATTGAAGGCAGAGGTGAGAACACTATTATCAAAATGCGAACCCGACTAAAGTCTGTGTTCCAGTACTGCAATATGAAGGGGTACACCGGTAACAGACCATTTGAGGGTATTACAATAGGTACTGCGAAAGTGGGCACACCTATTTATATTACAATAGATGAGCGCAATCAGATAGCGGATGCCGACTTAGCCACCATTTGGGAAACGATGCCGAAGGATGAGAGGCAGCTTGCAAGAATGCCGCTAAAGACCTTGATGGAACAACGTGACATCTTCGTTTTCCAATGCCTGATAGGTTGCAGGGTTGGTGACTTGCTTAAAATGACCGAGAAGTACATTCACAATGGAATCTTAGTATATACACCCCATAAGACCAAGGATGAAGGTGACGAGGCAGTTCAGGCGAGAGTACCATTGCATCCGAGGGCTGTCAGTCTTATCGATAAATACAAAGGTGCTGATCCTGAAGGCCGCTTATTTCCATTCATTACGTCTCAGAGGTACAACGATGCCATTAAGGTTATATTCAAGATGGCGGGTATCACTCGCAATGTCGAAGTAAGGAATGCGAGAACTGGAGAGAATGAGATTGTCCCCATCAATGAGGTTGCTTCAAGCCATTTGGCGAGACGTACCTTCGTGGGCAATGCCTATTTCAAGGTACATGACCCTAATATTATTGGCAAGATGTCCGGTCATGTCGAAGGCTCTAAGGCATTCAAAAGGTATCGCAAGATAGAAGATGATACCCTAAAAGAAGTCATTGATTTAATTGGTTGAGGGTATGGAAAGAAGTGAGGCAATAAGATGTTTCAATGAAGGTAAGCACTTTGTCGAAACTTGCTTAGAAGATATAACATCTTTGAAACTGAATAATGACAAAGAATTGCGCCAGGTACTCATGGGAACAGTCATGGTTGAAGTATCATATAAGGCTGCTGAGAACTTTAGCAAAGTTGGCAGTTATGTTATTGATGGCAAAGATGGGGCGCAAACACTGAAAGACGAGTTGTTTGGCCTGAAAGGAAAAGTTGTGCAATTATACGCTGATGCAGACAGACATAATCTCGTCACTATAAAAAAGATTAGCGAGACGATAATAAGTGAAATCAAAGAGGTCGAGAAATGGACTGGCGAGAATCGAATAAATGATTATCCTGATATCCCAGACGAACTTAAAAACCTATTTCCGAATGAGTCACAATGTATTGATTTCGTAAGGAGAAATTACGGAAAAACCGCCGCATTTGTGGCCTATGCCTATTTGGATGAACCAGGAGTTATAAACCCGTCAGACACTAATCACAATAACTCCATACCAGTAGTAGCAATTCTGTTTGGGTACTTTGTTAAGCCATTTGTAAAAGGAAAATCAAAAGAGTCAGCAAGAACTGGATTCTATAAATATTTCAAATAAGAGTGGGTTTTGTCCCACTCGTTTTTGTCTAATACCACTTTTGAAAAATATATTCTGATACATTCTAATACAACCTGATACAAGGCTTTTATATATGTTTATATGTTCGTATCTTTGCGTCAAAATTTAATTATTGGCAAAGATATGAACATATCAGAATTATCTAATTTGAATGCAAACGTAAGTGTTTGCGTGACACTGGCAGATCTAAAAGAGTTTGTTAGTGAAATGGTGGCCGAGGCAGCTGCAAAGCCACAACAGACTGAGGAAACAATGCTATCTGCTGATGAAGTCTGCGAGATTCTTCATGTATCGAGCAACACTCTTTGGCGATGGAACAAAAGCAAATATCTTTGCTCTGTGAAGATTGGACGAACACCCATGTACAAACAGAGCGACATTGATAATCTCCGACAAGGTAATAAATAAGGTGGAAATGAATCAAGATTATATTGTCGAGACACTGCGGAATCAGGGTGTTCCTGAGTCCGAGATACAATCACGGCTGCAGCGATGGAAGGTTGGAGAAGGCTCTTACGACCCCATTTCAGACCGTTATGTAAAAATCCCACTGCCTCACCAAATTTTGCCGTTAGACGAATCAGAGGTTAATCATGATGCCAATACAGAACCCTCTGTTGGCAATGTTGCTGCAGATGGTGAGTTACTCAGAAATAATCATCTGCCAATAGATACTTATGGGAAACTGGCTAAGTCAATAATCAATGAGTTTTCACAAGCCTACAAAGTGAATTGTGATGTGATAGCTGCTATTGTCCTCTTGATTGTTGGTGGTGGCGCAAACCGAAAGACTACCATCAGGGCATGGAACTATACCAATAATCCTTGTTTTTGGCTTGCTATTGTTGAACGAACAGGCAGCAACAAAAGCGAACCGATGTCAAGGCTCATGAAACCACTGGCAGCTATAAATAAAGACCTTGTTCGAGAGTATAATAAAACTTATGCCAATTTTGCGTCAAGTGGTTCAAAAGGGACACCACCAGCACGACAGAAAATCATCATCAGCGATTCGACACCCGAAATCCGTTATCAGTTAATGGTGACCAATGGTTTGGTACTTGTGCGCGATGAACTAAATGGATTCTTCAAAGATATTGGCAGATATTCGAGTTCAGGCGAAGTGGAGAATCTTCTATCTACATGGTCAGGACAAGGATTCCCAGTTGACAGAGTTAACGCTGCATCATTTGAAATCGAGAATCCATTTCTAAGCATCATTGGCGGCATTCAACCGAGAGTGATGGCAGAGGCATTTGGCACAAAGGGGTTTGCAGAAAGCGGATTCATACCCAGGTGGCTCTTTGTTGTGCCGACTGATTCAAGAGTTCCTGATTCTGTCAGCGAGAAACTTATTGATAAGGACTTGGAAAATGAATGGTATTCGTTAATCATCAGTCTATGGCGAATGGAAAGGCGGGAGTTTCGTCTAAGTACTGAGGCAGAACAAGCCTATCAAGGTTATATGAAACGTACATCTGACATTATGAATGCTTCTGACTGTGACGATGCCATTCGAGCCAATTACGCAAAACTGCGAATCTATTGCCTGCGATTTGCACTCACAATCCATTTACTGAAATATGGTGCAAAGGCAGCTGATGAAGTTGACAGAAAAACGATGGATTCAGCCATTTTGACTGTTGATGTGTTCGCGCACTGGAATAGACAAGCCTTGTCTCTTATCAGCGGCTCAGAGGCAAAGAAAAGCATCTCTAATGCGGAACTGTTGCGCTTGTTTTGTGAGCGATACAACGTGACAAACCAATCCGAACTTGCAAGGGTAATTGGTAAAAGTCAGCAATATGTTTCAAAAGTGTTAGGTACAATGAAAGATGGTTAGAGTGTAGGTTGTGGGGTTGTAGGTTGATTCGCTCAGAATGCCCATAAACAAAGGGTTTTTGAAAGATACAACCTACAACCATACAACCTAAGGTGCAAAAGAGAAAAGAAACAAAAGAGAAATTTTGGCTTTCAGGTAGGGCTGCGCCCTTCATTCCTGATGCCGATGTGTAATAACAATATAAAAAAAAGATTATGGCTAAACAATTAATCGATTACGAAAAAAGACTGCGCGAGATGATTAAGCAACGTCGAAACATTGACGATGTAGAACCTTGGTTAGAGGCTCAACTGGAGGCCGCTGCGATGAACTGGCAGATGGTGGCCAGGTTGCATGATGAATTGTGCAAAGGCCAGATGCTGAGTTATGAGAACGGCAGTTCAGGTCAGACAAAGGCGGTTGCAAATCCATTGCTAACAATGTATAAAGAGATGCAGCGTACCCACATAATGCACATGGAGGCATTAGGACTGAACTTTAAGACCCTGCCTAAGAAAATGACAGAGTCAGGCGCAAAGAATGGAGTTGAAGAAGATGATCCCTTGGTCGCTTATTTGCGAGGTTACAAAGCAATATTAGACAAACCCGATTTCGATTAACAAGCGGTCAGGACAAGGGGGATATAGGTGCATTTTTATTTGCTTGCCTTTATTTCCCCAAATCCTCTTTCCAAAACTTACGTTGACATAGGTGTTTTCAAAGTTTCATTTTCCCCACCTCACATTTAACAAGGTACTTGGAGTTTTTATCTCGCAATGAATACTTATCCCCACTATTAACAATTTAAAATTTGAAAGCTATGCCAAAGAAGAATTTTATCAAAGTGAAGATTGCACCAGTGCAACCTGACAGATGTATGGATTGCCCATTGTTGGGAATAGTTCCGAAACATCAAAGACCCAAGGGAAGTTTGGAGACTTACGTCTGCATTCCGACACGTCACGCAATGACAAGCCGACTAATCCGGTCAAGGGTCAGCGAGGCCGATGCCAAACACCCAAGACACCGATTCTGTGAAAAGATGTGGGAAGCCTGGGCAAAGTTGCCAAACAGAGAGTTTATGATGCCAGTCCGGGCATACATTGAGGAACGTCTGCCACTGGAGGCCAGTCTGCAACTGCCTATCATCTTCCATCAAAGCAGAAGAAAGGATTGATGGAGAACAGAGTAAACTTTGAACACAATTCCAAAGTACTGTAGAAACATTTAAGTTTAATTTTAAATTATCAGTTATGAGTAAAAGACAAGTTCCAGTTATGGTAAATTGCTCTTTCGAGGAATCTCTTATAAGAGTTGCAGAAGGAAGGGCTAAGAGTTTCAAGCGAGACTTATATCCGGTATTGCTTCAGTTCGCACTGTTAGATGACGAACACGTTCAGAAGTACTTGAAATGTGACACTATGGAAGATATCTTCCTGGACGCTCTTTCGGAGAACAAGCAGAGTGTTATGGCTCTGGAGCAGAAGGCATTTGTAGAAAAACAGAAGCCCGAAAAAGAGCGGGAAGATGTTTGGGGGTTTATGCGAGATCCTGAGAGCAGGGCAAAAAGCCCGATGGAGAACGGTTTTATCTTCCGTAAAATCCCAGGGAGCGACTACACTTACAACGAATACGTTTTAAAGGGTATCAGCGTTAAAAACCTTGAGTTCGTTATCGACAAGACGGTATATGCCAATATTGCTACGGTAATTCCGAGTGATGAGCAGAAGGCGTGTTTCGAAATGATAGCGGAGATTTGCGACACCTTCAACAAGTGGAACGCTACTCGAAAGACGGTGAAGAATTTCCCTGGCTTTTTCAGAATGAAAAATGGAATATTCTATCCGAACCTCAACGTAATATTGAATTTAGAATGGCTCCGACCAAAAGGTAAATCATAACGATAATTTTGGGATAAATCTTACTGTTTCATGGGAGGGGAGGGTTTTATTCGGGTTAGGTGTCTCTCTCCCCTCTTTTTTTTAAAACAATTTCAATTTAAACAAATATGGCTATACGTTATGCGGAAGTAGATCGTTCGTTTGGCGAGGAAATTTTGCACCAGATAGATGAAATAGTAGCACAAGAACGTGAGGCAAAGAAGAATGAAATCAAGGCTCGCGAGGATCAGAGACTCAGCGAATTGGAGAATGCCAGGCGTTTTCGTGAGCAAAGGACTAAACAGCTTATTCTTCTTCGTGAAAAGGTGCGTACTGAATTTAATTCAACCTACGAATTTCTTGAACCTTAGAAGAACAGGGGATACGGAGAATAATACAAAATTTTAACACGTTACGTTAATAACTAAGTGGTTCGTCTAATTTCTGGAGAGGGGAGTGATTTCCTCTCCTTTCTTCTTAAAAGAGTTAAACTATTTAATAACGTTTACGATGGCACAGAACAAATTTAAGAACCTGGATAAAGTAAGAAAGGCAGGCGGCAGAATTGAAACCGATTACTTCAACTTCAGAAGTGAGATAGACTATATAAATGAGAACTTCTTTGAGCTTTTCTGTATTTTGAATCTCACGGACGATATAGACCTAATAATAGATACGCTTAACGATGGACTTAATAACCTCCAAAGTGTTTTTGTAAAAAAAACGATTAGGGATATAGAAGCCGGAAAAATACCAACAGACAAGTTTCTCCCAGCCCAAACGAAAAAGAAGTTAGAGAGCCTGCCACCTGAGGAACAGGCAACAGTACGGGAAAGGGAGACAATACGGAAATTAAAGTATCTTTATAAGGACATATACAAGCAATATATCAGAGAAAAAGGAGTATATTATTTGGAAACCAAACACACGAAATCAGCGTTAGAGATTTTGCGTAAAACCCTGTTTATAACACCTGAAAGGATAGAGATAGACGGGGAGAAGTTTGTGGAAGTCTATGCTGACTATATGGCGGCAGACGAAAGCGAGACACGGAAGTTACACGAACAAGCAGCAGAGGCGATAAACCGATTTTTTAACGGTTCTGTAGCGATAACAGAAAAGGAACTATCTAAGTACTTTATCCTGGAATATGGAATAGTAAAGGTAAATCCCACCTCCGTAAATTTAACTGACTACGCCAGATTAGGCGCAAGGACTATTAGAAAGGCTAAAAAAGATTTGTCATAAGACAATTATAATTTTGATTCAGGGGTGTTTCTACCGTGAGGCAGGGACACCTCATTTTGCAATCTCACAAATGACAATTATTTGAAGGATTTTTGAAGGGAATAAGAAAAAGTGAATAAAAATGAATGAGAACGGATAAAAGGATAAAACGCCAAAAGTTCTTTATATAAAGGTGTTTCCGTGCATTTAGTAATATTCAATTTTGAGCAATTTTGTAAAGATTAGTCCGAGTACCCCAACTGAAAGAACTGCCAAGTCGTTGAGTTTCAACACTTGGCAGTCTCTTTTTATCCCATGCTGACGGTGCGTGAGCCGTCAGGCTGCTCGGTGATTGTGACGCGGACGGCGTCGTCGGGCAGCAGTTCCTCAATCAGCTCCGGCCACTCGATGAAGCAGAGGGAGCCCGAGTAGAAGTAGTCCTCGTAGCCCATGTCGTAGACCTCCTCTAACCGTTTGATGCGGTAGAAGTCGAAGTGGAAGATCTGTTGGGTGTTAAGTGTTGAGTGTTGAGTGTTGAGTGTGTACTCGTTGACAATGGCGAAGGTGGGCGAGGTGATGACATCCTCGACGCCCAACTGCTCACAGATGGCCTTGATGAAGGTGGTCTTGCCGGCGCCCATACTGCCGTAGAAGGCAAAGACACGGTGGTCGCCGATGGCGTCGACAAACTGGCGGGCTGCGTCGCCGATGTGCTCAATATCTGTTATTATAATCTCCATAAAACAAAAATCAGTAAATCGAAATAACTCTATCTTTTCTTTCCTGTAAGTGTGACGATGGGAATAATCATCTCCTCCATCGAGATGCCGCCGTGCTGGAAGGTGTCGCGATAATAGGAGACGTAGTAGTTGTAGTTGTTGGGGTAGGCGAAGAAGGCGTCGCCGGTTGCGAAGACATAGCTTGTCGACAGGTTGGGGGAGGGCAGCTGCGCCTTCTGCGGCTCGCGGATGACGTAGACGTCCTTGTCGTTGTAGCTCAGGTTTTTGCCCAACTTGTAGCGCAGGTTGGTATTGGTGTTGCGGTCGCCGACAATCTTGACGGGCCTCGTGCAGCGTATGGAGCCGTGGTCGGTCGTGACGATGACCTTGTAGTCGGTCTGTGCCAGCTGTCGGAAGAAGTCGGCGATGACCGAGTGGCGGAACCAGGAGAGGGTGATGCTGCGGTAGGCACTTTCGTTGTTGGCCAACTCGCGCACCATGCGGCTCTCTGTGCGGGCGTGGCTGAGCATGTCGATGAAGTTGAAGACGACGACATTGAGGTCGTTCTTCTTCAGCTGGTTCAGCTGCTGCATCAGTCGGTCGGCATCCTGCGAGTTGTTCACCTTATTATAAGAAAAGGTGTCGTGGCGGCGGTAGCGCTCTATCTGCGTCTGTATGAGCGGCGCCTCGTTCAGGTTCTTGCCCTCCTCTTCGTCCTCGTCGACCCACAGGTCGGGGAACATACGGGCTATCTGGTCGGGCATCAGTCCCGAGAAGATGGCATTGCGCGCATACTGTGTGGCGGTTGGCAGGATGGAGCAGTAAAGGTCTTCGTCGATGTCGAACTGGTCGCCTAACTCCTGTGCCAGCATGCGCCACTGGTCGTAGCGGAAGTTGTCGAGCACGACGAGGAACACCTTCTGCTTGGCGTTGAGCAGGGGGAACAGCCGCTCCTTGAAGACGCGGTGCGACATGAGAGGGGCATTCTTACCGTCGACCCACGTCATGTAGTTCTTCTTCACGAACTTGGCGAAGCCGAGGTTGGCCTCCTCCTTCTGCATCTGCAGCATTTCGGTCATCGAACTGTCGGTCGACGAGAGCTGCAGCTCCCAGTGGACGAGCCGGCGGTAGACCTCGGTCCAGTCCTGCCACGTCTGGCAGTCCATGATCTGCATGGCAATCTGCTGGAAACTCTGCTGGTACTGGCTCTGCGTCACCTCGGTTACAATCTCGCGGCGGTGGATGTTCTTCTTCAGCGTCAGCAGTATCTGATTGGGGTTGACAGGCTTGATGAGGTAGTCGGCAATCTGCTGGCCGATAGCCTGCTCCATGATGTTCTCCTCCTCACTCTTGGTCACCATCACCACGGGCAGGGCGGGCTGCAGCTGCTTGATGCGCTGCAGCGTCTCCAGTCCGCTGAGGCCTGGCATCTGCTCGTCGAGCAGCACGAGGTCGAAGGAGCGTTCACGGCACTGGTCGATGGCATCGGTGCCGTTCGAGACAGTCACCACCTCGTAACCTTTCTTCTCGAGAAACAGCAGGTGTGCCCGCAGTTGCTCTATCTCGTCGTCCACCCAAAGCAATACTCCGTTTGTCATATTTCCGTTTATATTTTTACGTTTTGTATTATTACCAGAAATCTTCACCGAAGTCGAGGTCTCCGCCCTGCTCTGGGGTGTCGTCGGCATCGTCAGCCTCTTCGGCGGGGACATCCTCTTCGTCCTCCTCCTCCTCAGGCTGTTGGGTGACTTCGGGTATGTTGAGCAGTTGCTCGTTGCTGATTTTCAGTGGTGTAAATGTCTTCTCGTAGAACTTCTGGTAGTCGTCATAGCTGTAGCGGACGCCGATGAGGGCGAGATTCTGCTGGCTGATAATGAGGCTGTGGCAGTGGTTCAAGATAGCCTTCATGGTCTCAGCACCATGCAGTTTGCGGGCATATTGCAGAGCCTCGTCGTAGTTGAGGAATCCGCTGATGAGCATGCGGTGCAGACCGTACTCCTGTTCAATGCTCAGGTCGAAGTTGCGCACCAGAAAGTTAGTGAAGTTGTAGCGCGCCATTTCGAAGAGCAGCTGGTTCTCGTTGACGGAGTCAGGCTCATATACGAGGAGGAACAGGAAATTGGTGTTTCGCTCGGCCGACAGCGAGTCGGTGCCCGTGGAGTCATTGGTGACCATGGCGATGTCGCGTCGCGACCAGACGTCGCCCAAGTCGAACTTCCCTCCGTGTAGTGGGCGCCCCTCCTGTACGCCTTTCACAATCATACCCGCAATCTCGCTGACCTCGCTTTGAGGGTACTTCTCAACAACTTGCTTCAGCAGTTCGACGCAGCCGTTGCCGTCGCCCTCGTTAAGTTTGCTCAGACCGCTGATGAACAGGAATTTCGGCTGGTTCTGGCCCAACGGGAACCGCTCGATTGCCAGCCGTGCGTTGGCCTGCGCCTCCTGATAGCGGTCGTCATTGAAGGCATCGTAGGTGGCTGCATAGAGCGAGTCTTCGATGTGTACGCCGAAGCGCTGGTTCTCGGTGAAATTGGGGTCGGAGAGCAGGATGGTCCACTGGCTCTCGGCAAAGTCGGCTTTCAGATGCGAAAGACAGTCGTTGGCCTTGTCGGTGCGCCCCTGCAGAGAGTAGAGCAGGAACAGATGGTACCAGGCCTCATCCAACTGCGGGAAATCGCCAAAGTTGTCGGTGAGTCTCAGCAGGTGTTTTTCGCTCAGGTTCAGGTTGCCGAGCTTGTCCTTGAAGATGATGCCGGCATGGAACAGACCGTCCTTGATAATGTCGTTAGAGGCGGCAACTTGGTCTTCTGTGAAGGGAATCTGAGCCAGATAGTATTCTCGGTTGTGCGGGTCGTTGGCCAAAGTGTCGTTGGCCACAGAGTCGGTGGGCTGTTCAACGTCAGCCAAAGCGCTATCAGGCTGAGCGCCACCTATGCTGTCGTTGCTTTCCTGCGCTTCCGGAGCGTCCATGCCAGCCTGAAGGTTGACCACCGTTCGGTTGGCGCGCTGCCAGTCGTCGGTGTTATCGCGTTTGCCCCATTGCCGCTGGAACGTCTGTTTACCCTGATTGACGGCAGTAGGATTGTAGAAGTACCACTGGCCATTGCCCTGCTGGGCGACGTTGGGCATCGTCGGGCGGTTGGGGGTATTGGTGCGGTTGCCAGTAGCGCCTCGCTGTTGGAGTGTTTTCTCAACCTCGGCCTCCAGAGCCTTGTCGAGCTCCTCCTTTTCCTTTTTCTTCAGGGCATCAATCACGCGGTCGATGGCCTCCAGACGCTCCTTCTCAGGCATCTTTGCCAGTTCCTGCAACGAGTCCTGCAGGTGGATGGCCTCGGTAAAGGGCACCAGTTCGTCGAGCATCTTCGAGCGGTTCGACAACTGCTCGTAGTCGGGGCGGTCCTTGTCCAACAGTCCGATGGCTTCGCCATAACAGCGCTGGGCGTCAGCGTATTTCTCCTTGTCCCAGTACAGTCCGCCAAGTTTGAGTAGTAGCACGCCCTTTTCGATGCCGCTGCGAGTAGCCTTCTCATTACCCTTCTCGTAGGCACCGATGGCTTGGAGGGTGTCTTTCTGCGAAAGATAGATGTTGCCGATGGCATAGTAGACCTGGTCAAGGTAGTCCTTGTTGTTGTCGTTGCGGGCCATGCGCTTCAGACGGCTGATCATACCGCGCCCGTTGGTAGAGGCCATCA
The DNA here is from genome assembly GCA_946404405.1 of uncultured Prevotella sp. Taxonomy (GTDB): domain Bacteria; phylum Bacteroidota; class Bacteroidia; order Bacteroidales; family Bacteroidaceae; genus Prevotella. The sequence continues at coordinate 12,728 of CAMJDL010000070.1, forward strand.
CCTCGGTCTGGGCGATGCGCGCATTGAACTCCAGTTCGTAGGGCGGACTTTGGCGTACCACGCGCTGGTATGCGCGGTAGGCCTGATCTCTGTTGCCGAGAATCGTCTGAATCTGTCCCATCAGGAACCACTCGCGGGCCTTCTGTGTCTTGCGCCGCTCGTGCTTAATGACTTTCTGGAGGTAGGGGACGGCCTTCTCATATTCGCCATTACGGATGTAGTAGTCGGCATAGGTGTAGTCCCAGTCCTTCACCGAGCGATAGTGGATGGAGTCGCGGTTCATGCCACGGATGACGTCCTCGGCATCGTAGAGCCAATCCAGTTCGGTATAGCACTTGGCAAGCCATGCTCGGGCAATGGCGTTCTGCATGGGTTGTGTCTGGTAGAGATGGCTCATGTATGAGAATGTAGAGGCAGCCTCGTCGAAAGCACCCTGCTGGAACTGGGCTTTACCCATGAGCAGCCATGCTTTCCAAAGGAACGGGTTGTACTCCTTGCGCCCCAGCCATTCGCGGTCCTTGGCAGTCTTGCGCCCCGACTTGTTCCATTCGGGCTTGGCCTTGATGCTGTGCAGCTTGATGGTCTTCTCCATCTTCTCGATGGCACGGTCGAACTGTCCCTTACCTATCTCGCGGCTTTTCTTGTTGCCTACCGTATAGAGGGGCAGCATCTCGGTATAGTTGTCCTTGTTGCCCTTCTCCTTTTCCAATGACCCGTCAATGAATGCCTGCGAACCATTGTAGTAGGTGTTGTAGCGTGCGGTGAACGAATGCCACATTCTGGTCTGCGAAGTGTTTTTCTTCGTAGAGCAGCCCACCGCCAACAGCATGGTGGCAGTTATTATAAAGAGGTATGTCGTTCTGCGCATTCTTTCTCTTTCCTCTCTTCCATCAGGCAGTGCAGTTTGCACGAACCGTCGTTGGCCGACGTGCATGAACTGCAGTCGTGTCCTGCCGTTACCACGTCGTCTCCCCCTTGCAGGTAGGAGGCTGCGGCAGCCACGATGCCCAGTATGGCAAGAGCACCTATACAAAGAACGGCAAAACTCATGTTTTATTATGTTTCGGTGATGTCAAATCCTGCATTTTTCATGTCGTCCCAGAAGTGAGGGTACGATTTCGTCACAACCTGTGGCTGACTGATGGTGAGGGTATGGCGCAGGCTGAGGGGGGCAAACGAGAGGGCCATGCGATGGTCCTCGTAAGTACCGATGACGGCGTTGGGCAGGGGTTGGCACCGTGTACCATCCCATATCAGTTCACAATCGTTGATGTCCTGCAGCACAAAGCCGAGCTTCAACATCTCCCGCTTCATGGCCTCTATGCGGTCAGTCTCCTTGATCTTTAGTGTTGACAGCCCCCTGAAGTGGAAGGGAACCCCCAGTCCACAACACGTCACGATAACGGTCTGGGCAAGGTCAGGGGAATTGACGAAGTCATATTCCAGTCGGGGCACGCAGCGGCCACTACGTTTAAGCGTTACCGTCTGCAGACGGCCCTCTCTCTTCGACTGGAAGATGGTCTTCACACCTAACAGACTGAAGATGTACTTTACCACGGAGTCGCCCTGTTTCGAGCCGTCCATCAGTCCTGACAACTGCACCGTGGCGTCGCGATCTTTCGATAAAGCCACCATTTCGTACCAGTAGCTCGCACCGCTCCAGTCATTCTCAATGAAATAGTCGCGGCTGGTGTAGGGCTGCGGCTTTACGCTGATGGTGTCGCCGGCACTCCACTCCGCGTCGGCTCCGAATTCCCGCATCATCCACAGCGTCAGGTCGATATAGGGCCGCGAGATGATGTCGCCAGTCAGGTGCAGTTCCAGTCCTTCCTCCAACACCGGACCAATCATGAGCAGGGCTGAGATATACTGTGAGCTAATGTCGCCAGGCACTTCCAAAATGCCGCCCGTCAGCGATTTGCCTGTGATGCGCAACGGTGGGAACCCTTCTTCGCCTTCATATTCAATATCAGCCCCCAGCCTACGCAGTGCGTCGACAAGCACGCCAATGGGACGGTGCTTCATGCGTTCCGTTCCGGTAATGACGTGGGTGCCGCGCATCACGCTAAGGTAGGCCGTCATAAAGCGCATGGCTGTGCCCGCCGCCTTGATGTCGATGACCTCAGGCATGTGGCGTATCGCGTTGATGATAACAGTCGTATCGTCGCAGTCACTTAGATTCTGGGGCAATAACCTGCCGCCGCTGAGGGCATAAATGATGAGTGAACGGTTAGAGATGCTTTTCGAGGCTGGCAGCGAGATGTTTGTATTCAGTTTAGCTGGTGCTTTTATCGTATATTGCATGATTTGGCGCTATTTTTGCGTGCAAAGGTACATGAATTACAATAAAAAACAAAAAAAGTTTCCATAAAATTTGCAAATGTCGGAAAAAGTATGTACTTTTGCACCCGCATTCGACAGAAATGGTCAGATGCCAAGCTAAAACGGATCGGGATTTAGCGCAGTTGGTAGCGCACACGTCTGGGGGGCGCGAGG
>CAMJDL010000071.1 GCA_946404405.1 uncultured Prevotella sp.
CTGATGGAGAACGAGTGTCCAAGAGGATATCCGATAAGTCCGTACTTTTCCATAATGAATACTATTTAATGTTACTTGGTTGCAAAATACATGGTGCAGATGCCAAATGTCAGGCGCTTGAAACTGGCTTCGGTAAATCCTGCCTTCTTGAGTATCTCGACCATCTCTTCGCCTTGCGGAAAGGCTTCGATGGTCTTGGTGAGATAGGAGTAGGCGGAACTGTCCTTAGAGATGAGTCGTCCGTAGATGGGCAACACGGTATGCGAGTAGATGTGGAATAACTGCTTCATGGGAAAGCTGACCGGCGTCGTCAACTCGACAATGCTGAGGTGACCACCCTTCCGTAGCACACGGCACATCTCTGAAAGTCCTTTGTCGAGGTTGGCAAAGTTGCGAATGCCAAAGGCGGCAGTAACGGCGTCGAAGGTGCCGTCAGCATACGACAGAGCTGTACAGTCCTCACGCTCGAAGCTGATGACACCATCAAGACCGGCCTTCATGACCTTCTGCCGGCCTATGTCCATCATACCCTCGCTGATGTCGGCACCAATCAGCTGTTTGGGCTTCAGCATCTGGGCAGCCATGATGGCAAAGTCGCCTGTACCGGTGGCAATATCGAGCAGAGACGCAGGACTATAGGGCGCCAGTGCCTTGATGGCCTTACGGCGCCAGCCCTTGTCAATATCCCACGACAGACGGTGGTTCAGCTTATCGTAGGTAGGAGCGATGTTGTCGAACATCTGCTCTACCTGCGAGGCTTTCTCACCTTCGTGATACGGGGTTATCTTTTCCTGCTCGTACATATCTTTTATCGGCTCTTAAAAGCTGAAAGCCAGCTGCCTACGTTCTTCTCGATGCGCTTGGCAATATCGCCCTCGCTCTGCTCGCGCTCAAACTTCTCGCCAACGATGTGCTCGTAGAGCTCGATGTAGCGGTCGCTTACGCTCTCGGCATACTCGTCGGTAATCTCGGGCATCACTTGTCCGGGCTCGTTCATGAAGTCGTGCTCGATGAGCCACTGACGTACAAACTCCTTAGAGAGCTGGCGCTGGGGCTCGCCCTTGGCAAGCTTCTCCTCGTAGCCGTCGGCATAGAAATAGCGTGAAGAGTCGGGGGTGTGGATCTCGTCGATGAGGTAAACCTTACCATCGCGCTTACCAAACTCGTACTTGGTGTCGACAAGGATAAGACCACGCTTAGCGGCAATCTCCTGTCCGCGGGCAAAAATCTTGCGGGTGTAATCCTCCATGATGGCGTAATCCTCGGCCGAAACGATGCCCTGAGCAATAATCTCTTCCTTAGAGATGTTCATGTCGTGACCCTCATCGGCCTTAGTTGTAGGAGTGATGATGGGCTCGGGGAAACGCTGGTTCTCCTTCATGCCATCAGGCAGCTTTACGCCGCACAGCTCGCGACAACCGTTCTTGTACTCGCGCCATGCAGAACCAGTGAGGATTGAGCGGATAATCATCTCTACGCGGAAACCCTCGCACTTAAGGCCTACGGTTACCATAGGATCGGGGGTAGCCAACTTCCAGTTGGGGCAGATGTCGGTGGTAGCGTCGAGGAACTTGGCGGCTATCTGGTTGAGAACCTGCCCCTTGAAGGGAATACCCTTGGGCAGTACTACGTCGAATGCTGATATGCGGTCTGTGGCTACCATCACCATCAGATCGTCGTTGATGTTGTACACGTCGCGTACCTTTCCATGATACACGCTCTTCTGTCCTTCGAACTTAAAGTCCGTCTTTGTTAATGCTTTCATCTTTATTGTTGTTTTTGTCGAATTTCTCGTATGCATTGACAATACGTGTCACCAACTTGTGGCGCACGATATCCTTGCGGTTCAGTTCTACGATGCCGATACCCTCAACGCCGTGCAGTATCTGAAGGGCCTCAACCAGTCCCGATTTCTGCGAACGAGGCAGGTCTATCTGTGTCATATCGCCTGTAATAATCATTTTGGTGTTCCATCCCATACGGGTCAGGAACATGCGAATCTGCTGGGGAGTGGTGTTCTGGGCTTCGTCGAGAATGACCACGGCATCGCTTAGTGTGCGGCCTCGCATAAATGCCAGCGGGGCTATCTGGATGACGTGCTTCTCCATCATGTCCTGCAGTTTCACTTGCGGTAACATATCCTCCAAAGCGTCATAAAGGGGTTGCAGGTAGGGGTCAATCTTGTCTTTCATGTCGCCAGGCAGAAAACCTAACTTTTCGCCAGCCTCCACAGCAGGGCGCGAGAGGATAATCTTCTTGGCAGTTTTCTCTTTGAGGGCTTTGACGGCTAATGCTATAGAAAGATACGTTTTTCCCGTTCCGGCAGGTCCGACGGCAAACACCATGTCGTTATCGTTGTAGGCGTCAATCAGGCGTTGTTGGTTCTCGCTGCGGGCCTTGATGGCTCTGCCCGACATAGAATAGCATACCACACCGTCAGGCACTTCGTCCTTGGTGCGTTTGCCCTTTACGATATCCAGTATGTCTTCTTCAGATAAGGCATTGAATTTCAGCACGTGCTGGCGTAGCTTTTCGGCATTTTCCTCAAAAGCACTCATCTGCTCTTCGTCGCCCAGAATACGTATCACGTTGTCGCGAGCCACAATGCGCAACTTGGGATACAAGGCGCGCAGCATCTGCAAGTGCTGGTTTCCTATGCCGTAGAACACTACAGGATCAATGTCCTCTAATACAATATGCTTCTCTATCAAAATAACGTTATTTATTTATTATGGGTGCAAAATTAATGAAAAAAATCGAGCCAACCAAATGGTCAGCCCGATTTCTTATCGACTTTTTTACTTTTCTTGCCTTATTTTCAGAGGATAGTCTTCACAGCCTCCAGCATGCCCTTCTCCTGAATCAGGTCGAGGAAGAGCTTAACCATAGCATTCAGACCTTCTACCTTGTTCAGGTCCTCAGCCCAGATGAACTCGGCACCGAGTACGCCGTCAGCCACCTTCTGCGTGTCGCCGGTAGCCCACAACTCCTTCAGCAGGTCCATAATCTTCTGGTCGTCGTTGGGAACGATATCCACACCGTCAGCACGCTTGCCACCCTTGTAGTAGGTGATGATGGCAGCCAGACCGAAGACGAGGCCCTTAGGCAGTTCGCCCTTGCGCTCCAAGTAAGTCTTCACGCCGGGCAGGTCGCGAGCCTGGAACTTGGGGAATGAGTTCAGCATGATGCTGGTCACCTGGTGGTCTACGAATGGGTTGTCGAAGCGCTCCAGCACGTCGCCGGCAAACTTCTCCAGCTCGTCCATCGGCAGGTCGAGGGTCTGCATCAGCTCCTCAAACTGTACCTTGTGGATGTACTTAGAGATGACCTCGTGGTTGCAAGCGTCACGAACGATGTTGACACCACTCAGGAAGGCAACAGGACTCAAAACGGTGTGCGGGCCATTCAGCAGGGTAACCTTACGCTTGTGGTAGGGCTCCTCTGAGGGAACGAACAGCACGTGCAGGCCAGCCTTGTCGGCGGGGAACTCCTGAGCAACCTCCTTTGGAGCCTCGATAACCCACAGGTGGAAGTTCTCGGCCTGTACAACCAAGTTGTCGCGATAGCCAACCTTCTCCTGAATCTCAGCAATCTCCTTGCGGGGGAAGCCTGGTACGATGCGGTCTACGAGGGTAGCGTAAACGCCGCAGCACTCGTCGAACCACTTCTTGAAGTCAGCAGGCAGCTGCCACAGTTCGATATACTTGTTGATGCAATCCTTCAGCACGTGGCCGTTCAGGAAAATCAGCTCGCAGGGGAAGATGATGAGTCCCTTTGTGGGATCACCGTTGAAGGTCTGCCAACGGCGATACAGCAACTGAACCAGCTTGCCAGGATAGCTGCTGGCGGGTTTGTCGTCCAGCTTACAAGCGGGGTCGAAAGCAATACCGGCCTCAGTGGTGTTCGAGATAACGAAACGAATCTCGGGCTGGTCGGCCAGAGCCATGAAGGCATCATTCTGCGAGTAGGGGTTCAGTGCACGGCTGATGACGTCGATACGCTCCAACGTATTGACGGGCTTACCGTTCTCACGCCCCTGCAGGTTGACGTGATACAGGCAGTCCTGACCGTTGAGCCAGTCAACCATACCGCGTTCGATGGGCTGAACAACCACAACACTACCATTGAAATTGGTTTTCTGGTCCATGTTCCAGATAATCCAATCAACGAATGCACGGAGGAAATTACCCTCACCAAACTGAATCACCTTCTCAGGCATCACGCTCTTCGGAGCGAACTTTTTGTTTAACGGTTTCAACATAATCCTTTTATATTTTATAAATAGTTTGTTTATTGTGAGTGCAAAGATAGTGAATATTTTTCGAATAACGTATCGCTTTTTATTGAATTTATGACGTTAACGTTTGCGAAAACTACTGTTGCATCAAATAGCTCTTGAAATCTTCGAAGTTCTTCGACATTTCTACGCTTTGCTTCTGACCTTCCATAAAGGCACGTAGGCGGGAAGGAATCTCAATGTCGATGCCCAGAATCTTGTCTACCTTCTCCTTGAATTTAGCTGGATGGGCTGTCTCGCAGAACACGCCAATCTCGCCTGGCTTCAAATTTTCTTGCAAGGCACGGAAACCGCAAGCGCCGTGAGGATCAAGTATATATCCCGTTTCGCTATAGCATTTCCTCATAGTTTTCTTGATCTGTTCGTCGCTATACGTCGCACCGCTAATCAGACTGGTGATGCGCTGATGGGTTTCTTCTTCGCTCAGCAGGCGGTTGTCGCTATACAGGTTGATGATGCGGGCAAAGTTTGAGGGGTCGCCTACATCCATAGCGTTGGCCAAAGTTTGTATCGAGGCCTTCGGCTCATACTTGCCTGTCTGCAGGTATTTATAGAATATGTCGTTAGCATTGTTGGCTGCGATGAAGCGCTTGATAGGCAGTCCCATCTGGTGGCCGAACAGGGCAGAACAGATGTTTCCGAAATTGCCGCTGGGAACGCACATCACCAACTCATCGGCCTTACCCAAAGCCTTCATTCTCGCGTACGCATTAAAATAATAGAAGGCCTGCGGGAGGAAGCGTGCTACGTTGATGGAATTGGCTGATGTCAGTTTCATGTGCTTGTTTAGTTCAGCATCCATAAAGGCAGACTTTACCAAAGCCTGACAGTCGTCGAACACACCATCGACCTCGATAGCTGTGATGTTCTTGCCCAGTGTCGTAAACTGGCACTCCTGAATGGGACTGACTTTGCCCTTCGGATAGAGCACGTAGACATGAATGCCCTCAACACCCAGGAAACCATTAGCCACCGCTGAACCGGTATCACCGCTGGTAGCCACCAACACGTTGACAATCTTGTTGGTTGCAGTATTACTGCTATCTGCTGGAACTCCCTGACGCAGGAAATAGCCAAGCAGGCGCGCCATAAACCTTGCACCGACGTCCTTGAACGCAAGGGTGGGGCCGTGAAACAGTTCTAATGCATAGATGTTGTCTGTCACCTTTACTACTGGACAGTCGAAGCTAAGTGTGTCGTATACTATGTCCTGCAAGGCATCGCCGTCCACATCGTCGCCAAAGAAGTTTTGGGCCACGTTGTATGCAATGTCCTGGAACGCCATCTTCGGCATGTCATCTATAAAAGCCTTCGGTAACTTGTAAATCTCTTCCGGCATGTAGAGACCACGGTCTTCAGCCAGTCCCTTTACCACCGCTTTCTGCAGGTTGGCAATGGGCGCTTTACCGTTTGTACTATAATAATTCATAGTTCTATTTCTTGTATTAATTAGTCGAAGAATCCAGGCTGCTTGTACTCAATGCCTAACTCGCGGTCAACGGTAGCCAGAATGCCCTGTACCTGTCCGAGTGCGAACATACGGCCAAGCAATGTGTAGCCGGCGTTGTGTCCGTGACTGCTCTCGTCCATAATGCCGCCAGGCTCGTCGGTAAATGTCATACCGTGGTCAACGCGCATTGGCAATTCGGGGTTCTCCTTCTCAAAGATTCGGCAGAGCTCAATCAGGTCGGCACGTCCGCCCAGGTGGCTTGCCTCGGTAAAGTCGCCATTGGGGAAGATGTGGCATGAGCGCAGATGAACAAAGTGAGTGCGCGATGCGAACTTCTTGGCCAGCTCAACCACATTATTATATGCACCAGCTGAGAGCGAACCGGCACAGAATGTAAGGCCGTTATGCTTGTTGGGCACAGCATCGAGGAACCACTGGATATCCTCCTCGGTACGTACGATGCGTGGCAGGCCGAGAATCTCGATAGGGGGATCGTCGGGGTGAACACACATGTTCATGTTGCACTCCTCGCAAACAGGCATGATAGCCTCGAGGAAGTACTTCATGTTTGCGCGCAGCTTAGCCTTGTCGATGCCTTTGTAGAGGTCGAGGAACTCGCGGAACTTCTGTACCGGAGCCTCATCGTTCTCGCTGAAGTTACCGCTAACAAAGCCCTGAGTCTTGATGACGATATTCTCTACCAGCTTGTGGTCTTTCTCGGGAGTCATGGTCTTGGCCAGCTCGTCGCACTCGGCAATCACGCTGCGGCCCTTGCCCCAACCCTCGGGGAACTGGAACTTCTCCCATTCCTCGCGAGCGCCTGGACGCTTAAGGATATAGATGTCGAAATAAGCAAACTCGGCATAGTTGAAGTAGAGGTTAGTAGCACCGTTAGGATTGTCGTGGAAGAGGTCGGTGCGAGCCCAGTCGAGCACAGGCATGAAGTTGTAGCAGATGCAGTGAATGCCCTCTGCAGCAAGGTTGCGCAGGCTCTCTTTGTAAACCTCAATCTGATGGTCGCGGTCAAGTCCGCCATATTTTATAGTCTCTACTACGGGCAGCGATTCAACTACGCTCCAACGCATGCCGTAGCTCTCGATGTACTCACGCAGGTCGCGTATTTTTTCACGGGTCCAAACCTCGCCAAGAGGTACGTCGTGCAGGGCGGTAACAATGCCCTCAACACCAATCTGTCTCAGTTGTGCAAGAGTAATCTTGTCCTTCTTGCCAAACCATCTCCATGTTCTTTCCATAATTTGTTTAAGTTTGTTAGTATTTTATTCGTAACGCATTGAACGTGCAGGGTGAATATGTGATATCAGGTAACTGGGTGCAATGAGCACGAAGACCGAGATGAGTAGCGTGGCAATGTTGAGTGCCACAACTATGGGGATATTAAGCTCCATAGGTGCTGTGTCGACATAATAGCTGGCGGGGTCAAGGCGGATGAAACCTGTCTGCTGTTGCAGAATAACAAGGCCGAGACCGATGAGGTCGCCCCAGAAGAGTCCGCGTCCGATGATGAAGGCAGCAAACCAAAGAAACGTGTGACGAACGGTGTTGTTGCGCATACCGAGAGCTTTCAGAATGCCAATCATCTGCGTACGTTCGAGGATGATGATGAGCAGGCCGCTAATCATAGTAAAGCCTGCCACGCACACCATCAGTACAAGTATAATCCATACATTGATGTCGAGTAACGAGAGCCACGAGAAAATGTTCGGATAGGCCTCATGGATGGTCTGCGAGGTAAGCACCTCACCATAGCGGTCGGTCTTGCTGTTGACAAGTTTGACCATCTTGGTTGCTGTCTGTTCGAGGTCGTCGAAATTGTCGACTATAAGTTCAGCACCGCTACATTGATCCTCTTCCCATCCGTTCAGCTTGACAGGTATGGCATAGTCAGTAAAACAGAGGTTCTGGTCGAACTGTGACATATTGGTCTGATAGATGCCTTCGATGGTAAACTTTCGAACGCGAACATCTTCAGTACCAATGAAATAAGCAAATACCTTCGAGCCAACCTTTAAGTTTAGTTTATCGGCAATGGTGCGCGAAATAAGTAGGGGAAATTTGGATGGTCGCTTACCAAACTTAGGCATATCTCCCTCCACCAGATTGCTGCGCAGAAAGCTGACATCGTAGTCGCTGCCGATACCCTTGAAAGCCACTCCCAGAAAGTCGTCATCAGTCTTCAGTATGCCTTGGGCCATCGAGTAACATGCCACATGACGGATGCCCTTGGTCTTCTTGATGTTACGCATCAGCGTGTCGCTGATACAAATAGGGGCTGGGATGGCTGTTTGCTGAGCCATAAAGTTCGTAATCTGAATATGGCTGCCAAAGCCAACAACTTTGTCGCTGATGGAATGCTTGAACCCCGATATCACGGATACGGTAATAATCATCACTGCCAGTCCGATAGCTACACCGATGGTGGCAATGGTAATGGCAGGCCGGCTTACCTCTTGACGGTCACCGCCCTGACGGTATATCTTCCGTGCTATGAAAAGTGGCAGATTCAACCCCTTAATCTTTATTCTTTCATTATTTCGTCTTTAGTCTTCCGTCCGCCCAGGATAAGCTTCGAGAGCTTTCTTCAATACAAAGAGAGCACGCTCAAGGTCGGCCTTCTTCAGCACGTAGGCAATACGTACCTGATTGATGCCGGCGCCAGGTGTGGTATAGAAACCTGCAGCTGGGGCCATCATCACTGTCTCGCCCTCGTAATTGAACTCGGCCAGACACCAACGGCAGAACTTCTCGGCATCGTCGACAGGAAGTTTGGCTACGGTATAGAATGCACCCATAGGAATGGGTGAATAGACACCTGGAATGCGGTTCAGTCCGTCGATGAGACACTTACGGCGTTCAACATATTCGTCATAGACATCGCGCAGATAGTCCTCTGGAGTCTCCAGCGACGCCTCGGCAACAATCTGTCCGATAAGGGGCGGGGAGAGGCGTGCCTGGCAGAACTTCATCACGGCCTTTCTGACCTCAGCATTTTTCGTGATAAGGGCTCCGATACGGATACCACATTCTGAATAACGTTTCGAGACAGAGTCGATAAGAATGACGTTCTGCTCGATACCCTCCAAGTGACAGGCAGAAATATAAGGCGATCCAGTGTAGATATATTCACGATAGACCTCGTCGGAGAAGAGGTAAAGGTCATATTTCTTCACCAGGTCACGAATCTGGTTCATCTCGCGACGTGTATAGAGATAGCCTGTCGGATTGTTGGGATTACAAATCATGATGGCTCGTGTGCGGTCATTGATAAGCTCTTCGAACTTTTCGACCTTCGGCAGTGAGAAGCCTTCGTCGATAGTTGTGGCGATGGTGCGGATCTTTGCACCTGCCGAGATGGCGAACGCCATATAGTTGGCGTAGGCAGGCTCTGGCACGATAATCTCGTCGCCAGGATTCAGACATGAGAGAAAGGCAAAGAGCACAGCCTCGGAACCACCTGAGGTGATAATGATATCATCGGCAGAAACATTGATATTGTATTTCGCGTAATAGCCCACCAGTTTCTCGCGATAGCTGAGATAGCCCTGCGAGGGTGAATACTCCAGGATGTTGCGGTCAATCTGCTTAAGGGCATCGAGCGCAACCTGAGGCGTGGGCAGATCGGGCTGTCCGATGTTAAGGTGATATACCTTGGTTCCGCGTTGTTTTGCTGCGGCTGCAAGAGGAGCGAGTTTTCTGATTGGCGACTCGGGCATCTCCAGTCCGCGTACTGATATTTCTGGCATTATCGTCTAAATTTTACGTAAAACTGAGTGCAAAGGTACAAATTTTTTTTTAATTCGAACGCTTTTTCAGTTTTTTTGCGTACTTTTGCGCATCAAAACAAGAGAACGGTATGAATTACGAAGAACTTTTAATAGCCAAAGCTGGTGGAAAACTGAATCAGTCGAAGATGCATATAGGTGAGTTTTACCGTGCTAAGATTGATAGCAAATACCAGTCGATGGTCGATATTCGTGATTCGTTGACATCCAACATCTCGTTCTGCGAAGGTTTGAAGCGCGAATGTGAGGAGAATGTCACGATTGGCGATAAGCACCAGTTGCACTTCACCCCTGTTTTGCAGGACGACGAGATTGTCCGTCTGGTTGTTGCGGAGCCCGGCCAATACATGTCGTTTGCTGAGATGCTCAGCGAGATGCCTGCTGTCATGGGTCAGCGCGACTTTTTCAAAACCGTGCTCGAAGGACTGGTCAGTATTACCGCACTGTTACATAAAAAGGGAATTCGTCACGTGTGTTATTCGCCACGAACTCTGTTTGCCCGCAAGGGAGATATCTCGCCGATGTTGCTGTCGCATGGTTCATACTATCTGTCGATAAGCAACCAGGAAGAGTTCTATGGTGAGGAAGCGCAATTTGTGGCACCCGAAGTGTTGCAGCATGGTACGATTGACGACCGTTGCGATGTCTATTCAATAGGTAAATTCATGCAGAGCCTTGGTGCTGTTTCGGAAATGCCAATTGAGTATCGTAGGGCTATGAAAAAGGCAACAAGCGAATCGCCTGAGGACCGTTACAATACACCCGAAGAACTCTTGAATGCCGTTCGTAATCAACATAACTTCATCAGGTCGGCTATGGTGGTGGCTATTTCGTGTGTAGCAGCATTAGTATGCGTGGGCCTCTATTTCGATATGTTTTCTGAGACCAATCCTGTGGAGTTTGTGAAACCCGTTCCCCGCCAGCCGACTGACGACCTCTTGGATGACGGTTTCGATCCTGCTGAATTGGGTGTTACCAATAGTGGCGACTCGCTGATATATGATGAGGCGTCAGAACGTGACTATCAGGCCAAAGCCGAAGAGATATTCCGTAAGAAATATGCTGAGGAGGCAGATCGCATACTCTCAAAGATTTATAATAAGGATTATATGAGTAATGCGGAAAAGAAGTTTACGGCTGAGAGCCAGTCGACCATTGACGAGTTGATGAAGAAACAAGCTGAACTTGGCAGTGATGCTGGTTTGACGCCTGAACGCTCACAGCTGATAGCCACCGAGATTATCGACCGCATAACAGAACAAAAGAAAAAAGAGATGGGGGGAACTAATAGTCGCGCCATACAAAAGTGAATAGTGAAATATTAAATATAATATACAATGAGATCAAGAACAGCAATATGGTTTGAGTGCAAGATTGCCTACGAGAAAGTTATGGAGGACGGCTTGCAGAAGAAAGTGAAGGAGAATTATGTGGTAGATGCCCTTTCATTTACAGAGGCCGAGAGTCGTATTATGGAAGAGATGTCGAGCTATATCAGCGGAGAGTTTGCCATCGAGGATATCAAGATTGCCAGCTACAAGGAGATATTCTTCTCCGAGGAGGAAATGGCTGACCGTTGGTATAAGGCAAAGCTTCAGTTTATTACCATCGACGAGAAGACTGAGAAAGAGAAGCGTTCGAACGTGAACTATCTGGTACAGGCAGGAACGCTGAAGGGTGCCGTCAACAATATCGAGAGTGTCATGGGAACCACGATGATTGACTACGTAATAGCTTCTGTTGCTGAAACCACGCTGATGGATGTGTTTGAATACGGCAAACAGCCTGTTCAGAACGATAAGCCCGAATTTGAAGGATGATGTACGACGTCAAGGGAAATCTGAGGCAGGTACTTGCCAATCTGCCACAAGACGTTCGTTTGGTGGCAATCAGCAAGTATCACCCCAACGAGTATATTGAGGCGGCATACGAGGAAGGACAGCGCATTTTCGGCGAGAACCACGAACAGGAACTTCGCCAGAAACACGAGTCGTTACCGAAGGATATCCGCTGGCACTTTATCGGACATCTGCAGACCAATAAAGTTAAATTTATTGCACCGTATGTCACGATGATTGAGGCGGTTGACTCGCTGAAGCTGTTGCAGGAGATTGAAAAGCAGGCTGCCAAGAACAATCGTGTCATCGATGTGCTGCTGGAACTGCACATTGCAGAAGAAGAAACAAAATACGGGCTGACTGACCAGGCTTTGTATGAGTTGCTGGATGGTGGTGAGTGGCGAGAGATGACGCATGTGCGCATCTGCGGACTGATGATGATGGCCTCGTATGTGGACGATGAGCGGCAGATCCGTTCAGAATTCCGTCATGCCAAGTCGCTCTTTGACGATGTCAAGTCACGTTATTTTTCAGATGCCGACTACTTCTGCGAGCGTTCATGGGGTATGAGCCACGACTACCTGATAGCCGTAGAGGAGGGTAGTACGATGGTTCGCATTGGCACCATTATTTTCGGTCCAAGAGTTTATTGAGCAGGTATTGTCCACGCTTCATCTGTCCCCAGTGGATGGCATGTGCCGGACAGTGATGATAACAAGCCAGGCAATTTGTGCACCGCCCGTTGTGAAGCCACACGGGCGGTGTTCCTTTAATGTCGTCGACAGGACATAGTTTCTGACAGAGGCCACACTGGATACAAGCCTCCTTGTCGACCCAGAATTTTTCGTCGGTAATCAGGTGCTTGTTATAGTAGCCGCCAATGATGTAAGTATAGGTAAACGGAATGGCGCCTTTCACCAGTTCCTCGGCATCTTGCTGACGTTCTGTTACGACTTGGCAGATATGCGTCATGCGCTGGCGGGCAGCCTCTACTTTCTGGCGTGCTTTTTCGTCAGTATCAAGATGGAGGAACGAAAAACACACGTTCGACTCAGGCATCACAATGGCAAAGCGCGCATCGGTATGCAGACCCTTCTGTTGCAACTCTTTCTCGAAGATGCGCATGGCATAGCCCATGTTGTCGCCGCAGGTGGTAAGGGCGTAGATGTACGTTGAACGTTGAACGTTGGATGTTGAACGTTGAACGTTAAACGTTGAATGGCGGATGAATTCTCGGACGATGCGTGGCGGCTGCCAACCATGCGTGGGGAAGCAGAACCCCAGGCGTTCGCCCTCCTTCAACTCGTAGGTCTCGGTTTTGCCAAGTTCATCGGGAATATATAATAGTTCCTCACCCGTGGCTTCAGCCAGCAGTTGTGCCGCCCAGCGTGTATTCCCTGTTCCTGTAAAATAGAAAATCATAGTCGTACCACTTGTTTGACGCCCTTCACGGTGCGCAGTTTCTTGATGAGCGACTCCATACGATTCGTGTCGTTCAGCATGATAGTCAGGTTACCGCTAAACAACCCATCGTGCGAATCGATATTGATGCTGCGAAGAATGAGCTTTTCTTCACGCGAGATGATACTTGTCAGGTTGTTGACGATACCGATGTCGTCGTTGCCGATGACACGTAGCGTGATTTCATATTGCGAAGAGCCCTTGCCACTCCATTTGGCCTTGACAATACGATAGCCAAAGCGTTTTTTCAATTCCGGGGCGTTGGGACAGTCTTCGCGATGAATCTTGATGCCGCCACTCACCGTCACAAAGCCAAAAACCTTATCGCCATAGATAGGCTGGCAGCAGCGTGCCAACTGATAGTCGACACCTTTCAGATTGCGGTCAATGACCAGCACGTCTTCATCGACGTGTTCCTTGGGCAGTCGCGACTCGTCCAGTACAAAGTTGGCAGCACTCTCAGCCACATTGTTGCCGGTAGTGGGGCCGTCGCCTTGTTGTATTTCTATGTAGCGGTCAATGACGGTGTTGACATCCAGTTCGCCTGAAGCTATCTGCCGATAGAAGTCGCTGACTTCCTTGAAGCCCATCTTCTTGATGAGGTGTTGCATGGTAGGCTCGTCCAGTTCCAGTTTTTTGTTTTTGAACTTGCGCTCCAACATCTCCTTGGCAAAGAGACCTTCTTTCACTTGCGTCTCTTTCAATGCCAGACGAATCTTCGACTTGGCACGCGATGTCTTCACAATGGTCATCCACTCCTGGCGTGGCTTCTGGCTTGACGACGTCATGATTTCCACTTGGTCGCCACTCTGCAACTGTTGGCGGATGGTTACCACCTTATTATTAATACGCGCACCCACGCACGCATTGCCTATCTTGGAATGGATATGGTAGGCAAAGTCGAGTACGGTGGCACCTTTGGGAAACTTGAACAAGTCGCCCTTGGGCGTAAACACAAACACCTCGTCCTCGTACAGGTCCATCTTAAACTGGTCCATAGCATCCAGACCATCGCTGGTCTCCAGCATCGAACGGATATTGGTCAACCACTCGTCCAATCCAGACTCGCTTTTCACGCCTTTATAGCGCCAGTGGGCGGCAACACCTCGTTCGGCAACCTCGTCCATACGCTCAGTCCTGATCTGTACCTCTACCCATTTCTTTTCAGGGCCCAGCACGGTTATATGCAGACTCTCGTAACCGTTCGACTTGGGCACGCTGAGCCAGTCGCGCAGACGCTTCGGATTGGGTTGGTACATCGAGGTGACAATGGCGAAAGCCTGCCAGCAATGCATCTTCTCCGACTCAACCGGTGTGTCGATGATGATACGGATGGCAAACAGGTCGTAGACGCCTTCGAAGGGACACTTCTGCTTCTTCATCTTCTGCCAGATGGAGTGTATCGACTTCGTGCGTCCCTTGATGTGAAAATGCATGCCGGCCTCGTGCAGTCGTTCCTCAATGGGCTTGATGAATTGTTCGATATAGGCATCACGGCTTTTCTTGGTCTCGCTCAGTTTCTCCTTGATATGATAGTAGGCATCGTGCTCCAGATATTTCAGCGACAGGTCTTCCAACTCGCTCTTCAGTTTGTAGAGACCGAGCTTATGGGCCAGCGGCGCATAGAGGTAGGCGGCTTCTTCCGACACTTCACGCTTGGCATCCAGCTGGTCCGTGTCGCGTATCTGGCGCATCAGGTTCACACGATCGGCAATCATAATCAGGATGACGCGCATGTCTTCGGCAAACGACAGCAGCAGGTTGCGGAAGTTTTCCGTCTCTACAACGGGATTCTTCTGATACAACTCCTGGATGCGTTGCAGACCGTGCAATATGCGGGCCACCGACTCGCCATACTGTTGCCGGACTTCCTCAATGCTCAGAAAGCCCTGCTCAATGCTGGGGCGTAACAATACTGCCAACACACCATCGCGACGCAGTCCGATCTCGTCGACTATCAGTTGGGCAGTCTGAAAAGCCAATAGGATAGGGTTGAGGCCGAAAATGTTCCGGCTAACCTGATATTGCTCTATAGTAGATAGTAGGTATCTGCGCATGCGCGACTCGTCATCAGGCAGCAGTGTCGATGCTATCTGTTCGCGAATGTGCTGATATAGCTTGAGTGCTTGCTCTTTCTCTTTTGAGGAAAATTCTAATCTCTCCGTCATGAATGCCTTTGTTACCTGTTTTTATCGCACAAAGATACGAATAAGTGGAGAAATAAGCAAGAAAAATGACAAGAAAGTGCAAATAATCACTTTTTTCGAAAAAAATCGGGAAAAAGTTTGGTGGGTAACGAAAAAAGCATTACCTTTGCACCCGCAATCAAGAGAGATGCACCTCCCAAAGAG
>CAMJDL010000072.1 GCA_946404405.1 uncultured Prevotella sp.
GTACATTGGCACTCCTGACACCACGTGCGAAACTCTTGGCAGAGAAACACTTGTCTTAGCCATTGACTTGATAGCCGTCATCGAAAATCAGTCCGCGGCGCTGTGGACTACTGGCTGCTTCGGCAACATCGTCACAGGGCAGATAGCCGCCGCCGTGGTCGGCCAGCATGAGGATGTACCTCTTGGCGGGATAGGTCTTGGCAGCCCAGTTTATGAAGCTGGTCAGCGAGTCGGGGCAGGTGCAGTCGGCATTGGGCTGACCATAAGGCTCCATTTCATGGAACTGCTTGTACAAGGGCTTCTTGGTGTCAAGGACGAAGCGATAGCTGGCACCGGCCTGAGGATGGCATAGATAGAAGTAATAACCGCTATCATATTCCTCCAACTGCTCCTCAGTCTTATCATTAATTTCCTGCTCTGCCCATTCGGCGACAACCTCATAGCTGTTGTATTTATAAGCCGTCGGGTTGTACGATGTCTTGTACTGGGCCACGACGTTTACACGGTCGTAGTTCTTGGCTTGTGCCTGGTAGAATGTGCGGAAATTCTTCAGGATAGACGCATCTACATTGTTTCCGCCACAACCATACCACATGATGGTTGCCTCGGCCAGTTCTTCCTGTACTGGATTTGGTGCGGGATTGTCGTCTACTGAACAGGATGTCAATCCTGTCATCATCGTTGTCAGCATTAAGGCAGCTGTTGCCATTAGATCCTTTTTCATTCGCTTAATTCTTTTATCGTTAATTCTTATTTCAGTATCATGCAATTTCGCCTTTGTTGTTCTTTTCGACTGCAAAAATACTACCTTTTATAATAACAATAGTCTCATGGTAGGAAAAAAAAGTCTCATTTCGAGAAAAATCGCAGACTTTCTTTCTTATTTCAAACATCGAGTTGTCGATGAAATGGACGATTTTTGCAAATATTACACAGAATGGGCGGTTCCTTTTATACTGATGGGAACAACCTCACAGAGGGTCTGTCCCCGTGTGATGCAATACTGGGTCATGTGCCTCCCCCCAAGACCCGGCGGCTGTTCTGAAGTAAGCAGACGGGGAGCATAAAGTAAGAAGAAAGGGTGCGAGACGCCTTTGCGCAGGGACTCCGAAGCCTTCTCGCAACCTTTTGCGTATACGCAAAAGACCTTGCGGGCATACGCAAAAGACCTTGCGCCTATACGCAAAATCAGTTGTTATAGTTTTGCATGAGGGTATAGTAGGGTACATTTAGGGTATAGTTGAAAGCAACTATACCCTAACTTAAACGCCTAATTATAAACGCATTACGCGGATTTGGGGTATAGAGGGTATAGTTGAGCAAATGTCTTACCCTGGAAAAATTCTATAGTAGCGTCATCCAAGCATACGGCGGCATGGATGCTGCGGGCATCGGTACGGGCGAGGAATACGAGGGCAGTATCTGGGCAGGCCAAATTTACTTCTTCGGCGGTAGTATCTATGCTGAGGACCACGGCAACGGCGTCGGCATCGGCGCGAGCGAGGATGCTGACTGCGGCCACATCGCCATCTACGGCTGCGACATTGTCGCTGACGGCAGGGAGTGCGGCCAGTGGACTGGCTCGTTCGGCTGTCGCCACTCTGTTACTGCTGGTCATAACGGCGATTACAACTCCGAATGCCATACAGGTAAGTACGGTAGCGGCCGGATTGTTATCGGCGAGGGCTTGAGGCTCGACACGTAGAGTTCGACGTTTGGCAACGAGTCAGTAAGCATTGCTGGCAACTGGTTCGACTTCATACACCAACGTCCGCGAGCACGCTTCTACCCCTGCGACCACTCCGGCTGGCCACGGGAGAGTTGCCCCTACTGCCACACTACCGACATAACACTGCAGTAACCATCGGTCGTCCTTACGACCCCATCAATCAAGAAGCCCGAGCCTACCGCCCGGGCTTCTTTGTGTATCATGGGGTCTGTGTTAATCTGTAGGATTTGAAAGATTTCTCGCCGCGAGGCGACGAATATCGAAAAAAATGTGTAACTTTGCAGCATTATTTCATGATAATGCGTTATGGGTACATATATTAATATAGGTAATGCAGGGTTCCAGCGAGCCAGGAACAGTGAGTACGTGGACAAGTCGATGCTTATCTCCGTGGTGAACAAGACGCTCTTCACGGAGCGACAGTTCAGTTGTGTGTCGCGCTGCCGCCGCTTCGGCAAGTCGATGGCCGCCAGGATGCTCTACGCCTACTACGACCATTCGTGCGACTCTCGCGCGCTGTTCGCAGACTTGGCGATAGCCAGCGACCCGACGTTCAGGCAGCATCTGAACAAATATCCCGCCATCTATCTCGACATGACGGACTTCGTTTCCAGATACAAGAACGACGACATCGTTGATAAGATAGAGGCTGCACTGTTGGACGATGTAAGCAAAGCCTACTCCGATGTGGCGATGAACCCGGAAGACAGCCTGATGGACTATCTGCTGCGGGTGAATATCGCTAAAGGCGAGCAGTTCTTCTTTATTATTGACGAGTGGGATGCCATCTGTCGCGAGTTTGAGCCTGGCACAAAAGCCATGGACGACTACGTCGGCTGGCTGCGCCGTATGTTCAAGAGTCAGCAGGCCATGAGGGTCTTCGCCGGTGTCTATATGACGGGCATCCTGCCTGTCAAGAAGTACAAGACCGAGTCTGCTCTCAATAACTTTTTGGAGTATTCAATGGTAGAGCCTGGCGACATGGGTGAATACTTCGGCTTTACCAAGGATGAGGTACGGACGTTGGCTGACAAGCATAGTATAGATTTCGACGAACTGGAGAAATGGTACGACGGCTATCAAATAGGCGACATTCTGTCAATGTTCAATCCCAACAGCGTTATGCAGGCTGTCACACGTCGTCGCTGCCGCAGCTATTGGGCCTCGACGGGTGCCTACGATACCGTGGCCAACTACATCCAGATGAACTACGAGGGACTGAAGGACGACGTCATCCTGATGCTGGCGGGTGGCCGCTGTAAGGTGAACCCCACGAAGTTCCAGAACGACATGTCCATCATCCGCAGTAAGGACGATGTGCTGACGGTGCTCATCCATCTGGGCTACCTCAGTTACGACTGGCAGAAGAGTGAGTGCTATATACCCAACAAGGAGGTGGGTGGCGAAATGGTGAATGCTGTCGAGGACAACAACTGGGCTGGCGTGGTAACGGCTCTGCAAAACTCAGAACAACTGTTGCAGGACACGCTCGACGGTGACGAGGAGGCCGTGGCCCGAGCCATCGATGCCGCCCACGACGAGAACACCAGCATCCTCTCTTACAACAACGAAAACTCACTGGCCTGCGTGCTCTCCATAGCCTACTACTACGCCCGCAACAACTATGTGATGCACCGCGAGCTGGCAAGCGGAAAGGGCTTCGCCGACATCGTGCTCATCCCGCGCAAAAACGTGGAGTCGCCCGCCGTCGTCGTCGAGCTAAAGTTCCGGCAGGATGCCGATGCCGCCATCGACCAGATCAAGCGTCGGCAGTACCCCGCCAAGGTGGCGCAATACACCGACGACCTGCTGCTCGTGGGTATCAACTACGACCGCGACACCAAGCAGCACACTTGTCACATCGAGAAAGTAAAGAATGGATAGAATGAACTCATGTATCATGGGGTATGTCCCCGTGATATATGAAACTTTTTTATTAGTAACAAACTTCTTACTAAGAATTTAATTACTTTTATGAATTCAAGCACTGCTACGGCATTACGCCAGCCCGAATCTGGTAAGATGCCGAGGATGTCAGGGACTGTCCCCCTCATTTTGGCGGCGGCAACGACAATAACCCAGACATCGCATGGAAGGGGCCAAACGGAGAAAATAGGCAGGTAGCCCAAATGCGTGCATAGGTTTTCTTGTTATTACCAATTTTTATTCTTATCTTTGCCACAGGATATTACTATTTATCTATATATTAACCGATTATGAGAAGATTAATTCAATGGGCGATGGCTGCACCCCTGATAATTTGCGGCGCAAGCATGATGACATCGTGTGACAACGAAGACAATAACATTGTACCGACTCCTGATGAGCCGGTAGTGCTGAACTGCGCGAAGCCTGACTATCTGAAGGCAGGCGACAAGGTGGCGCTGATCTCACCATCGTACTTCACGCCGATGGAGAACGTGGAGAAGACCGCCGACGTGCTGCGCTTGTGGGGACTGGAACCCGTCATCGGGCCCAACGTAGGCAAGGTGGTAGACGGACGCTATGCCGGCACGTTGGTCGAACGCATCAGCGACATCCGCTGGGCTCTCAGTGATCCCGACATCAAGGCCATCATCTGCAACCGCGGCGGCTACGGCACTATCCAATTGATTGACCAGTTGACGCTGGCCGAGCTGAAGGCTTCGCCGAAATGGCTGGTGGGCTTCAGCGACATCTCGACGCTGCACGGCCTGCTGACACGCGCCGGCGTGATGAGCATCCACGGCACCATGAGCTCGTTCCTGGCCAAGGGTGGCACCGACGCCACCAGCACCATGATGCGCGACCTGCTATTAGGAAAAGTGCCCCGCTACGAACTGCCGGCACATCAGCAAAACATCACAGGTAAGGCCACGGGTACGCTCGTGGGTGGCAACCTCTGCACCTTCGCGCCTAACCTCGGCACGCAGGCCGACGCCACCAGGGGCAAGGATCTCATCCTCTTCGTTGAGGAAGTCGAGGAGTCGATGCACAACATCGACCGCCAGATGCGCATCCTCCAGATGAACGGCGTGCTCGATCGCTGCAAGGGCATTGTCCTCGGCGAGTTCACCGACTGCGGCAAGGAATTCACTTACGAGAGCGTCGAGGCCATGCTCCATGAGTTGCTGAAGACGTATAACATCCCCGTGCTCTGCGGATTTCCCGGTGGTCATGGCGACGTGAACCTGCCATTAGTGTTGGGTGCCAACGTCACCATCGACGTGCGCACCGACGGAGCCACCCTGCAGTTCAACATCGACGGTGAACAGCTGCAGGTGAATACAGCCGACATCACCGCACCCGCAACCCCCGCCGCCGTCCGCATGCGCCTGGCAGGAAAGATGGAATGAACTCAGAATTACCAAATCTTTACGCGATCTTGAGGAGCGACGTAGAGCTTGTCGGTGGGCTTGACGTCGTAGAGTCTGTACCAGTCGTCCTGTAGGCGCATCATGCCGTTTACACGGTTGTGGGCGGCAGAGTGGTCGTCGTTTTCATAATAATATTTCAAGAGTGATTTGTCGAGTTCTTCTTCGCCCTTCCATATCTGTGCGTAGGATAGGAAGAATTTCTTGATTTGCTCGTCATACCGTGTACCCGTAAAGCCAAAAAAGTTGAGGCGCTGCTTGTAACACTCCAAGGCCAGCTCCATACCACCGTAGTCGGCCATGTTTTCTACGAGCGTATTCTTACCGTTAGCCATGAGCCCCGGATAGACTTCCAACTGGTTGAAGAGGTCGATCATAATCTGCTGCTTGGCTTCGAAGGCTGCCAGATCGGTAGGCGCCCACCAGTTGCGATAATTGCCGTTTTCGTCAAATTTTGCGCCATCAGCATCAAAGGCGTGACAGAACTCGTGGCCGAAGGTGGTGGTGACGGCGTAGACCGTAGCCTCGCTCAGGTCGTTGTCGAATCGTGGCTTGGTGATCCATGCAGGTAGGATGATCAGCGAGTTGTCTGTAGACAAATAGAAAGCATTGTCGGTGGTGAACTGCGCCATGCTGGCCCAAAGGTCCCAGCCCAGTTCGTCGGTATTCTTGCCGCGCACGCTACTAATGGTCTGTACGGCATTCTGACGCAGTTGCGTGACGGTAGCCAACAGCCCATCGCCATCAACCTTGGGTGTCAGCTTGTCGTTCCACTGGTCGGGATAGCCGATATAGAACTTGATGGCCTCGGCCTTCTTGCGTGCTTTATCCTTAGTGGAAGCACTCATCCAGTCGAGATTGTCGATGCGACTGATGAAATTCTTACGCATTTTCTCCATGATGTCCTGACACTGCTGTTTGCAGATGTTGTCTTTGCCATAACTCTCGGTCAGCAGGCGATACTGATAATACTTGTTGTATCGCAGCGCATTATTCAACATGTCCGTGCGGTTAGCCTGCTTGTTGATGCTGGGGACGAAAGGCAGATCCTGAGCTAACACGTTGTAGATCATGTAGTCGCGGAAGACTTCCACATACATCGGATACTCGTCTATGACGGCAAAGGCTTCCAACATCGAAGCAATGTCATTTGTGCCTTTATCAAAGACTGGTTCTTTCAGTTCCTGGTCGGTGGCACCCATCATTTTCAGGATTGCATTTGTTTTCTCTTTGTCTCCTTCGTCAGACGAGGCGCGACGTGTGACTGTAATTGGCTGAGGATGGCGAGCCGTCTCTAACCGATAATTATAGGCATCCATCTCAATATCTTCGATCGCGATAGCACATTCGGTAATCTGTTCGATACGTTCCTGAGAATAGCCCAAGGCGTCGAGATGCGAACAATAGGCGGTGATGACGCTGTCCATCGATTTATTGTCCTTTCGGGCGGCATATCTCGCCACCTCTTGTGTCATAGCGCCAGAGGTAATAATATTGATACCCTTCTTGCCTTCATCGCCGTATGGAATCAGGCGGAACAGGGGGCTATAACCCAACGACTGGAGGGTTTCAAAGGCTTTGAACAGCTGGTCGGCCGTTGTCACCTGCTCCAGCATCTGCAGACGTTCACTGAGCAGCGCCTTGTTCTTGCTGTCGTCCTTCAACGTCTGGTCTACCTGACTGCGCAACGTCACCATGACGGGGGCGGTGCTGGTGTTCAGCATGTTGTTGTGCACTTGTTGCATTTCCTCCTGAATCTGCTTGGAGATAGACGGTGAGGGGTTGCTGCTGTTGAGCCACTGTCCGAGGGCATACTTATAGAAGTCGTCGCCAGGACGTACGGAGTAGTCAATCTCGCTGTCGTAGGTAAATGGTAAGTCGTCCGTGACAGGTACGGGATTGTCTTCGATGGTACACGAAGTCAGCATCGGCATGGTTATAGCGCAGCAAAGGACGGCTGCAAGCGTCATAAAGATCTTTTTCATAGTTATCTTAAATTTGTTGTGAATTTTTTTCTAAATAGTCGGGTCTCCCGACATGTCGTCATTGGGTAATAAGAAATTGAACGACGAAGGACTCCAGGCAGGAGGTGCCGACTCGTTGATGAGCAACCAGCGGCTCCAGCCTACCAAACGGTCGAATGTCGTCTGCTGATAGGTGTTGGCGAAGGTGTCGAACCAGCTTCCCTCCTTAGTGAACTCATAGTGGGCGAGGCTGCCGTCGCTGCTGTCACCGCCGTCGTCTATGTATTTATAATCTTTCCAAGTGCCGTCGGGGTAGTAGGCCCTGGCGCTTTCCAGGTTCCTGTCCGTGCCATCGTACGTATAAGTGACGTATGTACCCTTCACGGCAAGCATCACGTTGTAGTCTGCCTGATAATTATGATCGGCCAGGTATTTGCCATAGCGCTGATGGAAAATACAGGCGTTGAATGTCGTCTTGACACGGTTGAAGAGATCCTGGTCGAAGATTTCCGGCAGCGTCATGAAGAGACTCTCCATATATTTCGCCATGTCGTAGAGTGGTTCTTTATTATATATCTTAACGGTATTGGCGGTACAAGAGTCAATGGCAGCGCGCTGTTCAGCTGTTCCGTTCTGATAGGTGTTGACCAGGCGGTCGGTGAACTCTTTCAATACTGGTGCCAGGTCGTCGAGACGCTTGGTCACGGTCATGGTTAGGTCGTAATAATCGGGTGCGTCGTCATTGGGCTTATAGATGGCAGCATCCCAACTGTCAACAGTGGCATCGACGAAGTTGGCGAGTGCTGTCTTGGTGTCCTGACCGGCACCAAAATTGTCGACTAGCGACTGCAGAGCTCCGCCTTCGGCATTCATGAGGTAGGTAGAACATACAAAGTAGTCGGTCACGTCCTTGACGTCATACATGAACTCCATGTTGTTCATCAGACAGAGGTAGAGCACGATGCCGTCCATGCGTACATTGGCACTCCTGACACCACGTGCGAAACTCTTGGCCGAGAAGCACTTGCTGCTGCCGTTGACCTGATGGCCGTCATCGTAGATCAGTCCACGGCGCTGTGGGCTACTGGCTGCTTCAGCCACATCGTGATGAGGCATATAACCGCCGCCGTGGTCGGCCATGATGAGTATGTACTTCTTGGCGGGATAGTGGGTAGCCGCCCAGTTGATGAAGCTGGTCAGCGAGTCGGGGTTGGTGCAGTCGGCATTGGGCTGACCATAAGGCTCCATCTCATGGAACTGCTTGTACAGGGGCTTCTTGGGGTCGATAGCGAAGCGGTATGTTTCGCCTTTCTTGGGATGGCAGAGGAAGAAGTAATCGGGCGCCCCATAATTCTCCAACTGTTCATCGGTATTATTTTTAACCTCATTCTCTGCCCATTTTACTGCGTCCTCATAGCTTTTTTTCGCATAAACCGTCGGATTGAGCGATGTCTTGTACTGGGCCACGACATTCACGCGATTGTAATTTGTCGGTTGGGCTTGATAGAACTGGCGGAAATTAGCCAAGATATAAGCATCCACATTGCGGCCACCACAGCCATACCACAGAATGGTTGCATCGGCCAGATCTTTGGATTCCGGTGTTGCGGGATTATCGTCGACTGTGCATGATGTCTGAAACGTCAGCATCATTACCGTTCCTAACAGAAAGAAAATAGGTTTTTGCATTGTAGTTTAATATCTTTAATTATTTATTGGATTTTCACTCGAATGGGTCTATATTATCTATTTGGTTGCAAAGATAAATAAAAAAATCCAAAACCTCAAAATATATTTGCTTTTTTACTCACTAATTCGTACCTTTTTCGTACCTTTGCACCCAAAATAATATATATATTGAAGACATTTGAAGAATTAGGCGTTAACGAAGGGATTCGCCGCGCCATTGAGGAGATGGGTTTTGTACAGCCCATGCCCGTTCAGGAGGAAGTAATACCTTACCTATTAGGTAATAAGAATGACGTTATTTCACTGGCCCAGACGGGTACGGGTAAGACGGCGGCATTTGGCATTCCTGTGCTGCAAAGGATATCAGAAATACCCCATCCCCAATTGGGAGAGATAGGACGTGGATTACCTCACGCCCTGATACTGGCCCCTACCCGTGAATTGTGCTTGCAGATAGCCGACGACCTGCGCGACTTTGCAAAGTACTTGGATGGCATCCATATCGAGGCCGTCTATGGCGGTGCCAGCATTGAGCAGCAGATTCGTGCCTTGCGCAAAGGTGTACAGGTTATTGTAGCCACACCAGGACGACTCATCGACCTGATGAACCGTGGCGTAGCGAAATTGGACGATGTATATAACGTCGTGTTGGACGAGGCCGACGAGATGCTGAACATGGGTTTCCAGGAGAGCATTGACGAGATACTGGAGAGTGTACCTGAGGATAGGAATACGCTGCTCTTCTCAGCCACGATGAGTAAGGACATAGAGCGCATAGCCAAGGGCTACCTGCACGACTACAAGGAAATTGTGGTAGGCAGCCGTAACGAGGGTGCCGAGCACGTGAATCACATCTACTACATGGTGAATGCGAAGGATAAGTATCTGGCACTGAAACGCTTGGTGGACTATTATCCGCGCATCTTTGCCATCATTTTCTGTCGTACGAAGTTAGAGACGCAGGAGGTGGCCGACAAGCTGATAAAGGATGGCTATAATGCCGAGTCGCTCCATGGCGATCTGTCACAACAGCAGCGCGACCTAACCATGCAGAAGTTCCGTCAGCATACCGTACAATTGCTGGTGGCTACGGACGTGGCAGCCCGTGGATTGGATGTCGACGACCTGACACATGTCATCAACTACGGTCTGCCCGACGATATCGAGAACTACACCCACCGCTCTGGGCGAACGGGGCGTGCAGGCAAGAAGGGAACCTCAATTAGTATTGTCCACTCTCGTGAAAAATTCAAGATTCGTAATATCGAAAAGGAAATCGGCAAAAAGTTCGAAGAAGGCATCATTCCATCGGCAGAGGAGATCTGTAAGAAGCAGCTCTATAAGGTGATGGACCAGATTGTGAAGGTCGATGTCGACGAGGAGCAGATAGCTCCGTTCATGCAGGACATCAGCCGCTACTTTGAGTATGTCGATAAGGACGACCTCATCAAGAAGATTGTCTCGATGGAGTTTGGCAAGTTCCTGGCTTACTATGCCGATGCACCGGAGATATCAGAGGTAAGAGGTAAGAAGGAGGAGGTAAGAGGTAAGAAGAATAGCTCTAAAGGTAGAGATAAAAAGACGGCTACGCCTACCAGTGAGGGCTACCGCAAACTCTTCATCAACTTAGGCAAGAAGGACGGCTTCTATCCTGGCGAGCTGATGCAGTTCCTGAATAAGAACGTACATGGTCATGTGGCTGTGGGGCATATCGACCTGCTACAGACCCAGTCGTACTTCGAGGTGCCTGAGGAGGATGCCGAGCGTGTCATCAAGTACGTTAACGGCCAGACATATAAGAGGCGTGAGGTGCGGTGCAACGATGCCAGCGAGGGTGGAAAAAGATCTAGTAGGACTAGTAAGACTAGAAAGCCCAGCAACCCTGCCAAGACCTATAAGAAAGAAGACTGGATGCAATTTTTGAACCCCGACGGCATCAAGCTCAAGGGCGAAGTGCCTGACTTCAGCGAAGAAGGATGGGCTATCAGGAAACCACGGAAGAAGAAGTAAGATGTATGATGTAAGAAGTAAGAAATAAAAAAACATAGAAGACAATGAAGAAATATGTAGTATTGGCACTGGCCGTGTTGGGCATGGTGTCATGTAGCGAAAAGAAATTTCATGTAGAAGGTAGCATTACGAATGCCAAGGACTCGGTGCTCTATTTAGAGAACATCAGTCTGATGGGTCCTGAGGTCGTTGACTCCGTACGTCTCGATGCCGATGGCAAGTTCACGTTGGCTGGTGAGGCCCAGCAGGCCCCAGAGTTCTATCGTCTGCGCATTCATGACCAGATTATATCGCTTTCCATAGATTCTACGGAGACGGTAACGGTGAATGCCGCCTACCCGCAGATGGCCTCACAATACGAGGTTAGCGGTTCCGACAATTGTGCAAAGATCAAGGAGTTGGCTCTGCGTCAGATGCAGTTGCAGCAGCGTGCCATGGCCGTCAGTCGCAACGCAGACCTGACCGTCGAGCAGGCTAATGACAGTATCTTGGGGATGATTCGCCAGTATAAGGACGAAGTGAAGCGTGAGTATATCTTCCCAGATCCCTCTAAGCCCTACGCATATTTTGCCCTGTTCCAGGCTTTAGGCAATACGCTGATTTTCAACCCTCGCAACGATGCTGACGATATCAAGGTGTTTGCCGCCGTGGCTACCAGTTGGGATACCTACTGGCCCGATGCTGAGCGTGGCAAGAATCTGCATAACATTGCCATTGAAGGTATGAAGAACGTCCGTACCATTGAGGCCAAACAGGCTAAGACCATTGACGCCTCGAAGATTCAGACTGCTGGTGTCATTGATATAGCCTTGAACGACAACAAGGGACAGATTCGTAAGCTGACCGACCTGAAAGGTCAGGTGGTGTTGCTCGATTTCCATGTCTTTGGACATAAGGATTCACCAGCCCGTATCCTTGCCCTTCGCGACCTTTACAATAAGTATCACGCCAAAGGTTTCGAAATCTATCAGGTCAGTCTTGATGGCGACGAACACTTCTGGAAGCAGCAGACGGCAGCACTGCCTTGGATTAGCGTGCGCGTTGACGAAGATAATAGCGGTTTCCTAACAGTCTATAACATTCAGACGCTGCCAGAGTATTTCCTGATAGACCGTGGCAACAACCTCGTCAGCCGTTCACAGCAAATCGATGATCTCGAGAAAGCCATACAGCGTCTGTTATAATATCAATATCTTAATGCCTATTGCAATGAGGATAAGACCACCGATGAGTTCAGGTTTTATCCTCTTTGTGATGGTTTTGCCAAAGTGGCGGCCAACATGATAGCCCATGATGCTGAACAGGAAGGAGACAACGCCAATTAAAATAATTGGTAGGGTGAGTTGCGACAGCATCGTATAGCCCGTACAGGCAAACGAGATGCCCACCGCCAAAGCATCGATGCTGGTGGCAATGGCCAACAGCAGTTGGGTATGCAGACGTCGGGGATTAAAGTGCTGTTCCTCGTCATCGCCAAAACTCTCCCATATCATCTTGCCGCCGATGAATGCCAGCAGACCAAAGGCTATCCAATGGTCGTAGGCTTCTATATAGGTCTGAAAATGGATGATACCCAACCAACCTAATAGTGGCATGAAGGCCTGAAAGCAACCAAATAGGAAGGCCATGCGGTAAAGCCAAGGCTCATGCAGTTTGCTGTTCTGTGACGTTAGTCCGCTGACAATGGATACTGTAAAGCAGTCCATTGCCAAAGCCACAGCCAATAGGATAATATCTATAAAACTCATACCTTTTACCTCTCACTTCTCACCTCTACACCAGTCCTTCTTCATGATAACTATAATAGGCACCATCGGTGATGATGACGTGATCAAGTAAATGAATGCGCATCAGCCGACAGACATTCTGGAGAGAGTAAGTGAGGTCGTTGTCCATACTGCTGGGTTTCAGACTACCTGAAGGATGGTTGTGACAAACGGCAAGGATGGTGGCGTTAGCTAACACTGCCTCTTTGATGATGATACGCACATCGACGCTGACCTCGCTAATGCCCCCACGGGCTATACGTATCTTCTTGATGAGACGGTGGTTCTGGTTCATGAGTAGAATCCAGAACTCCTCGACATCTTCATCCTGAAGAACGGGATGCATGTAGTTATAGATACGGGTAGCGGTGCCGAGGTCTGGCCGCTCTTCCGGCGACTCCATCTGGCGACGCTTACCCAGTTCGCAAGCTGCTAAGATGGTGATAGCTTTGGCTTCGCCAATACCTTTAAATGCACAAAGGTCGCGAATGGACATCTTACCCAGCGTATTCAGATTATTCTTGCAGCTGTTGAGCACTGTCTGCATGAGTTCTACAGCGCTGGTTCCTGGCGTTCCTGAGCCAATCAGTATAGCCAAGAGTTCTGCATTGCTAAGCGTGTCAGGGCCTTTATCACGCAATTTCTCTCGTGGCTGGTCATCCTCCGACCAGTGGGCAATGGTCAGCCTGTCTTCTTTCATTTATAGAACGTTTTTTCGAAGGCCTGAAATTCGTCTTGTTTCAGGACACAACGTTTCCACCACGACTCAATAAAGCCGAAACCATAGCCCATCAGTTGGACGAAGGCTGCTGGAATAGACAGCAACCCAACCCAAAGGCTGCGGTTGCGGATGCTGGAGTCGAGGAAGATAACACTACTATAGAATAATAAAGGTAAGAGGCCTAATACAAAGAAGACAAAGCCTATACCTTGGTGCATATTGTCTGTAGGACGTAAGCCATTGGCATCGAGCCATTCGCCCTCAATATATAGTCCAGCACCACAAA
The DNA here is from genome assembly GCA_946404405.1 of uncultured Prevotella sp. Lineage (GTDB taxonomy): Bacteria > Bacteroidota > Bacteroidia > Bacteroidales > Bacteroidaceae > Prevotella. The sequence continues at coordinate 13,519 of CAMJDL010000072.1, forward strand.
GACTTAGCAACAGACAGCCGATAACCCCCAAGGTAAACACCATTGGCAACAGGTGTACCAGTTTCATGGTGCCCGGATGGCGTTTTTCCAGATTGATGCGGGCTATACCACTATTATACACCTGACGGAAGAATTTGCGGAAGTCGGTACGACGCTTGTGCCACACCCAGGCATCAGGAAAGAGACGGGGCATATAGCCTGCCTCCACGATGCGATAGCTGAAATCAATATCCTCACCAAAGCGCATCTTCGAAAAGCCTCCGAGTTGCAGATAGACATCGCGACGGATGCCCATATTGAACGAACGGGGGTAGAACTTGTCGAGCTTAGCTTTACCACCACGGATGCCACCAGTGGTAAAGAAGGAGGTCATCGAATAGCTGATGGCTTTCTGCACTGGTGTGAACGAAGGATGGGCAGCGTCGGGACCGCCAAAGGCGGCGATTTCATCGCCTAGTGAAGAGTTTACTGCTTCCAAATAGCCGGTAGGTAGGACGACATCGGAGTCCAAAATGATAACGTACTCACCTTGTGCACGTTCCACGCCATAGTTGCGACTCTGGCCAGGTCCGCTATTCTCTTTCAGGTAATAATGCAAATCAAGGATGTTTGCGTACTTGTCGCAAACATCCTTGCATGGTTTTTGTGAACCGTCCTCAACAATGATGACCTCAAAGTCTTGCAGTGTTTGGGAGCAAAGGCTCTCAAGCAACTCGTCCACTTCATCGGGACGATTGAAGACAGGAACAATGAATGAATATTTCATATTCATTGAATGTTGAGTGTTGAATGTTGAGTGTTGAATGGTCGCCTGTGGCGATGATCAATTAAGAATTTAGAATTCGTCATTCAGACATCGCAGCGAAGCGAGAATAATTCCTCATTCCACATTCCTCATTCCACATTCTTTACTCCTTAGCGCGAGCGAGATAACTGCCGTCGCGAGTGTCAACCTGAATCAGGTCGCCCTCGTTAATGAACAGAGGCACGCGAACCTCAACACCAGTCTCCAGCGTAGCGGGCTTCAGGGTGTTGGTAGCGGTGTCGCCCTTGATACCAGGCTCAGAGTGGGTCACGCGAAGAATGGTCTTCACGGGCATCTCAGCATAGAGTACAGTACCATCGGTAGTATCACTAACAACTGATACAACGTCGCCCTCCTTCATGTACTCATGACCAATCACGAGGTCGTTGGCAATGGGAATCTGCTCGAAAGTCTCCTGGTTCATGAAGATACGACCTTCCTGATCCTCATAGAGGTACTGATAGTCGCGATGCTCGATGACCACGTCCTCCAGTTTCTCACCGATGTTATAACGGCGCTCCAGCACACGACCGTCGGTAACGTTCTTCAACTTAATGTTCATGATGGTGTTACCCTTACCTGGCTTGCGATGCTGGAAGTCGATGCAAACCCAAATGGCACCGTCCATACGGATGGCGGTTCCCTTCTTAATGTCTTGTGAATTAATCATAAAAAATATGCTATTAATATATGTAAAATGTCATTTTGCGGGTGCAAAGGTACAAAAAAAAGTGAAAAGTGAG
>CAMJDL010000073.1 GCA_946404405.1 uncultured Prevotella sp.
ACATCAGTTTGATGAGGATGTTGAGCGACGGACCGGATGTATCCTTGAAGGGATCGCCTACGGTGTCACCAACGATACAGGCCTTGTGGGCAAAGCTTCCCTTACCACCGAAGTTGCCTTCCTCGATGTTCTTCTTGGCATTGTCCCAGGCACCACCGGCATTGGCCATGAACACAGCCAGCGTGAAGCCACCAGCCAGACCTCCAACGAGCAGACCGAGTACACCAGCCACACCGAGAACGACACCTACCACGATGGGGATGAGGATGGCGAGCACTGATGGAATGACCATCTCGTGCTGGGCAGCACGGGTTGAGATTTCCACACAACGGCCATAGTCGGGTGTGCCTGTGCCTTCCAAAATACCGGCAATCTCACGGAACTGACGACGCACCTCCTGTACCATCTTCTCGGCAGCACGGCCTACAGCCTCCATCGTCATACCGCAGAACAGGAAGGCAGCCATGGCACCGATGAAGGCACCCACGATGACCTTCGGGTTCATCAGGTTCACCTGGAAGTAGTTCATGAAATCGGGAATCGTAGCGTCTGTAGCACTGATGACGTCGCCAGACACATTCGTAATGGTCTGACCTGCACGGGCCATTGCAATCTTAATCTCTTCAATATATGATGCCAGCAGGGCCAGAGCCGTGAGGGCAGCAGAGCCGATGGCAAAGCCCTTACCTGTGGCAGCTGTGGTGTTTCCTAAAGCGTCGAGGGCATCGGTGCGGTGACGCACTTCTTCGCCCAGATTGCTCATCTCAGCGTTACCGCCCGCATTGTCGGCAATAGGTCCGTAAGCGTCGGTTGCCAGCGTAATACCCAGCGTTGACAGCATACCTACGGCAGCAATACCGATACCATAGAGGCCGTGAGCCAGTGAGGTTGACGACATGGAGAGGTCGAAGCCGTTGGCGCAGAGATAGCTCAGCATGATGGCCACACCAATCGTGATGACGGGGATACAGGTTGAAATCATACCTGTGCCGATACCCTTGATAATCACCGTAGCGGCACCTGTTTGTCCGGCCTCAGAAATCTTCTGTGTGGGCTTGTACGAGTGCGAGGTGTAGTATTCGGTAGCTTGTCCGATGATGACACCGGCAGCCAGTCCAGAGATGACTGAGAATGAGAGACCCAGCCAGTTCTCAATACCCAGCAGGTAGAGGATGGCGAAGGTGGCAATGGCGATGAGTACAGCAGAAACGTTTGTTCCCAGCGAGAGTGAACGCAGTAGGTCTTTCATTGTAGCGCCTTCCTTGGTTCGAACGAGGAAAATACCTAACAGCGAGAGGAATACGCCGGTAGCAGCAATCAGCATCGGGGCGATGACGGCCTTCAGCTGGATGTCTAATCCTGCTACACCGAAGGCTGCAGCACCAAGGGCAGCTGTTGACAGCACCGAACCGCAATAGCTCTCGTACAGGTCGGCACCCATACCAGCCACATCACCAACGTTATCACCAACGTTATCGGCAATGGTGGCGGGGTTACGTGGATCGTCCTCAGGAATGTCGGCCTCCACCTTACCCACGATGTCGGCACCTACGTCGGCAGCCTTCGTGTAGATACCACCACCGACACGTGCAAACAGCGCCTGCGTTGAAGCACCCATACCGAAGGTCAGCATGGTGGTCGTGATAGAAATCAGTCCGTCGTGGTCAAAGTGGTTCAGTACGACAAACCAGATGGCAATGTCGAGCAGTCCGAGACCTACCACCGTCAAGCCCATCACGGCACCTGAACGGAAGGCAATCTTCAGACCGGCATCCAGACTCTCACGGGCAGCGTTAGCTGTACGTGCTGACGCGTAGGTAGCGGTCTTCATGCCGAAGAAACCTGCCAGTCCGGAGAAGAAACCTCCAGTGAGGAATGCAAATGGCACCCAGGGATTCTGTACGTTCAGGCCGTATGCCATGAAGGCAAAGAGGGCACAGAGGATGACAAACACAATCAGCACGACCTTATACTGCTGTTTCAGATAGGCCATAGCGCCATTACGCACATAGAGTGCAATTTCTTTCATACGTGGCGTACCTTCGTCAGCCTTCATCATGCTGCGGAAGAAGAAGTACGCCATTCCAAGTGCCACCAATGATGCAATGGGCACCAACCAAAATACTGGAGGGATGTTCATAATGTTAACGATTTTTGATAGATATAATTTACTGAATTGTCTAGCTTTCTCATATCCTGCAAAGGTACGACTTTTTTTGGTTTCTCGTAAACTTTTTCGCTGCTTTAACTCCCTTTAACGGCATTGTCCGATAAAAACTCGATAATTATTCGTACTTTTGCACGAAATTAACACGAACAGACACATGACGCTACATATTTTCAATCCGGAACACGATATTGCGCTGGCTGCCAATCTCAGTAATTTCACGGCACCGCATGCGGGTCGTCAACTGCGCAACGACCTCGGTTTTCTGCCTGCCCTGTGGGCTCAGGAGGGCGACCAGATACTGGTGCAGCACGAGGAGTCGGCCCTCAAGGCCTACCGTCGCGTGTGCCACCGCCTGGTAAAACTGGGAGTGACTGACAGTTTACCGTCAGTAATCCCGCAGTTTACCGCCGCTAAAGTGGGCGTTTACCGGCAGGAAACCCAAAGCATCCAACCATGGGGGTGGGATAGGGCCATCCGCCGTGAACTGGAGCGCATGGGCGTGGCCGCATCGCTACTGCCTGATGACGCACGGTTAGAGCAGATTCGCCAGTTGTCGCACCGTCGGACGTCTGCCCTGTTGTTGCCACTTCTCCAGATGGAGGGTACTGTTGGCGAGGCCTTCGAGTGTACGACTATTGAGCAGGTCGAAGAACTGTTCCTGCGTTACGGTCGCGTGGTCTTGAAGGCGCCCTGGTCGTCGAGTGGGCGAGGAGTGAGGTTTTGCGACGCTGCGCGTCTAGTGAATAGTGAAGAGAGAATAGTGAATAATGCTGCGCGTCTAAATGATAAAGGAGAAATGATAAATGAGAAATGGGTGCGCAACGTGATTGCTTCACAGGGCAGCATTATGGTTGAACCATATTATAATAAGGTGAAGGACTTCGGTATGGAGTTCGAGGCCGCTGCCGATGGCTCTATCCGCTATTTGGGACTGTCGCTGTTCCATACCGTTAATGGCGCTTATGTGGGTAATATTCTGGCTACGGAAAGCGTCAAGTGCGACATGATAAGTCGCTATATCACAGCTTGTTTGCTTGATTCAATCAAGCAGAAAATAACGAAACAATTACGTTTGCCTGGCTACGTCGGTCCCTTCGGCATCGACATGATGGTAGTCAAAAACGTTCAACGTTCCTCGCAACGCCACACTCTCAAAGAGAGAACGTTCAACGTTCAATGTTCTCTCCATCCCTGCGTGGAGATTAACCTGCGCCGCACCATGGGTCATGTAGCCCTAAGTATTTCGCCCAAAGATGATGACATTCGAGGGGTGATGCGCGTCTTGTATGATGGAAGTCATTACAAACTCAAGATAAACAAACTACGATGAAGAAAACTTTTCTAATGGTATTGACTGCTGTCACGTTGACGGCAAGCGCTCAATACAAGTCTCAGGTGTGGAGTCCCGACAATGGCGACGGCACCTACACCAATCCTGTGATTAATGCCGACTACAGCGACCCTGACGTCTGCGTCGGGGCTTCGGGCGATGACTACTACATGACGGCCTCGTCGTTTCAGTGTGCACCGGGCTTGCCCATCCTACACTCTAAGGATCTGGTCAACTGGGAAATTATCAACTATGCGCTCACCTCTCTCTACGAGGGTGATGCAGAACTGGAACAACACTTCTCGACGCCCCAGCATGGTGCTGGCGTTTGGGCTCCCAGTATCCGCTACCACAACGGCTGGTACTACATCTATTGGGGCGACCCCGACTACGGTGTGTATATGGTCCGCACGCAGGATCCTGCCGCCAAATGGGAAAAGCCTGTCTGTGTCATTCGCGGCAAGGGCTACATCGATACCACACCGTTGTGGGACGATGACGGTCGTTGCTATCTGGTTAACGGATGGGCCAACTCGCGCTCAAAATTTGCCTCGGTGCTGACCGTCCGCGAGATGTCGGCAGACGGCACGCGCCCCATCGGCCAGCCAGTCATCGTGTTCGACGGCAATGGTACGGCCAATCGTACCTGCGAGGGTCCGAAGTTCTACAAGCGCGACGGCTGGTACTGGATTCTGTGTCCTGCCGGCGGTGTGCCCGAGGGCTTCCAACTGGCCATGCGCTCCAAGTCGCCATATGGTCCCTACGAGCACAAAATCGTGCTGCAGCAGGGCAAGACCAACATCAACGGCCCTCATCAGGGCGGTTGGGTGCATACCAAGTATGGCGAGGACTGGTTCCTGCACTTCCAGGACAAGGAGGCTTACGGTCGCGTGGTACACCTGAATCCTGTCGACTGGTCTACCGGTTGGCCCATCATGGGTAAGAAAGGCACTCCCGTGACCACTTACAAGAAGCCAATAACCAATAACCAATATCCAATAACCAATCCTGTCGAAAGCGACGAGTTCAACAGTCCCGTATTGGGTAAGCAGTGGTCGTGGCATGCCAACTACGACGAGAAGTTCGGCGTTCCTACCGCTTTTGGCACGTTCCGCATCTATACCTACAAGCTGTCGGACGGTTGGAAGAACTTCTGGGAAGTGCCCAACCTGCTGTTACAGAAGACCCCTGCCGACGAGTTTATGGCTACTGCCAAGCTGCGCTTCACGTCGAAAGCCGACGGTCAGATGGGCGGCATCATCATGATGGGTCATAACTATCAGGCATTGGTTGTTCGTCGCGAGGGCAAGGAATTCAAACTGGTCATTCTGACCTGTCAGGATGCCGATCGCGGCAAGGCTGCTCAAGAGGAAGTCATCGCCACGCTGAAGCCTACTGCCGAGGACAAGATTGACTACAAGCCCGGCATCCACGAGGATATCTACCTGCGCCTGAAGGTCACCAACGCCGAGGCTGGTGTGGCTCATGGCGGCAAACCCAAGGTCAGCTTCGCCTGGAGTCAGAATGGCAAGAAGTTTACCGACTGCGGTGGTCAGTACCAGATGAAGGAAGGTAAATGGATTGGTGCCAAGTTCGGCTTCATTGCCGTCGAGACCAATCCCAAGGTAGACCGCGGCTGGGTCGATGCCGACTGGATCAGAATCGAACCCCTAACGCAGCGTTGACGTACCAGTCGTCCAGTTGCAAATCGTTGTCGTCAGCCTTGTTTTTGTAGCGGCTATACTGTCCGCCGACGGTCAGGAAGAAACGGTCGAACTGATAGGTAATCGAAGCACGGGCGTCCATAGTAAACGATGGGCGTCCGTAGTTTGTTTCCGTGCCCGACTCCTGTAGCGTGATGTCATTCGTCCACGAATAGTCTTCGGGGACATATTTCTTGCCTGATGCCGACACCTCGCCGGGGGCCAGGTAGAGGTCGTAGTTCGACTCGTAGTAGTACAGCTTCGTGCGGTTATAGACGGTCAGCATGGGCATGGCCATCACGTTCACCAGCAGATTCCTTGCCGGCACCCAGTTGTAGGCATAGCCCACGCCGATGCTGCCCTTGTGAATCTTAAACTGTCCTACGTCGCCCAGCGCCTGTATCAGCAGTCCGTTCAGCGGCTTCGAGTAGTCTACCGATGTTTGGAACCACTTCACGCCCACCATCAGCGACCCTGCCGAACGTATCTGGTTCATGCTCTGGTCGTAGGCAGCGGCATACGAAAAACGCTTGCCGTTCAGGAAGTAGAAGGCGTCGAAGATGGCTGTCTTGACCTTGATGTCGTCCCATGTGTTTACATTGTTCATCTCTTCGTCCATCTCTAATCCCTCGTCGATGCCCCAGTAGTGGGCCGACATCTCGTCGGTCGAGAAGCTACGGATGCGCAGATTAAAGCCGTAGTTGGCACCCGTGGCACCTATCGAGAAGTTGCGACCCTTCGAGCGTTGCAGCGAATAGCTGTAGCCCAGACCGTAGCCGCGGTAGCCGATCCATGCACCTAACGACACCTCACGCTGGGGCTCCAGCTTCGTTTCGAAATGCAGATCACCCTGTATGCTGTGCAACGCCAGCAGGTCCTCGCTCATGTGCGTCTTCGAACGCAGGTCCATGTCGTTGGCATTCGACTTCAGCACCACCGCCCACGGCTTCTCGGGCACCTCCAGATACCGCGTGTCAATGCCCTTCACCGCCGACGAGTCGATGTACGTTTTCACCGCCGACAATGCCCTCAGCACCCACGGCTTCTTCCGCTCCTGACCCTGCATCTGCAGACAACCCGTCAGCAGCAATCCTATTACAATTATTCTCTTTGTCTTTCTCATTTCCGCCGCGAAATTAACAAAAAAAATTGAGCCCACCAAATAGTGGGCCCAAATTTTCATTTATAATAATGATGCTGCTTATTAAAAAAAAACGTGCAAAATCGTTATATTCTCGATTAGATTTCGTAACTTTGCCAACAGAATTCCTAATTAAAAGAAAATAACAATGAAAAAGACTTTGAAATCATGGATGCTGCTGTTGATAGTCCTGAGCATCGTGTCATGTACTGTTGACACCGCAGACAACCCTGTGGTTTACACCTCGCTGGAACAGAAACTGACCGCAACGGGAGCCTTCACGGACATCAAGGAGAATCCCGACACAGTGACGATGAAGAGGAAAGAGAAGGGCGAACTGAACTACCAAACGCAATACAGCATGTTCATCAGTCAGCCCGTGAACCACAACCAGCCCGATGGCGACAAGTTCAAGCAGAAGGTGTGCATCTTGTTCCGAGGCTATGACCGTCCTACTATCATGGTCACGGAGGGTTATCTGTGGAGCCGTTTTAACGATGCTGAAGACCTTGGTGTCAACCTGAATGCCAATATGGTACACGTGGAGCATCGCAACTTTGGCGAGTCGTACAACCAGGACAAAGGCAAGTGGGAGTATGAAACGAGCGCACAGGCATCGGCAGACCTGCATGCCGTCTATCAGGCGCTGAAGCCCATCTTCAAGGGCAAGTGGATGAGCACGGGCACCAGCAAGAACGGTGAGACCTCGATGGACTATGCCTATTATTATCCGAACGATATGGATCTGGCTGCCGCTTTTTGCTCGCCATTCAACGTCAGTCTCTCTGACAAGGCTTTCGGCCAGTATCTCTTCAACGAGGCGAGTACTGCGGAGTTGCGCGACGTGATAAAAAAGAAAATCCGCAGGGCGTTGACCGATGGCGAAAAGGGACTCTACCTGTCGGCCTGCAAGACATTGAAGGAGGAAGGTGCGCCCGAGCCTACGTTCACCGAATATGTTTTCAATGTCTTCGACACCTATTTCAACGTATTCCAGTACACGCTCCCCAGCAAGCACCAAGAAACGATCGAGAGCATGACAAAAGATGATGAGTCGTATGTGACGGAAATCTGTAATTCAATAAAGGGTAACAGAAATCCTGATTACTACACCTACTTTGTAGATTGCGCCAAGGAGCAGGGCCTACCCAACCCGGGCTTTGACTATTTCGCTGATTTGCTGGAGGGTACCAGCTTCAAGGCTGAGGACGTGTTGGCATCCTTACTGAAAGAGGAAGACCGCTGGCTGGTGAACCATTACGACAACAGCCAACGTATAGACATCAGGCAGAATTTCTTCGTCAACTCCACCATGCCCCTGCTTTTCTTCTATTCGAAGGACGATCCCTGGTCGGGTGGTCAGCCCGATAAGATAGGTCCCAACGTCAGGAAGATCATCAACCCCATCGGCGTTCATAGCCCCAAAATCAATGACCCTGACTTTTGCCCTGCGGGAACCAAGCAGGAGGTGATGGATTTCGTCACGACCTATATCTATTGAGAACCTTTAGATTCAGAGACCCCCTTTATGTAAAAATACCCCCGAGATTCATTGCGAGTCTCGGGGGTATTGTCATCCGTCAGCCATCGTTCAGTTCTCGTCCGGCTCGTCGTCACCGCCACCGCCACCACCGTTGTTACCTCCGGTGTTACCGCCAGTGTTACCGCCGGTATTCGTGCCCGAACCACCAGTGTTCGAAGGCGCATTGGTGGTGCCGCGCAGGTCGCCAATGAACTTCGACAGGGGTGTCAGCTCGTCGTAGAGCTTCTTCTTCGTCTGTGCGTCGCGCACGGCACGAATCAGATTGCCACCCTCCACAGCGCAGCGCGTCATGTACTGCTTCGACGTGATGTTCTGCATCTGCTTCGACGTGGGCAGGAAACGCAGACGGACGCCCTGGATCAGCTGCGACAGCTGCCAGCCATCCTCGGCCATCTCGGCCTCCGTGGCACCCTTGCTCTTCAGCGTCGGGTAGAACTTGCCCAGGCCGTCGAGCATCACACCATAGCCCTGTGACGCAATTTCGGGGATACACTCGGCCAGTTTGGCCAGTACGGCCTGGATGGCGTCAAGGCCTGCCAGACAGCCGTGGTCCTTCAGGTGCTTTGCCAAACCGAGGGTGGTCAGCGTCTTCTCCGGATCCACCTCGGCATAGTACTTTTGGTAGGCAGCCTGATTCCGCTGATTCAGGTTCTGCCTCAGGTTGACCTTCAAGGTCAGAAAATTTGTCTGTGCCATATTATTAAATGTTTTTCATGGTATTAGACATTACTGCGACCAGCTACATCGGGTGGCCGCTTCCCGCTTTATCCTTCTTATTTCTTTTATAATACAAAGGTACAAAAATTATTTGAATTATGCAAATATTTTCTCAATTATTTTCGTTAAAAATTATTTTTGCCTCACCGTCCTTTTTTTTGTTTTCAGTCTGCACTTTTTATCCCCCCTCGTCCACTACATAGCAGAGCCATCGTCTGCCCTTGGAATCCCGTTGGTCCGCTATATAGCAGGCGCCCCCTTCACTATGGGCAGACGGGGCGGTTATTAAGGGCAAACTTTACGGCGGATGCGCGTCGCCCAGCACGAGGTCAGCCAGGTCGGTGTTGGGCTGGTGGCCCGTCAACTTCTTGCTCTCTAATTGATATCGAAAATCAGTATTCATGATTGTGTTGTTTTTAATGATTTTTGTGGCGGATTCCCGTCGGTCGTCGGAGCTACTATATATATAGGTAGCTCCGACCGACCGACAAAAATCTTTCCGCGGTCAGAAGGCCAAAGCGGTCTCGTCGGAGGCATGTATGGAAGCCCTTCGGCGTTCCCCCCCCACTATGTCCGCATCGGATATTACAAGTAACAGATAAGGACCGCTTCACACCACGAAGCAGGCCCTTTGTTGCCTTTTTCATATCCATATAATTTTTAGTTGCTATCCAAATTTTTCAACAAGTTTTTTACATTTTAATCGACATTGTTGTTATATATTGAGAAAATGTTGTATATTTGCAGTCGGTAATTATAAACGATTATAAGGCGTATGAAACAGAAAGTTGGAAATTGGCTGATGGTGGGCATCGTTGCGATGGGTACGGCGCTGATGTGCGCTGCGTGCCTGGGTAAACCGAAGGTACAGAGCGAGGCTACGACGGCGGACACGACGACGGTGAGCCGCGAGATTATTACTAACGAGGACAAACAACCCGTCAGTACGGCTTTGGACGTGAAATCGTTCGGATTCATAGGCCCTGTGAAGGAGTCGTTCTGCATCCGTTACGAAGTGAAAAGCATGGACGATGACGTGCTGGAGAAGGGCGAGATGTCGAACGATGCCAACGACGAGGCGGGCTATTCGTTCAGTGAGGCAGGTCGCGTAACGGGCGATGCCTACGGTGGCGTGTACAACTACGATAAGACGGGCAAATTCGTGAAGGGCATCACGACCAAGTCGGTGATGAAGCGCGACGGCCAGGGCAGGGTAGTGTTCTACCAGCAGAAGGATGACGACGAGGACGACGCCATGTTTACCAACGAGTTCACGTACGACGCTAAAGGCCGGATTATCAAGGTGGAGCAAGGCTTCTGGGAATGGACCATCACCCAGGAGTTCACCTATGAGGGCGACAATATCTACCCGAGCACAAGGAAGTTCACACGCATGGATGAAGGCGATGAGTCTGAGTCGGAAACCACCTACCGCTATACGAAGTTCGACGAGGTCGGCAACTGGATTGAGCGTGAAATGACCTATCGTGGTTCAACCCGTGAGGAGGGTGAGACAACACGTTGGCGAGGGGCTAACATCGAGGAACGGAGAATCTCTTACTATTAATCGTCAGCATAGCCTGAGGACCGCAACAAAAGCCACCAAGCAAAAAATGCGTGTAATTTAACACGAAATGCTTGGTGGTTTCATTTTTTTTGTTTAATTTTGCAGCCGAATAATATATTATTGTACGCGCGCACCATTAACCAAAGCTGGTTTGAAGCCCGAATTTACGAAAATTAAAATATAAAATTATGATTAAAAGACAATTAAATCCATTAAGAATCGGCAAAGGCCTACTATGCCTCCTTGCCTTGTTCGTGATGTTGCTGGCGCCGCAAGGGGCGTGGGCAGAGGATGACTATGCACTTACAATTGCTGGGCATGGGTACACAGCTGAACAATTAAAGAGTGCTCAAACAGTTTCAGGTGATAACGTTAGCGGTACTGTCACGTTGACTCCTGCCAGTGGTGACGACCCTGTTAAACTGACACTGAGTAGTGCTACATTAAATGGTACTATTACGACTTCTGTTAATCTGTTAGTAGACTTCATTGGTACTAATGTGATTAATTTACCAAACGATGGAGATTATGCTTTTTATGGTAGCGAAACCCCTACACTCTCATTTACCAATACAGGAAATAATGGTAATCCCTTAAACGTTAGAGGAGCTTTTGATGGGGGGTATACAAAATTTATGACTGGTTTTTCCAATTCGTCTGTAGCTATTGATTGGGATAATCAACCAGCTGAGACATCGATTTGGCGCATGTACAATGGATCATCTTATGAAATGTGTTTGTTGTGGTACCAAAAATATGATTTGTGGATTGGCGAACAACAGTTCTCTACTACTGAAACGGAGCTTTCCGGTGGTGTTGCGTCTTTTGATGGAGATCATACATTGACACTAAAAGGCATAACAGACGTAAGTGGTATTACAACTAAGATAGATAATTTGATTATCAATTTGAGAGGTGAAAATAGTATTGTAGGTAGCATTAAATACACAGGAACATCTCAAACTGCTTCATTGACTTTCAATGCAGACCTTGAGAATGCAAATAGTGCGAGTCTGACGCTTTCTACAGAGAGTCAGGAAATTGGAGTTATAAATGGTTTCAATACAGTAACAGTTAATGCTCCATTGGTAACCAATGTTACAGAATGGAACGATGACGTTAAGAATGCAACTATAAAAGTTCAGTCCTACGATATTTCAGTCGGTGGCGTAATGGTGACGAGTGCAAATGCAGCTAACATAACTGGCAATTATATTACTGGTACAGTAACGTTCGATGCTGAAAACAATACCCTGACGCTGAATAATGCAACGATTGATCTTTCTTCATTTGAAGGGCCTGGCATAAAATATACAGGAACTGAAAACTTCACGATTAAGCTGATTGGAACAAATAGCGTTAAGGTCGCAAATAATTGTGAACCGATTATTTATGATGTATATCCCGCTCCTACACAGATTCCTACATTGACATTCGAAAGCGGTTCATTCCCATGCTCATTGAGTTTGCAGGGCGTAAATAGTTCTGTCATTAAATATTTTGGGGATGTACTGTGTGTCAATGGTATTAATAACGCAGAAGGTAACTATTTAACGATATCGGAAAGTGGTGTGAAGTACAATTCTACCAATGGTTTATACACAGGTGATAATACCGCTGTTACTTCTGTTACTATATCCTCTGTTTCCCTTGAAAGTGTGGCTCCAACGATTAATCATATGGCCATGCAGGATGCAGATGGCATTAAGTTAATACTGTCATCAGGTATTAATAATGGTACTATCAAGTATAGCGTGGATTATGTTGATCCTACAGAAACAAACATCACTGATGCTACTTATGACGATACCAACAGACCGACAATCAGCAAGCCTGCTACGGTGACAGCTTATATATCTGTAAACAACGAAACGAGTGCTACAGCTACCGCCAAGTACTTCGGCTTTACAGAACCTATGACGGTTGTTTATGAGGGAACGCCTGTAGAACTGACAAATCTGCCAACTTTGGTTCCCGCAACTGAGGGATTAACCTATGAAATTGGAGAGATATCAAATGCAGCGATCATATCCTATGATGAACAGACTGAGAAATACAGAGCTGTGGGATGTGGAACAGCTATTTTAACAGTTAACATCCCTGAAGACGTATATCCATTAAATGATGGGTGCGAGACAACCTTAACAGTCAATGTCATTCCAGCTGCTCCTACAATAGGATTGGATGAAGGTGAAGTCTTGAATACTGCGACGATTACTCTTACAACTACTATTAATGGTGCTACCATTAAGTATAAGTGGGACGATGGTACTGAAGAGACTTATTCTGAAGCGATTCCTGTTCAGGCTGGCACGCTGAAGGCTTGGGTTGAGGTGTCTTCTGTCGTTAGTGATGTCGTGGAAGCTACCTATTCGCTGATTACGGATATCTCTACTCTGTACTTTGCCGCCATTGATGATATCCCCTATACAGGTTCTGCCGTTACTCCAACTATTGTGGTAAAGGAAACGAAAGATGCCGAGACTCCTCTGACATTAGGTACAGACTATACAATAAGCTACAAGCAGGGAGAGACTTCCATTACTGCTGCCAACCTTGTCGATAGAGGAGATTACACTGTGGTGATTTCTGGAACGGGAAACTATGGAGGTACTAAGGAACTTAATTTTAGTATTACTACCGGTATTGCTACCATCACAGCTGAGAACCAAACGGCTGAATATACGGGTGATCAAATAGAATTTGACAAGAATGCTATCACATTAACGCCTAATACCCTTTCTAAAGATGGTCTACATATTGAATATTATACTCCAAATTCAGATAATCCTGAAGAGCCGAATATGCTGGAAGAAGCTCCAACGAATGTAGGCACATATTTAGTTGAAATCTCTTTCGAAGACGATAATTATGCAGCAGAACCTGTGACAAAGACATTAACCATTTCGGCGAAGTCAATCACGAGCGATATGATTACGTTGTCTGAAAGTAGTTTCGAATATAATGGAGAGAAGCATGTTCCAACTGTGACGGTTAAGGATGGAGAGGTAACTTTGGTTGGTGATGATTACGATGTAAGTTTCGAACTGGTAATTGAAGACGAGGATCCAATCGCAATTGAGGACGAGAATGCAATCATTGATGTTGCTACTTATAACATCGTAGTGAGAGGTAAGGGTAACTACACCAGTTCGGCTACTAAAGCTTTTGCCATTACGAAGGCTTCACTGCCTGTTGGTGGCGAAAACGGATTGAAGGTTACTCTTGCTGGCTGGAAGTATGGTGCCGAAGCTAACACGCCTTCAGTCAGTGGTAACCTGGGCAATGGTATGGCAACATTCACCTATAAAGGTGCAGATGAAGAAGATACCAAGTACACCGAAACTGTTCCTGTAAATGCTGGTAACTATACGGTGAAAGCTACCATTGCCGAGACTGCCAACTACCAGAGCGGCACGGCAACAGCAGACTTCTCCATTGCTAAGGCAGACCTCGAAGGACTTCCAAGTGTTGCTGCTGATGATTTGGTATATGATGGTACAGAACAGGTGTTACTGCCAATTACAGTACCAGATGGGGTTACGGTTGAGTACTTCTTTGCTTCTATCACCGAAGAGGATTATAAAGGTAGCTATGACCCCAACTGTGCAGGTGAAGTTTCTTATAGTACAACCATACCAAAAGCAACAAACGCTGGATACTATGCTATCATCTATAAAGTGGATGGAGGTAATAATTACAACAACAAATTGCCTTCAGGAACTATCAAGGTTGCCATTTATCCCGCTGAGATTACTGAAGTGACCATCGACAAGACTATGATGGAATATACCGGTGAGGCACAGACGGTGACCATTACAAGCGTGAAGGCTGGTAACTTGGTGTTAGGCACTAATGATTACACGGTAAAACTCAATGATGTAACAGTAACAGGTAACATTACTGCAAAAGATGTTAATGAGTATACGGTAGCTGTGACTGGTCAGGGTAACTTTACTGGAACCGGGACGGCAGACTTCAGCATTGTCAACCATACGCTGGCTGATAATGAAGTTGAATTCTATAATCAATGGGCAACATACTATAGCGCAGATGGTGATGTGATGCTGCCAAGTAGTAAAACAATAGGTGCTTATGTTGCTACAAGTGTAGGTGATGGCGTTGTTACTGTTTCGCAGATCAGCTATATTCCTGAGGGTGTAGCCGTCCTGTTGAACAATGCTACTGAGACTGTTGCAACGGAAGCCTTTGATGTGGAGGAAGGTATTAACTTGCTGCAGCATGCCAATGCCGCCGTTGTTGTCTCTGAAATCAGTGGAACGGTGTATGGTCTGTATAACGGTACGATGATGCGAGTGTCGGGAACTATACCTAAAGGTAAGAACTATCTGGTGGTGGCTGATGCTGTAGGTCCTCAGGGCGCTTCTCAGCTGACTATTGTCATTGATGGCGAGGGCAACTTCACAAGCATAAACGATGTAAGAAGTAAGACGGCTGAGACTGGAGCTGACTTCTACGACATGCAGGGCCGTAAGGTTCAGAAGCCTTCGAAGAAGGGACTGTATATTAGTAATGGACATAAAGTGGTTGTAAAATAAATAAGGAGGAACGAACATTATGAAACACAATATGAATCGAGTATTATCCATAGTAGCCCTGCTGATGCTGACGCTTGGCACATGGGCAGCGAATACAGTGGACGATGTGAATGTCAACGTGAAGCCAAATGCGGATGCTGGTACGGTGACCAAGGCAGTCGATGACAAGGGCGTATGTACGCTGACAGTAACGCCAGCTACTGGCTACTACCTGACAGAAGACAATCTGGCGGCAGTAGCTACAGTGAAGGGTG
>CAMJDL010000074.1 GCA_946404405.1 uncultured Prevotella sp.
TTGTGTTCTGTCTTGTGCGGACGACGCGTCCACCGGCATCAATGAGTTCGATGCTCTTGACGGGACGGTCGAAGGCGCCTGCCAGAGACAGTCCTGTAGCGTCGCTAAGCTGCAGTACACATGGAGCATGTAGGCTACCCTTCTTAGCATCAGCTTCAAAGACGTTTGCCTCTTCCACCTGCAACATGTACTCCTGTCCATCCTCGGTACGTACTACATAGGTGAGGACATCGGCTATGCCCTTCTCACCACCGATGGTAATGAAGTGGCGATTACCCTTGACAGCGTTCACTGAGGATCCACGAAGGCTTGTACCTGCATATACGCTCACCTGTGCGTTCTCAACGATGTCGCTGCCGTCCATCACGACTGCAATCATGGTCATATTGCTCTCGGCGTGAGAAGCAAATGCACGATTTGCAGCACTTCTGTTGGATGCACCTGTTACCTGAGGAACAGGATAGTGGAAGGTCTTTGATGTATTGGCAGTTGAGTTGTACAGATAACCGTCACCAGGGATTACGGCGGTCAATGTACCAACCCACTCGCCTCCAGTGTAGACAGAGAAGCCCGACTGGTTCTTCACCATGTCACCCTCCTGAGGATTAGCATCAGCGAAGGCTGCAGCCAGCGAGTTGCTTGCCTGTGCAGGATAGCCAATCCATGACCAACCATTGGCCTTCAGTGTGATGTCAACCTTTGTAGGATCAGCGGGTGCACCCACAATATTCTCCTCATAAGCGGTCTTAGCCTTCAGCTTATACATCTTTGCATAGCTGTCGATGTTCAACTCGCCAGTCCAGTTCAAGACAGAGTTCTCACCGTCGGTAACCATCTCAATGGCAGCCAGCGAGTTCTTGAAGATCTCTGAAGCCGCATTGTTGACGGGATTAGCATAGATAGAGAACCACTTCCAGCCATCGTGACTCATCGACAAATCCTGCTCTACCTCACTCTTCGGAGTGAAGATGACAGGCTGTGCAAACGAGCCTACAGCCTTGTCGGCAGCGAACGAGTATGCATTGGCGTCTGATACCTCAATAGAAGGATAGATCATACCAGTGCTGGCATCGTATGCCTTATAGGTCAGATCAGCCTCATTCAGTCCGTAGACATTCATCATCACCAGATAAGCATCGTAGCGGCTGAAGTACTTCGGACGGGCAACACCTACGCACTGTGTACCACGGAAGGCGGCTACCATATCCCTTGAATCATTGCTCAGCTTGTCGTCAATCTTCAGCTGACCAATCACCGTCATGGTGTTCTCGTCGGTTACTGCTACCCAGTCAGGAGCATTGCCCTCAGAAGATACCGTAATGTTCATCGGAGCGTTGATGTTCTGTGAACCTGTCAGATAGACAGCGGTCTCATAGGTACCGATAGGCAGGCTGCCAGCCACTGTGAATGTTACAGAAGCATTCGACAACGGCGTGAGGATACCACCCTCCACATTAGCACTCAACCACTCAGGCATACCGCTCAGGCTCCATGACTCGCTCTGCGAACCTCGGTTCTCGATGGTAGCGGTGAAGGTCTTGGCATCATTGCCCGTCTTGTTCACGCTCAGGCTCTTGTCAGCCCATGCCAGGCTGTTCTGCTGTACGTAGACGCTCCAGGTGATAGGCAGTGCAGTGTTGCCGTGGATATCCTTGATATTCTTCGCAGTGATGTAGATGTTACATCCCTCCATCTTATAGGCCTGCTCTGTCAGGTTCACCTTGATCTGGCGCTCACTGGCCACAAAGTCGAACTCCACATTGGTCTGGCTGGGAGCCGTCTTCAGGGCTGCCGTATTGTCTTTCGACATCGTCGCATTGGCAACTTCCGTCTGAGCAGCATTGTAGAATGTCAAAGCATCAGCAGTCTGACCAGCAGCCACAGGAACTACATTGTTATAGTCTGCTGTAGTCACTACCTGACTGTAGGCGTCAAGTCCCAACTGCTCCATCGGATAGTATGCTACAAGACCGTCAACATCGTTCTTCACGCGGTTGAACATGTTGTTCTTGATGACGTCAGCAGTACGACGAGCCTTCCAGATACGTACCTCATCGATAGCACCCTTCAGCATCTGGTCGTAAGAATAGCCCTGAGCTCCGTATGACTGATGGCTACCCAGCAACAGTTTCGCACCGTAGAGGGCAGGCATTGCACTTGCACTTACCTGCTTGCGCTGAACACCATCCACATAAACGATACCACTACCGTTGGTACTCTTCAAAACGTTCACGGCCACATGGTGCCACTGACCGTCACGCAGACTCTCGCTGGTAACACTGCTATTCTCGTCGTTAATCACGAGTTCCATCTTACCCTGAGCGTTCAAGCGCAGGTCCATAACCTCTGTGCTCAGCACTGAAGCCACATTGTTATCCTCACTGGCCTTGAACCAAGCCTCAACGAGGTAGTCCTCAGAAGCAGTGGTATTCAGTGAAGAGATGTTGACTGCAGCAGCCTTCGTACCATCAAGGATAAGGGCGTAGTTATCACCATTAATCCACCAAGCATTCTCTGAAGGCAGCGTCATATTACGTGAGCGAGCTTTATCAACAGCCACATCGCCATGACCCTCATTCAGCTGCCAGTAGCCCAGCAGACCGCTGGTGAACTGACTCTTCGACTCGTACATGCCCTTCTGAGCCTCTGTCATAGAACGGGCACCGTCCCAGAGTGAAAGCTCCTGCACTTTTGCCTGGAGGTTGTTACCACCCACGCTAACAGGACCGTTGCCAGTGTAAACCTTCGTGGTAGTGTTAATCAAGGTTACCTTGTCTGCATCGGCAGCATAGCCTGCAAAGAGAATACCCTGATCATCATCGGCATCATAGCTAACATTCAGGTATAGCCACTTGTTCTGGGGCAGCGACGCTGTAGAAACCTTCTTGTCGCCATCCACAGTAACAGCCAGCTTACCGTTCTCAATAGACACGGTGAAGTTATTGTCCTTCATACCGTGCATCAGTAGTTGACCGTCGCTAGTGTAGTTCAGCCACAGGTTTGCAGCAAACGACTTGCCGCTCAAGTCAATCGTGCTCTGTGTCTTGACAGTGTTCTCACCCGTCAGGTTCAGAGCCACCTCATGAGTCACAGCGGTCTCGTTCAGCACACCAACCACATCGAAATTGTTGGGAGTAGTAAGAGCTGTTGACTGGATATCTTCATTGAAGGTAATCACCAAGTCATCACCAATACCCAGCACGCCGCTGGCAGGACTTGGTGTAGCAATCAGCATAGGACGGGTCATATCACGAACGACCTCAACCTCCTCACTTTCATTGTTAACCTCACCACCGAGATTACATACTGTGATGGCACGGAACACGTAGGTCTGATCCTTGAATGCATTGTCACGCAGATCGATAGAGAAGTTCTGCTTATCGTTACCTGTCAGTGCTTTCAGTTCCGACTTATTAGGTTCGTTTCCTGTATAGTCCCTGATATATTCGTGCAGCGTGGTAAAATCTGCATCGTTCTTACCCTTGTACTGCAGACGAATACCTTGCAGTGACGTCATCGAGTAGTCATAACCACTGATGCTAAGAACCAGATTGTCCTTTGTTTCAGTATTAATCAGAGTGTGGTTAGTAGCCAGATTCACCTCAGAGCAAGAAGGCTGGAAGTAAGCAGAGAACGAAGTGTAGCTGGCAATCTCTGGGAATACGCCAGTATTGTCTTTCTGACACTGTGAACCAAGGCGCAGCTGAATATTCTCATAAGAAAGCACGTCGGGCTTCGACTGCTCCACAGTGAGCGTCTTTTCCATCGTCTCACCGGCAGGAACCAGGATACTGCGACCTGCAGTAATGTTCAAACCATCCATCTTCACAATCAGACCGTCGGGGTTAGAGGTAGCCACAACGCTGATGTCATACCAACCATCCTCACCGGTATCCGAATTGTTGCGGATGTTCACCTTGAAAGTGCCCTTACCACCGGCAGGTATACCAGTAACGGTCTGGCTCTGAGCTTCAATCTCAGGCTTCTCAATCTGAACAGTCTTCTGCATGATGACCGTACCAGGGTTATAGTATTCAGTCACAACCTCATCCTCATAGGGGCAAGAGGTAGCACCACCACGTGTATAGAAGATAGGACCGAAGCCGTCAGGAGCCTCAAACACATCAACTGTCAGATAGTCATCATCACCATCTTCAGCGAGGGTATAGGAAACGGTATTGGTAGTCGTCTTCTCAAAGTGCTGCTCTTCAGTGAAGGTGAGACCCACCTTCTCTTCGATTTCCAAGCCAAGACCTACTCCAGTGAAAGTAAAGCCAGTTTCCGCACCAATAATAACGTTTGCTTCCTCCACCTCAGTATGGTTAGTTGAATGTGTCTTCTCCTTAGATTTCTCAACCGTAATAGAAGCACCTGCATCGAACGAGTGGTTCTCGATCAGCCATTCCTTGCTATTCTCAATAGCGGTCACTTTGGCCTCCTCGTTACGCTTCAACTCATCCTCCCAACGCTTGATCTGGATATTGTAGAAGTTCACCATATCCTGATAGCTGGAGTCAGTCGACTCTGCAGGCAGAATCATCGTATAAGAAGGACCAACGTATCTGCCAGTCGTTTTGTCTAATGCTTCAAAGTGTTTAGCCGACTTTCCCCAAACATCTTCGTCGTTGTTGCTGGTACCGAACTTCGGATCGTCCTCCGTCAGTTCTGTTACATAGATTGGACCATCTTTCTTATCAGGACGATCCATATTGGCAGCCTGACCAGGAGCCACTTTCTTCAGCAAACTGTTACGCAACGTAATGAAGTTCGGAATCAGCGTGTTCTTCACATAGTTCTGTGAATAGGCAAAACCAGTGGTGAACTCCTCACCCGTAGCAATACCGTCTTCCATTGTCAGCACAGCCTGGCCTTGGATATCATCCCACTTGAGGTCTACATAATGGCAGGCACCGAACAAGAGGTTCTTTGCCGAACCGATGAACAGATCACCATTGACACCGTTGAAGTCAAAGCCATCGCTGGTTGAGATGTCACGGGTAGCTGTCGTGGTGGTAGTATTATTAAATGCCTTCTCATAGGAAACATTCAACTCTCCACCAATACTAATAGTGGCTCTGCTCTCCAAATCCTGAATAACCATAAAGCCGACACCCTCACCAGTTTTTGTTTTTGTTCCAGCATAGATCTTTGCTGTTCCTGAAGTCTCAGAGTGAGGTGATACCGACCAGCTCTTCGAAGTAATAGAAGTTGAACCCTTCGTCCATGTAGCAGAAGAGTTAGTGCCTGGGGGGTCACGCAATACCATCGTAATCTCGTCAGGACCCTGGGTCACGAAGTTGTTGCCTGTAGGCAGGGCACCCAAAACGATGGCAAACTTAGCGGCATTGCCCGACCAGTTCTGTACTGCACCATTGTTCTCGTATGAAATAGTGATACCACGAGTGTAAGGCTCCTGAATATTAGGATAGCCAGCCGTAAACTCGTATGTAGCCTTACCCAGTGAGTCGAGCTCGAAGGTATTATCTTCTACCTCATACACATCACCACGCTTATATTCGCTGGTGCCTACCGTTGCATTCTCACAAATAATCTTTGCAGTCGAGGCGAACGGATTCTGTACAGTCACCTGCTTTCCTACGAGAGGTACCTCATCAACAACTTCTTCACTACCGTCCTTATTGATATAGCGTTCACTGGCAGAGATATGATAGGTATAAGTAGACATCTCCTCATAAACAGGATAGCCAAACTTGTAGTTAATAGTGTTACCATTAACGGTATAGATATCAACAGTATGCTCATCGCCACTGACATCCTTCACCGTGTAGTTCTTGATACCAAACGAACCGTCCTCGTTCTCCGTTACAATGAAGGTTGCTTCAGACTTATGCTTAATCTTCACACCAGCCACATACTCAAACTTATCAATACCAGTCTCCGTCTCAACAGAATCAGTATAAACCAGATTGGGGTTCGAAGCATCGACAACAGGCAGGTTAGCGAAAGTGATATCATTTTCCTGTGCAGGAATGGTCACAGCTGTCACCTTATAGCGCAATGGAGGCAACTGGGCCACCCATTCACCCGTAGTCGGGTCTGTCTCCACAGTAATATAGTTCTTCGAAGCAGGGACTTTGGCTGTACCGTATGAGGTATCGAACACACGCTCTGCATCATTGATATCATAGCTTACAGAAGTACCGCTCACCGTCTTCTTGGCATTCAAGAAACCAGCTTCATCATTCTCCATGTTGAGAGTGAGTACAGCCTTACCGATGTTGGCATTACCTTGTCCCAAACCAAGAGGTTTTTCCTCCTCAAGGTCACCACCAGCCACACGACCAGCTACAGTCACCAAAGTATTGTCATAGAAGGTCAGACCAGTCACAGCACCGTTGAAGTCAATACGAGTACCCACATCATTGGGGTCTTCAGGATAACGGCCTTCGTTATCGAAGGTATGACCATTCAGACTCAATGATACGAAGTGCTCACCAATGGGCACGTCAACTGAGAACTCACCCTTTGAGTTGGTCTTCACAGGCTCACCGTCTTTCGAAGCGGTAAGACCGTCAACCTTCACATAGACATCTGCCACAGGAATCGTGGTATTCTTATAATACACCTTACCGCTTACGGGGAACGACGATACGTCCTCGAAGTCGCTGCCACTGTGGATCAGTGAGTTGATGCTGAAGTAGCGGCTCTGGTTAGCAGGCGAGAACTGGTGGATACCCAGTGTCGGGGTAAGCACATAGTTGGTACCGTCGCCAGAGAAGGGAACACCGCCAATCATATAGTTACCATCGGCATCGGTATAGGCCATCAGGCTCAGCTGATCGTCGCTGGGCACATCATTTGACGAAGGAACACCTGCCGACATAAAGCCGTGGTGACCATTCGTCACACCGTTCTGCTTACTGAAGTCGTAAGCGATGGTCTGCTTTTCGATACCCTCATCGAGCGACCAGTAGAGCAGCAGGCCATTTTCAGAACCAGCCATAGTGTGGTTCCAGTTCTGCTGAATTTCCTCTTCGCTCAGGGCGTAGTTGAACACACGCACTTCGTCAAGGTTACCTGCATAAGGATTCGCAGCATCCATCTCTGCAACATTGGCCAGTGTCAGGGAGTTGTCAGCATCGGCAACTGTCACGGTCTGGTTAACGGTCTGAGGATCCTTCGGAGCATCGTTCTTCGACACGTAGGCCTTCAGTACACCCTTTGAATAAACACAGGTGATCTGACTCCAAGTGTTGGCATCCACAGCTCCAAGGACATTCGTAGAAGACTTCAAGTTATATCCGTCCGCTGTCTTGACCAACGACAGGCTCAATGTACCAGGAATATCCAATAGTTTATATTCGGTGTCTGCGGTACCCATCACATTGCCGTCGGGCTTTACCCACATCTGCATGGTGAAGTCACCGCCGAAGAGTTTCTTCAGTTCCTTTTTGCTCAGGCTGAGCTTGATGCCCTGACCGCCCTGACCGTTGAATCGCAGAGAGCGGAAGTTGTTGATGCTGGTACCATTGCTGTTGCTGGGACGCATGGTCACCCGTACATTCTTCACAGCTGTACCTGAACCGAACGACACGCGTCCGCTCACTACACCACGAGCCATACAGAAGCCATCGACAGTGGCTGTACTTGTCTGCTCCATAGTTGTAACGTTGCCATTCGTAACATTCTCGGTAAGGATGACACGATACTCGTTGAATGAACCTGGCTGAGCCGTCTGGTCATCATAACTATAGGTGCTTGCTGTGCCGTGCGTGGTATAGATATCAATCCAATCCTCCTCATTATCACTGCCCAAAGGACGGCGCTGAACGGTAAAGTATGACGTCTGGGTACCCACCTGTTTGACAGTCCAGGTCAGCTTCACCATATTCGAGTAGTTACCACGTGAAGAAGTCAGCGACTCAATGATGCTACTGCCAGTACGGGCATAAACCACACTACTGATGTAATCCACGCCTTGAACCTCCTTGAATACCACGCGATAATAATAGGTAGTGTTGGCAGCTACATCAGTTGTATTGTCAAACACTTCTTCAACCTTGGACGAGCTCGTTACTGTCAAATTGCTGCTTACAATTGCCCAAGAGTTGGCAACATCAGGCGTCGTGGTGCGCTGTACCTCATAGCTATAGGCATGTGACGTGCTGGCATCAGCAATGGCAGAGTGTTTCCACGTCAGTTTAACGCTGGTCTCGCTTGACAATGCAGTCAGGTCTGTGATAGTGAAGTCACGTTTCATCTCATAAGTGCTACTGCCGCTCAGGCCTGTAGCATCATCCAAACCAGAAAGCTCGGTATTCCAAGCCTTTGGCTGGAACACCACATAGTATGTGTAGGACTGTCCGTATTTGATATCGTGTTTCTTATCGATTAATTCGTTGTTAAAATAATTGGTCGTAGTACCAATTTTCGTAAAGGTACTATTATTGGCATCATCAGTTTCCTTGCGGAAGATGACCCACTTACCTTCGGTATCAGCATTATTGGGGTCATAAACCTCACCGCTCCAAGTAATCTTGGCCTCTTTGCTATAAGCATTATAGGTCTCGACATTGATATTAGTAGGACGAGGGAAACCCTTGGCCGTGATTCCATCGTAGTATTTATAATGATGCTGATAGTACCTTGGTTTTGTATCTATATAATACTCACGGGGAGAGACCATCTCCATGCAAGGATATACCGTAAACGGCTGATAGTTGTCGGCGTCCATTACCTGAGTACCGCCAGTGGCTGGCTCAGAGATGGTAGCCCATTTATGTTCGTCATTAGTGATATAAGTTTCAGGATTGGTTGACTTACCGGCCTCCTTCAGCAGATAGATCTTATTCTGCCATGTAAAGGAACCATTATTCTCTTCATAATTATCCTTAGAACTCTGTGAAGTAAGCGTAGGAATCGTGTAGGTGACCTTTCCGTTTGCCGTGCGCTTCAGCGTACCACTTGCTGATGGGAATCCATTGTTGGTGGTCGACAAAGTAGAGGTAAGCTCAATATCTTTCCTATTGTTACTACCACTTTCTCCCCATTTACCGGTTATTTTGAGGGTATGGGTATTCTTATAACTCCAATGTTTGTCAATAGCCAGCGTAACTTTGACGTTCACTGCCGCCCAGCAACTGCTGGAAGTCGTGGTACTAATATCACCAACCCACATATAGGTGTTGGCAACATTTGGATTGACACCCGTAATTATTACAGACGATTCACTACCAGTATAATTCTGTCCAGCCTTTGTCTGAAAAATTACATTGGCACTCTGGTATATCTTTTGGAATCTTTCCAGATTAGACGATTGGCTCTTATCAATCAAAGAGACATCATCCAAATAGAAATCAAATCCCGCTAATGAATAAGTTGTTCCATTTGTTTTGGCCGTAGCAGTTCCCAATCGTAAATAGAACTCATAGGTGTTCAAACCTGTCATCGCATTAAAGGATGACTTACTGACAACTAACAATGGCTCCGAGGGTGTAGTGCTGGAAAGAGCACTCGTACTCGTTGTCACTTTAGCCATTGCACCGCTGGAGAACCAGCCTGCAAGCATGACTATGAGCCATGCGCGCAGCAGCATACCAATAGGCACATGCTGTCTGCAATTGAATAAACTTTTTAAGCTCATCATAATTAAAGTAAAATGGTTATTTATTTGTTAAATTTGTATTGTTGCTTTTTTACATGGGTTCTAAGGTACCCTCCAAATCTGTACCGCCGAAATCAATATCGATTTCAGCATCGTCAAGTTCAATAAGAAGCGGCTCAGCTGAAACGCTCAAAAGATTACCATACCGAATCTCCACGACCGTGAGGCTAGGAATCACATACGCTTTTTTCATTCCCTTCTACTTTTTCTCACTTAATTGCGATTTTCTTCCCATTATAGATATAGAGTCCCTCTGTAGTAGGCTTTACGTTAAGCTTACGTCCATCCAGGGTGTACCATGTAGCAACCATCCCGTCTCTTTCATCGTCTACCGAAACTATCGCTGCGGGGTCCCCTTCAAGATAGTCGATGTAGACAGGGGCTTCGCTGGTACTCTCATAATCTTCCAGAACATCATAGAACGAGAAATAGGCACGATAGCCTTTCATCTTGGTCTTACCCACCGAGTAGTAGAATTTGCCATCACTGATGAAGAGGCACTCCTCCGGAACGGTGGTGTTCTGCACATAGGTTCCAATGAACTCACTCCACTGTCTTTTGTTATGCTCACAAGTAGCTACCATTGGGGCATCAGAAGCATCAATATCCACATTATCGACACTAAACTCTGTCATATCCTCGCGTACCTTAATTATATAAGGGTGGTTAGGTTCTATTGCATCAGCAGCAACAAACTTCACTTTGATGGATACGACCTCTTTCTTCTCATTTTCAGTATATTCGTAGCCCACGAAGTCACCCAACAGCACGTCGTCGCCAAAAGCAGTCTTCATCTGACTATTGGTCATAGCGAAAGGCAGACAGATGGTGTTCCATTTGCCGCCCTGAATGGTACGCATCACCGTCACGTTAGCATTAGTCTCATCTTCTGGCAAGTTGTCGGAGAGCTCAGAGAGATAGGTGCGTCCTTGAGCTGTCAATATATAAGGTGACTCGTTTGAACCCACAAGTGCATTGGTCTTGAAGCCAAAGGTCTCCTCCACATCAACGATAGTCGGATTGACAAAATCGCCGTAGATAATCTGACAATGAAACTCATCTCCCTCAGTACCACGAATTGTCAGCACACAGAGGTGATCATCCTTAGCCATACTGCGGTTGCAGTGACGCAACTGGTTGTTCTGGTCGTAAACAGCCACTTCATAGTTCTCTATGCGTGGACCATTTTTACCCAGACAAGCCCTCACAACATAGTATTCTGCGTTGGGCCAACTGGCTGGCTGTTCGAAGTCTGGGAAATAAGTTGGACGATCATAGAACTCGTCATACTTGCCATTCTCATCGGGAAGCGTGTCCCAGTTGCCCGCCCATGCACTTTGCCCCACTGCCAGTGCTGCTATCGTCAGCACCAAGGTGAGGACTCGATTCTTGAA
Organism: uncultured Prevotella sp.; assembly: GCA_946404405.1. Classification (GTDB taxonomy): domain Bacteria; phylum Bacteroidota; class Bacteroidia; order Bacteroidales; family Bacteroidaceae; genus Prevotella. Next base: position 11,020 of record CAMJDL010000074.1, read on the forward strand.
TTTGGTTAATGATTTAGTTCTCATATCATTTATTGGGTTATTATTGATTAGCTTTTATACATCTTATATAATACGTGCAAGAAAAAAATCCAGAGCACTGCATAAGCCAGGGTGAGGATGGTGGCGAGCACGGGGGCGGCATGAAAGAACTCTGTAATGGTCATATTTACACTTTATTGATTTCGGTGGCAAAAATAGAAAAAAAGAATGAAATTAGGTGTATCTATTCGCACAAAGGTGTATCTATTCGACGAATTAGGTGTATCTATTCGACGAATAGATACACTTTTTGGCATTTTTCTTGTATATTTGAACACTTTTTTGTAACTTCGCAACCGAAATGAAAGAAATGCAGTTTTCTATCATCGTACTGACGACATTGATGTGCGGAGTACTGGTGTTCCAGATGCCCGGACGCGTAAAGCGCGACTTGGTGTCGAATCGTTCGCGATGGCTGATGTGCGGTTCTCTGGCACTGATAGGTGTACAGTTCCTGATACAATACATCACGGAGCTGCGTGCGCTGGGTGTCACGCAGGCGGTGCTGGTAAACCTGACCTTCTTCATTCCCGCCTCAGCACTGATGAGTCTGGCGGTACTGAACCTGCAACGGCAGGGCCGGCTGTATGCTTTTGAGCGCTGGGGGTGGATAGTTGCCTGGCTTATAGTCGTAACTGGTCTGACTGTTGCCGTGGCCATGGATGGGAATCCGATAGAAAGCCTGTCGGAGCGCGTACGATGGACCGAGGTGACGATGGGTATCGTATATGCTGGTATGCAGGTGTACTACACCATCATGCAGATGCACGAACTGCAACGCATGCAGGATGCTATCGAGAACTACTATGACAGCGAGCGCAAGGGGCTGACCATCTGGATGAAGCACGCCATGGCCGTCACAGGTCTGATGGCTATCTTCGTCCCCATGCTTATCTTCGGTCCGAATTACTTGCTCATCATCTATGCTCTTACGATTTTCTGGGGCATCTTTGTCATGTGGTTCAGCTTTATCCGCTACTTTACGAGCAACGACATCAAGCTGGTGCACGAGGCTGAAGACAGCACGGACAGCGCGGACAGCACGGACGACAAACTGTCGCCCGACATAATGCTGCACGTCAGCCATGCCGTAGAGCGCTGGCTGGCATCGGAAGGCTATCTACAGGCGGGCATCACCAGTGCCATGGCTGCCAACGCCATGAATGTGCCACGCTACCAACTGACGGCATGGGTCAGAGCAGAAGGACATCTGTCGTTCACGAAATGGATCATTGCCCTACGCATAGAGGAGGCCAAGCGCCTACTGAAAGAACACCCTGACTGGAACAATGAGACGGTAGCCGACCACTGCGGATTCAACCGTACGCACTTCCAGAGGTTATTCAAGCAGGCAACGGGCATGGCACCGGCGGAATATGGTGAAAAGTAAAAAGTGATAAGTGATATTAACAATAAAAGGGAACCAGTGCGGTTCCCTTTTATTGTTATAATCGACTTATGAATTAGTCGGCAACGAGTGTGAAGCGCTTGAAAGCGGTGATCTTCAGCTCCTTGTCCTGCTTGGCCAGCCACTGAGCAACAGTAGCCTTGTCGCCGTCACCGAACTGGAACTCCTGGTCAACCAGGCAGCTCTCCTTCAGGAACTTCTGAACACGACCCTTGGCGATGTTCTCGATCATAGGCATCTTCAGGTTAGCCTCGCCCTCAACCTTTGCGTCAGCAATGATCTTACGGGCCTCGTCAGCCTGAGCCTGTGTGAGCCAACCCTTAGCCATGTTGCTCTCGATGTGATCCTCAGAGTCAACGAGGTTGGGGTTCAAGCCAGCCTTCTTAAGCTTCATCTCAACGAACTTCTCGACCTGCTCCAGCTTGGTCTTCTCGAAAGAGGTCTTGTACTCCTCGTCGAGGATCTTCTGGTCAACGCTCTGAGCGTCGAGAGCTACGGGCTTCATAGCAGCCACCTGCATAGCTACGAGGTGACCCTGCTCGGCAGCGGGCTTGTTGGTCTGAACCATGGTGCACAGGGTGTGCTTGCCCATGTGGTCGTAAACCTCGATGTTATCACCCTCGAGAGTCAGGTAGCCGTCGAGCTCCATCTTCTCACCAGTGATACCTGAACGCTGTGTAACAGCCTCCTGAGCGGTCTGACCGTTGATGTTGAGAGCCTTTACAGCCTCCAAGTCAGCAGCCTTAGCAGCGATAGCAGCGTCGAGGATGCTCTGAGTCAGAGCAATGAAGTCAGCACCGTTAGCCACGAAGTCGGTCTCACACTTCAAGGCGAGCATGGCGGCAAAGCCGTCAACAGCCTTAACGAGTACACAACCATTAGATGTCTCACGGTCGCTACGCTTAGCAGCGATAGCCAGGCCACGCTCACGGAGCAGTTCCTTAGCCTTGTCGAAGTCGCCATCAGCCTCGGTCAGAGCCTTCTTTACGTCAGCCAGACCAGCGCCGGTCATTGCGCGAAGCTTCTTGATATCGTCAATTGAAATTGCCATTTTAATTTAATGTTTAATCTTTAAATGTTTAATGTATTACTCTGCAGCAGCCTCTTCAGCCTTTGCCTCCTCAGCTACAGGAGCCTCTTCGGCAGCGGGAGCCTCAGCAGTCTTGCGGGGCTTGCGGGCCTGGCGGCGTGGTTTGTCGTCAGCCTCAACCTCAGCGTCAGCCTGAGCGTCAGCAGCCTTCTCGTCAGCCTTCTCGACCTTGCGCTCCTCGATACCCTCGGTGATAGCTGCGCAGCAAGCACCGAGAATAGCCTCTACGCTGTCCTTAGCATCGTCGTTGGCAGGAATTACGAAGTCGATATTCTTAGGATCGCTGTTGGTGTCAACAATACCGAATACGGGGATACCCAGACGGTTAGCCTCACGAACGGCAATCTGCTCCTTCAGCACGTCAACCACGAAGAGGGCGCTGGGCAGAC
>CAMJDL010000075.1 GCA_946404405.1 uncultured Prevotella sp.
TTCTCAATCTTGGCATAGGGGTTCGATTCCCCTATCGACTACAAAGAGGTTCGCAAGGGCCTCTTTTTTGTTTTTGTAGTATATACCTGTTACGTTGATAAATTCATATTTGCAACTAAATTTGTGAGAATTGCTAAATTTGTCAGTTTTTTAGCTTTCGAGCGTTAAATTTAAACAGCCGTTAAGGCAAAGCGGGAAAGTGTTAAATTGCGACAAAATTATACGACAATTTGTCAGAATAACAAATTTTGGGACTATATTTGCACCCAGTTTCGTGAACATGATAATTAACTCACTAAAAAAGTAATGAATATGAAAAAGATTGTAAAGAGCTTTATGCCGGCTGTCTACCTGATTGTGGTAGCTTTCTCAGCCGCATCATGCAACAAGACTCAGGCAGCGCCCGCAGCGGTTGCTGCACCAGGACAACCCGTAGACCTGACGTATGCAGCAGAGAAGTCGCTGCCAGCAGTGGTTTACATCAAGTCGGTTACTAATTCAAAGGTTCAGACTGTAGAGTACAGCGATCCGTTCGAGGATTTCTTCTCTGACCCCTTCGGTGGTTTCTTCGGACGTGGACAGGGCAATAATGGCAATAGCCGCAGACGTCAGGTGCAGACTCCGAAGCGTGCTGCAGCCGGTTCAGGTGTGATTATCTCTGCTGACGGCTATATCGTGACCAACAACCACGTTGTGGATGGTGCTGACGAGTTGACAGTGACACTGAACGAGAACTCAAAGGAATATTCTGCACGCATTATTGGTGCAGACAAGACCACAGACTTGGCACTGATTAAGATTGATGCCAAGAACCTGCCCGCTATCGTGATTGCCAACTCGGACGACGTGAAGGTGGGTGAATGGGTGCTGGCAGTAGGTAATCCCCTTGGACTGAACAACACGGTGACTGCCGGTATCGTATCAGCAAAGGCCCGTTCGATGAATACAGGTGGTATCACCTCGATGATTCAGACGGATGCTGCCATCAACCAGGGTAACTCTGGTGGTGCTTTGGTGAACACTCGTGGTGAACTGATTGGTATCAACGCTATGCTGGCTTCACCCACTGGTTCGAATATCGGTTACGGTTTTGCCATTCCTACCAGCATCGTGAAGAAAGCTATTGAAGACTTCAAGAAGTACGGAACCTACCAGCGTGCCATGATTGGTATTCAGGGTGGTAGCGTGAAGGACTACATTGACCAGATGAAGGATCAGGAGAAGGAAGTGAAGGACTATGGTACGATGGAAGGTGTGCGCATCGAGAAGGTCGTAGAAGACGGTGCTGCCGCTGATGCCGGTCTGGAAAAGGAAGATATCATCACTGCCGTCAACGGACAGAAGGTAAGAGATATGGGTGAACTGCAGGGCATTCTGGCCCAGAAGCGTCCAGGCGAACAGGTGAAGGTGACCTATCTGCGTAACAAGAAGGAAAAGACCGTTACCATGACGCTGAAGAACGAACAGGGTACCACGAAGATGGTGAAGAATGCCGATGTCGACGTGCTGGGTATTGATGTGCGTCCTATCACTGACAGTCAGAAGAAGCAGCTGGAAATCAGCTATGGTCTGGAGGTGCTGAAAGTGAACGGTGGCAAGATGAAGGATGCCGGCGTACCTAAGGGATTCATTATCCAGACAGTGAACGATAAGTCTATGCGTTCGTTCGACGACCTGCAGGAAGTCGTGAAAGATGCAGGTAAGTCTAAGGACCAGATGCTGATCATCAAGGGTATGTATCCTACAGGAAAGCGTGGTGGCTTTGTAGTCTACTTGCAGAATGAATAAAGAAAATTGACGTCTTTATTAAAAAAGTAAGGTATTCTTTTGGTTATTCCGAAAAAATACCTTACTTTTGTACGCGCTATAAAAACTACAACTGATGAGGCAACTGAAAATTACCAAATCGATCACGAACCGTGAGAGTGAAGCGCTCGAAAAATACCTACAGGAAATCGGGCGTGAAGAACTGATAACATCTGACGAAGAAGTAGAACTGGCACAGCGTATCCGTAAGGGTGACCGCAAGGCGCTGGAGCGACTGACGAAGGCAAATCTGAGATTTGTCGTGTCTGTTGCTAAGCAGTATCAGAATCAAGGCATGTCACTGCCTGACCTCATCAATGAAGGAAATCTGGGTCTTATCAAGGCTGCAGAGAAATTTGACGAGACACGTGGCTTCAAGTTCATCTCGTATGCTGTATGGTGGATTCGTCAGTCTATCCTTCAGGCCATAGCCGAGCAGAGCCGTATTGTTCGTCTGCCTCTGAACCAGGTGGGTTCGGTGAACAAGATTAACCGAATGCTCAGCAAGTTTGAGCAGGAGCACGAGCGTCGCCCGTCAGCTGTGGAGATAGCAGAACAGACGGATATACCTGAGGAGAAGGTTGGCGAAGCCTTGTTGGCTACAGGTCGCCACATCTCGGTGGATGCACCATTTGTAGATGGCGAAGACAACAGTCTGCTGGACGTAATGGTGAACGATGACGCACCAATGGCTGATAAGGAGTTGGTGATAGAGTCGCTGCGTTCGGAAATAGAGACGGTACTGAAATTGCTTAACGAGCGCGAACGTAACGTGGTGAAGGCGTTTTACGGTATTGACGGTCCTGAGTTGACGCTCGAAGAAATTGGTCATAAGTTTGGTCTTACGCGCGAGCGCGTACGCCAAATAAAGGAAAAGGCCATTCGACGTCTGCGCGGCAACACGAAGAATGATTTGTTGAAAGCGTACTTGGGATAGTGGCGTTGCGCTTCGCTTCGCTAGTGAATAGTGAATAGTGAAAAGTGAATAGTGAAAAGTGAATTGATAATTGGAGAAGAAATAAAGATGATGAAGACAATGAAGTATTTAGTGCTGGTAGTATTGCTTGCTGCTATGTCAACAAAGGCAGAGGCCAAGCAAGTATTGCTGGATCATATGTATATGTTTGGTTTTTCCGCTTCGTTCGTCGACTCTACACTTTACCTTACTGATATTCAGGATGTGGAGGGTGTATGGTATGATACGAAAGCCAAAGCCATGATGGGACGTGACAGCTATTCGGACCAGTTGAAGGAATATATGAAGAATAAGATGGGACAGCCTAACCGCGTATGTCTCGTGTTATTCGCCAAGACCAAGAAGCAGGCTGAGAAGAAATATCAGAAGCTGAAGAAGAAATATATGAATAAGGACGGTGTCATTCAAGGCATGAAATACCTGACAGCTTCCGATTTCAAATTTGAGAGCGTAGAAGTCGTGGACGGTCAGTAATAAATCAACATAAGATAAAACAAAAAAGCAGGGCTAAAACCCTGCTTTTTCTTTGCTTTTTGGAGGTGCCTGGCGGATTCGAACCGCCGTAGACGGTTTTGCAGACCGTTGACTAAGCCACTCATCCAAGGCACCAACAAAACACCTTTTTTCTTTAGCGAGTGCAAAGGTACGAATTATCTTTGATATCACCAAACTTTTTGCAGTTTTTTTTCAGTTCACAACCCTTACAGGGGTCTCCACCATCGCGAATGGCATCATAAATGCGCCATGAGGCATAGCTCACAGCGCAAAAAAGGATGATAGCTGTTATGATGATCTGCATTTTTTCGTAATTTCGATGTTTCGATATTTCGATATTTCGAAGATTAACTTCTCAATTTCCTTAAGAGGACTTTATTGATGGCCTGAATCTTTCGTCCGCCTTTCTCGATATCACGCCCGATGTCCTCGCGTACATTATTTATATTATTAAAGAAGTCGCTGAAAGCATTCAGCACTTGATTGGGTTGTGCCAAGTCTTCAGTAGCATCAGGATTTGCAAGAATACGAATGGCCAGATGCTCGATATGTACATCGATGTCGTTGCCCATCATGATAGGATCGCCATCGTAGTGGATGGCTCCAGGCTGAGCGCGGTGAATGTGGATGCTGGGCGTGCGGAAGGTATGAATCTTCGAGTTGTTGCGCAACGTCTTCATGATGAGGTCGGCGGCAATCTGTGGTGCATCGAGTGCCGTAAAGGGTTCCATGACGATAACATCCATCATGCCGTCCTTCATGGTAGCTCCTGGTGCGATATAGGCATTATTGCCATATTGTGACGCATTGGCACAGGCTATCAGGAAAGCCTTGTACTTTCTGGCACCCGTCTCGTCCTCAACCTCGTAGGTCTCGGGCTTGTATTTCAGTCCTTCCTTCAATACGTTCTCCACATAAGTAATTGGTCCACGCTTACCAGCCTCTGCAAATTTAAGGGAAATAAAGGCATCGAAGCCCATACCACACGTGCAGAAGAAGGGCAAATCGTTGATGACGCCATAGTCAAACTCCTCAATTTGACAGCAGTTAATCATTTTGATGGCGCGAACGGGATCCAGTGGCAGGCATAAGTGGCGAGCCAGTCCGTTGCCCGAACCGCAGGGGATAATGCCTAAGGCGGTCTGCGTATGAACCAACGAGCGTGCAACCTCATTGACAGTACCGTCGCCTCCAACAGCCACTACGACATCAATGCCTTCACTGGCATATTGATGTGCCAAGCCTGCTGCGTGTCCCGCATATTCGGTGAATACTACTTCAGGACAGAAAATAGAAGTATCGATATGCTCTTCTATCAGCTTAGGCATATCTTCCTTTTTGTGCGTGCCCGATATGGGGTTGACAATGAATTTTATACTTTTCTTCGTGCTCATTCGCTTGCAAATATACAAAAAACGAAGGAAACTGAAGTGCGAAATATAAGAAATTTGATGAAAATGATTAAATATCTTGATTTTTGTGCTCTATTTCGCAAAAAATGTGTAACTTTGCAGTCTGAAAATACAAAAGTGGCTTAAGCTGCACCTATTTTTTATGGGACAACTACAAGAAAAATACAAGCATTATCGTGAGCCTCAGAAGTTTATGGAGGCTGACGTTTATCCCTATTTCCGTGCCATTGAGGGCAAACAGGGAACTGAAGTTGAAATGGGCGGACACAAGGTTTTGATGTTTGGCTCAAATGCATACACAGGTTTAACTGGCGACCAGCGCATCATTGACGCTGCAAAGGCAGCACTTGATAAGTATGGTTCTGGATGTGCCGGAAGCCGTTTTCTGAACGGAACGCTCGATTTGCATGTACAGCTGGAAAAAGAAATATCAGAATTCATTGGTAAGGACGATTGTCTGTGCTTTTCGACAGGATTCTCTGTCAATCAGGGCGTTTTAGCAATGGTTGTCGGTAAGGACGACTATATCATCTGCGACGATCGTGACCACGCAAGTATTGTGGACGGTCGCCGTCTTTCGTTTGCTCGTCAGTTGCACTACAAGCACAACGATATGGCTGACTTGGAGCGCGTGCTGCAGAAGTTGCCATACGAAGCTATCAAACTGATTGTCGTCGATGGCGTGTTCTCTATGGAGGGCGATTTGGCCAAACTGCCTGAAATCGTAGAGTTGAAGCATAAGTACAACTGCTCTATCATGGTTGACGAAGCCCACGGTATCGGTGTATTTGGCAAGCAGGGTAGAGGTGTTTGCGACCATTTCGGACTGACTGACGAGGTAGACCTGATTATGGGTACTTTCTCGAAGTCGCTGGCATCTATCGGTGGCTTTATCGCTTCAGACTGGGATACCATCAACTTCCTGCGTCACACCTGTCGTACGTATATCTTCTCGGCATCTAATACGCCTGCAGCAACAGCTGCTGCTATGGAGGCTCTGCACATCATCCAGAAGGAACCCGAGCGCATTCAGGCTTTGTGGGACGTGACCAATTATGCTCTGAAGCGTTTCCGCGAGGAAGGTTTCGAGATTGGCGATACCGAGAGTCCTATCATTCCGCTTTATGTGCGCGACGTCGATAAGACTTTCCTTGTAACAGCTCTGGCATTCAAGGCTGGCGTATTCATCAACCCCGTGATTCCTCCTGCTTGTGCTCCTCAGGACACGCTGGTTCGCTATGCGCTGATGGCTACACACACCAAGGAACAGGTTGACCGTTCGGTCGTAGCACTGAAGAAAATCTTCGTTGAACAGGGCATTATCAAGTAAAATCCTTGATTATTTAGAAAAAAATGCGGAAAAATTTGCAAGGGTCACAAAAAATGTGTACCTTTGCAGCCGCAAAATCGAGGTGTAGCGCAGTTGGTAGCGTTCCTGGTTTGGGACCAGGCTGTCGCAGGTTCGAGTCCTGTCACCTCGACTTCATAATAAAAGTCGCTGACTACAATGATTAGTTAGCGATTTTTTTTATTTAATGAAAAAACTTTTGTAGTTAGCTTTTTTTTTACTATCTTTGCGGCGATGGAAATTAAGATGTCTAAACACCACATAGTCCGGAGAATAGCCACCGTCATGATGCTAATGGTATGTATGACCATACATGCCGAGCGGATGGAACGTGTATTCTATTCTTACGATGCTTCCCACGGTCTTGCTGACAATAGTGCGCAAACCATTAAATGTACGAAAACGGGGCGTATGGTGATTACTACCATTGGTCACGTCAATTTCTACGATGGTGCCAACTTTGTACATATCGACCCGACGACAGAAAACGACTTCCCCCTGCCTAAGTATTCAGGCCATTATCATCTCTATTTTGATAAGCATCATCACCTCTGGGTGAAGGATAAGCGTAAGGTGACATGCGTGGATCTGATGAAGGAGCGTTTCGTTTCCAATGTGGACTCCGTCATCAAGCGTATCGGTATGCAAGAAGAAGTGGAGGATATGTTTGGCGATAGCGATAACCTGATGTGGTTTATGTCGAAAGGCAAGTTGTATTGTCCTAAGACTAAGGCTGTTGTACCTGTAGTTCATAAGGCTGAACTGCATGACATCGACGTCTATGAAAAGCATATCATATTGCAATTCTTTGCCAATGGCATTGTGTCTGCATACGACCTCCCGACAGGTAAACATCTGTATGATGCCACCTCGTTGACAGGCGAAGATATGGCACATTTCTCCCAATCATCAGTCATCTATCGTGACGGTCGTTTCTTCTATCAAATCAGGAATGGCGAGAAAGATGCGGTCTTGTTATGTTTTGATGCAGGTACCCACGAATGGAAGGAACTGATGCGCACCCCCTACCATCTTAACAACATGGAAATGTATGGCGGCATCTTGTTTGTGGCCTCAGAGTATGGCTATTGGGAATACAACCCGGTAACTGGCGAGAAGGTACATCAGGAAATACTGAAGTTGAGCAACGGGCGTAAATTGCTGACAGACGTCAATACCATTGCCTTCGACCGTCAGGGTGGTATGTGGATAGGTACTGAAAAGCGTGGTCTGCTCTATGCCAAACCCATTAACTCTCCTTTTGTTGCCTATGGTTGGGACACCCCCGAGGCTGCAAAATATTCCAAAATGCTGGATAACGCCCCGGAGGTTACCAATTCCGAGCCCTTAGGACGTCATGTCAACTGCAAGTTTAAGGACAGTCGCGGTTGGACGTGGACAGGACTTTATACCGGTGTTCTTTTGGAACGCCCGGGGAAAAAGCCTCACATGTTTACCATTAAGGATGGTTTGATGAACGAGATGGTTCATAGCGTGGTTGAGGATGATGCACACGATATTTGGGTAGGTACCAGTTATGGTATCAGTCATCTGTTTGTCAATAAAAATGAGGTTACGCGTGTAGAGAGCTACTATACTCGTGACGATGTGCCCAACGAGTCGTTTGTCAACCGTCGTGCCATGAAGTTGAGCGATGGTACCATTATCATGCAGTCACTCGACCATATCGTGACGTTCAATCCCGGACGTTTCCATACAGACTCGTTGTCGAAGACGGTGCTCTATCCTAAACTGATTCGCCTGATGGTCAATGGCCGAGAAATGAAGCCTGGCATGGAACTGGACGATCGTGTGATACTGAATAATGCCATTACCCGTACATGGGATTTGACGGTGGGATATAATCAGAATTCGATGGTACTGACATTCTCGGGTCTTAATTTCATGCGCCCTACACAGACGTACTACCGCGTACGCATGAAAGGCCTGATTGACGACTGGGAAGTGTACTCATTTTTCAATACAAACGGTATGGTCGATGATCGGGGACTGCTTCACTTGCCCTTAGTGGGAATGGAACCAGGCTGGTATCAACTTGAGGTGCAGGTCTCAATGTCACCCGATGTATGGCCCCAAGAGCCTCTTACATGGAACATTAAAGTCGAGGAACCTTGGTGGCGAACAAAAGGTCTGTATATGTTGCTGATATTGGTTGTTGCAGTGCTCTCCCTGCTTAATTTCTATTATTACAACCATAATCAGCTCCTTCGTGTGAAAGTTCATAATGACGAGAACGATCTCCAGCATCGTATCACGACTTATGCCATCCGTTGTAAGTCGTTGGAGAATGAGGTGCTGACGCCTTACTCGCTTCAGAACGATGGCACTTCGCAAACAGTGACTGCCTTTACTGACATCATGTTGAAGGTGGTGCCCTTCGTGCTACAATGCAAGGAACGTGATGAAAGTTTCGATATGCATCAGCTGGCTGATGTGGCTGGGGTGGATATGAAACAGCTCATTGAACAGATGTCCCTGCATCTTAACGACAGTCCGCGTCTGATGATGCTGAACCTGCGATTGGATAAGGTTACAAAGATGCTGAAAGAGACGGATAAGCCGAAAGAAGAAATTGCCGAGGAATTAGGCTTTACGTCGGCTAACTACATGATTGCCAGTTTCTTCCATTACTATCGCATGACACCTGACGACTACCGGAATTCCACGGCCCTGTAGGCTACTAGTCGCCACGTACGATCCATCGGACCTTTATAGTATGCCATGGCTTGGTAGCGGTTCTCCGTCTGGTAGAAGCTGCCTTCCGAATCAGGTATGCCTCCGTTTGGCGTCATATAGTGATACGAATAATAGCCCTGTTTCAATAGCAGCCGTGTATAGTAGATGCCTTGGGCCCCGTCGTATTGCATCTTGTACGTCTCGCGGTCCTTGTCCGTGGCCCAGTGTCCGCCAATGTACATATCGCCCTGATACGATGTCTTCAGCGCAAAGTTCACCCACACGTATTCGCAGGTGTAGTCCGACTCCGAGCGGTCGCTGTTGCGGATGCAGAACGCCCCGTCGGCATCCACGTCCGTCAGATAGTTCCTGCGTGTGATGGCCATGAAGGGATAGACGTTATACTGGTGGCCGTCCCAGTCAATGCGGTCTATGCCCATTGTGGGATGACTGACGTCTAGCACTTCAAACTTATGATACTCGTTGCCTGCATCGAAAATCAGTGGGCGCTGGTGAGTCCACTCCAGTCCCTGCATGCTGACGGTGGTCGGACGCAGGTCGCGACGTGCCGTATCGTCACGCCAGTTCTGCATCACCACCGTTCTCAGCTCTTCGTCTATGTTGGTGATGCGCAGTGCGTTATAGCGCAAGTACATATCCAGCTGCTGATGGCTGACGTTGTGGTCGATGTCCGTATTCGACGACACATTTAGGCCTAAGTCCATCTTTTGTTCTACGACGTAGAACTCCACCTGCATCACCTCCTCGTCGCCTTCGTCCTCGTCAACGATGGTCAGGCGGTAGTTGCCGCTCATCTTCAGTCGGCAGCGGTCGTTGGGGATGCTGAACTCGTAGTGCGTATAGGGCAGGGTAGTGTTGATGCTGTTCTGATAGTCCTCGATGGGATTGTTGTTGAATCCCTCCAGCCAGTCGCTGTCGAAGAGCGATTCCGATGCCGTCCAGTCGTATTCGCAATGCTCTATGCGATAGCAGAGCCGGTGGTAGTTGTGCGACAGCTCATCGAATCCAATCGTCAGCACGTCATTGCTGTTCAGCTGCATCACCGGACGGTTCAGCCAGTCGCCATTGACGGTGCTGGTCAGTGTCTTGAACCTTGGCGATAGGATGCGGTTGGCGGCCATCATCGGCAGGGCTATCAGCATCAAAAACAGTAGCATTCGTATCTTCATGGTGCAAAAGTACGAAAAAGTTTAGAGAATTGTTGTATGCGGCAGCAAATTTTTCACTTTTCACTTTTCACTTTTCACTTTATTTTGTATCTTTGCAGCCATTATGACAGAAGTAACAATCAAAGACGACGTGTTGCGCAAGGCTGCTCTCGAGGGTATGGATGCCTTCGTGGGTGCCTTTGTGACGGCTATCAAGGAGGCTATCGGTGGTCAGCTGACGGCAGAAAACATGGGCGAACTCAATGCCGACCAGATTACTTTGCTGGCTTGGGACACCCTTCACGAGGAGGTGATGGACGGTGGTTTCGTACAGCTCATCCACAACGGCTATGGCCCGTTCATCTTCAAGAATCCGCTGGCCAAGGCGTTGAAGTTGTGGGGACTCCGCGACCTGTCGAAGCTCATCTACAACGCGCATACATTGTATATTAAGCATCATGAGGCTATCGAGCGCGACTGCAACGAGGACGAGTTTATGGCGCTGTTCGAGCAGTTCCCCGAGTTCGACGACTTCGACGACGAGTTTATTGAGCAGGAAGAAGCGTGGACGGAACAGATTGCACATTATGTTGACGCAAACCTTGAACGGTTTGCTAAGGTTGAACGTTGAACGTTGAAGGTTGAACGTTGAACGTTGAAGGTTGAACGTTGAACGGCGAATGATAAGAGAGTTGTTAATTATGAATAAGGAAGAAGAACTGATCAGGAAGAAGAGTCCTGTCAATATACGTAACAAGAAGGCCTCGTTCGAATATTTCTTCATCGAGACCTTTACAGCCGGTATCGTACTGACGGGTACCGAGATTAAGAGCATCCGTCTGGGTAAGGCCAGCCTGGTAGACACCTATTGCACCATCATGAATGGCGAGATGTGGGTGAAGGGCATGAATATTTCGCCTTACTTCTACGGCTCGTACAACAATCACGACATGAAGCGCGACCGCAAGCTGTTGCTGACCAAGCGCGAAATCCAGAAGCTGGAGTCGGCTACCAAGCAGACGGGCTACACCATCGTGCCCCTGCTGGTGTTCATCGACCCTAAAGGCCGTGCCAAAATGGACATCGCGCTGTGTAAGGGTAAGAAGGTGTTCGACAAGCGTCAGACGCTGAAAGAGAAAGAAGACCGACGTGAAATGGATCGTGTCATGAAAAATGCAAGAGGGTTGTGATAATTGATAATTGACAATTGATAATTGATAATTGATAATTGATAATTGATGAGAAGACTTATAACGATATTTTTACTGTTGATGGCGTTGGTCGCAACAGCGCAACAGAAACGTGAATTCAGAGCTGCTTGGATTCAGTGTGTAAATGGGCAATTCAAAGGAGTGGGCACTGAAGCGATGCAAAAGACGCTGACCTACCAGCTCAACGAGTTGCAGAAGGACGGGTGCAATGCCATTATCTTTCAGGTACGTCCCGAATGCGACGCCCTGTACGAGAGCGAGTTAGAGCCGTGGAGCTACTATCTGACGGGCAAGCAGGGCCAGAAGCCCAATCCCTATTGGGACCCTCTGCAGTGGATGATTGACGAGTGCCACCGCCGTGGCATGGAGCTGCACGCCTGGATCAATCCCTATCGTGCCAAGACCAAGTCGCCCCACGAGAATGCAGCCAATCACGTCATCGTGCGCCACCCCGAATGGACCTTTGAGTACGACGGGCTGACGTTGCTCAACCCCGCCTTTAAGGAGTGTCGCGACTATATCTGCGACGTTGTCAGGGATATCCTGGAGCGCTACGATGTCGACGGCCTGCACATCGACGACTACTTCTATCCCTATCCCGTGGCTGGTGTCGAGATTCCCGACGAGACCCAGTTCCGTGAAGACTCGAATGGCATTCAAGACCGTGGTGACTGGCGCCGCTATAATGTCAACCTGTTCATCCAGCAGGTCTATGAAACCATTCACAGCGTCAAGCCTTGGGTCAAGTTCGGTGTGTCGCCCTTCGGCATCTACCGCAACCAGAAGAGCGACCCCAACGGCAGCCGTACCAATGGCTTGCAGAATTACGACCAGCTCTATGCCGACGTGCTCCTGTGGGATGCCAACGGCTGGATGGACTACTGCGTGCCCCAGCTGTATTGGGAGATTGGCAACAAGGCTGCCGACTACGACGAGCTGATACACTGGTGGAACCGCCATCTGACGCGTACGCCACTCTATATCGGCGAGGACGTTGAGCGTACCGTGAAGTTTGCCGCCCCGTCCAACAAGAGCCAACACCAGCTGGCTGCCAAGATGGCGCTGCATGCCGAGCTGCCACGCATTCAGGGCACCGTGCTGTGGTATGCCAAGGCCGCTGTCGACAATGTCGGCAACTATGGCACCCTGCTGCGCAACAACTACTGGCGTACGCCCGCCCTGCAGCCCCTGATGCCCCATATCGACAAGAAGGCGCCCAAGGCACCGCGTAAGCTGAAGGTGGTGCGTATGGACGATGGCGAGCAGGTGCTGTTCTGGATGGCGCCGAAGGGTAGGGGGTGGAAAGACGAGGCCGTTAAGTATGTCGTCTACCGCTTCGAACAAGGTGAGCATCTGAACATCGACGACCCCTCCAAAATAGTGAAAATCACCACCGACTGCCTCTATCCGCTGCCTGCCGACCAGACCGGTCGCTACACCTATGTCGTTACCGCCCTCGACCGCATGCAGAACGAAAGCAAGATGGCCAAGAAGAAGGTCAAGCTATAACCTTTATGCCTTGAGGTAGAGGTTGTATTGCAATTCATCAGTCATCGTGCTTTGCGGGCCATGTCCGGAGAGTACGGTGGTTTCTTTTGGCAACTGTTTGACCACGGTGGTCAGACTGTGTTCCATCTCTGCCCAGCTGCTTTCAGGGAAATCGGTGCGCCCGATGCTCATGCGGAACAGGGTGTCGCCAGTGAATACGGTGTGTTCCTCCTCACAATAGTAGAGTGCCGATCCGTGGCTGTGGCCTGGCGTTTGCAGGACCTTCAGCGTGTGATGGCCAAAGGTGACGGTGTCGCCATGTTTCAGAAGGCGGCCTACGGGTGGCTGTTCTTCGGTGATGTTCATGCCGAACAGGGCTGCTGCATGTTCCTTGATGTGTGCCAACAGGCTTTCATCCTCGGCGCAGATTTCGGGCTTCAGTCCGTATTCGCGATAGACGAAGGCATTGCCGAAGTTATGGTCCAGATGGCCGTGGGTGGCCAACAGATGGACGGGCTTCAGGTTGTTCTCAGCGATATACGATGCCAGCGCCTCCTTCTCTTCGTCGTAGTAGGCACCGCAGTCAATGATGACACACTCGCGGGTGTCGTCGCTCACCACGTAGCAGTTCTCCTGCAGTGGATTACACATCAGTCGTTTGATATTCATAGCGGCAGATAGATGACATATTTTTCCTTAAACCATTCCTCGCTGAACCACTGGCTTAACTCTGCCTTTTCTACGAGTTTACGGTAGGGCTGCAGTTCGGCGTCAAGGTTGCCGCCCTTTAGGCAGATAATGCCGTTGGGCAGTGCGTTTTGTTGTTCTTTAGCAATGTTTTTCTTAACGATTTTAACAAGGTCGGGTAGGGGCATGACGGCACGGCTCACAATAAAGTCGTACTGGCCCTTCTCGTCTTCGCCACGCAGGTGTGCGGGTTGGCAGTTTTTCAGACCGATGGCCTGTGCCACCTCCTGAGCGACACGGATTTTCTTGCCTGTGCCGTCAATCAGCTTGAACTGACACTCAGGAAAGAGAATGGCTAAGGGAATGCCAGGGAAACCGCCGCCCGTGCCAAAGTCGAGAATGCGGGTGCCTGGGCGGAAGTTCACCATACGGGCAATGGCCATCGAGTGGAGCACGTGGTGTTCATAAAGGTTGTCGATGTCCTTGCGCGATATGACGTTAATCTTGGCGTTCCAGTCACGGTACAACTCATCAAGCAGAGCAACTTGTTGGAGTTGCTCTGCCGACAATTGTGGAAAGTATTTCTGTATGATATTCATTCACTAGTGTCTATTAATATATGTTAATCGTATATAAATTCAATTTCAAGCTGC
>CAMJDL010000076.1 GCA_946404405.1 uncultured Prevotella sp.
ACGAGATGTCGGCAGTCGACGTGGTGTTGAGTTCAGGAACGTCCCTATGCTTCCATCTAAACATTGAACATTGAACGTTGAACGTTGAACATTATTTATTGAGCCAATACGAACGCACGGCTGAGACAATGACTGCTACCACTGCCACACCAACGACAATATACATCAGCCAAAGCATCACTTCGGCTATAAAAAGACCACCTGCTTCAGCCATTGTTTCGCATTTTATATTGTGTGACAGAATCCATAAGCGTAATGGCACCCTCCTCCATCTGCGAGGTCAGATGCTCAATCTTCGAGAGAATATAGTTGTAGAAGAACTGTAGCACGATGGCCACCACGATACCGAATATCGTCGTAATCAGTGCCACCTTCATACCTTGAGCAACAATTGTAGGACTAATGTCGCCAGCAGTCTCAATGCGGTCGAAGGCCATCACCATACCTATCACAGTACCAAGGAATCCCAACGACGGAGCCACAGCGATAAACAAACGAATCCACGTGCATCCTTTCTCCATCTTGGCAATCTGGACGGTGCCGTAGTTGGTCAGCTGACGATCAATCTGCTCCAAGGGTTCCTTGATATGCAACAGAGCCTGATAGCATATCGAGGCCACAGGACCACGCGTATCACGACAGATATCCTTCGCACCCTCCACGTCGTTCTGTTCTAACTTACTGTCCACAGCCGCCATCAGTTTCTTGGTATTCACCTCCGACAGCGTCAGATAGACAATACGCTCGATACAGAAGGCCAAACCCAAGACAAGTGCCAGAGCCACCAACGACATAAAACTTGCCGAGCCCTCAAGAAACTTACGCTTCAGCTGTTTGTGCAGTCCGCCACCTTCCTCCATATCGTCAGGACCTGCTAAGTCGGCATCAATCAGCGCCATTGCTGAGTCTGCCGTCAGCGTGTCATTTCCCGTTGTCAGCGTGGTATCAGTGGCAGCGGGCACTTTCGTGCTATCAGCTGCTTTTTGGGCATTAGCCACCAGCAGGAAACTGAAGGCAAAAAGCCATATAAAAGCCAATCTTAAACTATTCTTCATCGTCTTTCTATTAATTGGGGGGCAAAATTAATGAAAAAAAACGAGCAAACCAAATGTCTGCCCGTTTTTTATCACTTTTCACTCTTCACTTTTAACTTTTAACTTCTAACATCACTTCCCCGACTCGTACTTCTCGCGAATCTTCTTGATGCGCAACAGCAGGTTGTGGTAGTGACGACCATTCAGTCCGTCGCTACTTTGTGCTTTCAGATAGTTCTCCACCTGATCCAGATGCTGTTCGGCATAGAGAATGGCATCGCCACGCAGAACAGCGACACTCGAATTGCCACGCTCCTGCTGGGCAGGATTCAGAACAAGTCCCAAGTGGTCGACATAGGCACGCTGCTCTTGGCGACGGAAGTCGTTCAGGCGTTCGTCTTTGGCATTCAGCGGTACCCAAATCTGAGCAAACACATCGTTCAGATATTCGTCTACTGGATAAGGCTTGTCAGCACGCAATGCATTATTATGCATATTCGTAAGCAATCCAGGAGCCAACAGCATGGCTATCAAGGTCTGCTGACGACTACGAATCTCATCGGCAGCATCCAATCCCAGCTTTGATACTATGCCAGAAGGATACAGCCACATCGGTGCATCCAAAACATGACGTCCCAGCCACTGAATGGCTTCCTGTTGTAATTCGCGAGGCAGATAGGCCTGAGCAGGCTGTCCTGGTGCATTGTTGGTGTACTTGCCACCAAGGTAACGCTGGACATGGTTGACATATTTCTGGAACTGCGAACGTGTGGCGCGATGCATTGTGTTCAGGTCGTCATACTGATAGTCAGGCTGTGCCGTCCACTTCTCCAGATTCTGGACCACACGCTTCAGGTTCTTGATACCGTATTCGTTGGCACGCATCTGGTTGTCGCCCAAGTCTTCCGTCTGTGAGCGTGGATCCTGACTCTTACCCTCGTCACCACTCCACCACAGGCGTCGGTTGCCTTCCAACGTCTTGGTAGTCTCAGCACGCAGCGTTTTCTTCTCTTGATAGGCATCTTTAAACTCAGGACGATACTGATAGCCCCAACGGATAGCCCATTTGTCGTAGTCATTGATGCGTGGGAAAAGTCCCTTCTCGCCTATCTTATCCTCAGGCTGTGCTACATAGTTGAAACGGGCATAGTCCATAATACTGGCAGTATGACCGTTTTTCTCGACCCATGCCTTGTCGCGCAACTTTTCAACAGGAGTGGCCTGCGAGGCTATCATGTTATGGCGCAATCCGAGGGAGTGACCCACCTCATGTGACGACACAAAGCGGATGAGTTGTCCCATCAGTTCGTCAGGGAAGTCCATCGACTGTCCACGTTTGTCCAAGGGACCGCACTGCGTCATATACCATTTCTTCAGCAGATTGATGACGCTGTGATACCAACAGATATGGGCTTCTATAATCTCACCTGAACGAGGATCGACGATACGCGGACCATAGGCATTCTCCGTCTCTGACGGCAGATAGCGCAATACAGAGTAGCGGGCATCGTCCATCGACATCGTGCTGTCGTTAGGCCAGTCCTTGGCCACAATGGCATTCTTAAAACCTGCTGCCTCGAAGGCAACGTTCCAGTCATCAATACCCATCTTCAGATACTTTACCCACTTCTTGGGCGTAGCAGGATCGATATAGAACACGATTTGTTTCTTGGGTTCCACCAGCTTACCAGCCTTGTAGGCTTTCAGGTTCTTGGGCTCCAGACGATAACGCGAGATAAAGGCCTCATGTTCAGGAATATCGTCGTCAGTATACTGAGTAATCTTAGTATTAAAGAAGCCCACGCGCTCATCAGCCAAGCGAGGTCTCATGGGTTCACTGGGCAACAACACCAACGAGGTAGTAAGGCCCACGGTAGCAGAGCCAGCCCTTGATGCAGGTGCCTTGCCCGACGTCATCGCATAGGTGCGCAGCGTCTGAATCTCAAGATTGATGGGATAGGTCTTGATGGTATCTACAAACGAACGGTCTGCCTGTACGTTACCCACGCCAACCACGGTACGGTCGCTGGCGCTGAAACTGGTTATTTTGTTGTCGCTGGCCAACCACTTGGTGATATTAATAAGCTGATACTTGTTTTGGGGATTACGTCCAATAACGTCAAACTTGTACACAATGGGGTCGGCCACAGAACGTTCCAGATTATCAGCAATCTTATCTTTCTCGTTGGCAAAGGCCGATCGCACATACTCACGCATCAGAATGGTTTTCGAGCCATGTTGCTCCAGATAGATGGCGGAATGGTTCACCTCCTCACCACTCAGCATCTTGAAGCCCTGTGGTACACTAGCGAAGCGTGTCACTGCCAGCATCAGCCGATTCAACAGCGAATCGGGTACCTCCAAATACCAGTCGTCCTTGATATGGCGCACGGTGAAGAGGCCCTCACGCATAGAACCACCCTCCTTGATCAGTTTATGGTAGGGGTCTTTATGGTCTGTCACTGTGGTGTCCTCACAGCATTCATGCTTTTTCTTCTTTGCCGCAGCCTTTGCGGCATCAGCCACCTTCACGGTGTCCGCCTGTACAGTATCCTTTATGGCAGAATTAGCAACCCCTTCCCCTATTCCGAGGAAGAGCACTGCAAGCAGAATCTTTTTTAATTTCATTTCACAACATGTTTTTTACCATTCATAATGTAGATGCCCTTACTCAGACCATTACCCTTCACAGTGCGTCCGTCGAGGGTGTAGGTTGGAGGAGCGAGGAGGGAAGAAGAAGGGAGAATTGTCTTGATGGCTGAGGGTTCACCTTTCACTAAACGCATGTCTATCTTCATGAAGTTGCCCTTGAAATAACCTGCATTATTGAAAAGAATGTTTGCTTCGTCACCTTCCCAGCAATTCAAATTATTCGAATTCACCTTTGGCGTGGTAGGAATCCATATCTTATGAGTATCATAAAAGACGGAGCCTTGATATTCGCGTGCCAATTTTTCCTCAGTATCGATCAGAAAATAGGGCTCACGATAGTCATAAAACAGCATCTTACCAAACATGTAGCCCTTTGGTGCCTTGAAACGCATGGTATAGCCAGGCTTGGTGAACAGCATGGTCATAATGGAATCCTCACCACTTACAGTTTCAATGCCAGCATTCACGCAGGTACGGCGACACAGCATAGCAGGACGGTCAGGGTTGTACTCGTCCCAGTCTGTAGGCGGATAGAGGGTTACAGTCACCAGTTTGTCAGAACCTTCTGCTATGGGCCACGTAAACTCAGTATCCTTGAAGATGGCACCCGTCAGGTCGTCGTAATCGGGTCCCCATCCTTTTTCTGCTGTAGACACGGGATAGTTCCACGGATTCAAGTTAAAATCGAACATGACATACGTCGTGTCGTTTTGCTCTTGGGCAAAGGCTGTCAGGCTCATGCAGGCCAACAGCAGTGTAGAATAAATCTTCTTCATATTAATACTTATTTTTTATTTCTTATTTCTTAATTCTTCTCGTCCGTGTTCAGAGTTAGGTTCGGGTTCTTGTCACGAGCCGAATGTGGGAACGGGATGATATACATCCTTGAATCAGGACGCAAGGTATAGGTCTTCTGCGGATGCGTCTCACTGATGTTCACCACTGGGAACACACGGGTTATGGTCTTCTGATACTCCGGCTCCAAATTGAAGCGCTTCAAGTCAAAGAAGCGGTGGAAGCCAAACAGCAGTTCCTTACGACGCTCTGTAATAATGGTCTTCATTATGTCTACCTGCGATGCTGGTACAGTGATGTCAGTATTAGTGCCGCTCAGTCGCTTGGCACGCAGACGGTTCACATAGCTGGCAGCCTCCGACAGATTGTTCAGACGGGCATTGGCCTCAGCAGCTATTAAGTACACCTCAGCCGTACGCATACCCACCGTCATATAAGTGAAACGCTCAGATGTGTTGGCAGGTGTCCAAATGGCAGCGCCAGAGCCTGTGTCAAACCATTGAGTAATGCTGGTACCCGTATCGCGCAGGAAGAGACTGTAGCGCAGGTCGTTGCTCTCGAACAAGCCCTTCAGCTCTGGACTGATCATACCGTAATAGTAGAGTGCCACCTGTTCGTTAGTCCAGCCCGACGCCATCCACATGTAGCTCAGCACTTCAGGATTATTGTCACGGTTATAGTCCTTGCAACGCGCCACACCACCGGCATTCTTAATGATGTTATAGTCCACCAACGACGCATTCAGGCCGAGCGACTTCTCGGCTGCGTCCTTGGCTTTCTGCCAATCACGATGGAACAGATAGACCTGTGCCAGCAATCCATAGCCGTAAGCCTTATTGGGATGGTAGATGTTGGCAGGTTTTTCTTCTAGAAAGTCCACAGACTCCTCCAATTCACGGATGATGAAGTTGTAAACCTGAGCCACTGTCGACTTCGCAGGAGTAGCCTCCAAGTCATAGTGTTCCATGATGCACACGCCACCATCAGTCTCGGCTGTAGCAGGGTCATAGGCCTTAGCAAATGTGTTGACAGCCAGAAAGTGGTCGAAGGCGCGGAAGGTACGTGCCTCTGCCTTGGCCAGCGTCTTAACAGATTGAGAGCCTTGAGCTTTATCAATATTATCGATAATCAGGTTCGAGCGAAGTATGTTGCTATACATATTCTCATAGAGGTTATTATCGCTCATGATAGTTCGGTCAGCAGCCTCATTGAACGTGAAATTGATGCCGTCCATCGTCTGACTCTCATAACCCAGAATGTTAGCCTCGCGAGCCCAAAGGTCATCACTCAGCAAGGCATAAGACGACGGATAGTAGCTACGCATTGGATTCACCACCAATTCATAGTACTGATATGCCGAATCTACCGTGATGGCTCCTTTCGGTGTGATATCGATATAGGAGTCGCATGATGCCAGCATCATGCTAGTGAAAAGTAAAAAGTGAAAAGTGAAAAGTGCTGCGCACATCCACATTACCATTCGTTTGTATATCTTACTAATCATAATTCTCAATTTTCAATTAGAATGAAGTGCTGAATCCAATACTGAACGTCTTAGGCTGCAATAATGTACGTGATGCCGAGTTCAGGGAGTACGACTCAGGATCGATGTCGTGACCGGCTGCCGACCAGTAGAACAGGTTGTTTACCTGCAGTGTCAGTCGTGTCTGTCCAATACCGATCTTCTTTGTGATGGCCTCAGGCAGATGATAGCTCAGATTGATGCTACGCATCTTGATATAGTCAGCAGGCTTCACCTGAGCGTCACAGTATCGCCACCACTCCGAGAAGGTGCCAGCATACTGCTGAATGTCGGTAGGTATCTCATAGAAATGCTTTACCGTATGGTCGTTGATGTGGTCGGTAGTCATCTGATACGAATTCATATCCGTAACGTCCATACGCAGCTTGTTACCGCCAGCAAAGACGAACAACGTGTTCAGTTCCAATTCACGCCAACGCAGGTTCAACGACAGGGAGCCGTTGTAGATTGGAGTAAGACTGCCCATATTGACCAGCGCATCGGTGCCCTTCAGCGTCGACGATGTGGTAACACTGGTAGGATTGCCATTCTCGTCAAACGTCGCCATTTCATTGCCGTCAGCATCCAAAATGACGGGGTAGCCGTTCACCACCCGACTCAGGCGGTAGGCCCACAACGTATTGTAACCTGTTCCCTCGATGAAGTAGTTTGAAGGCGCCGTAATGAAGTTTGAGGCTACATCCGTCGAGGCATGGTCTACACGCAACATCTTATTCTTGTTCCATGCGATATTCAGACCTGCCGAGAAGTTCCAGTCCTTTTTGCGGATGATGTTGGCATTAAGACTCATTTCCAGACCCGAGTTACGCATCTTGCCATTGTTGATGACACGCTGTGTAGCACCCAGCGTTGAGTCCAGATACTTTCGTACCAACAGGTCGTCGCCCACACGGCTGTAATACTCTATCGAGCCGCTTAGCAGATTGTTCAGCACACGGAAGTCGACACCAATATTGAACGTCGACGTCTTTTCCCAGCGCAACTTTGGGTTGGGCAGGTTATCGTCCGAATAATTCAGGTACTGCGTATTGGTGGGATCAGCGCTCTGTGTCTTATAGCGGGCCACAAAGTAGGTGGTCGATGACTGGTCTACGTTACCATTTACACCATACGTCATACGCAGCTTCAGGAAGTCGAGCCATGAGATACCTTTCATAAACTGCTCTTCAGACACGTTCCAGCCACCACCGATAGACCACAGCGGATGGTGCTGATCTTTCGTATCGAGTCCAAAGAGGTCGGCCTCATCCCAACGGATACTGGCAGTGAAATTATAACGATGTTTGTAGTCATAGCCTACGTTGGCATAGAACGAGGCATAGCGATGGAAAGTCTCGCTCTGCGACGTGCTCAGTCCCATATAGCGCTGTGTTCCATTGTACACCAGACTCTCCCAGCCCGTATTATAGATGCTGTTCCAATCCATGCGTACCGATGTCAGCGCCTGGTCGTTGTAACCGTACATCAGCTGCTGGATGATGCGTGGCGACCGGTTCTCACGGAATTCCAAACCCATAATGGCATTGACATAATGGTCACGCAAAAAACTCTTGTCGAAGTTCAACTGATTGCGGAACGTATAGCGATAGGCGTTGTTGGTCTGTTGCATATATCGTCCACCTTCGGGCAGCAAGCTCTCGCCACTCTGATTGATGAAGGCATTGTGCGACAAGCGCATCTGGTAGGTAGTGGGCTCGTCGTACACCTCGCTGCGGTTCTGACTCCACTCGTATTGGAACATGACGTTATATTTGAACCACTTCAGGAATTTGGCCTCTAAATTAATAAAAGGACGCAGGCGCACGTTACGCGACTTGGTCAGACTCTCGTCCAGCGACTCCAAAACGTTGAACGAGAAAGGCATCAGGTATTCATTACCAGTAGCCTCAGCCTCACGGATGGCAGAAAGGTTTAAGGAACTACCCACATAGCCACTGACGTTGACATAGGGTGAACGGACACGGTTGCCATCGGCATCAAGCATCGAGGCATAGCGTTCCTGCATGGTATAATTAGTGTATGAACCGTCAGGACGCGTGCTGCTGTTGAAGCGCGCATCGACACCCACCTTGGCGGTTAGCCATTTGGCAATCTTATAGCTGCTCTTCACATAAATAGAGAAATTGTCGCTATAGTCGTTCAAAGCACGGTTTTTGTCATGTTCATAGTTGAACGAGGCATAGTGGCTCGACTGCTGGGAAGCTTGCGACAGCGAGATATTGTAACGCTGGGTGACTGCCGTACGCCACGCATTATCACGATACTGCTCGTAGAAGTCGTTCTTGCGCCACTGCGCCAGTGTCTGGTATACCTGTTCCTGCGTCAGCCGTCCTTCAGACTGGTCACGATACAGCTGATAGAGTGGTGAATAGTAGTTATTGCCATAGCTGTCGAAGAGTGTCCTGACATTGCCGCTGTTCTGCACACGGGCATTGTAGACATTGGTCTCGTAGTCAATGATGTCGCTCGTCGAGGCATAGTGCATCGCATCGAAATTTGGCTTGGACGAGATATACCAATCGGCATTCACGTTGACCGTCGTCTTGCCCGTCTTACCTTGCTTCGTCGTCACCACAATGACGCCATTGGCTGCCAATGCACCATAAATCGAGGCGGCAGCTGCATCCTTCAGTACCGTGATAGACTCCACATTGTAAGGATTGATTTCGTTCAGGGTCATACTGGTGGCCATATCGTCGACCACAATGAGTGGTTGTGTACCGACATTGCTGGAAAACGTGCCTATGCCACGCAAAATGGGTGAGCCCTCACCGGTATTGGGATTGACATCCATGCGAAGTCCTGCCACCTGACCTTCCAGGGCCGAGAGCAGGTCCTTGTGCATGATACGGTTCAGCTTCGTAGAGTCCACAAAACCAAAAGCTGCCGTCGAACGCTCACGACTCAGTTTCTGGTAGCCCGTCGATACCACCACAGCCTCAGCCAGCTGCGTCGACATGTCGTTCATCACGACCTTCAGCGTCTTCTGTCCCTTAACTGCCGTCTGGTAGGGTTCCATACCCACATAGCGGAACAGCAGCACAGCATCCTCGCTGTCTATCTGAATCTTAAAGTGACCATTGATATCCGTTACCGTCCGATGCAACCCGTTCTTGACATAGACGCTGACACCTATCAGCGCCTCACCTTTTGTATCAGTCACTGTACCTGCAACCTGTCGCTGGGCACATGCTGGTAGTACAGTCAAAAAAAGCATGAAAAATGATAACGGCAACAGCCATGAGACATACGTCGTTGCAACGTTCAAAGGAGAAGTAGGCAGCGAGGTTTCTCTAAAATTGGGTGTCTACGATAATTTCGATATCTATGGTGTCGACTTTGGCGACGGCAAGATTCAGGTGGATACCGTATGCTATCAGAATGGCGGACTGTTAGGCGAGGATGGTAAGACCAAGGAAGGCACAACCCACAAGAGTGCCACCGAGTTCAAAGGTACCGTTGCCGGCAACGGCCTCATCGTAGTCTATGGTAAGAGTGACCTGTGGTATGTTGTTGCTTCAGGCAGCGCTATACCTACATCGTTCGATCAGGAGAAAATGAAGAAAGTAGTCCAGCTCAACCTCAGCAAGGTTGCTGTTGACGCTATCGACCTGACAGGTCTTGACGATCTGGAGATTTTCAGCTTCTCACAGGGTTCAGTACAGTCTGTCAATGTTTCCAACAATGCCAAGTTGCGTAATCTGACCATCAACAACAACTCGGCATCGACCTTTGAAAGCGTATTGGCAAGCATCGACCTGACAAAGAACACCAATCTGGAACAGCTGAACTTGATGGGTGCAAGTGCTGATAAGCCTGGTAAGCTGGCCAAGCTCGACCTGAGCAAGAACACCAAGTTGACCAATCTCTATGCCCAGTACAATGCTCTGACCGAGGTTATCTTGCCAGAAGGAGCTGCATTGACTTTCATCAATCTTCAGAACAATCAGCTCGAGAGCATCGACCTGACAAAGGTTAAGAGTTTTAAGGATATTTATCTGAACAACAACAAACTGAAGGCTGTCGACCTCTCCAAGCTGACCAAGGGTGCAAACCTCTACCTGGACGGCAACCAGCTCACAGAGTTAACTGTTCCCGTCAGTGTCAAGAACTTCCAGGCCAACAACAACAAGCTGACCAAGGTCAGTCTCGTTGACTGCACCGCATCTTGCAAACTGGAGAACAACAATCTGACTATCGCTACCCTCCCCACTAAGCCCGCTGGTTTGAACACAGATTCAAAGATCAAGAAGTTCACCTACAATCCACAGGCTGAAATGGAGGTTACTCCAAATGAGTACGTTCTCGATCTCTCTGCACAGGCTAAGGCACAGGGTGAGCTGACAGAGGAAGTTGCCACCGTCTTCACCGTTAAGGCTGGCGATGCAGCTCTTGAGGCTGGTAAGGACTATACCATCGAGAATGGTAAGATCACCTTCCTGAAGGATGCTAAGGGCGTAGTTGTCGAAATGACTTCCACCGCATTCCCCAAGCTGACTGTTTTGAAGACCAAGGCCTTCGACGTACCAGGAGCAGCAGCCCAAACAGCAAGCATATTCGCTGCCACTCCTACTAAAGCATGGGATGCTCCTGCAAGTGCAGAGACTGAAATTTCCAGTGACCTTGCAATGATAGCAGGTGGCAAACTGTTTGCCATTAACCAGCAGACAGATGCCAAAGCAATGATTAAGAATCAAGGAGGAGAAGTTGCATTCCAGTGCACTAATAACAACACCTTCTTCAAAATCGTTCTTGACAAGGCTCTTGAAGCTGGCGACATCATCAGTGTTCGCATGCAGTCAAGAACAGATACTGACCTTGGCCTGTTCTTTGCAGCATCAGACACAAGACCCAATGAAACAACAACCTCTATCATTTTGCCAACAGCTCAGTCACAGGCATGGACAAATGCTCCTGAATATACTGTAAAGGCTAATGATGGTATTTGCGGTCAAACTACGTTCTATGCATTCCGTGCCACAGGTAAGAGCACGTACTTCAATACATTCACGATTACCCGTAAATAACAACGATACGTTAAAAAGAGAAAAGGAGTCCGCTGGGACTCCTTTTCTATTATTATAGTTGCGTCGTTCTTCTCTCGCTCTAAGCAAGGTGTTGGCAAGGTGTTGGCAAGTATTAATAGCTTGCTTGAGCTTGCGAACCCCTTGCCTACTACTTGTGAACCCCTTGCCTACACTATGGGTTATTATTAGAAATAAAGCCCCCTTTCGGAGGCTTGACCCAAGTATTTATCATACAAGGGGGGATTTCTGATGCAAAGGTATGAGGATTTTCGCAAAAGATACTGACATCCGACACAATTTCTGAATATTTAGATGTAAGTCAGCAAGTTACTTAATCCTATACTGACATACAACCGACATAAAACCGACATTATACTGACACAAAACCGACATCAAACCATCATAAGCCAGACAATAACCAGTCATAATGCTGATATACTAACATCTTAATGGCTTTACAGTATACTCGCAATCATAAAGGTATAAGCTTTAAAGAAATAGGTCTATGACTTCCTTCATAATTCTCTAGAGAATTGAACGCTTAACCATAATGTCGTTAGTCATAAGTAGTAATCAAACGCTCCGATTCTCTAGAGAATTAATCAACTACTATATGACTACTGGCTAGTAATCCATAAGTACTTATTCTGCTACCTTACTATAGCGTCATTGCGAGCTATAATATGATAGACATGTCGGTTCTATGCCAGTATAGTGTCGGTTTTATGTCGGTATGATGTCAGTATGAAAAATAATAATTGACTGTGATATAACAATATAGTATAAAATTATGTCGGATGTCAGTAAGTTTTAGTATTTTAGAAATAATGATAATAAAAATTTGCTTAATCAGATATTCATATTTCAATTATTTCATTTTTTTCTTGCAATTTTCTAGAAAAATGCTTACCTTCGCACCAAAATTCCAGAAAACATGAAATATAGAATCAAAAAAGAAACGAAACCCATAAAAATTGGGGACGGTTCTGAATTCCTGCTGTCCAAAAATATATTTAAGGTTCCGCTGCCATCGGCATTTGCATATCTTCTTCATCAAACTTCGGATATGGGATGGTTTTCGCCCCATGATCTTGCAGCCAAATGTGGTTCAGGGTGAATGCGATTGACTCCAGTGTTTCTTCTCGCTTCGATGGCTTTAACTCGCATTCCCATACGGTGATACAATGCCAACCCATTGCCGCTAGTTTCTTCTGTTCCTCCTTGTCGCGTTCCTTGTTCCTGCAAATCTTCGCCACCCAGAATTCCCTGTTTGTCTTCGGAATCTTACAGCACTCCGAGTTTTCAATTACATCTTCCATCTTACTTCTTCCCTCAGACATCTGTGGCAACGCCACATTGTGTCCGTGCCAGAAGCACCCATTCACAAAGATGCACGTTCTGTATTTCCTCAGCACCAAATCGGGATGTCCAGGCAACCGCTTATGATTAAGCCTATAACGAAAACCTCTCTTCCACAGTCCACGACGCACAATCATCTCAGGCTTCGTATCCTTCGAATGGATCGCCGCCATATTTCTGTGCCGTTGTTCTGCAGAGAGTTTATCCATATTATTTCAAAGCTTCAATTAGCTCTTCTATCGAGCAACAAACCTTGTTGAACAGCTTATACATCAGTTCAGGCTCCTGCCTTTCAGGAATATAGGCGATCGTTAGTTTACCTCTGCCTGCAAACCATCCTGCTTCTGTATGGGCACTTCTGCCGCAAGGCAGCACCAATACACATGTGTCGCAAGCTTCCATCGCCTCAATATCGTTGTGGAACTGACGCTCAGCCTTAGGATGCTGAAGCATGTCACGATACTGTTGAGGAGTCCATTCCATATAGTCCTCGCTCACGCTGCTCCATTTAAATCCAGGGTCACCCGATGGAGGATTGCGGAAGTCATAAACATCATGTCCAGCCTCCCTCAACTTGACCATCAAATCTGGATAGTACTCGTTTCGCCAACTACTGGCTACATATATCTTGCGTTTCATAACTCAGAATTTATGTCCCGTTTGTTTTATGCGGATTACATCCGCACCTCCTTGTTTCATCACCGTTCAACCAACATCCGCCCCATCTCATTCAGGGCCACAAATCTGTATCGTTGCGTTTCCACAGGAATATCTGTATAGGCGTAATGCCTTGCCTCTGCCTTCTGCCGCAATGTTTCTTCAACAGCCGTCCTTATTACAGGATTAACAAAAGCACTCTTATCTGGCTCCATCAGCAACAACTTACCCTTTGAGCAAGCCTCGAAATATGTCCAGCCAGGTTTGTAGAAACGCTCTTGAGGCGACCCCTCTGCCGGAAAGCCTTCGTTCAGTAGTACCACCAAGGGAAATCCATGCTCACGCACCGTTCTGGCAATCTTCTGCTCACCTTTGCTAATCGCCGCCGTATAGGTCACCGCACCATTATGGGCTGCCCCCATTACCTCTTTCTGTCGCTCCGCTATCTGTTCTTCGCTGGCACTACGGCTCATCTCCACCAGTTGTCTGTCAGGCCAGTCCAACAAGAAATGGTTACCCATTGAAGTGAACTGCAACCCACACACTTCCGTCTTGCGATGCATACGAAAAAGTTCAGGATTCTGTCTACGCTGCCACGCACGCTCTGTGTTGGCTTTCACATATTCTATCATGGCATGTAGCTGCCCCTTGTGCGTCAACACACGGTAGAATGGCGGCGCATCATAAAGGTTCTCTGTAAACCCCAGCTTACGCGCCTCTCCCTTGCAACCTTGCATATATCCGCGTACCACCTCTCTGATGCTACGGGGCATCGTCCGCTGTACCTGTAGTACCATGTGATGATGATCAGGCATCACTTTATCAGCAAGAATCTTTATCTCAGGACA
>CAMJDL010000077.1 GCA_946404405.1 uncultured Prevotella sp.
CTCGACTTGCAGGACATCGCCTCGTTCCTCAACGTCCATCCCAACACCATCAGCAAGATTCGCCGCGACATCACGTTTGACGGCAGAAAATAGTCAAAAACAGCAAAAACTCTCAACCTAAGTTGAGACTTTCACCCTCGACACCCGATTTTCGGGCTTGCCGAGGGTTTATTTGTGCGCCTTTTTGTAACTTCACAAGCAAAATTTGAGTTTGAACTAGTAAATAATCGCATTTACGCTTTACATTTCCTTCGTCTGAACTGTATTATAAGTGTATGACACGAAAAGAAATTGAAAGTCTGTTCAAGACACATTACACGCAGATGTATCATCTGGCACTCACGCTGCTTTTCGACGAGGCGGAGAGCAAGGACGTGGTGAGCGATGTGTTCGCCTGTCTGCTCGGCGGCAAGGTAGTGATGAGAGCAGACAACGCAAAAGCGTTCCTATTGGCGAGCGTGCATCATCGCTGTCTGAATGTATTGCAGCACAAACAGGTGCAAGAACGATTTGCACGCCTGCTTACTGAGGACACTGATGCACTTGTCAGCGACAATACAGTGGAAGAGCAAATGCAGATGAAGGAACTGATGTACTACGTGCGAGACAACCTGTCACCATTGGAGCAGGAAGTATTCCGATTGCGTTATCTACGAGAAATGACCTGTCAGGAGGTGGCCGAAGCACTGAGCGTCAGCCGCCAGACCGTCCACACCCACCTGAAGCAGTCGGTGGAGAAAATCAGAAAGTATTTCAATTCAAACTCAAAAGCAATATGATGACCGAAGAAAAGCGTATAGAGTGGCTTCTGGAATTACAAGACCACCCCGAGCAACTGACCAATGAGCAGTTGCAGCAGATACTCGAAGACGACGAGATGCACCAGCTCGTACAGCAGCTTGGCTTTGCTAAGCGTGCCTTCAAGCATGATGTGATTAAAAACGACACCCCAGACGTGGATGCTGAATGGGAAAAGTTTGCAGCCAGCCATGCAGAGAGTCTGGATGCCCTCGAAGAAGGAGGACAAAAGCCTCGCTTCGCTTTACACCTCGCGACCCACAAGATTGCGGCATCCTTCATCGGCGTACTCTTGGCTTCGGGCATTGCCTTTGCTGCCATCCAAATAGTGCGCAACATCAGCACGCCTAAGCCGCAATTGCCCACAACTGAGCAAGCGACCAACATCGAGCCAATTACTTCCCTGCCAGCTGATACAGTCAAGACCGACACAATCCCCACCGAGCCTTACATCTTCAATAATGTGCCACTCGACTCAGTGCTCACAGCTATTGCCACAGCCCACGGGGTCGGGGTGAAATTTGAGAATGACGCGGCCCGTCAGCTTCGTTTCCATTTTGTCTGGAAGCGCGAAGACAGCCTTACGCGTGTCGTAGAAAAGTTGAACACCTTCGAAGCTGTGAACATCGGCATCGAGGACAAAACGCTGGTAGTAAGATGAGACGCAAGCTATATATTTTAACGCTCATGGCTTGCATCCTCTGCTTGCCACATGACACCTTCGCACAGCGCATCAGCCATATATATAATAATGTGTCGCTCAGCGAGGCACTACTCCAGTTGAACAACGAGCAATCGGAATACGTCATCAACTTCCTCTACAACGAATTGGAAGACTTCCGCACCACCGCCATCATCAAGAATAAGAATCTGCCCGATGCTATCCAGCAAATGATAGGCTTCTATCCCATCCGCATGACCGCAAATTCAGATGACCACGAAATCTACGTGGAGTGTACTCACAAGACCGACCGCCACCTGACAGGCACCATCATTGATGAACAGGGCGTGCCTGTGGCATACGCTAATGTTGCCATCCTCAATCCCACTGACTCCGCGTTGCTTAGTGGTGGCGTTAGCAACGAAAGCGGCTACTTCGCTGTTCCATACGAACAGCCCACGGTTCTCGCTCGTATCTCATACGTCGGTTACAAGACCATCTATCGGCTCTGCAGTCAGCCCTCAGTGGGTACTATACGGATGCAGCCTGACAACTATACGCTGAACGGTGTGGTGGTGCAAGGCGAGCGCCCCAAGGTTGTATTGCAGGGCAATTCATTGATGATGAACGTGGAGGGAACAGTGATGGAGCGGATGGGTACCGCCGAGGATGTGCTTACGCGCGTGCCGATGATTGCCAAGCGCGGCGAGGGCTTTGAAATTTTAGGCAAAGGGGCACCGCTTATCTATTTGAACAACCGCAAACTGACAGACTTGAATGAACTAAGAAATATTCAGTCGGATTTTATTCGCAGTGTGGAGGTCATCCAGAACCCAGGTGCTCGCTATGATGCTTCGGTTAATGCTGTCATCATTATCCGCACCAAACGGGCAGCAGGTGAAGGTCTGGGTGTGGAATTGTCATCGTGGTCTCGCTGTGGGCGTGGTTATGCCAATAATGAGAGAATCAATCTGACATATCGGACGGGTGGACTGGAACTTTTCGCCAACCTCTTCGGGGCATATAACAGAAGAAAAAGCCTGGGAGAGTTCGAACAGACTATCTTTGCTGATACACTGTGGGTAATTAACAATAAGCAAAAGAATAATGTTCGCAATTCTTTCTTAGAAGGGCGATTCGGCTTTAACTACCAGATCAATGATAACCACTCATTCGGTGGATTCTACCAGAATACCTACGACTATGTGAAGACCACCAGCGAGTATGATGATGATCTGCTAGCCGACGGTATGCCATACGACCACCTGCAAAACAGCAGCGTCCGTCGTGACAAGAACACCCCCACGCATCAGATCAATCTCTACTACACGGGCAAGGTGGGACAACTCAGCATCAACTTCAACGCTGACTACACTTCCCGCAAGCAACGGAGCATCAACCAGCAGCAGGAACTTAGCGCCGAGTACGATGACCGCGATGTGAACACTGAGAGCCAGACGCGCAGTAAGATGTTTGCCGAGAAGCTTTTCGTCACCCATCCGCTGTGGAAGGGCCAGATAGAAGTCGGCGAGGAATACACCAATACGCGCTGGCGCAGCAGATTCGACAATCAGGAGGGATACATTGCCAACAGCAATAATGAACAGCATGAAAGCAATATTGCTCCCTTCATGGAACTACGCCAGCGTTTGGGACGCTTCCAACTGTCCGCAGGTCTGCGTTACGAGCATGTAGAATCTGAATATTATGTCAATGGTATTCGTCGTGACGATCAATGCCGTACCTACAACGACCTTTTCCCGTCCTTTTCTGTTTCTACATCAGCAAAGAATCTCCAGCTTTCTTTCAGCTACGCAAAGCGGACAACACGTCCTTCATATTGGCAGTTGAGTAGCGATGTCACCTATGAGAATCGCTTGAACCGGCAGACGGGCAATCCCTATCTGAAACCCGTCAAGTACCACAACCTGAACGCAATGGTGATGTGGAAGTGGCTCTATCTGATGACCAACTTCTCCCATTGTGTTGATCCTATCCTTTATACGGCAGGCAGTTTGGAAGAAGACTCGAAGGTGAATTTCGTAACCTACTTGAACTACGATCATGCCGACTGGCTCACCGTCACGCTTGGTGCACAGAAGAACGTCAAATTGGACGACGGGATAACATGGACACCACAATATAACGTGTCGCTGATGAAACCTTGGCTCAAGTCATTGTTCAATGGTCAGGAGAAGAGTTTCAGCCATCCGATGCTGACCTTACAACTGGGCAACATCGTCACACTGCCTCACGACTGGCTATTACAGGCTGACTTCAATATGCACACTCAGGGCAATACTGGCTCGAACATTTGGGTTGACTGCACTAATCCCATGCTCTCGCTCAGCGTCAGCAAGGACTTCTGCAAGCGCCGACTCAATGTCAAATTGACAGGCAACGACCTCTTCAATGGAGGCATCAACCATGTCATGCTTTACAGCAATAGGATGATGTACCGTAAGATGGAGGACCACGACTCTCGTTGCATCCAGCTCTCCCTGCGTTACCGCTTCAATGTCACCCCATCGAAGTATAAAGGCACTGGTGCCGGTAATTCTGAGAAGAACAGGCTTTAAGAAAATGGCACTCATTTTGGCGATACGATTTTACCTGCTTCATCATTACAACAAAAGGGATATAACGTTTGCCAAAGTGTGCCATTTTCTCAAGAACTCTCAACCTAAGTTGAGACTTTCACTCTCGGCACCCGATTTTCAGGCTTGCCGAGGGCTTATTTGTGTGCCTTTTTGTAACTTTGCGGTCAGAATTCGTAAAAAAACAAAGAATATGAACAAGAAAACTATCATCACCGCACTGCTCGCCCTCTTAGCAATGACGGGGCAAGGACAGACATCCTTTGATCCCAATGGAGGATGCCTGAATGTCGTTGACTTTTCTTTTGGGCAAGGCATTGGTGAATATGGAAACAATTGTGTTTCTGCAAACTATCTGCATGAAGTATTCATCAATGAGCAGTTCTGTATTGGAGGAGGAATAGGATATAGCCATCACAAAGAATACCAGTTTTCCGCTATTCCCGTTTATATCAGCACACACTATTTCTTTCTTGACAATCGGTTTTCGCCTTTTGCCAATCTGCGTGTTGGAGGATTCGCCCTGTTCAACGCAAAGAATGTAGGAACCAATGAAAAATACTCTATCTCAAAAGAAAAGCAGGGGTTCAGCTTATATATTTCACCCAGCATCGGCATTAAGATGCATATTACACCGAACATAGGGGTGTTAGCTTCTGTGTGTGATGAAGCATACCTGGTTAATGCGTTTGATAACAGTCGGAATGATTACCGTAGCAAGTTGATTCATAGTTTGGGAGTTAACATAGGAGTGTGCTTTCAGATTAAAGGATGGTAGATAATGAATAAGAAGATAATCATCACCGCACTGATCGCGCTCGTGGCCATGACATTCGCCTCTTGCGGCAGCGACGAGCCACAATGGGCTGACCCGGAGGCGCACGAAAAGACGGAGCAGCTGCGGGCGCAGTACACGCCGTTCATCGTGGGCACGTGGCACATCGAGCGTATAGGCGACAAGCAGCGCGTATTCGAGCAGCTGACGTTCAATGCCGATGGGACGCTCAGCGGACTGCGCAAGTGGCAGGCGCGGCAAGTCGTAACCATTGACGGCCAGAATCAGTACACCGACTGGAAGAATCTTTCGCAGCCAAACGGACATTTCACGGGCACTTGGTCGCTGATTTGGGAACGCAACGAAAAGGGCGAGGGCGAGAACCGCCTAAATCTCTATGGCGAGTACGACGAGACAGACATCGTGACCTATCTGCCTTATAGCACAAGTGCCCTCTTCGACTATGCCGATGCTAACACCCTGCGCTTTGCCGGGCTTTGGCAGGACGGCGATGGTTGGACGACTTACGCTCGTGGCGAGGCTGAACCAAGTTTCTAAGCATTAAACGATGAGTGAAAAAAGAAACATCGGTAATATTTGAAAGTTTTACGGCAATCTGGGTAACAACAGGTTGCCGTTTTTGTCGTACCTTTGCAGCGTGAAATATCAAAATTGAGAAATAAATCGGACTCGCTTTAGCGCTTTTACAAAGCGTAGCGACTAAAAGAAATCGTAAATCTTCAAATATAAATTGTTATGGTATTCGACAGAAACGAGAAGAAACAGGTAGTGGCACTGCTGGGTGCCGGTAGTATGGGAACAGCCATCGTGCGTCGCATTGCAGCAGGCAAGAAGATTCTGCTGGGCGACATCAGCGAGAAGGCGTTGGAGCGTGTGAGCGACGATTTCCGCCGTAGCGGCTATGACGTGGAGACCTGCGTGGTGAACGCTCTGGAACGCGAGAGCATCGAGACTTTCGCCAAACGTGCGGCTGAACTTGGCCCCGTGATGTACTTCATCGACACGGCAGGCGCATCGCCCAACCAGGCCTCGCCGGAGCACATCGTCGCGCTCGACATGGTGGGCACGGGCTATGCCGTCGATGCCTTCGGGCGGGTGATGGCCGAGGGTGGCGCAGGACTCATCATCTCGAGTCAGGCCGCCTACATGTACCCCATCCCCAACGAGGATGAGCTGCAGATTGTGAACGCCGCCACCGAGCAACTTTCTGAACTGCCCATCGTTAAGAACGTGGCCATGCAGAACAGCGGCCTGGCCTACATGATTGCCAAGCGCGTGAACCACCTGCAGGCTCAGCGAGCAGCCGCCACCACTTGGCGCGAGCGCCGTGCGCGTATCAATACCATCTCGCCAGGCATCATCGTCACGCCTCTGGCCTACGACGAGTTCAATGCCAACTGTGACGGTTATCAGGCCATGATCGATGCCTCGGCTGCCCGCCGCGTTGCCACCAGCGACGAGATTGCCGATGCCGCATCCTTCCTCTTGGGCGAACACGCCACCTTCATCAACGGCACCGACCTGCTCATCGACGGCGGTGTCATCCCCAGCATCCGCACGGGAATGTTTAAGTTGCAAGAGTAAATATCTTTCGTAAATCGTAATAAATCACAAAAAATCTGCCGCATCCATCCAGCTGTGGCAGATTTTTCGTATATTTACACCAAAGTAGGTTCGAATTAGCCTCGTTGTACCCATAGTGTAACAAGGGAGTAGTCCCTATTTTTGTTCAGTATTTGTGCAGTACTTGCCCAGTAGCTGTTCAGTATTTGCTCAGTAAATAACTGAACATGTAATGAACAAATAGTGAGGAGATAATGGACATGAAGTGAAGGTACAGCGAAGGAAGGGCGAAGGTGCAACGAGGCAACGCCTATCAGAATTTTGCATCGTTGGCCAACCGTCTGCCAGTGGTGTTCGTGGAAAGGATACTGATGGAACAAGCCTCGTTCCTGATGCCGGGCATACCTGTAAGCGACGGCACACTGCGTACGTTACATCAGGAACTGGGCGAAGTGGATGGTGTTCCTGCTCTGATGACCGACCTTTCATACGGTGAGAGCTATTTTCACGAGAAACTGTGGCTATACACTGCTGAACAGAAAATAGAAGGTTCTCTGCCACGAGTACGATTCAGCAAACGCGAGGTGTCGAGGAGTGAGATGACCATTGTAGATGAACACTTCGCATTGGTTGGTGAAGAGTTTGCAGACGACCTGAAGGGCTGGGCACTGGTTCGTGTGAACGATAATCAGTGTTCGCCACAAACAATCGTTACCCGCTGTACCTTGTACCAACAGTACACGACTGAAGAGGCTCTACAGGTGGCTGCTAAGAGCTATGGTGGCCTGACATGAATATCGTGGATGGAAAATTTAGTCAAATAATCACAAAAGATTCCTCTGTATCATTGCGATATGGAGGATTTTTTGTATCTTCGCAGCAAATAACGGAGACAAACAGGAAATAAGTTTATTAGGAGATAAAACGATACTACTATGTTAGGAAATTTTTCGTACCACAATCCCACCAAGCTTTATTATGGTGATGAGTCTTTGAACTATCTCAAGGACGAGTTGAATAGTTTTGGTCCCGTCGTACTGCTTAACTATGGCAGCGGCAGTGTGAAACGCAACGGCATCTACGACCAAGTGGTGGCCATCCTGCGCGAGGCTGGCAAGACCATTGTGGAGAATCCAGGTGTAATGAGTAACCCTACGCTGGAGAAACTGCGCGAGGGAATCAAGATTGCACGTGAGAATAACGTGGATCTGATTCTCGCCCTTGGTGGCGGCAGTGTCTGCGACTACTCGAAGGCGGTGGCTGCTTCGGTGTTCTACGACGGAGACTACTGGGATAAGTTCTGGCTGAAGCAGGAACAGCCCGATGCCGACCAGAAGCTGTTGCCCGTGGGCTGCATCCTGACGATGGCAGGTACTGGTTCGGAGATGAACGCCGGTACTGTGATTACCGATGCGGAGCATACATTCAAGGTGGGCCATGTGTTCGACGACCGCCTGATGCCGAAGTTCTCGATACTGAATCCGAAGTTCACGATGACCGTACCCGACAACCAGATGAAGGCCGGCATCTACGACATCATGAACCACATCATGGAGCAGTACTTCTCAGATTTTGACGACAACACCAGCGATTATCTCTCTGAAGGATTGATGCGCAGTCTTATCACGTCATCACGTATTGCCGTAAAGAATCCGCAGGACTACGAAGCCCGCTCGAACATCATGTGGACTGCAACGTGGGCACTCAACACCCTCATCGGTCTTGGCAAACGTCAGGACTGGATGGTACACATGATTGGCCACTCTGTAGGTGCCTGGACGCACGCCCCTCACGGCTACGCTCTCGCAGCCGTTTCGATGGCCTACTACCGTCGCGCCATGCAGCCCGGTCTCGCCAAGTTCGTGCGCTTCGCCAAGAACGTCTGGGACATCAAGGGTGATGGCATGACTGATGAGCAGATTGCAGAAGCAGGTCTCGAAGCCCTGAAGAATTGGATGCTGGAGATTGGTTTGCCGCTCACTATCAGCGAAATCGGTGCTACCCCGGATATGATTCCAGGCATCACCGAAGGTACCATCTGCTATCCCGCTGGTTATATGGACCTAAAGCCAGAGGACATCACTGAAATACTTCAAGAGAGCTTATAAGACATATCTCCTAATTTATCAAAAAAGATTCCTCCGTATCGCACTGATATGGAGGTTTTTTCGTACCTTTGCATCCGATTATGAACATCAAGACGAAAAGATGCATATCAGCATGGCTGTTGTTATCGGTATTTCTGCCGATACTTCTTTTTTCGTCGCTTCATGTCCATGAGAATATTGATGCTCGTAGCGGATGCTCTGACTGTATCAACCATATAGCACATCAGGGCCATATTTCACTCGACACCATCCATCTGCACGACTGTTTGCTATGCCAATATGCTTCAGTACCATTTTTTGGTGCAGCAACTGTTGTACTGTCTGTGATTTCTCTGAGTTATTCCAGTACTATTGTTGAACCATCGGCGAAGCTGCAGTTTGCAACTTACCGCCACTATTCCCCAAGAGCACCTCCTGTCTTATCCTGACTTTAGCGATTAATATTTTGTTATTAATGAAATCAGATGATAAGACACAACATGAAGACAATATTTTCAATATTGCTGGTGTTGGTATGCGTGTGTGTGCCAGCGTCAGCAGATACTACAACTAAGAAAGTTGTACTACACGGTCGTGTGACCGATGCCATCGATGGACAACCCGTTGTAGGCGCAAGCATCTATTTTCCACTGTTAAAACAGGGAACAGTCACCAATGCCGAAGGACTTTACACGGTAAATGACCTGCCTATGGTGAAGACAACGATCCAAGTAACCTACGTGGGGCACCTGACCATCATAGAATCCATCGACCTGCACACAACGACAGAACGTAACTTCGTGATGCAGGAGAACAATGCCACACTGAAGGAAGTGGTGGTGACGGGACTGACGGGATCGACACGTGCCGACCATTCGCCAGCACCTATATCGGTAGTAGCACCACGTGTGTTGCAGGCCACGCCATCCAGTAATCTCATCGATGCGATAGCCCATCAGCCTGGTGTATCGCAGATTACAACGGGCGGTGGCATCTCCAAGCCCGTGATACGTGGTTTAGGCTACAACCGCATTGTGACGGTGAACGATGGCATCCGCCAGGAAGGACAGCAGTGGGGCGACGAACACGGCATAGAGGTCGATGCTCAAAGCGTTCACTCGGTGGAAATCCTGAAAGGTCCGGCCACACTGATGTATGGCAGCGATGCGATGGCAGGTGTGCTGGTATTGCACGAGACACCTGTGATGCCGCAAGGACAGATGGCACTGAATGTGGGGACGGAATACCAGACGAACAACCACCTCTGGGACTATACCGTCGATTTTGCTGGCAATCAGAAAGGCTTGGTGTGGAACTGGCGCTGGAGCGAGAAGGATGCTGGCGAATACAAGAACAAGTTAGACGGGCGCGTGCCTGGCTCGCAGTATCACGAACGTGCCCTGACGGGTATGTTGGGTATCAATCGTAGCTGGGGCTACTCGCACCTGAAACTGTCGTACTACCACCTGAAGCCTGGCTTGATAGAGGGAGAGCGCGATGAAGATACCGGACAGTTGTTGCCTTCGGAAGCTTTCCAAAAGATAGATCATTACAAGGCCGTGCTCGACAACTCGTTCCTGATTGGCAACGGTTCGCTGAAGGCTGTCGTAGGCTATCAGCAAAATCGTCGTCGAGAATTTGAGAATGCCGATGAACTGGGACTGGACTTCCGTCTGCATACCGTCAATTATGACGTTCACTACCTGCAAGCTACAGATACCGATTGGCAGTATGCTGCTGGGCTCTCAGGCATGTGGCAGTATTCTGAGAATCTGGGCGAGGAGTATCTGATTCCTTCTTATCGCCTGTTCGACATAGGCGTTTTTGCCTCCGTCACCCGCCATTTCAACAACTTGACGCTGAGCGGTGGACTGCGTTACGACATCCGACGTCTGCACAGCTACGAGCAGGAGGATGAAGGCGAAATGCGCTTCACTGACTTCACACGCAACTTCCAGGGATTGACAGGTTCTGTGGGTGCCATCTATAACGTCACACCCAAACTGAACATGCGCCTGAACCTGTCGAAAGGCTTTCGCGCGCCAAACCTCAGCGAACTGGGTTCCAACGGCGAACACGAAGGCACGTTCCGCTATGAGATAGGCAATCAGCAGTTGTCTCCAGAACATAGTTGGCAGTTGGACTTCGGTATCGACTATTCGTCGGAAATCATCTCTACACAGCTGTCACTCTTTGCCAACCACATCGAGAACTACATCTTTCTGGAAAAGTTAACGAGTGACGCCACAGACAATCGTTTTCAGTATCGTCAGGGGACGGCTCGCTTGTTGGGGTTCGAGGCTACCGTAGATATCCATCCCATAGAAGCGCTGCATTTTGAGAACGCCTTCTCGTATGTCAATGCCCGACAGTTGAATCAGCCTGAAGAGAGTCGCTGGCTGCCATTTACGCCAGCTCCACGTTGGAACAGCGACCTGCGTTATGATATTATCCGCGATGGCCGAACGCTGACCAATACCTTTGTTTCACTGGGGGTAGAGTGCTATCTGCGACAGACCAATGCCCATACCGCATACGGTACGGAGACCACTACTTCATCCTATACGCTACTGAATCTAACTGCTGGTACAGACCTACGTTGGCACCGTCGCACCATAGCCTCCATTTATCTCTCGGCAACCAACCTCACCAACCGTGCTTATCAGTCGCACCTGAGCCGTCTTAAGTATGCCGATGGACCTGGTATCTGCAACATGGGACGTTCGTTTGGCATCATGGTACTGATTCCTATTACCTGGATGGGAAAGCACATTTAGTCAAATAATTACAAAAGATTCCTCCGTATCACCTCGATATGGAGGATTTTTTTATTGTAACAATTCTCATAACTACACATTAGGGACATTCTTAAAGAATACTCGTCCTTAAATATATACCATTCGTGAGGACATCATGAAGGGCTGCGCTGAGCGCTGGTCATGGCTGAAGGAAGAGTACATTAAAGATTAAACATTAAAAGATATGAAACGATTCAGATTCCTTTTTGTTACAGCAGCATTGCTGCTGTTCGCGTCGGCAGTACCCGACAAAACTACCACTATTTTCATCATTGGCGACTCAACGGCTGCCAATAAAGACATCTCTGGCGGCAAGCAGGAACGCGGATGGGGCATGGTGCTTCAGAGTTATTTTGATGATAACATCCGTGTGGACAATCGCGCCCTGAACGGTCGCTCGTCGCTCTCGTTCATCAACGAGGGCCATTGGGACAAGGTGCTGCAGAGCATGAAGCCCGGCGATTATGTCATTATCCAGTTTGGACATAATGACGAGAAACCCAAGGCCGATCGTCACACCGATCCGGGCTCTACCTTCGACTACAATCTGGCTAAGTTCGTTCGTGAAACGCGAGAGCATGGTGGCATCCCCGTACTGATGAACTGTGTGGTACGTCGTAACTTTTTCGTTAAAGCTCCCGAGATTGACGATGACGAGAAACTGCGTAC
This sequence comes from uncultured Prevotella sp., assembly GCA_946404405.1. Taxonomy (GTDB): domain Bacteria; phylum Bacteroidota; class Bacteroidia; order Bacteroidales; family Bacteroidaceae; genus Prevotella. Next base: position 11,970 of record CAMJDL010000077.1, read on the forward strand.
GCAGACTTTCAAGGATGGCGTAAAGATGATAGAGGGCGACTCGCTCATCGATACCCACGGACTCTATCGGGTGGCTCCTCGCGATGTAGCCAAGCGAATGAATGTACACTTCGTTGATGCCAACCAGATTACCCACGACCTGGAGCAAGGACTGGGCACCGAGGCCTCGAAGAAACTCCATATGTGGTTCCTGCCAGGCACTGAACCCAGTGAGCCAAAGGGCAAGCAAGACAATACCCACTATAGCATCTATGGTGGTCATACAGTGGCCCGCCTATTAGCTGATGCACTCTGTCAGGAAATTCCCGTGTTAAAGAAATATCGCACTGATGCTGATTACACCGTTGACCGCAAGGGTCGTGGCCAGTATCTGTCGCTTGACAATGCCGTCGCAGCAGCAAAAGCCTCGTCCAAAAAGACTGAGGTCACCATCCAGATTCTCGGTGGTGAGTGGGACAAGCCTCAGCTGCCAAAGAAATCCAACATCAAATTCATACTTCGCCAAGGTGCTTCCTGGAAATAAGAGTTTGTTGATGGCCGTCCTTCTATGAGGGTACCGTCTGGTTCCAGCGGTACTTTGACTACCAGCCTCAGGGCGACCGTCGTGCGTTGCTCTACTTTGGTGCCGTCAACTATGACTGCCATGTGTATGTGAACGGCAAGAAGGCGGGACATCATGTGGGTGGCTTCACACCGTTCAATTTCGATGCATGAGGAGAAACCCAACGGTGGCGGTCGCGCCAACTCTGCAGAAGATGCCCGCACCCAGGACAGCACACGACTGATTTCAATGGCGATGGAAGTGACGGGACAGTCGAACTACATGAACCGATGGTACGAGGGGAAATCATTTTGAGAGTCTGTATTCCAAAGGCGTCTTATCAGCAAGGCGTTTAAAGAACTTGCTGAAAAAGGCAGGATTAGGAAACTCCATCTCATCGGAGATTTGGGCAATGGACTTGTCCGTATGCTTCAGTTCAATCTTAATGTGTTCGATGAGGGCGCGATCAATCCATTCTTTGGCAGTGGTGCCGCTGGCTTGACGGATAATAGTGCCGAGATAGCGTTCTGTGAGGCACATCTTATCGGCATAGAAACTGATTTGGTGCTCGTGAGTAGCGTGTTGGTTGACAAGATATATAAAGCGATCGAAGATGGTTTGTTCTCGACTTTGTGATGCCTTGAGCAAATCTATGTGTTGGCGATATATTCCGTCATAATGGTGCATCATGGCTGCTACGAGACTAGTGACTGTCTGACGGTTATAGTCGGGCTGATGTACCACCTGCCAGATGGTGTCGAAGATATGACGGGCAGTGGAGATTTCACTTTCTCCGACTTTGATCTGGAAGTCGCGAACCTGTCCGTTGAAGGCTAATGGCATCTGTCCGGATGCAAAGGGCATAGGAAAATCCGTGAAGAGGCCTAATCCATAGACTTCGATTTTCCCATTGAAACTGATGGGACTAATGATTGTGCCAGGGCCAAGGAACACGATGGTGCCAGGAGTAATATGCCGTTCCACAAGGTTAATGTTGACACGTATCTCACCACTAACAAAGACTCCCAAGCGATAATCGTCGATAACGAAAGGCGGCTGACTCTGTCCGATGACGAGCATAAAGATGCGAGGGTCGCCATAGACGATGCCCAATTCATTGCTGATATACGAATGGTCATGTAGCTGCGCATAGTGAGGACCAAGGATGTCCTTCATGCGCGAGTAGTTCATCAATTTCGGACGGTTTTCCATCATCGTTGCTGTTTAATCTGCTGCAAAGATAATAATAATTGATGAATTATCGGCCTTTTTATGTAGAAATCATACAAAAAGAACATTTCTTCATTTGAATGGATAGCAATAGTTCCACAAAAACATCG
>CAMJDL010000078.1 GCA_946404405.1 uncultured Prevotella sp.
CCGTTACTTATGAATTGGAGAAATAAACGACTATGAAGAAGATAATGATATTTGCTGCCGCTACGCTGCTGATGGGCAGTTGCGGTTTATATAATAAGTACGAGCGTCCTGACGTGAATACAACGGGACTGGTTCGCGATGCATTCAACGATGCCGACACGCTGGTGGTACAGGACACCGCCTCGTTCGGCAACCTGCCTTGGCGCGAGGTGTTTACCGATCCACAATTGCAGGCGCTCATCGAACAGGGACTGGAGAAGAATGCCAACCTGCTGAATGCCGCCCTTAACGTACAAATGTACGAGGCTATGCTGAAGGCTGCAAAGCTGGCATTTCTGCCTGCTGTGAACATTGGCTCGACATCGCCCATGGGACAGATTTCCACAACGCATACAGACCCATCGGTGACCACTAAGAGTTATTCATTGCCTATTTCAGCTTCATGGACTGTTGATCTCTTCGGCAATATTCTGTCGCAGAAGCGCTCGACGCAGATGAAGATGCTGGCTATGAAGGACAATCAGATGGCTGTTCGTGCTTCGCTGATTAGTGGTATTGCCAACAGCTACTACACGCTGTTGATGCTCGATGAGCAGTTGCGCATTGTGACAGAGATGTCGCAGATGTCAAAGGAGACGTGGGAGATGATGCAGAAGCAGTTTGAATTGGGACGTATCAAGTCTACAAGCGTACAGAGTGCGCAGGCTGCCTATCTGAATACACAGACGCAGATCAACGACTTCAAGCGTCAGATTCGTGCTACGGAGAATGCCCTCTCGCTGCTCATTGGCGATGCCGGTCATCAGATTCCACGTTCTACGCTCGCCAGTCAGGTCCTGCCTTCTCAATTTGCTACGGGTGTAGGCGTGGCTTTGCTACAGAATCGTCCTGACGTGCATCAGGCTGAGATGAATCTTGCATCTTGCTTCCACGATATCCAGACGGCTCGTTCGAAGTTCTACCCCAGCATCACGATTGGTGCCTCGGCAACCTTCTCGAATGCCAATGGTGCCATGAATCCAGGCAAGTGGATTACGTCTTTATTTGGCTCACTCACTCAGCCCGTCTTCAATCGTGGTGCCTTGACTGCCAATCTGAAAGTTAGTAAGATGCAGTATGAACAGGCTTTCAATAACTGGCAAAATGCTATCCTGAAGGCTGGTAACGAGGTCAGCAATGCGTTGGTCAACTACAATGCCTACGACGACAACAGTAAGGTGGAAATCCAGCGTATCGAAGTGCTGACCAAGAATGTTGAAGATACCAAGGCCTTGTATCAGAGCAGCGGTAGCAGTTATCTGGAAGTGCTTACCGCACAACAGCAGCTGCTCTCTGCACAAATCAACAAGGTAACTGACGACTTTAATAAGATGCAGTCAGTAGTGAGTCTCTATACTGCCCTTGGAGGCGGAGGGAAGTAGTAGAATGTAGAATGAGGAATGTGGAATGAGGAATGATCGCTAAGGCGATTATCAATGAAGAATTGAGAATTAATTCATCATTCAGCATTAAACATCGCAGCGAAGCGAGAATCATTCAAAATTCAAAATTCAAAAATCAAAAATTAATAATTATGGCAAGCGAAATATCCCCTAAAGCTGAGATTAGCCCCAAGGCGAAAATCGGCAACAACTGTAAGATATTCCCCTTCGTTTACATAGAAGACGACGTGGAGATTGGCGACGACTGCATTGTTATGCCTTTTGTCAGCATCCTCGACGGTTCGCGCATCGGTAGTGGTAATAAAATCCATCAGGGTGCAGTTATTGGTGCCCTGCCTCAGGACTTCAACTATCGTGGTGCAAAGTCGTACGTCAAGATTGGTGACAACAATGTGATTCGCGAGAATGTTGTCATCAATCGTGGTACGTACAAGGACGGCAGTACCGTCATAGGCAACCACAACTACCTGCTTGAAGGAACCCACATCAGCCACGATTGTGTGGTAGGTACCAACTGTGTGTTTGGCAATGGTGTCGAGATTGCCGGCGACTGCGTTATTGGCAACGGCGTCATATTCTCTACTGGTGCTATCCAAAATGCCAACACCCGTGCTGGCGATATGTCGATGATTCAGGCTGGTTGTGCCTTCTCGCATGATGTGCCTCCCTACGTTATCGCTGGTGGCAATCCCATGGAATATGGTGGCCCCAACACGAAGATTATGGATTTCGCAGGTATCGACAAGAAGGTGCAGAAGCATATTGCCAACGCCTATCGTCTGTTGTTCCACGGTAAGACCAGTGTGTTTGATGTGATCAATCAGATTAAGGATCAGGTGCCCGATGGTCCTGAGATCCAGAACATCATCACGTTCCTGAAAGACTCCAAGCGTGGCATCATGTGTAAGTAAACACAAACAATCTCAAATAATAATCCCCACCAAAGCTGGTGGGGATTACTATTATCACATGTTATGATATATTAGTCGTCAGGATTATCTTTGTAATGATAGGGCTTCAGCATAGGATTTTCCCCGAGGTCTTCCATTTCGGGTATGGCAGTATCCTTTATAATGCGATCATTGTTTTTGCCGCGTACGTTACCTTCTGTCATCACAAAGTCGTCGTAATTGAGGCATGGAATGACAATGCCAAAGATACCGATGCCTTCACGCAGTCCTTCTGTGTGTACATTGTTGTACACACGGCATGTAGAGAACAGCGTGTGGCGATTTACTTCCACGCGGTTGTTACGATGGAAGATGTCCAATATCTCCTTGTCGTTGAAGGTGGTATCTGCTTCTGAGAAGGGACGGCGTATGTTGTTGAATATTTCATCCACAGGGTCGCAGCGTTTTTCATAGTTGTCTTGTATGCATTCGCGGATATTGTCCTCCATCTGTACATACATTTCTTCGTCAGAGGGAACGGTCGCTATTGCGACAATCAACAGTATGACGACGATGACTGCGAGGATTACTAACTTACCCAGACAACTGTTAGTAAACTCAGTTGACATGGATTGTCTCTTGTAAGTGCTTCTGTTGGTAGGTTCCATCTTATATAAGTTCTTTAGTTGTTATTTGCTGTGTATGAGGTTCATAAACTCCTGACGGGTCTTGGCCTGATTGAAGGCTCCGCTGAAGTCGCTTGTAGTGGTAATGCTGTTTTGCTTCTCTACGCCACGCATCTGCATGCACATGTGGCGAGCCTCTATCACTACCATGACTCCTAAGGGGTGGAGGGTCTGTTCGATAGCCTCCTTGATTTGCAGCGTCATACGTTCCTGCACTTGCAGACGATGGCTGTATATGTCTACCACGCGGGCTATTTTCGATAGTCCTGTAATATAGCCGTTTGGTATGTATGCCACGTGTGCCTTGCCGTAGAAAGGCAGCATGTGGTGTTCGCAGAGCGAGAAGAAGTCGATGTCCTTGACGATGACCATCTGCGAATAGTCTTCCTTGAACAGCGCCTGACGCAGCACCTCGTGGGCATCCTCTTCGTAGCCTCTGGTAAGTGTCTGCATAGCTTTGGCCACGCGCATGGGAGTCTTCAGAAGTCCTTCACGCTCTGGGTCTTCACCCAGCAGTTTCAGAATCTCCTCATAGTGCTTGGCCAGCGGCTCAAGTCCCTCTCTGAATGTTTCGTTTCCCAGACTCACTCTTAACTCTTAACTTTTAACTCTTAACTTTTAACTCTTAACTTTTAACTAATACTGCACCGTAATCTTTCCCTTGACGATAGATGCCTGGCTATATCCCAGATTGCGCAGTTGTACCAGCATCTGGTGGGCTTCCTCGTAGGTGCGATAGTTGCCTACTCGACATATCCAGCGTGGCGAGTAGAAATGTACGTATACGGGTACGTTGGCAAAGTGCGACTTGATGTTGTTGCCTATGCGCTCTGCCTGAATGCGGTCGTTGCGTGAGTTGCCTCCTGCAAAGGCCTGGACGCGGTAACCGTTAACCTTTGTGCCACCACGCATCACCTTCTTGGTCAGGTCGGGCGATGTTTCGTCTTCGCCTTCATTTCCCGTGGCCGTGCTGTTTGTTGTCGTTGGCTTAGTGGTCGAAGTCTTTGTCCCAGGTGTTGTAGCAGGCTGGTTAGTCGACGTTGTCTGCTTGGCAGTGTTGTTCAGTACTTCACTGTTCACCAGTTTGTCGATGTCAGCATCCTGATGAATGACTACCGTACCCTGTCCGTTACCGCTTTGCTGCTGGATGCGCTGGGTATAAGTCTGTGCACTGGCATTGATAGCAATGCCAGCACACAGCGTTAATATGGTTATAATGCGTTTCATTATTTCCAAGCGTCGATGATGCCCTTGAAGTCAGCACACTTCAGTGAAGCGCCACCAATCAGACCTCCATCGATGTCTGGCTTAGCAAACAGCTCAGGAGCGTTCGAAGCCTTGCAGCTACCACCATACAGAATGCTGGTGTCGTCAGCTACTGCCTGACCATACTTCTCGGCGATGATAGAACGGATGTAGGCGTGAATCTCCTCAGCCTGCTCAGCGGTAGCGGTCTTACCAGTACCGATGGCCCAGATGGGCTCGTAGGCGATGATAATCTTGCGGAAGTCCTCTTCAGCCAGGTTGAATACACTGCCCTCGAGTTCGGCCTTTACAACCTCGTTCTGCTTGTTGGCCTCGCGTTCTGCCAAACTCTCACCGATGCAGAAGATAACCTTCAGACCGTTCTTCTGAGCCAGCAGCACCTTCTCCTTCAGAATCTCAGGAGTCTCCTTGTAATATTCGCGACGCTCTGAGTGACCCAGAATCACGTACTGAGCACCAGTCGACTTAATCATTTCTGCAGAAACCTCACCAGTGAAGGCACCCTTCTCCTTGTCGGCACAGTTCTCAGCACCCAGACCAATAACGCTGCCTTCCAACACCTGAGCGACAGATGCGAGGTGGATAAACGGTGTGCAGATAACCACGTCACAGTTGGGTTTGTCTGCTGCCAGTGCTTCGTTCAGTTCCTTTGCCAGGGCTACGCCCTCCTGCAGGTTCAGGTTCATCTTCCAGTTGCCTGCTACAATCTTTTTTCTCATGTTCTTTTTACGTTTTAAAAGTTGAAATATCTTGTCTTTATTGTCCTTATCCTTTTTCTTGATCCAGTTCGACCACATCCATAGCCTGTCTGCCAGTGTCAGCAGCAGTAGGGGTAACACGTACCACAGCAGGATGGTCAGAATCTTTTCCGGCACGGAGTCCTTAGGCATCTGTCCCATTTCCAGGAATTGCAACTGCTTGGTCAGCACCTCTTCGCTGGGCAGCCTATTGTGGCTCCATTTGCCTATCACCTTGCCGTCCTTCAGCAACATCAGTCCTGGATTGCTGCGAATCATTGTTTTCAGCACAATGTCGTCCGTCTGGCAGAAGGAGTACTCAGCACCAGTACGGTCTTTCCACTCTTGTATGCCTTTCATGCCGCTGGCAGTCAGACAGTAGAAACGGTAGTCGTAATCCTGTGCATACTCGTGTACCTCATTAATACGGTCCAGTCGGGAGTCGTCTGCCTGTTCCAGATGTGGCGACACCAACAGGAACGTGTAACCTTGATTCAGTAGCACAGCTTCCGTAATGTCTTCACCTTCTGTCTCCATGAAGAAGTCGGCATAGGGCGACTCTTCTCCCTCCATCATCTTTTGCCACCCAGCCCTGAGGTCAGTGCCTACATGGTAGGGGCGGAAGTCGAAGTAGGGTAGGTCATAGAGCGACCATCCTGACACGGCTACGATGAACAGTGCCGAGTAGTTGATGACAATCCACTGGTTCGACCGCGATATGAATCGCATCATTTCCAATGGCCAGCGTCTCACGATGATAGCCAATGCCAGCAGTACCACATTCTTGGCCAGCGTCTGCCAGTTGGTCAGCACCACGGCGTCGCCAAAGCATCCGCAGTCGCTGATGGGGTTGGTCAGTGCCAGCCATAGCGTGATGGGCGTCATCACAAGCATCAGTATCAGCGTCAGCAACGTCACCAGTCGGCGACGGATGGCAAACAGCAGACAGATGCCAAGTCCGAATTCTATGGCCGATAGCAACACCGCTGCACTCAGCGTGGCAACATCGGGCACATATTGTGCCAGTTCGACGGCCTGTAGATAATCGTGTATCTTATATTGTGTTCCCAGCGGGTCTACAGCTTTGACGAATCCTGACAGAATCAGGACGATGGCCAGTATCAGCCGTGCTATGTTTACCCCCGCCTTCTTCACTTCTTACCTCTCACTCCTCACCTCTCAACTTGATCGCTCCAAACACGGCATAGTTGATGATGTCCATGTAGTTGGCATCAATATCTTCACTCACCTCTAACCTCTCACCTCTCACCTCTAGATTCTCAATCTCCTTGATGCGCTCTATCTTGGTCAGGATGAAGTCGGTGTACGAGCTGACGCGCATCGAACGCCATGCCTCGTCGTAGTCATGGTTCTTGCGCTTCATCAGTTCCAGAGCCTCCTGGGCGTGCTGGTCATACAACACCATAGCCTCGTCGTTGGTGATGTCAACGGTATCGCTGAAGCCACGCTCCAACTGGATAAGTCCTACAATGCCGTAGTTGATGAGTGCAATGAATTCCGGACGGATACCTTCGCCCACCAGCGACTCTTTCTTGATTTCCAGCGAACGGATGCGCTTGGCCTTGATAAAGAGTTGGTCGGTCAGCGACTCAGGACGCAGAATGCGCCACGAGGCTCCGTAGTCGTGGAGCTTTTTCTCGAACAGTGCACGGCATTCACCGATGGTCTGCTCGAACTGTGCGTTCGTTTTTGCTTCGTTATTAGCCATATCGGTTGCAAAGGTACAAAAAAAATAAGAATTAAGAATTAAGAATTAAGAATTTTTTCGTAACTTTGCAGGCCAAAATAGAAATATATCAAGATGAAGCTGTATTCAGATGCTGCATTAGCCCGGATATTGGATCAGGAAATCTTCCACCAAATCAGCCGCGTAGCCGACACGATGGGTGTCGAGTGCTATGTGGTTGGGGGCTATGTGCGTGATATATTCCTTGAACGCCCGTCTAACGACATCGATGTTGTCGTGGTGGGTAGTGGCATTGCTGTGGCTGAGCAGCTGAAGCGACAGCTGGGCAAGAAGGCTCACCTCTCCGTGTTCCGCAACTTCGGAACGGCTCAGGTTAAGTTCCGTCAGAAGGGTAGGGAGTACGAAGTGGAGTTCGTTGGTGCCCGTCGCGAGAGCTACAGCCACGACTCGCGCAAACCAATCGTCGAGGATGGTACGCTGGAGGACGATCAGAACCGTCGCGACTTCACCATCAATGCTATGGCTATCTGTTTAAACAGCAATCGCTTTGGCGAATTGGTGGACCCCTTCAATGGTATTGCTGACCTTGAGGATGGTATTATTGCCACGCCTCTCGACCCTGAAATCACTTTCAGTGACGACCCTCTTCGCATGATGCGCTGCATCCGTTTTGCCACCCAGCTTAATTTTCAGATTGAGGAAGAAACCTTTGTGGCCCTGCAACGTATGGCCGACCGTATCAAGATTGTCAGTGGCGAACGCATCGAGGTCGAACTCAACAAAATCATGATGGCACCCCATCCCAGCATTGGCTTTGAACTGTTGCAACGCTGTGGACTCCTGCAGATTATCCTGCCTGAATTGGCTGCTCTCGATATTGTTGAGAAACGTGACAATCGTGCTCATAAGAACAATTTCTATCATACCCTCGAAGTTCTTGAGAATATTGTGGAAGCCAACAGCCAAGAGCTAATTGCTAATAGTCAAAACGTCCTTTGGCTCCGCTGGGCCGCTCTACTTCACGACATTGGCAAAACCAAGTCGAAGCGTTGGGAACCTGCTGCTGGCTGGACGTTCCACAACCACAACCTCATTGGTGCCAAGATGGTGCCCCAGATATTCCGTCGCCTCAAGTTGCCTATGGGTACCGAGATGAAGTATGTGCAGAAACTCGTCGACCTCCATATGCGTCCGCAGGTCATTGCCGACAGCGAGGTTACTGACTCTGCCGTACGTCGACTGATTAACGATGCAGGCGATGATATCGACGACCTGATGACCCTCTGCGAGGCTGACATCACGTCGAAGAATGAAGTGAAGAAGAAGATGTTCCTCGAGAATTTCCGTATCGTGCGCGAAAAACTCGTCGACCTCAAGGAAAAAGACTACAAACGCCTGCTGCAGCCTGTCATCGACGGTAACGAGATTATGGAACTCTTCCACCTGCAACCTTCTCGTGAGGTAGGTGTACTGAAACAGTACCTGAAGGATGCTGTATTAGATAATAAGGTGGAGAACGAGCGTGAACCCCTCATGCAACTGCTGTTGCAGAAAGCTCGCGAAATGGGCCTTGCAACATAAAAGCCTCGCAAATTGCGAGGCTTTTACTTTTCCACTCTTTCTTTCGATTACTTACGCAGACCGAGGGCCTTAATCAGTTCACGATAGCGAGTGATGTCCTTGTTGTAGAGGTACTTCAAGAGCTTACGACGACGACCTACCATCTTGGTCAGTGCACGAGCAGTACCGAAGTCCTTGTGGTTCTTCTTCAGGTGCTCGGTGAGGTGCTGAATACGATAGGTGAACAGGGCTACCTGGCTCTCTACTGAACCGGTGTCCTTCGTGTCTTTGCCATACTGGCCGAAAATCTCAGCCTTCTTAGCTTGATCTAAATACATTGTTTTTTGTGATTATAATTGTTTTGCAATAACATCTTTCGGACGCTTCTTCCTGCCTAATCACGGGCGGTTTGCGTCGTCAAATGCTTCGGATTTTCCGAAATGCGGGTGCAAAGGTACAACTTTTTTGTGATTCCCGCAAATATTTCGCAGAAAATGTGTACCTTTGCACCCGAAAAAGAGTAGAATTACGTAATTTACTTATGCAGGATATCAGAAATATTGCGATTATCGCACATGTAGACCACGGCAAAACGACGCTCGTGGACAAGATGATGCTGGCAGGCAATCTATTCCGTGAGGGACAGAACCTGTCGAGCCAGGTGTTGGACGCTAACGACCTGGAGCGCGAACGAGGCATCACGATTCTTTCAAAGAATGTTAGTATTAATTGGAAAGGAACGAAGATTAACATTATCGACACCCCGGGCCATAGCGATTTTGGTGGCGAGGTGGAACGTGTGCTCAACATGGCCGACGGCTGTCTGCTGCTGGTCGATGCCTTCGAGGGTCCTATGCCCCAGACGCGTTTCGTGTTGCAGAAGGCCCTTCAGATTGGTCTGAAACCTATCGTGGTGGTCAATAAGGTCGACAAACCAAACTGTCGCCCTGAGGAAGTCTATGAGATGGTGTTCGACCTGATGTTCTCGCTCAATGCTACTGAGGACCAGTTGGACTTCCCCGTGGTTTATGGCTCGGCTAAGAACGGATGGATGGGTGAGGACTACAACAAGCCCACGACCGATATCACGTACCTATTAGATAAGATTATAGAGGTCATCCCTGCTCCCAAACAGTTGGAGGGTACGCCCCAGATGCTTATCACGTCGCTCGACTATAGCTCGTACACGGGCCGTATTGCCGTAGGTCGCGTACATCGTGGCCAGTTGAAGGACGGCATGCAGGTCACTATCGCTCATCGTGACGGTTCCATGGAGAAGACCAAGATCAAGGAACTGCACACCTTCGACGGTATGGGTCATTCGCGTATCGAACAGGTTGACTGTGGCGACATTTGTGCTGTCATCGGATTGGAGAAGTTCGAGATTGGTGACACCATCTGCGACATCGAGAATCCTGAACCTCTGCCACCTATTGCCATCGACGAGCCTACCATGTCGATGCTCTTCTGCATCAACGACTCGCCATTCTTCGGTAAGGAGGGCAAGTTCGTTACTTCGCGCCATATCAACGACCGTTTGGAGAAGGAACTTGAGAAGAACCTTGCCCTGCATGTCGAGTCTTTCGAGGACTCTACCGATAAGTGGGTAGTCTCTGGTCGTGGCGTATTGCACCTCTCCGTACTTATCGAGACCATGCGTCGCGAGGGCTACGAGTTGCAGGTTGGTCAGCCCCAGGTTATATATAAAGAGGTGGACGGTGTCAAGTGCGAGCCTATAGAGGAACTCACCATCAACGTCCCTGAGGAGTTCGCTTCTAAGATGATTGATATGGTCACCCGTCGTAAGGGTGAGATGACATCGATGGAGTCTCAGGGCGAACGCACCAATATCGAGTTCGACATTCCCTCTCGTGGCATCATTGGCCTGCGTACCAACGTGCTCACAGCCTCACAGGGCGAAGCCATCATGGCCCATCGCTTCAAGGAGTATCAGCCCTACAAGGGTGAAATCGAACGTCGTGTCAATGGTTCCATGATATCTATGGATACAGGTAACGCCTTTGCCTATGCCATTGACAAGCTGCAGGATCGCGGCAAGTTCTTCATCGACCCGGGCGAGGATGTCTATATGGGTCAGGTCGTAGGCGAACATGTTCACGACAACGACCTCGTCATCAACGTCTGCAAGGCTAAGCAGCTCACCAACGTCCGTGCCTCAGGTACCGACGACAAGGCCCGCATCATCCCCAAGGTCGTCATGTCGCTGGAGGAGTGTCTTGAATATATCAAGGAAGACGAACTCGTCGAGGTTACACCCAAGTCCATGCGTATGCGCAAAATCATTCTCGACCACGACCAGCGTAAAAAGGCTGCGATTCAGCGAGGATAAAGCGATGCTTATTTTTCGATACTTCCGGAGTATTCTGCAATACTCCAGAAGTATTTTCTATTAGTATATGGTTGCATACCTATTCATGTTTTGCATGAAAAGCGCATTCTTTTAAAATTCCATTGAGAAAGTTTGTATAATTCATTTTTATTCCTTATCTTTGCAGATGCATCCGCTTAGTGCGGCTGGGATGTCCTTTGAGTAGGACGGAGCCGATGGGTGGAGCACTACATATTTGAAGGCGTTACTGACGCTTTGTTTTTGGATTTCGAAACTACCACACTCGAATTGCCATCAAAAACAAATGCAGGGGTAACTCCACGGGGCGTAGTATATACTCTCCGTAGTGTGCTGCGAGGGTCAGGTATCCTCAATGCACACTTTACGGGTGTCTATATACTCCAACGTGGGTGTTTCTCTGTCTGTTTATTGGCAAGGTTGTGGTAGACCTCGAAATCGAACAGGCAGATGTAAGCACCCGCGCTTTTTATTTGTAGTTGGCAAGAGTTATTGAACCCGTTCGCACAGGGTGTTTGCGGACAATTATAAATAAAGCGAGAAAAGAGTAAATTAATAATAGCGTCTTTGACATCCTTGATTGACTGATTAACCAGAATTAGGACCCCAGGAAACACATCAGTCGGACAAGCAATTGGATGTTTACGCTCATATGGGCGTGGACTATTAGATTGTTGTCTGATGTGGGCTGTCCTAAGCCTTGGTTATACACATCTTCTTCCACGCCCCCTTTTCAAAACGAAGAGAGGGCTTTTTAAATGTCTACAGTAGTAAAGGATATCAACGAAAGTTCAAAGAAAATTGACGAAGTAAAGCGCATTGTAAAAGACCGTGCGTTGGCGTTAGAATACAAGAAGCAAATACCGCAAACTCCACTCGCTGATGGTGCGTCTTGGAGGGACTTGCAATTTTCACAGCCTGAAAACACTGTCAGAATAGGGACTGTGTTCAGCGGTATTGGTGCTATTGAACATGCTTTCCAGCGTCTTGGGCTGAAGCATCAGATTATGTTTGCAGGCGATATTGAGCCAAAGTGTAAAGAGAGCTATTTTGCAAACTATGACATTAGGGAGGAAGATTGGTTTACAGATATACGAGACTTCAATGCTAAACGCTATAAAGGAAAAGTAGATTTTGTTATCGGCGGTGCTCCGTGTCAGGCCTTTTCGATGGTAGGCCATCGGTTGGGTTTTGAAGATGCTCGCGGAACATTGTTCTATGAGTTTGCCCGCGTAGTGAAAGAAACTCAGCCAAAGGTTTTTCTGTTTGAAAACGTTCGCGGACTGCTCAATCACGATAAAGGACGTACTTGGCATGTGATGTACGACATATTCAACGAACTTGGTTACGACGTAAAATTCCGTGTGCTGAATAGCTGTGACTACGGTATCCCACAGCATCGCGAACGTGTCTATTGTCTTGGTTTCAAGAAAAAGACTAAGTTTGAGTTTCCTGCACCAATTGAATTGGAATACAAAATGTATGATTTTTTAGAAGACTTCATCGACACGAAATATTTTTTGAAGGAAAAAGGCATCAAGTTCGTTACCAGCCATAAGAATCATGATAAATTTTACACTCAGATAAACGGAGACATTCAACTCTGCCAAAAGCGTAATCAGCAGTTCAACTGGCATGGCGACTTTGTGTATCATCCTGATTCAGAACTGACCCCCACCGATGAGGCTTTCGATGAATTTGTCTTCGATGTACGCGACGTTGAAGAGAAATACTATTTATCAGATAAGGTAGCCCGCTACGTATTAGCTGGTGGTACCAAGAACTTTAAGACTTCTACAGAAACTGACCTTGATGTGGCACGTCCGCTGTTACAATCGATGCATAAGATGCATAGGGCTGGCGTTGACAACTATGTGACGCACAAGGGACGTATCCGTAAGCTGACGCCAAGGGAATGTTTGCGCCTGATGGGATTTAAGGATACATTCAAGATTGTCGTATCTGACACATCTATGTATCAGCAAGCCGGTAATAGCATTGTTGTCGATGTGTTGATAGCTATCCTGAAGCAGATGGACATTACTAAATACGGAGTTCAATTATGATTATTGAGGGGGAGAACTTTAAGTTTGAAGATACTTTTGAGACGCCAATTACCGTTGCCGATAGCTGGGTAATGCCCAAGAATAAGTTGGGTGATGGTAATGGTGAAGCAAAGCTTTATGTAGGATCTCGCGACAAGATGGAGAATTTCTTTGGTGAGATCGGCTTCACAGCAACATGTTTCGTGCTTCGACAAGACTTACAGGCCTATATGTTGGCCATCAAATCAGAATACTTAACTCCCTCGCAAGATTATCGTGGTAAGGATGAAATGCGGATGTTGTGGTCGGAACGTATGGAGAAGATTAACGCGTTACCACCTGGTATAGTCGTCTTTACAGTCAAAGAACAATCACAGATAGCAGGTCCACGAGGCTATGTTAACTCAACAGATAAAGTCTATAAGTTGATACGTGAGATATCTCTGCCGCTTGTCTCTTATATCTCTGCTATGCGCCTTGATTACAACGGACAACCCATGTTTTATCTGAAATTGTTTGCTGACTTCGAGGAAATAGAGAAACGCAAAGCGTTTATCGAAAACTATGGTGCAATCAAACAGGAAGATGAAGAACCCTTCTTTGGCGCTCGAGAAGAACCAGTTGAACCTAAACCCCAAATAAGATATAGCCGTGAAGGTCAGGACGAATACCGCAGAAAACTACTGGAAGAATGTCCGTTCTGTCCCATCACTATGATAAACGAAGAATCGCTGTTAATAGCCAGCCACATCAAACCATGGGCAGTCTCTGATTCACAGGAGCGCATAGATCCCAACAATGGCTTTATTCTATCACCACTATACGACAAACTGTTTGACCGAGGCTACATCACCTTCAGCGATGACAAGCGAGTGACTATTTCCAACTGGCTATCACGTCAAGTGAAAGAACGTATAGGTATAAAGGACAATCAACTTTTTCAATTCCTACCGATGAACGATCATCGTGCAAAATATTTGCGGTATCACCGTAGTACTGTCTTTAAAGGATAGATATTATTAATGCTATGACCTTTCAAAAGTCTTTTTACGAACAAATTCCAATTTGAATTGTTTTTCAATTCTTAGTACTGGTGCGATAAAATCGCGTTAAGTTTTACATTTCATCAAATAGAGACA
>CAMJDL010000079.1 GCA_946404405.1 uncultured Prevotella sp.
TCGTCGAGCTGAAGGAAAAAGGCTTTGCTGATGCAAAGGAATATGACTACGCCCCAGTTGACCTGGGCGACGCCATCGAGAACTACAAGCAGATTCTCGACATCACTGGCGACGTGGCTGCTAACATCATCGAGCCAAACTCTGAGAGCGTTGACCTTGAAGGTCCGCACCTTGAGAACGGCCGTATGATCTACGCCTCTAAGACTTACGAGAACCTCGACGCTACCCGCAAGGCTGGCCTGTGGGGTGTTTCCATGCCTCGTCGTTACGGTGGTCTGAACCTGCCTAACGCCGTGTTCTCTATGCTCTCTGAGATGATCTCAGCTGCAGATGCTGGTTTCCAGAACATTTGGAGCTTGCAGAGCTGTATCGACACGCTGTATGAGTTCGGTTCTGAAGAGCAGCGCCAGAAGTACATTCCACGCGTTTGCGCTGGTGAGGGTATGAGTATGGACCTAACTGAGCCAGATGCTGGTTCTGACCTGCAGCGCGTGATGCTGAAGGCCACCTTCGATGAGAAGGAGAACTGCTGGCGCCTGAATGGTGTGAAGCGTTTTATCACCAATGGTGATAGCGATATCCACCTCGTGCTGGCTCGTTCTGAGGAAGGCACCAAGGACGGACGTGGTCTGTCAATGTTCATCTACGACAAGCGCCAAGGCGGTGTTGATGTTCGTCACATCGAGCACAAGCTGGGTATCCACGGTTCACCTACCTGTGAGCTGACCTATAAGAATGCTAAGGCAGAGCTTTGCGGTAGCACTCGTCTGGGTCTGATTAAGTACGTGATGGCTCTGATGAACGGTGCCCGTCTGGGTATTGCCGCTCAGTCAGTAGGTGTTGAGCAGGAGGCATACAACGAGGGGCTGGCTTACGCTAAGGAGCGCCAGCAGTTCAACGAAAAAATCATTAACTTCCCCGCTGTTTACGACATGCTATCTCGTATGAAGGCTAAGTTGGATGCAGGTCGTGCACTCCTTTATGAAACTGCATGTTATGTCGATGTATATAAATGCTTGGAGGATATCGAGCGCGACCGCAAGCTCACACCAGAGGAGAAGCAGGAACTGAAGAAGTATCAGCGTCTGGCTGATGCCTTCACCCCACTTGCCAAGGGTATGAACTCTGAGTATGCTAACCAGAACGCTTACGATGCTATCAGCATCCATGGTGGTTCAGGATTCATCATGGAGTACAAGAGCCAGCGTTTGTTCCGCGATGCACGTATCTTCTCTATCTACGAGGGTACCACTCAGCTGCAGGTTGTAGCTGCTATCCGCTACATCACCAACGGCACTATGCTCGCCAACATCAAGGAGATGTACGAGAATCTGGAGGTAAGCGAATCGCTGAAAACTGTAGCAAGTCGTGTAGGTGCACTCATCAAGATTTACGAAGATGCACTTGCTAAGGCTAAGGCTCTTGAGAGTCAGGACGCTCAGGACTTCTTAGCTCGTCGTCTCTACGACATGACAGCTGAGATTGTAATGTCTATCCTCATCCTCCGTGACGCCACCAAGGCTCCAGAGCTCTTCGAGAAGAGCGCCAAGGTCTATGTCAGCATGGCTACTGAGGACATCACCGGAAAGGCTGCATACATCGATCTGTT
Organism: uncultured Prevotella sp.; assembly: GCA_946404405.1. Classification (GTDB taxonomy): domain Bacteria; phylum Bacteroidota; class Bacteroidia; order Bacteroidales; family Bacteroidaceae; genus Prevotella. The sequence continues at coordinate 1,610 of CAMJDL010000079.1, forward strand.
CAAGGTTGACGACCTCGCTGCTTTCAAGGCTGCCGATCCTGAGGCTGAAGTTGAGGCATAGAACGAGTTAACTCTATACAAAAAGGAGACCTAAGCATGTGTGTTTGGGTCTCTTTTTCATATCTATAGAAAATAGGCAAAAAGTTCGATTTGCGAACTGTGTGCGAACACAAATGCTTGATTTACGTCAATAATACGGCATTTTTCTGGTACTTTTGCTCAAAACGGTTGGAAGGAAGCAAAAATCGTCGTACCTTTGCATCGTCTTCAAGAGAGAATTAGTTTTTAAGGTTAAAGATTGGATAACAGACATAAGGTATTAGTTATAAAAGGTAAAAGATTTAGCGAAATCGGATATAGGTTTTAGTTAGTAATAAGGTAAGTTAAGATTGAGTTAAGGATGACATGACGTCGGGAGACGTTTTTTCATAAGATTAGGTTTTTAGTTATTGATAAAGTTGGGAATGCAGCTTACGGATTTTCCGAGAGCTGCATTCTTTTTTCCACTTATCACTCTTCACTATTCACTCTTCACTTTTCACTATTCACTCTTTTAAGCCATCCCCCATGCATCAGACGAATCAAGAAAATGATGCCACGGAAAGTCAATTCGATAGCCATAGCCGTCCATACACCAGGCAATCCGTATGTTGTAGCCATCAGGGCTGCTAACGTCAGGCGTACGCCCCACATAGACGCCAGACTCATGATGGCAGGACGCAACGTGTCGCCAGCACCAATAAAGATACCATTGATGACGATAGATGCGGCAAACATCGGTTCGGCGAAGGCTTCTATACGAAGACAGTGAGCACCAATGGCAATAATCTCGTCGACTGGTGTCATAATCGACATCAGTTCCGAAGCGAATATCCACATCAGCACACCCATCAGCGTCATAACTGCCACACCCAAACCCGTCGACATACGGGCAAACGACTGGGTCAAACGACGCTTGCCAGCACCGAAACTCTGTCCTACCAGTGTGGTGGCAGCTTCAGCAATACCATAGCCAGGCATGTAGCACAGACTCTCGACGGTGATGCCCAACGAATGGGCAGCGATAGCCACCGTACCCAGTGGCGCAACAATCAGGGTGCTCACTATCTGTGCACCCCCCATCAGCAAGTGTTGCAAGCCCATCGGAGCACCAATACTAAATGCCGCCTTCACCACATCGGCTTTGGGTTTGAAAGAACCGGGCCTTCCCACCAACGACAGCATGTCCGACCTCACAAGCAGGAAATACATCATCAGGCAGGCCGTGATGAGCTCGGCTAAACCCGTACCGAGGGCAGCACCCACAACGCCAAGCCCAAGAATATATATAAAGAGGTAATTAAAGACCACATCCATGGCACACATACCTATATTGAGCACCGACGGAATCTTCATGTTGCCCGAACTCTTTAGCATGGAACCTGCCAGAGCTTCCATCTGGAAAAAAATGCCAAACACGCCAATCAGAGCGAAGTAGAGCGATGCATCATGGGCTATCTCTTCTGAGCCACCCAGCCAGAAAGGCAGACGACCGCTAACCATCAAGGCTATCGAGGTGATGGCCAGGCTCCACAGCAGACAACATACCAGCGACTGACGCAGCACACGACGGGCACGCTCGAAATCGTTGGCACCAATGGCGTGCGCCACCTGCACGGCAAACCCCATATTTGCTGCCGCACCTAGTCCGCCCATCAGCCATCCCGTAGTCTCCACCAATCCAATAGCCGCAGAGGCTTTGGCTCCCAGATGTCCTACCATCGACGCATCGATAAAGAACATCACCGTAGCCGAAATCTGTGCCAGAATAGACGGTATACTCAGACTGACAATCAGCCTGAGCTTCTCGCCTTGCGTCATCTCACGCCCCTCGCGGATATACGCCAGCAAGTCCGTTTTCTCCTTTTTTCGTCCGAACATATAAGTAAACGTCTGCAAAGGTACGAAAAATTTTCGTACCTTTGCAGCATATTCATAGAAAAGTTACTTGCTATGAGTTAGTTCTGGATCCAATTATCTCCGACCTACTTCGAATTATGACACGCTTTATAACGAAGCAGCGCTTCAATATAATAGTAGTCTGCATAAATGATGCTGGCGTCAATCTCTGAGCCTGCCGGATGATGACCTGTGGAGTGCAGCAGGAAAGCTACGTTTTTGTCACGACTTTGATACTTGTCGCTGCTGAGGTCGCGCAGCATGTTTTCAGCCGCCTCACGATAGGTCTTTCCTTTTTCAGCATCGACATATTGTTGCAATTCCAATAAAGCACTAGCAACGACACAAGCGGTGGAGGCATCTTTGGGAGCCTGCTGACCGCGTGGGTCATCCATGTCCCAAATGGGTACCCAGTCATTCGATGTTTCCTTCAAGCGTTTTAGGTAGATGTCCGTCACCTTTTGGGCATGGTCAAGGAAACGTTGCTCCTTAGTAAAGCGGTAGACCATGGTATAGCCATAGATAGCCCATGACTGTCCGCGAGCCCACATCGAAGAGTCTGCATAACCCTGATGGGTCTGTCCACGCAGGAAATTGCCTGTCAGCGTGTCATATACGGCCACATGGTAGCATGAACCGTCGGGGCGGAAATGATAGCGCATGGTGGTGTCTGCATGCGAAATCGCGATATCCTTTAGTCGCTGGCTTCCGCCATTGTTGCTTGCCCAAAAGAGCAATTCCAAGTTAATCATGTTGTCCATAATAGTATTGTGACCACCATAGTCCTTCACGTGGCGAGGCCAACTGAGGATGGTGCCTACCTTATTATTATATAATGTAGCCAGCGTATCGGCAGCCGTCAGGGCAATGCGCTTGTATTCCTCGTTACCCGTTGCCTCATATCCTTTTAGGAACGAGTTGATGACAAGGAATCCCAAGTCGTGGTCATAGGCAGGGCGCTCAGCTAGAAAATTGAGCGAAGCAGTATACCCTTCAGCAGCCATACGAATACTATCGTCCTTCGTATAGGCGTAGTCCATCCATAAGACACCGGGCCAGAAACCTGAGCACCACTCTTCAGCAGCTGCCTTCCGGGAGTTCCATGTAGTTTCTCCTTCCAGGATGTTGCGGGGCTCCATAGTGAAGTCGTAGCTTCCTACGTTATCACGTAGGTTACTTAAGGCACGGTTCACCTGTGAAGCACAATACTGAAGTGCCTGGTCAGCATCAAAGTCTGACGTCTGCTTTGACTGGCAGGCTGCCAGCGAGCAGAGTACAATTGCGAAAAGAATTTTCTTCATCTTTTTTATATTACTCTTTTCTATCTATACGTATTAACGGAAAAAAATACGTAATAGTTTTCAAAAACATAAAAAAATAAGTATATTTGCGCAGGCAAACGTATTTAAGGAAAATAAAAGATGAAACGAATCATATTAAGTATGTTATTTATCGCCTGTCAGTTGCCGCTTTGTTTGGCACAGAGCGACTATAAGATGGCAGGGCCTTACGAGGTGGTGGCCCGCGATGGCGAGTACCGTAAGTCGAAGGCTGGTAGTGAGCGCGACATGTGGCAGGCGTGGCAGAGCGCCCAGCAGGGTGACAACGCCACAGCTCTTAACATTATTAATGCATACGCACGCACGTTACAGCGTTTCGATGGGCATGATGCTCCGCTGTGTACTATTCAGGCCTATTGGCTTCTGCGGGCGATGAACAGCCTCACCCCCGGCCCCTCTCCCAAAGAGAGGGGAGAATGGAAGGCGATGGTGCATCGTGCCATTCTGCCTGTGGTGGACAAGTTCGAGGCCAACAGTCCGTATGCCAACGGCAATTGGGGACATATCGTGAACCGCTGCCGCATGGCTGCTGCAATCTTCCTGGAGGACAAGGCTCTCTATCAGCGCGCCATAGATATCTACCTTCATGCTAACGATAACGGTTCGCTACCTAATTATGTCAGCGAGACGGGACAGTGTCAGGAGACAGGTCGCGACCAAGGCCATGCACAGTTAGGCTTGGGTGCGATGTGTGAAATCTGCGAGATGGCATGGGAACAGGGTGATGACCTATGGGGTGCTTTGGACAACCGCCTGATGAAAGGTATGGAATATACCGCCAAATACAACCTCGGTTACGATGTGCCTTTTGAGCGTTGGACCGACTGCACAGGACTCTATAATGACTGGACGGAACCAGGCTCGATGGGGCGCGGCCAGATTCGTTGCATCTACGATCTGCCCTACAAGCATTATGTTGGACGTAAGGGACTGAAGATGCCTTATACTAAGAAACTGCTCGACCTGCAGAAGAAAGCTGAGAAACGTGGCGAGATAAAGCGCAATCCCGAGGCCGACCAGTTCCAAGTAAAAGGCGTCAAGGCTGGTGCCAAGCTGCATAGCATTTCCACTTATGCTGCGCCGGAAGGTGCTCCGTTGAAGTATGACTACGATGTATTCATCCAGCCTCGCGGACAGAAGGAGTGGACGAAGATAGACACCTATATGGCGAAGGTGAATGCGCCGCAAGCCGATGGTTCACATAAGATTTCGGAAATCTCATACTCTTTCTTTGATTTTACTGGTGATGTCTTTGTACGCGTAGTCTGCAAGAATAAGAAGTTCAAGACCGCCCGAATCCGCCCTGACTATCGTGGCACTATAGCCAACGTACAGAACGACTCTGTGGTGCAGTTCCTGCTGTTCCAGCCCGAGAATGTCAGTGTGGAGTTCGACGGGGATATCACAGACAACCTGCTGGTGTTTACCTCAAAGCCTGCCGTCAGCAAGGAGGAGGCTGAGAAAGTGGCCAAGGCTCAGGGACGTGACTTCCGCTACTACGCCCCTAGGCTATATACGGAAGAGACTATCAAGGTGCCATCGAATACTACGGTCTATCTCGACGGTGGCAGTTATTTCTCTGGCACCTTTGCTATTGAGGATGCGGAGAACGTAAGCATCCTTGGACGTGGAATTGCCCGTCCAGTAAGAGGATATGAAGGTTGCCATGTATACCATTCAAAAAATGTGCTGATTGATGGACTGATTGTGAATACCTGTCCGATTGGTGGCAGCAGCAATGTGACGCTACACGATGTGCGCTCTATCTCGCATCCACAGTGGGGTGACGGTCTGAACGTCTTCGGTGGCAGCAGCGACATCCTCTACGACCGTGTATTCTGTCGCAACTCGGACGATTGTACGACGGCATACGCAACCCGCAAAGGCTTCAGTGGCTCTACGCGCAATGTTCGCATGACGAACTCGACCCTGTGGGCTGACGTAGCACACCCCATATTCATCGGATTGCATGGTAATCCTGAGGTAGGTGATAGTATCGTTAACCTGAAGTACGACAATATCGATATCATCTGTCAGAGCGAACCACAGGTGGACTATCAGGGTTGTCTGGCCATCAACTGTGGCGACAACAACTTGGTACGCAACGTGGTGTTCGACAATATCCGTATCGAGATGTCTGACCAAGTAGCCAAACAGGCTAGCATCACCCAGGTGAAGGTAGGGTGGAATCAGAAATACTGCAAGGCACCAGGTCTTGGGGTCGAGGACATCACTTTCCGCAATATTCGTTACTATGGTGCACAGCCTAATATGTCGGTTATCACGGGCTACGATGCCCAGCACAAGGTAAAGAACGTCACCTTTGAGGGCATGAAAATCAACGGACATAGCATATACGATGATATGCCTGGCAAGCCGAAGTGGTATCAGACGGCTGATTATGTACCCATATTTGTAGGGTCGCATGTAGAAAACCTCCAATTTAAGAAATAAGATGAGAAAAAAAGTATTTATTTTTGCCTTTTTGACTCTGTGCTTTCTATCAGCATCAGCACAAACTATAACTATTAGTAATCCGACTTCAGAACAGCGCAGCGAAATCATCAGCATTGATGCTGCCGAGTTGGGAATAGAGGTTGGTAAGGGTGTTATTGTGCGCGATGTGTCAAACATAGAGCGTCCAACCCAGTGGACACATGACGGCAAACTGTTGATGGAGGTGCATGTGCGACCAAACAGCAAGACCTCCTTTACTATACAGCCAGGTACTCCTGCAGCTTTCCGTTCATGGGTGGACGGACGACAGTATCCCGAACGTCTAGACGATATCGCTTTTGAGAACGATCGCATAGGCTTCCGCATCTATGGTCCTGCCCTGCAGAAGAAGGGTGAGAAAGGCTTTGGATATGACTTGTGGGTGAAGCGCACTACGGAGTTTGTGCTTGGAGAACTGTATCGCAATGACCCTCGTCTGTCGTTCCATTTGGACTATGGTAAGGGCGTCGATTGCTTCGCCGTAGGTCCTACGCTGGGTTGCGGAACGCCTGCCATGCTACATAATGGAGAGATACGTTTCCCCTGGTGCTATGAGACGTACAAAATACTGGATAAAGGCCCTCTGCGTTTCACCGTACAGGTGGACTTCCCTACGACGGACGATGGTATCACCGAACACCGCATTCTGTCTATTGACAAAGGCTCGAACTTCGTCGAAAGTACCGTATGGTTCGATGGACTGAAGAAGCCTACCGAAGTGCTGGCGGGATTCCCTATCCGTAGTGCAGGAGCTGAAACCGTCGTCAAAGGGGACAACTACATCCAGTATGCTGACCCCACCATCGAGCCAGACCGCTATCAGACACAGGTTTATGTTGCCTTGCTGTTCCCCGACCAAAAAGTCGACATCGACGTGGTACAGCAGCATGGTGTGGGCATACTTCGGCACTATACCTCCAATCAGCGCTTCCATTATTATATCGGAGCCGCCTGGAGTGAGTTCGACGTACGTTCGCAGGGAGAGTGGCAACTACGCATCGATGGCTTTATGCAAGCGAAAAAGAATCCTTTACAGATAACAATCAATAAATAACAATGAAACATATTCTTCTTGGCATCTTTGCCCTATTACCATTTATAGTCTTTGCTGCAGATTTGTCGTCGCCAGACGGAAAATATACGATGACTGTCGATGGCATGACGTATTCCGTTACCTTCAATGGAAAGACCATCATCGAAAAGAGCTTGTTGGGTGTCAACATCGACAATCGCCTTTTTGAGTCAGCCCTTGCCGTACCACGCGGTGAGTACAAGGATTGGAGTAGTGACCTCCAACTGAAAGGCGAAGAACGCAGTTCTGTAGACACTACGTGGACTCCGCTCTATGGGGAGAATGCAAAGATTCGTGACCACTATAACCAGTTGGTGTTGCATTATGAGAAGGGTTCAAACGGACAAGGAACTGTCAGCGAGGGCTACGACAAGCGTAAGTATTATGCGATGGATATCGTGGTCCGTGCTTACAATGAGGGTATCGCCTTCCGTTATCATTTCCCAGAGACGGCCAATAGTCTCTTCCTGCATATCACGGGTGAGCGTACCCAGTTTGCTATGCCTGAGGGCACCATGGCTTGGTATGAAGAGTGGGCACAAGCACCATACGAAGTTAAGAGTTTAGAGTTAAAAGATAATAGTTGGTTTGAAAGCGAAAGGCCGCTGTTGATGCAGTTGCCTGATGGTACTTATGTAGCTTTGCTCGAGGCTGCAATGAAGGACTATACCCGAGGCAAGTTTAAATTGGCTAAGGATAATGTGTTGCAAGTAACGATGTACGACAGTGCCGACATCATATCTCCATACGATACACCCTGGCGTGTCATCATGGCTGGCGAACGTGCCGTAGAACTGATTAACCACAAGGACTTGGTGCTTAATTTGAATCAGGAACAAGTAACGAAAGACTGGTCATGGATTCGCCCTGGCAAAGCTTTCCGTTCAGGAAAATTGGAGAAGTCGGCCATCTTTAAGAGCATTGACTTCTGTAAGGAGTTTGGCTTCGACTACGTAGAGCTGGATGCCGGCTGGTATGGTCCTGAGGGAAAGGTAAGTAGTGATGCCCGTAAAGTGATTGAGACGCGCAACTTCACTATGCCTGAGGTATGCGACTATGCCAAGTCGAAGGGTGTTGGTGTTTGGGTCTATGTCAACCAACGTGCGTTGTATCAGCAACTCGACGAACTACTTCCGCTCTATCAGAAATGGGGTATCAAGGGAATCAAGTTCGGCTTTGTGCATATAGGTAACCAACAGTGGTCAACGTGGCTGCACAATGCTATTGAGGAATGCGCCAAATATCAGATCATGGTCGATATCCACGACGAGTACCGTCCTACGGGCCTCTCGCGTACCTATCCTCATTTGCTTACACAGGAGGGTATTCGTGGTAACGAGGAGATGCCCGATGCCGACCATAACACCATCCTGCCCTTTACACGTTATCTCTGTGGTCCTGGCGACTACACGCTGTGCTACTTCAACAGTCGTGTCAAGAACACCAAGGGCCATCAGTTGGCTATGGCGGCTGTTTATTATTCTCCGTTGCAGTTCTATTTCTGGTATGACAATCCCTATATGAAAGGTTGGGACAGTGCTGAGCTGAAGTTCTGGAAGGACTGCCCCACTGTTTTCGACGAGAGCGTAGCTCTTGATGGTGTCCCTGGCGAATATATCATTCAGGCACGTCGCAGTGGTGAGGATTGGTTCATAGGAGCTATGACGAATAAGGAAGGACGTACCATCAGTATTCCAACCGACTTCTTGCCTAAGGGAAAATACGAGGTGGAGTGTTATAATGATAATCCCGCATTGAATACTCAAACCAATGTTCAATGTTCAATGTTCAATGTCCAATCAGGCAAGAAGCCTATCACGCTTCAGTTGCAACCCAGCGGTGGTGCAGCCCTGCACTTCAAACCAATTAGGTAAATTCGTGTAATTCGTAGTTAAAATGAAAAAAGCCCTTTTAAGTTTATCATTTATCATTTGTCATTTATCATTTAGCTTTGCTCAGCAAAGCGTGCAGACTTTCGCGCTGACAGATGTCAAGTTGCTGCCCTCGCGCTTCCTGCGCAATATGCAGCGTGACTCAGCATGGATAGCCTCTATACCTGTTAATCGGCTGTTGCATTCGTTCCGCAACACAGCGGGCGTGTACTCAGGCAAGGAGGGTGGCTACGACGATGGTTTGAAACTGGGTGGCTGGGAGTCGCTCGACTGCGACCTGCGCGGGCATATCACAGGTCACCTGTTGTCGGCAATGGCCAATCTGCAGATGAAGCAGAAGGCCGACTCATTGGTACAAGGTTTGGCTGAGGTGCAACGTCAATATGGTACAGGCTACCTCTCTGCCTTTGGCGAGGGCCTTATTGATCGCAACTTGGCTGGCAAAGGTGGCGTGTGGGCACCGTGGTACACGTTGCACAAGATTCTGCAGGGACTTATCGACCAATACACGATGTGTGGCAACGAGAAAGCGTTGGAAGTTGCCAAAGGTATGGGCAACTGGGCTTACAATAAGACCAAGAATCTTACAGACGAACAGCGTCAGAAAGCCATCCGTAACGAGTTCGGTGGCATCAACGAGGCGATGTACAATCTCTACAGCATTACTCGCGAAGAGAAATACCTGCAAGTGGCCCGTTTCTTCTATCATAACGACAAGATTGACCCGCTGAAGGCAGGCAATAAAGACCTGGGCACTAATCACGCCAATACCTTCATCCCTAAGCTCTTGGGCGAATGTCGCAATTATGAGCTATTTGGTGATGAATCAAGTCGTCAGGCTGCCACTTTGTTATTCAATACGCTGGTCTACGATCACGCCTTTGTGACTGGTGAGGTCTCAGATAAGGAGCATCTCTTCAAACCAGAGACGCAGTCGAAACACCTGACGGGCTACGATGGTGAGAACTGTTGTACCTACAACTTGCTAAAGTTGGCTGACCGACTGTTTACGTATCAACCTGACAGCAAAATCGCTGATTATTACGAGCGCGCCCTCTACAACCACATTCTCGGACAACAGGATACGCTGACCTCGATGGTATGCTACTTCACACCATTGATGACTGGTGGCTACCGTCTCTATAGTACGCGTGATAGTTCATTCTGGTGTTGTGTAGGCAGTGGTTTTGAGAGTCATGCCAAGTATCAGTCCAGCATTTACTTCCATAACAACAGGGAACTGTATGTCAATCTCTTCATTCCGTCTGAACTGAATTGGAACGGCACGATTGTTCGTCAGGAGACAGCGTTCCCCGAAACAAGCAAGACAACCATTACAGCCTCATCGAAGATTGCACTGAAGGTGCGTTATCCTTATTGGGCAACCTACATGAAGGTCAATGGTAAAAAGGTCAAATCTGATAAAGATGGGTATGTTCCTGTCAAGGCAATCAAGAAGGCAGAGATAGAATTCGGCATGAACCTTCATGAGGAATCTACCAAGGATGATGCCTCACGCGTCGCCCTGATGTATGGCCCCATCGTCCTCGGTGGCCGTCTGGCTGAGGTGGCACATCCATTCAGCGACCCCACCAAGCACAACGACTATTACACCTTCGACTACGGCAAGCACGCTGATGTCAAGTTAGGCAAAGTGAAGCACCTAGGTGGTCTGCGCTTCCAAAATGCCGATGGTACTCCCATCGTTCCTTTCTACGACCTTCAGCACTGTCGCTACGTGGTCTATTGGCGAAAGTAATTGTTAGTTGTTCCGTTCTAGATAACGGGGCAGGAACAAGTCTTCCACGAATTGGCGCAGGGCTTCCTGTGCCATTTTTGTTCCACCACGTTCAATGGCGAGTTTGCCTTTGGGTGACTTGGCACTGAAGGTCACTTTATACTCCTGTCCGTTGAGACGGGCCGTCAGTCGCATGGCCCCATTTCCCATCTCCTCCCATTGGGCATCCTCTACATGCACGTCACCTAGCATGAAGCTGAATACATGCGGTTTATAGCCATGCAGACCGGACAGCAGGTCGGGTGACATTTCGGCAAAATGGCGCTCGATGACATCCTGCCAATATTCGCTAATGCCATATTTGGCAGCATACGAACGGAAATTCAAAATGGTATCTACACATTCCTTGATGATGCTTTCCGGCCTGTCAATGCCAGACATGTGGGCAAAACTGAGCATGTCATCCTTGGTAATGGCTGTACGCTTGCCATTCATACTAAGATAATGGTATTCGTCTAACTTATTATTGGGATTGAAGCATGAGAAGGTCAGGTCGAAGGCTGGAGTGATGTGCCAGTCGCTTGCCTGCTCCATCATAAACTCGAAGTTACGAATGTGGGCATCCACATTACAGGTAAGGATATTGAAGATGGCACGCTTGTACATCTCTGAGCGCTCTTTGTAGGGCAACCCTAGTTTGATGCATACCTCCATCAGTTGCTCGTATGAAGTCGCTTCCGGATTCATGCCTGCCAACGATACCGTGTGTATCTTTTGCTGTTCTTTCCTATCGTATCGCTCTGTCAGGAAATGACTCTCGCCATCGATGTCTATCAACTCAGATGGCATCATTGTGATACCTGCATCTTTTGCCATGTCGGCGTACACCATTTCCACTTTGGTTAGAGGATAGTATTTACTTTCGGCAAACTTCAGGAGGTAATAGGTAAATCCATCGGGTTGCATCACCTGACCGCTACGTATCTCACCTGCCTCCCGATTGATGGCGATAACAGCTTTTGAATGGTTGCCACCTGCTGATGTGCCAACCTCGTAGAGTGCGTTCAGTGTGAGATCATCGCCTGCAACGGTGACAGTCTCGCGACCTTGGAGTATCTCCATTGCTTTTTTGTAAAGCTCTGACAGCTCGAAGCTGCGTTCTTGGGTGAACTCTTCGGCAGGTTCAAACTCCAAGGCGCCCATACCACGCTTGCCGATAAACAGTAGCTTGTCAACGGATGTGATTTCCGATGCACGGATATGATTCTCAGCTGCCCAAGCATCAAACACGGCATTACCCCATCTGCCGGGCAACGAGTCGGCAATAAAGGCCGGCAATCCACAGAAGATATCATCGTTGGCCAGTCCGTAGATAGGCAAGCGGTTACGTGGGTTCTTGATGGATGCTGACAGTGGGGCAATATCGATTCCAGCATTCAAGAAGTCTGGATGGTAGGTAAAAACAGAACGCTTGCGTCTATCATCCCAATAGAGACTCCCCACCTCTTTTCCCCAAAGCATTACTCTTACAATGTTATTTTGCATGTCTTACTCTTTTACGTTTCCCTTGTTGTATCTTCTCTAATTC
>CAMJDL010000080.1 GCA_946404405.1 uncultured Prevotella sp.
GCATCGCTGACGAAACGTTGGCACTGCTTTACATAGGAGGAGACAATAGGGCATTTGACGAGTTATTAGCTCGCAATCAACAAAAGCTCTACAGTTATATTTTGTTCGTGGTCCGTGACCCCGAAGTAGCTAATGACGTGTTCCAAGAGACCTTTGTCAAGGTCATCACACGACTGCAGGAAGGTAAGTACACCGATTGCGGCAAGTTCTCGTTCTGGCTTAGCAAGATTGCCCATAACGTGATTATGGACACCTTCCGCCAGCAGAAGAGTGAGCATATTGTAGAGGCCTCAGAGGACAACGACCTCAACAAGTTGCGCAGACAAGATTTGATGGATTTGAATCGCGAGAACGAATTTGTGAACACACAAATCATGAAGGATGTGCGCCATCTGATGGATACGCTGCCAGCTCCACAACGTGAGGTAGTGTATATGCGCTACTACCAGGACATGTCGTTCAAGGAAATAGCTGAAACCACAGGTGTCAGTATCAACACGTCATTGGGACGCATGCGCTACGCCCTTATCAATATGCGCCGTCTGGCCAAAGAACACGATTTACAGCTCAATTTGGAACTTTAGCGCTTCGCTAGTGAAGAGTGAAGAGTGAAAAGTGAAGAGTGATTAGAGGGCGCGCAAGTCATGAATGGCTTGCTCGGGGTTTTCGTTTCCGAAGACATAGCTGCCAGCCACAAGCACGTCAGCACCAGCCTTTACGAGTCGTGGAGCGGTTTCATTCTGCACACCACCGTCAATTTCAATGAGGGCTTTCGAACCGCTCTCGTCAATCAGTTTGCGCAGGCGCTGCACCTTTTGGATGGTATTCTCAATGAATTTCTGACCACCAAAGCCTGGATTCACACTCATCAGCAACACCATATCAACATCACCAATGATATCCTCGAGAAGAGAAACGGGTGAGGCAGGATTCAGCGTCACACCAGCTTTCATGCCAGCCTGATGGATTTCCTGAATAGTACGGTGCAGGTGTGTACAGGCCTCCACATGTACGTTCATCATCATCGCGCCCAACTTACGAGTCTGTTCGATGTAATGTTCAGGATGCACTATCATATAGTGAACATCCAAGGGTTTTTGGCACTTCTTGGCCACAGCCTCGAGTACGGGGAAACCAAACGAGATGTTGGGAACAAACACGCCATCCATCACATCGAGGTGAAGCCAATCGGCCTCACTTCGATTAATCATGTCAATGTCTTTGTCGAGATGCAGGAAATCAGCTGCAAGCAGCGACGGGGATACCATTGTAGCCATTCGTCAGATTTTTCTTTGTGTTACACATACGCGCAAACTGTTTGATAAACAGAATGGTGGCGGGATGTGGATGAAAATCGTCTTGAGTAAAATTTGTCATAGGCAAAATCATGTTTAGCATTACTTCTATTATTGTAACGCAACGCTTTGCCCATTTATTATATTTAATCACATTTTTTTTTCACATGATACTGTTCGATGTTCTTCATACCGTTCAGGAAGTCGCGAGCCAGCATGCGTTTCTTGCCTGCCAGTTGCAGTTCCACGATTTCCAGAAGAGCATCACCAGCACTGATATAGAGAGCCTTACCATCCGTCGTAATGATGCCACTTCCCTGCCCTTTTTTGTCTGTCTTGCGGGTCTTATAGACCTTCAGTACTGTCTCTTTTCCATCAGGCGCCATGAGCGTTGTCCAGGCACCAGGCACAGGACTCAGGCCACGTACGAAATCGTACACCTGTTTGGCAGTCTTCGTCCAGTCAATTTCACAGGTTTCCTTGAAGATTTTGGGGGCAGACTTGATGGAAGAACCATCATGAACACTATCCTGGGGGATGCTGACAGGATGTCCGTCTGCAGCAATGATAGCTTCGAGGGTTTCCAGACATAGCTGGGCACCAAGGTGCATCAAGCCGTCATAGACATATTCCACATCGGCATCATCGGGAATCGGAAACGTCTTCTTCATAATGATACGCCCCGTATCGATGTCATGATCCAGGAAGAACGTGGTGACACCCGTTTCCGTCTCACCATTGATGACAGCCCAATTGATGGGTGCAGCACCACGATATTGGGGCAACAGAGCTGCATGGACATTGAACGTACCATATTCAGGCATTGCCCACACCACCTCAGGCAACATGCGGAAGGCTACCACCACTTGCAGATTAGCATGATAGGACTGCAGTTGTTCGATGAATGCGGGGTCCTTCATTTTTTCGGGTTGGAGCACGGGCAAACCATGCTCGAGCGCGCATTTTTTCACTTCCGAGGGTTGCATCTCCGTCTGATGACGTCCCACGGGTTTATCGGGCTGTGTCACCACCGCCACTACGTTATATCCATTCTCCACCAGTGTCTGCAGTGTTTCTACTGCAAACTCCGGGGTTCCCATAAATACGATTCTTAAATCTTCTTTCTTCATATTTTAGTCTTGACTGAGGTCATGTACCATTTTGCGATACATGGCGTACATGCGCTTACGCGAGATGTAGCCCTTCAAATGATGGCTGCTATCTACAACAGGGAGCCAGTCTGCTTGTGTATTCTCGAACATACGCATGACCTTGGTCATGGGCGTGGTATCGTTCAAGATAGCGGCAGGTTCAACCATCAGCTGGGAGGCTCGGAAATGGTGATAGAGCTCGGTACGGAACACGACGTGACGTATCTTAACGATGTTTATCTCGCCCAAGAGGGTGCCTGCAGGATCGGTGACAGGCAGCACACGGTGGCGCGAACGCGAAATATAGTGCACCATCTGACCCAATTCTGTATCGGGGGATACCGCCTGGAAGTCGCGATCGATAACAGAGTCGAGGCTCATCAGCGTCAGCACAGCATGGTCAGTATGATGTGTAACCAGCTTACCTTGCTTGGCCAGGCGCAGGCTATAGATGCCATGTGGTTCGAAGATGTTGATGGTGAGATAGCTGGACACAGCGACAATCATCAGGGGCATGAAGAGGTCATAGCCACTGGTAATCTCGGCTATGAGGAAGATACCCGTCAGCGGGGCATGCATGACACCCGACATGACGCCAGCCATACCCAAGAGCGAAAAATTCTTCTCAGGCACATAAATACCTATCTGGTGCATGTTCCAAAGGCGCGAGAAGAAAAATCCCGTAAAACAGCCAATGAACAGCGAAGGGGCGAAGGTACCACCACAGCCGCCACCACCATTTGTGGCTGAGGTAGCAAAGACCTTGGTGAGCAGTACTAGTCCTATATATAATATAAGGTACTCGGAATGACCATAAAACAATGAACCGTCCAAAATCTGATTCCAGTCAGCCTCCGTCTTACCGTTCAGCAACAGATTGATAGAGTGGTAGCCCTCGCCATAGAGTGACGGAAATAGGAAGATGAGCGTGCTGAGGATGGCACCACCAATAATCAGCTTGACATAAGGTTTGTCCTTGAAGCGGGCAAACATATCCTCACAGATGGTCATGGTGCGGACGAAGTATAGCGAGACAAAGCCACACGTGATGCCCAGCAGGACGCAGGCAGGTACACGATCTACAGTCCAGTCGCTGTCAAGATGGAATGAGAACATGACGGCATTGCCCGAGAAGATATACGTGAAACACGTTGCTGTCACACACGATACGAGGATAGGCAGAAGCGAGGCCATTGTCAGATCAATCATCAGCACTTCAAGGGTGAATACCAGTCCTGCGATAGGGGCCTTGAAGATGCCTGCAATGGCACCAGCAGCACCACAGCCTACGAGTGTCATCAGCGTCTTATTGTCCATGCGGAACAGTTTGCCCAGGTTCGAACCAATAGCTGAACCCGTCAGTACGATAGGAGCCTCAGCACCTACCGAACCACCAAAACCGATGGTAATGGCAGAGGCAATGACTGAAGACCACGTATTGTGGGCTTTCAGACGCGAACGATTCGAGGAGATGGCATAGAGGATACGCGTGATACCATGCGAGATATTATCCTTGACGACATAGCGTACGAAGAGCGACGTCAGGTATATACCGATGACGGGATAGACCAGATAGAGCCAGTTGTAGGTGTCGGCATGGAAACGTCCTGTCAGCAGGTCGACAATCACGTTGATGAGTCCGTGCAATACGTAGGCAGCGACAGCTGACAGCAAACCCACCATAAACGCCAAGACCAACAAAAACATCTTGTCGCTCACGTGTTCCACACGCCAGTTGTGCAACTTCCTCAACCACACGGGTCCATGCTCTTCACTCATTCTCTATCTCCTTTAACTCCTCTAACTCCTTATAATAGTTACTTCGCCATCAGGACGCAGACGGATG
This sequence comes from uncultured Prevotella sp., assembly GCA_946404405.1. GTDB lineage: Bacteria > Bacteroidota > Bacteroidia > Bacteroidales > Bacteroidaceae > Prevotella. The sequence goes on from CAMJDL010000080.1 coordinate 4,293, forward strand.
ATACTGCTGGGCGTGTGGGGCTTATGCTCCTGACGACGGCTCCAGCAGACGTAGTCCACCTGTTCCATGATTCGTGGGTCAATGTCGCAATAGTTCTGGGCAGCAGGTGCTCCACTGATATTGGCAGAGGTGCTGACCAATGCCTTCTGGAATCGATAGCACAACTCTTTCGAGAAGGCTTCCTGTGTGATGCGCAGAGCAATGCTTCCATCCTCAGCAATCAAGTTTGGAGCCAGGTTCACTGCTCCATCGAGGATGAGGGTGGTGGGCTTTACGTCACCTTCCTTCAGGCTATCAATGAGCTGCCAGGCCACATCGGGCACATTACGCACATAGCGCTGCAGACGGGCATCACTATCGACGAGGCAAATCATCGCCTTCGAGTCATCACGCTGCTTGATGTCGTACACGCGCTTCACTGCCTCCGCATTTGTGGCATCACAGCCTATACCCCATACAGTATCTGTCGGATAGAGTATCACCCCACCCTTCTTCAACACCTCAACGGCATTTCGTATATCTTCTTCTCTTGTCATAATTATACTTTCTGTAACATCATTACAAAACGGGCACCATCAGTGTAGGACGTGTCGAGCACGACATCGCCACCCAGACGACGGGCCAGCGAACGGGCTACGGTAAGCCCTATGCCTGTGCCGTTATAGTATTCGTCGAGTTGTACGAACTCCTCGAAAATGTGCTCAGCCTCTTCCTCCGGCACGCCATAGCCCGTATCCTCCACTTCGAAGCGTACGGCATCGCCGACTACCTTCAGACGCAGGGTAACGCACTGTTTGTCATCCACAACATCCGCCCATTCTGCCTCATGCGTCTCAGGTGGTGCCGTAAACTTACGGGCATTATCGAGCAATAGTGTCAAGGCACGGACTGCAGCCTGCTCGTTGGTGGTCAGCACGACACCTTCTGCCTCATGTGTCACCTGCATCGTGAATGTCAGATGATTGGCATTAAGGATATCAGAGTCTTCAACAGCCTCAGAAGCTATCTCTATGGCAGGGATGGTATCGTTACGTTCGAGTACTGTCATGCTCTTGGCATCCGACATCTCCAGCATCTTATTGACCAAACTGGTGATACGGTTGGTATTTTCAGTAATCTGGAGGTTGATATTCTCACGCGTCTCCTCGTCGATATCCATATCGGGTGTGGTAATCACCTGAGAATAGCCAGACAGAATATTGAGTGGGGTACGTATCTCGTGGGATATCTGACGTATGAATTCACTCTTCATGCGCGATGACTCCTGAGCACGGGCATTGGCAATTTCCAAGTCGTGATAAGCAGACTCCAAGCGCATGGCAGACTGATGACGGAAATAGATGAAAAGCGTAAAGGCAATAATAAGGAGTCCCAAAGTAATGGCGGTACTCACAAATCGTTGGGTCGAGAGCGATGCCTTCTGTTGGGCTATCTCGGTTTCCTTGTTCTGCATATCGTATATAGCAGCCAGTTCCATAGCATCGTTCTGACGCTCTTTTACGATAACGGTATCAAGCACACTACATATCCAACGCCCAATGGCAAGAGCAGAGTCCGTACGATGCGCCTCCATATTGGCCAAGTATTTGGGCAAGAGGTAGGTATGCAGGTTGTCGAGCGTCATTCGCGTATCATACTTCTCCAAGAGATTGGCAAGATTCTCGAAATTACGGGCTGCCTCATTCCAGCGGTGGGCAGCCATCAGATAGTTGGTAGCATCAATCTTTCCCTCGCCACTTTGAGCATAACGGGTAGTCATTGCTATCTGATAAGCCTTCTCTGCCTCAGCATCGTTGCCCATACCAGCCAGTATCCACGCCCTAAAGAAATGGAGGCGTGCCCACTGCTTGTCGTAGAATCCGTCCTTAGCTTGCGGATGCTCCTTATAGCGCTGCAACATGGTTTCGAAGCGGTTTGTCCATTCACCAGCTTCCTGATAATGCCCTGTCTGGGTATAGGCATAGACGATATTGAGCACACCAATAATGGAACTGGTGAAATCTTCTATGTCTGCCTCGTTTTCAGTCAGTCGCAAATAACTGTCGTAAGCCTGATTGTAGCTGGCAGCAGCCTCGTTCGGATTGCCCAGTTTCAACTGGCAATTACCCACGAAAGCTTGCAGATTGGCATAATCAGTATTGTCGGTATAGTTCTTATCCTCAAGCACCTTCATGGACGACATAGCCACACGGATAGTCCCCTCGTAGTCGAACTTCATATAGAGCAAGCCTGCCAGACGGTTAGCGGACTTGGAGTAATATTCCAAGTCATTGGCATTAACCATACGCCTCGATACAGCTTCCTTCCACTCGTTCTCAGCCTGGCGCATTTTGCGCATGCCTGAATATGCATAGCCACGCCAATAGCAAGCCTTCAACTTCGACAATACGCCATCGCGCTCATGACGGTCAGCCAGTTGCAGTATCTCTTCATAGTCATGCGTCTGATGGGCTGCATTGAGATGATTATCGACCTCCACCTGCTGAGTGGCAACTTCATGTTGGTTATTCCACGAGCACGACATCAGAGTCAACACCATTGGCACCATGATTATCAGACGCTTCAAACGTGACAGACGGTGTTTCTTCTCTGACGCTGCCACCCTAAAAGCGGTATGGGTTGCGTCATCGACGACTTCGCCATACTTCTCCAGCGAATAGACCATATAGCCAAACATGCCAATGCCTGCAAACAGTAGCAAGACGTACGGCACCAGTTCGTTGGCAAAGATGCCCGTAATGGTCACACTGCCAATGCCAAACATCACTATCATGTCGCAACACACCTGCATCCACCGAACAAAGCCACTGACACTGCCCTGCGATATCTTCATCATACGATAGCTCACGCGATTGTAGGTACGATAGAACACGATGACAATCCACAGGGCATAGAGAAAGAAGATGACAAACGACAAAAGGGTGTACGTAGGTGCATCCTTCCAGCATAAGGCTACCGTCCAATATCCCAACATACCCAAGACAAAAATAGTGATGTCGCGTATGACGACACGCCGCGTCAGGTATGTGAGATCAAGCAGCGAGGTATAACCCCAACTGAAACAGAGGGCACCGATATGAAAGTAAGAAACGGTCAGTGCCGATGCAGCCGTTGGCCATGTGTTACGCCATACAAATGCTGCATGCAGCAAATAGCCTATGGCAAAGGCCGTAATCCATATTGAGGTAAGAATGCGCGTCATCCGATAGGCAGGATACTTCACATAACGGTTAGTATGGCGTTGCAGCACAACGGCCATACCCAGGTTTATGAGACCTGTAATCACTAGTGTTATGCGATAAATCGTCTCCTCCATTTAGAATTCGCTGGTAAAATGAAACTTGATATGTTCAAAATCCTGTTGTGCCATACTGAGCACATAGCCAGAGTCAGCCAGGAACACGTCCCGACCCTCCTTGTCCTTCGCCATATACTGGTACTTGCGCTTTTTGAAGTTCTCGAGTTCTTTTACGTCGTCACTCTCAATCCAACAGGCCTTATACAGGTGGACGGGTTCCCAACGGCACTTGGCGTTGTACTCGTTCTCCAAGCGATACTGGATGACTTCGAACTGCAGCTGACCAACAGTACCGATAATCTTGCGATTGTTGAACTGGTTGACAAACAGCTGTGCAACACCCTCGTCCATCAGTTGGTCGATACCCTTCTGCAACTGTTTCGACTTCATTGGGTCGTCGTTCTCGATGTATTTAAAGAGCTCGGGCGAGAATGAGGGCAGACCACGGAAGTGCAGCTGTTCGCCCTCAGTGATCGTATCGCCAATCTTGAACATACCGCCCGTATCTGGCAGACCCACAATATCGCCTGGCCAAGCCTCGTCGATGGTAGATTTACGCTGAGCCATAAACTGCGTAGGACTAGAGAAACGCAGCGTCTTGCCCTGACGCACATGCAGATATGGCTGGTTGCGCTGGAATTTTCCGCTACACACCTTACAGAAGGCAATACACGAGCGGTGGTTGGGGTCGATATTGGCGGTAATCTTGAAGATAAAGCCCGTAAATTTCTGCTCCTCGGGCTGTACCATACGTTCCTCAGCTTTCGTGGGCTTGGGACTTGGAGCTATCTCGACAAAGCAGTCCAGCAGTTCCTGAACACCAAAGTTATTCAGGGCAGAACCAAAGAATACGGGCGCCACCTCAGCACTCCGGTAGGTGTCCACCTCAAACTCAGGATAGACGCCACCCACCAGTTCCAAGTCTTCGCGGAGCTTGGCAGCATCGTTTTCCCCAACTCTTTCATCGAGCTCGACAGAATCGAGCTCCACACGGACCTTTTCCGTCATGCGCTGCTTATCGGGCGTAAAGAGGTTCAACTGTTGCTCGTAGATATTATACACACCCTTGAACTTCGCACCCTGATTGATGGGCCAGCTCAAAGGACGTACCTTGATTTCCAATTCCTGTTCCAGTTCGTCCAACAGGTCGAACGGATCACGACCCTCACGGTCCATCTTGTTGATAAAGATGATGACGGGCGTATTCCTCATGCGGCACACGTTCATCAGCTTACGCGTCTGCGTCTCAACACCCTTGGCACCATCCACCACGATAATCGCACTGTCCACAGCGGTCAGCGTACGATAGGTATCCTCGGCAAAGTCCTGGTGACCTGGGGTATCCAGAATGTTCACCTTATACTCAATGTCCGACCCTTCGGGCGTGTAGTCGAACTCCATCACAGAGGTCGACACCGATATACCACGCTGCTTCTCGATATCCATCCAGTCAGACGTGGCCGTTTTCTTAATCTTGTTATTCTTCACGGCACCCGCCACCTGTATCTGTCCGCCAAACAGCAGAAATTTCTCTGTCAGCGTGGTCTTACCAGCATCGGGGTGCGATATAATGGCGAAAGTTCGCCTACGTTCAATTTCCTGATTCACCTTATTATTTTCCTATTACCTATTATTAAATGAGGTTGCAAAGATACGAAAAAGTGAGCGAAAATGAAAATAAATCGCTATTTATTTTGCCTTTTACGCAATTTACATTACCTTTGTCAATTCAAAATACGTAAGAAGACAAAAAACATGGCTATAGAATACATGTCACAGGAGGGCTACGACAAGCTTGTAGCCGAGTTGCGCCACATGGAACAGGTTGAGTTGCCTGCCGTCCGTGACGCCATTGCCGAGGCTCGTGCCCAGGGCGATTTGAGCGAGAATTTCGAATATCATGCTGCCAAGCGCGAGCAGGGGCGTCTATTAGGTCGTATCCGTTTCAAACAGCGTGTGCTGGAGAATGCCCGCGTCATTGACACCAAGTTGTTGGTGAAGGACTGCGTGCAGCTGTTAAGCAAGGTCGAGATGACCAATCTGAACAACAATGCCCGCATGACCTATACCATTGCCAGTCCGCACGAAGCTAACTTGCGTGAGGGAAAGATTTCCATTAAGTCGCCCATCGCCGAGGCACTATTAAACAAGAAAGTTGGCGATGTCGTTGAGGTTCGCGTACCAGCAGGTCTTCTGAAGCTACGCATCGAAAATATCACACAATAACGATTACTGGGGTTCATCGCTGACAGCATCGTCACGAGTCGGATCGAAGTCAAGCATCTTGTCAACAATCCGCGTGATACGATCGCTGTTCTCCTGCATCATCTTACTGATGGTCTGCAACTCTTCGTTGCTGACATTAAAATCAGGATTTGCCAACACTTGGGTAAACCCTTGGAGGGCATTGAGGGGTGTACGGACCTCATGGAAAATATCTTTAATAAACTTCGACTTCATCTGCGACACTTCCTCTGTGCGCTGATTGGCAAGAGTGAGTTCGCGGTTGACAGCATTAAGCTTATTATAGGCCTTGCGACGATGGATGGTGTACTCCAAGAATACACCGACCAGGATTAAAAGCAGTACAGCCGTATAGCCAAAACGCTGTTGCGAAATTTCCGCGTTCTGCTCAGCAATCTGACGTTCCTTTCCTTCTGTGTCGTAGATAATGGTCACCAAGGCTGCGTCGTTGGCTTTCTGGTGGATTAGTGCCGAATCGTAAGCCTCGGCAATTCTGGTAGCCACAGTCAGTGCAGAATCGCCATGACCAGCCAACAGGTTGGCACGGAATTTGGGCAGCAGATAGCGTCCTATATTCTCAAGGTCAGCCTCGTAACCGCTCTCGTCGAAGAACTGGTCCAGTTGCGCATAGTTGTGCGCAGCCTCTTGGTAGCGCTGGGTCAGCATCAGGTATTCAGTGCTATTGATGGTGCTGACCAGACTCTGTGCCGTATGTGTGGACTGGTAGGTCTTGAAAGCCTCTTCAGCATAAGCCTTATCGCCCATCTTATACATCTGGAGCGCCTTACAATAGTTGATGTCAGCCTTCATCTCGTCAATATAGGCAGAATCGCAATTGGGACGTTCCTTAGCCGTATTATACAATGCAATCTGACGTTCTATCCAAGGCTGTGCCTCATCGCACAGATCTCTGTCGATAAAGGCCATAGCTATAGCGCGCATGGTATGCTGGCACTCACGATAGTCTATAGGGTCCTTGTACTTCTCCAAACGTTTGTCGATGGCCTGCAGCGACTTATCGAAACTATGCATGGCGGAATCGTTCTGACCCAGATAGAGTTGGCATTCACCAATAATCTGTGCCACATCATGATGGGCGGTAAAGTCGTCGAAACCAATGCTCTTCAGCTTCTTGTCCGCCGTATATGCTTCACGTAATGCCATATCATAGCGTTTCATATCGCAAAGCACGCGCAGATAGTTGTTGTATGTATAGATAAAAGACTCGAAGTCGCCCTGATCAGTCAGCGTTTTCACATCAATATCGCCCAGCAGATAGTAATACTTCATAGAGGTGCGGTACTTGCCCAGCAGATTATAGGCGATGGTACGGAAGAAGATGCTCCTCGACTTTGACAGTTCACCCAAATGGTCAAGACTGTCTATGGTGGCCAGCATCAGAGGTATGTCGCGGCTGTCAAGTGGAGCAAAGACAACGGAATCAGCATGGTTACGGACATCATCTTCAGAAATAGTCCGTTTCTGTTTCAACGAGCAACTGGTCATGGCAACCATCATCAGTGCAACGAGTGATAATAATATGGCGACTTTCTTCATCTTTCTCTCCTTTTAATACATTATTATTAATTCTTAAAAAGAGCTTAGCGGTAATGTTGCTAAGCTCTTCTTGGCGGAGAGAGAGGGATTCGAACCCCCGGTACCTCTCGGTACGGTAGTTTTCAAGACTACTGTAATCGACCACTCTACCATCTCTCCAGTGCCCGATATTCTCGAAAGCGGGTGCAAAGGTACGGATAAAAAATGAGAAATGAGAAATGAGAAATGAGAAATTCCTATTCTTTAAGCAATTTTAACATCAGAAGACCTTAAAAACTCTTAACTCATAACTCTTAACTCTTAACTTCTTTGTACCTTTGCACCATGATTTACCCAAGCAACTACGAACAAAAGATAGGATTCGACGAAATACGGCGCATGCTGAAAGGGCACTGCCAAAGCACGCTGGGACAGGAGAAGGTGGACGAGATTGCCTTCTCTGACGATGCAGCGACAGTAAACGAGCAGATGGAACAGGTGCGCGAGATGCGACGACTGATGCAGGCTACGGAGAAACCCGAGATGAACTATTTCTTCGATGTACGCGAGTCGGTGGCCCGCATCCGAATGGAGAACACGCATCTGGAAGAAAACGAGCTGTGGGACCTGCGTCGTTCGCTGGAGACGATAGGTATCATCGTAACCTTTCTGAACAAAAATAATGGCGACGATGACAATCCTGATTACCTCTACCCTGCCCTGCACCGTATGGCTGTGGACGTACAGACGTTCCCTGCCATGATTCGTCGCATCGACTCCATACTGGATAAATTCGGACGCATCAAGGACTCGGCAACGATGACGCTTGCAGGCATCCGTCACGACATAGAACAGACGGCAGGCTCGATATCGCGTACCTTATATACTATATTGCATGCGGCACAAAGAGACGGACTTGTGGCTCAAGACACAGCTCCTACCCTGCGCGACGGACGACTCATGATACCTGTAGCACCAGGACTGAAACGCAAAATCAACGGTATCGTACACGACGAGAGTGCCACGGGTAAGACGGTATTCATAGAACCTGCCGAGGTGGTGGAGGCCAATAACAAAGTGCGTGAACTGGAGGCTGCTGAACGGCGCGAGATTATCCGCATCCTGACAGTATTCTCTGACGAGCTGCGCCCACACGTGCAGGAGGTACTGGACTCCTACCGATTCCTGGCACAGATAGACCTGGTACACGCCAAGGCAGACATGGCCGAGCAGATGCAGGCCTTCGAACCAAAGGTAAAAGACGAGCCCTATATGGACTGGATTCGCGCCATCCACCCGTTGTTGCAACGTTCGCTGGCGAAGCAGGACAAAAAAGTCGTTCCCTTAGACATCATGCTGACCAAAGACAAGCGACTTCTAATCATCTCTGGTCCTAATGCTGGTGGTAAGTCGGTGTGTCTGAAGACGGTGGGACTATTGCAGTATATGGTGCAATGCGGACTCCCGATTCCCATTGGCGACCGTTCGACGGTAGGACTGTTCCAGAACATCATGATAGACATTGGCGACGAACAGTCGATAGCCGACGACCTGTCGACATATTCCAGCCACTTGCTGAATATGAAGAACATGATGAAGCAGGCCAACAGTCGTACGCTGTTGTTGATTGACGAGTTTGGTGGAGGAACGGAACCGACCATTGGCGGTGCCATTGCCGAGGCCGTGCTGAAGCAGTTCTGGAAGAAAGAGGCCTTTGGCGTCATCACCACCCACTATCAGAATCTGAAACACTTTGCCGAGGATCATCCTGGCGTGGTAAACGGTGCAATGCTCTACGACCGCCATCAGATGCAGGCGCTGTTCCAGTTGTCCATTGGTCAGCCAGGCTCCAGCTTTGCCATCGAGATAGCCCGTAAGACGGGTATTCCTGAGGAGGTCATCAACGATGCCTCAGAGATTGTGGGTTCAGACTATATCCAGAGCGACAAGTATCTGCAGGACATCGTGCGCGACAAGCGTTATTGGGAGGGCAAGCGTCAGACCATCCACCAGCACGAAAAATCGTTGGAAGGCCATATCCAGCGCTACGAGACCAATCTGGAAGAGATAGAACGCGAGCGCAAAGCCA
>CAMJDL010000081.1 GCA_946404405.1 uncultured Prevotella sp.
ACTCGTTGTAGCTGGATTGCATATTGGTAATCTGGCCACCGCCCTGTGTGCTGGTAATGCCTGAGGCGACACCCTGCTTTTCTTCCAACTGTCCTGTAGATGAACCGCTGGTGAGCTCAAAACGGCCCAGAATCATGAGTGAATGGTCTTTGTTCTTGAAGGCAGGTCTAAGAATCAATTGCTGTTTGGTATTGAAAGATACGCTCTTCGAGGAACTGTCGTGAGTCGTGTTGACACCACTGTTCCAAGAAACGGTCTTCAACTCCTGCGGATAGTATTTGTTCTCATATCTGTTGTTGATATTCATCAAGACTGAGCCACGATAGTCAAGTTTCCAATGATCTTCATCCATGCCTAACAGCTGGTACTGGATGATAAGTTCAGGTTGCATGTCGTATGTAGTCTGCTGGTTCTTGGCCAAACGAGCAGAGGCCACGGGGTTCACCAAGTCCTTCTGGTTGCGGTCGAACACAGAGCTGGCGCTCTGAAGCATCGTGTAATAAGAAGAAGTGTTTTCTCCGGTTACAGGATTTTGCTCATAAATGCTCATATTTGGCATCTTGCGTAAAGCAATGGAGAGCAGGTCGTCAGAGTTGCGGTCGTTCTTGGTATAAGTCATCGAGAAGTTCGTGCTGACGCGAATACGCTCACTGACATTGTAGTCGAGGTTTACACGGGTAGAGAAACGTTGCAGTTTCTGCTCAATCATGGTACCCGTTTCATGGTCGTAACCTGCACCGATACGGAAGAGGGCTTTCTCGCCACCACCAGTAATGGTCACATAGTGGTTCTGGCGAAGACCCCACTGGGTGACGGCATCACGCCAGTCCGTATTGTTGTTGTACTGTTCGTATTCAGAGAACGAGGGGTCGTAGTTCAACTCAGGGATATTTGAAGCTGTGCTGCTCTGCTCGGGATTAAAGTAGGATTCCTTCAACAGCATGGTGTAGTCGTCACCACTCAACAGGTCATAGCCCTTAGGCTGGTAGGTACCTGTCAGCTTCAGTGAATACTGCAAACGGGGTTTACCACGAACACCACGTTTGGTAGTAAGCTCAATAACACCGTTACCGCCTTGTGAACCGTAGATGGCTGTAGCGGCAGCATCTTTCAATACACGGATGTCGGCGATGTCCTCTGGGTTGATGTTGAGCAGTTCAGCGAATTGCTCGTTGTTGGCACCAGCCATATCGAAGTTGGAGAGGTTCACCTCGCGTACATTACCGTCGACAACAATGAGAGGGTTAGAGTCTGTCAGGGTTGAAAGTGACGAGGCACCACGCAGACGCATTGTGGAACCTGCACCCAGGTCACCAGAGTTTCCAATGATGTCAAGACCTGCAATACGGCCCTGGATGGCTTCGTCGATAGTTGTGAAGGCCATACCTTCCACATCTTTCATAGAGAAAGTCTGGGTAGCATTGGCAACCTCTCGTTCCGGGATAGGCAGACCATTGGTCAATACACGGCGTTTTCCCTTAACGGTAATATCTGTCAGCACAGTTGCTGAGGACAAAACAATTTTGTAGTTTGTGCGATTAATAGGATGGGTAACGGTCTTCGAACCGACATAGCTGAAGCGAATCCTGTCCTTCTGGTTCTTCACTCTCATGGTAAAGTTACCGTTCAGGTCAGTGACGGTTGACTCAATAATACGTCCATTACCGTCAATCTCGCAAACAGTAGCACCCATCACGGGGCCCATTTCATCGCTTACATTTCCGTGGACCGAGGATATTGTCTGTGCGCTGACGGCTGTTGCTGTCATCAGCGTAAATATCATGATGAATAATCTGAGAATTCGCATACCTTACTGATTTTTGAGTTTATTAAGTTTGTCTTTCCAGGGAGTCATCTCTTCGGGCAGAAGCACGCCGTCAATCTGATGGATGACAGCATCCGATGCCATATAGCACACGCCAGCGCTCTTGAACCAGTATTCACGGCAGATGAGGTTGAAGAGTCCATTAGTCTTAACGACATTGCGCTTGTTGCCAAGAACGTCCTTGACCCACATCTCGTTTCCCTCGTTGTTAACAATCAGGGGGTAGAAACGACCGGTCTCGAGATTACGTCTCATGGTTTCGAAAGAATTCTCATATTTGTCATTCTCAGGATCCATACCAATCAGGATAGCATGGTCTTGTACGTGATAGCGGACAAAGTTGACAATGATGTCCTTAATCATGGCCTGAGCCTGTGCTGCAAGTTCCTCAGAGCCCCAGACCTCTTCAGTCTGAGCCTCATAGTCATCCCATGTGGGCAGCAGACCATCGTCAATCAGTTTCTGGATGGCATTGTTCGATGGCACGTAGATGGTATAGTTGTAGTTGTCGAGCAGTTTCAGGTTCTTACTGCCCTTCTTCTGCATACCAGCGGAGTAGTTGTTCTTAGTGACGCTGGTTGCCAACAAATCGGCAGCATCATAATCCAACAAATCTAAGAACTTCGAGAACGCCTCATTCTTGTCCAGTGTCAGATAGACGGACTGATCAGTTGTCAAAGGCATCTGGTCGTTGATGATATAGGATTTGCCATTGTTCTTTTGGTAGATATCCGCAGAATTAACGGGCAAAGGCTTGTTGTTGTGGCCAATTTGCCAGCCACCAGCAAAGCATAGGCGACCCTTATCGTCTTTGAATACGCGTATAGGCGTGCCACCCTTTGATTTATAGTACTCATGGCCATCTTCGATGTTGCCAACGATAATCAGCTGGTCCATCATACGCTTTAGGCAGTCGTTAATTATATCACGATCAGTAACTTCCCTCCTTGCTACACTTTCATCGATGGTGATCTGTCCATTCTCGTCGATTGTACATTCGTAGCGGTAGGCTCTTACTTTCTGGTCTTCTGACGTTCTTGTTGGGTCATACCAGAAAGCCAGTACGTTTGGAGCTTCCATACCATTCTTCTCGTTGCCGTATGTGTAAGGATCAATATACCATAACATAGCCTCGTTCGAAGGCAGAATCAGACTATACTTCGAGTCCATAGAAAGCAGATAGGGTAGGAAGTTTAGCTGGTCGATGGCCCAGTAAATGACGTTCATAAGCGTGGGGTGAGCCAAGGCGGGATAAGCTACAGACTGGAACTCTGCAGGGGTAAAAACCTTTTTAGTCATATAAACCACACCGTTACAACCCATGAAGCAGGAGGCAATGTCAGATGTTTTGATACCGATTGGTTCCTTGGCATCATTGAGTACCAGGTCGAATTTTGAGGGAATAGCCTCCGTAAATACAGGGAGCATGTTAACCTTGATAAGCTTGGCAAGTGTGGCGTCCGGAAGACTGTCAATCTCGCCGTATTCTGTCTTCAAGTCCTTTCCTTCGTTGTCCCACCAGGCCTTCAAAGCTTCATTGGTTGGTACAATCATGGCACCGGCATCGTAATTCATATTACCATCTCCTGAGGTGCTGACGTATTGGTTCCATCCTGGGTCAAAAGGCAGCTTGGCAGTAATGGCCTTACCATCTGGTGTGGAAAGATTCTCGCCGTTGGCTGAATAATCGCTATAGTAACGCAGGACATAGACCGAGTCCTGATTATTGTAGAGTCGGTTGTATTCCTTGGTACCTTCAGCAGTATAATAGGGCGCACAGAAGCGGTCCATCAACTCTGCCCATTTCGACATTTCTGCGTGCTGGTGGATGATTTCTGCCATGTTAGGTGACGATTCAATCACGCTATCAACCTTCTGGATATAACCATTCTTACAGGTGATGTCGCGCTCTATTACCTTCTTGCCGTTCACCCATGCTTCGTTGATGTCGTCGGCCTGATGGTTGGTCAATACATCTAGGTCGTTGTTGGTGAATTTGGTGTACTTCATGAAAGCGGGCAGGAAGTGAATCATTGGGGCAGCGGAAGCATCCTTCAGGATGGGAATGCTCCTGCCGTTGTTCTTAAACTTGGCCCATACCTCAGTATTTGGCATCTGATCAGGTCTCATGATCTGTACCGAGTCGTAGACGCTGCTAGCTGTCAGACGACGCATGGTGCGACCTTCCTCGGGATGATTGTCCTCTCCTTGAGGTTTTCCGTTGGACAATAGTTCGATCAGATAGGCATTGTTGACCATGGAGTTGTTCAACAGAAGTTTCTTCTGAGCTAAGGAAAGCTTGTCGTAACTGTTTACACCCCACGGATTGCCATTCTTAAACCAGTCGTTGAAGGCTTCATCGTTGGCTGCAAACAAAGTTTTCGAACCTGTGTGACTAAGCACCTCGTGTTGCCCCAGGTCGTCAATCAGTTTCAGCATTGTCTTGTAATTGCCATCCTCTTCCAGACGCTCATAGATAGAGTTACCCAGCCATGAGGGTTGTCCTGTAAGGACATCGTCATCCTTACAGCCCTGTAAAGCTGAGGTACCTATCAGCAGTCCGCAGGCGGCAATCATCCAATAATGCCGTTGTTTTGCGTTGTGTTTCTGTACCATAATGATTTTTAATTATTTGTTGTTTTAAAGTTGTTCATGCAAGGTTTCTTATACCTTATTTATATATTATATAATAGGTCGTTGATTTGAATCAATGAGCCGTTGTAATAAGTTGCTTGCAAAATTAGCTAATTTTTTTTAATATTAATCTCAAAAAACCGACTTTTTTTTGCCTTGGTTACATGAGAAATGATTTTTGTTACATCAGAAAACGTCCATTTCATCTAAATATACTAATTTTGCACTTGATAATCGGAGTGGCGAACTGTGTGTCGTCTGATGATTGAAAAGTGAACATTTTTATATTTAACTTAATCAAATTTATTATTAACTAAATCAAAACTTTTATGAAGAAACTATTTACTTTATTAGGCGTTGTTCTGATGGCAAGTAGTGCTTTCGGACAAAAATGGCAAAACCTCGTGGTGAATGGTGACTGTGAGGGTAATGCACCTGCTTACGAAAAGTATCAGGATTGTACAGACGTGAATGCTTGGAACTCATTCTGGGTACACGAGTGGCCAAAGGGTGAAGTTGGTGAAACTCAGTATCAAGGTACAGCCACTATCGTTGATGGAGAAGGCGTGGATGGCTCAAAGTGTGTCAAGGTGGTAGTTCGTAGTGATGAACAGGCTAAAGCTGCAGGTAACAGAGTAGAGGCCGATGGCAAGCTCGCTTCTTGGGACTGCCAGTTCTTTATCTACGCAACTGACTCTATTCCCGTAGGCCATGAAGTTCGTTTGACCATGTGGGTGAGAGCTGAGAAGGCAGGTCAGATTGAGTCTCAGGCTCACTGGGGTCCTGGTGACTACAACCACTATCAGTTGTTTGGCAACATTAACGTAACCACGGAGTGGAAGGAGATAACTACCGATGCTGTGGTGGTTTCTGGTGACCAGGCTGGTAAGAACAACAACAAGCGCTTCCAGAGTGTCGCTTTCAATCTGTCTACCAATAAGGCAGGTAACGTATTCTACTTTGACAACATCAAGTTGCAGACGAAGGCTCCCAAGCAGCAGGATGAGACTTCTGAATGGATTAACTTCATGAGAAGAGGTATCTATTCGATGGATAATATTACTGGCGTAGATGGTGATGGTAACCCTTGGCATTGTACTAACTTTACAGTTCAGGATCTTAATAAACCTGCAGGAGAGCAGCAGCAGCCAGCACCCGTTGTTGAGGTTCCAGATGAACCCGGTGTATATGCTGTGAAGGTGCCTGTAAGAGGTTATTTTATTAAGGAAGTTGAGGATCTTGACGATGAGGGTAACCAGCAGTTCGATGAAGACGGTAACGTGAAGATGAAGACTCTCTATTATTGGAACGATGGTACTGAAATAGGTACAAGTGCTCCTGCACGTTGGACTTGCCAGTTCTTTGTTTCTACGCTGCATAAGATGAAGAGTGGTGAGAGATACAGATTTAATTTCAAGGTAAAGGCTGACAAGCCTTCTGCACTTGGTACTCAGGCACACAGAGGCCCTGGACAGTATGTTTCATACAATACATTCGGATCTGAGAGCGATTATCCTATCAACACTGATTGGACACCATATACATTAGGTGATGGTAAAGGCAATTGGCCGACCATTCCTTCTGGTGCTAATGGTTGCCAGACTATTACCTTCGACTGCGTTCCTTTGGAGGGTGATGACAACACATTCTACTTCATCTTCGAAGAGTGCTCGTTTACAGAACAAAATGTGACTGACGACGACCGCACACTGGGATCACCTGAATACCTCGTTATCCCTGTTGAGGGTGAAGATGCAACCTACACTGTCGATGCAGCAACTATGTTGAAGACCTATGAAGCTGAAGACTTCAACTTCTTGCTCACTCCTAAGGAAGGTGATGGTATAAAACTGCTCTCTCAGAAGGAAGATCCCGAAGAGGATGGTCACATGATTGATTCGTTCAGCAGCATTCTTTCTCTGAAAGATGGTGGATTTATCGATGCAAATGGTTATTTCCTTGGTAATAATGAAAATGGTATTCTGTTGAACTTTAATACTAAGTCTATCGATGGTAACAAGATTACCATGGAGATTTGGAACAATCCTGACGCAAAGATTACCTTCGGTGATGGCAAGGTTGTAACCACTAAATTGGCTATTTCACAGAGTGGTTGGTACTACGTGTACAATATTGCGCTGATGAGCAAGGCCGATTACGATGCTTATCTCGCTGCAGTAGCTGATGTTGAGAAGAAGATTGATGCTATCGACGAAGTCGTAACGCTTGAGAGCAAGGCTGTTATCGAGATTGCTCGCGCGGCTTTCGACGCTCTGCCCGAATATGGTCAGAAGAACGTATCGAATACTGCTAAGCTGACAGCTGCTGAGGCTGAGTACAAGCGTTTGGCTGACATCAAAGATTGTATCGATAAGATCGACGCTATTGGTACAGTTGAATTTACTGAGGCATGCAAGGCTCGCATTGATGCTGCACGTTCAGCTTACGACGCTCTGAGCGATGCTTCTAAGGAGGCTATTACGAACTATCAGACGCTGGTTGATGCAGAGGCAAAATATGCTGAGCTTGAAGCTGCTGGTATCAGCACAGTAACAGTATCTCCTGCCAACAACGGTATCATGTACGACCTCATGGGCCGCAAGGTTACTAAGGCTACTAAGGGTCTCTACATCCTGAATGGCAAGAAGTACTTCCAAAAGTAATTCTTAAAATACTACATCTTAAAAGGCACTCCGTTGGGGTGCCTTTTTTGCTTATCGCTCGCACTCCACTTGCTTATCGCTCATGGGCTCTCCGCTTATTGCTCGTGCCACACATGCTCATCACTTGCGAGTTCTTTGTTTATCTCGTGTATTTTTATTATATTGCTGCCACACTGCCACACGCCTCTTAAACCACATTTGTACTAGGTGTTACAGATGGTGTGGCAGCAAACAAAAGTGTGGCAGCAAATAGCAAATATTGGCATAATTGCTGTAAATACCAGCAGAAATACTTGGAAAATAACCAAAAATTTAGTATCTTTGCAGTCCAATATTAAAGAATTTATTAACATGAAACTGACATTAGTACTTAGGGACAGGAAAAATGCACTGAAGGTCTCGACAAAGAGCATTGAAAACTTCATTGAACGTATTACAACCGACACCAAAGACCTGGTCGTTGCACGCCGTCGCCGACAGCTCAGCTACGGTGGTTACATGGACGGCTACGACCGCCAGTATCCCTCGCATGTCATCTATCCTTCTGCCGTATTCGAGAAGGACGACAACGACAACCTCCGTATGAAGACGTTTAATGGGGTGGTGGCACTGACCATCGATGGGTTGAAAGAAGAGGAGTTGGAGGCCGTGAAACGTGCGGCACAGATCCTGCACTATACCCTTGCCGCCTTTATCGGTCCTTCGAGTCACGAGGTCATCATCCTCGTCAGGATTGCAAAGGCCGGGAGGGCGACAATAAGTGGCCCTTCTGCTGCAATAAGTGGCCTTTCTGCTGCAATAAGTAGCCCTTCTACTACAATAACTAGCCTTGTTCTGACAGAGGAGGAAGCCGACGTGCTCTGCCAGGAAGGCCATCGTCTGGCTACAGCAATATATCAGGGCATTATACCAAAGCCCATCAAGACGGAACCAGTATCAATAAGGAGCAACTTCCACATGCCGTTGGACGAGACGCCCTATTTCAATCCCAAAGCCGTGGCACTTCCCGTTAGTGGAAAGCCGGCATTTATCTCGCAGACATCTGTCATCGTGAAGAATCTTAGTGAAAGCACTGGTTCCGAGTCTTCAGACAAGGATGCTCTAGAGATAAGCCGCAGGACACAGCAGCTGACAGACTTCCTGAATGCGCACTACCAGCTCCGCTACAACAGTATTATGGGCTATACGGAATGTAAGGACAACGACTACAAGTATATGGACTGGACGCCTGTGGACGACCGTATGCTGAAGGGTATGACGATGAAGGTAAGACTCAGCGGCATCGATGCCCGTGACAACGATGTGCGCCGTTATGTACAGTCGAATATGATACGGCACTACGACCCCATCAGCGACTATCTTTGGGACAAGTACGACAAATGGGACGGTAAGGACCATATCCGCAAGCTGGCCCGCACGGTACCTACGAAGAATCCACACTGGGAAGAGTGGTTCTATACGTGGTTCTTAGGTATGGTGCGACAGTGGCAGGAAGGCAGCCAGGCTAAATATGGCAATCAGGCTGTGCCGTTACTGATTTCTACACAGGGATACAACAAGAGCACCTTCTGCGAACAGCTGCTGCCGCCGGAACTCAGTTTCGGCTATACAGGTAACCTGCAAATAGATGACAAGAAACAGGTATTGCAGCAGATGGCACAGATGCTGTTGATCAACCTTGATGAGTTCAACCAGATATCACCAAAGACACAGCAGGGATTCCTGAAGAATATCATCACGCTGTCGTCCGTAAAAATCAAGCGTCCATACGGTCGTCATGTCGAGGACTTCCCACGCCGTGCCTCGTTTATCGCCACCACGAATCAGTCCGATGTGCTGGCAGATCCTTCTGGCAGTCGTCGATTCCTGAGCGTGGAACTCACCGGTCCCATTGATATCAGTACGCCGCCGAACTACGAACAGCTTTATGCACAGGCTATGCAGGCGCTGCAAAAGCATGAGCCATATTATTTTGGCCCAGCTGAGACACAGCACATCATCGAGTGGAACAAGAGATTCAGCGTAAAGACGGCTGCCGAGCAGTTCTTCTTCGACTATTTCGAACCGGCCACCGATGAATCGGAAGGCAAATGGCTCAGTCCCTCGGCTATTCTCAGTTTCCTCAAGGAAAAAGTCGGTGTCAGTCTGCTGAAACCCACAAATGCTGCAACCTTCGGGCGCAGACTTTCCAACATGCCCGGCCTAAAAAAACGTGAAACAAGGAATAATACCGAGTACTTTTTGAAGCGGAAAAAGGCCTAATTCGTATTTTGCTGCCACACTTTTTGTTGCTGCCACAGTGTCAGAGCTGACCTAAACAAAGATGTTCTGAGAGGTGTGTGGCAGTATGGCAGCAAATTTGCAAAATTTCTTTTTTCAGATAAGTATAGATACTTTCGGGTTGTTCCGAACGTTACTACGACCCGAAGGTAAGTCACTTTACGACTGTTCCGATGATACTTTAGGGGGGTAAAGTATCATCGGAACACCTCGTAGATGACGTCGGAATAAGTCTAAACTATCGTCAGCAAGACCCGAAATTGACGTATTTAGAAAGCTGATGCTTTTAGTTTGAGTCCTGTAGCCTCGTCAATGCCGAACATGATATTCATGTTTTGTACGGCCTGGCCTACGGCCCCTTTTAACAGGTTGTCGATGGCTGAAGTAACAAGCAGTTTGTCGCCATATTTCTCGCAATGCACCAGAGCTTTGTTGGTGTTAACGACTTGTTTCAGATCGATACTCTTGTCTGTATAGTGGGTGAAAGCGGCATCCTGATAAAACTCCTTATACGTCTCGATGATATCTTCGATGGGGGCCTTGGTCTTAATGACTGCCGTACAGAAAATGCCACGGGCAAAATCGCCACGATAGGGAATAAAGTCGATGTCGGCATCGAGATAGCCCTGCACTTGCTTCAGACTCTGACGAATCTCGGCAATATGCTGGTGCTGGAAGGGCTTGTAGATGCTCAGATTATTGTTGCGCCATGAGAAATGTGTGGTTGCCCCAGGCTTCTGACCAGCACCAGTAGAGCCTGTAATAGCATTAACAGCGACATCGTCCTTCAGCAGATTCAGATGGGCTGCAGGCAGCAAAGCGACCTGAATACAAGTGGCAAAACATCCAGGATTGGCCACATGCTGGGCATTCTGTATGTCTTCCTTGTTGATTTCGGGCAGACCGTAAACGTAGTCATGGTCACCCTTGATACGGAAATCCTGTGCTAGATCGATGATTTTTACGTTGGCAGGGATGCTATGTTCCTTGAGGAAAGCCTCGCTCTTGCCATGACCGAAGCAGAAGAACACGACATCAACCTTGTCAAAAGGCATTTCGTCCGTAAACTTCAGGTCTGTCTCGCCGATGAGTCCTTCGTGAACATCACTTACCAAATTTCCTGCGTTGCTCTCTGAATTGGCAAAGACTATTTCTGCCTCAGGATGATTAAGTAGCAGGCGGATTAATTCTCCGCCTGTGTAACCTGCTGCGCCTAATATTCCTACCTTAATCATCGTTTCTCGTCTTTGTGAATGCCATAGTAAACGCGCAGAGGTGTGCTCGACACCTTGATGAAGCCCTTAGCCTCGTCAGCGGTCCAACCAGTTTGGGTCTCACCATACTCTCCAAGCTTCGACTTTGTGAGGTCGTTAGCAGAGTCGATACCTACTGTTTCAAATCCGTAAGGACGAAGTTTTAGGATGGCTGTACCTGTCACGTTGCGCTGGCTTGAGGTCAGCATAGCCTCCATATCGGGCATGACTGGCTCCAGGTACTGGCTCTCGTGCAGGAACATGCCGTACCAGTTGGCCACCTGGTCCTTCCAGTACTGCTGCCACTTAGAAAGAGTCGACTTCTCCAACAGGCGGTGCGCCTCAATAATCAGTTTGGGAGCTGCGGCCTCGAAGCCTACGCGGCCCTTGATGCCGATAATGGTGTCACCAACATTGGCGTCACGACCAATAGCGTATGAAGCGCCAATCTCCTCAATCTTTTGAATAGCCTTGATTTTGTCGTCGAACTTCTCGCCATTTACGCCTACAATCTCGCCTTTCTCGAATTCTATCTTCAACAATGCCTCCTGTTCCTTTGCAGTAACGTGCTTCAGATAGGCCTCCTCGGGCAGACCCTGTGTGGGGTCGAGCAACTCGCCGCCACAGATACTGGTGCCCCAGATACCAACGTTATAAGAATACTTCAGCTTAGTAAAATCGGCAAAATATCCGTTGGCATTCAGATAGTCAACCTCCTCTTTACGTGTCAGATTCCTGTCACGTGTTAGGGTGATAATCTCCACTCCAGGAGCCATCACAAGGAACGTCATGTCGAAACGAATCTGGTCGTTGCCGGCACCTGTGCTCCCGTGTGCGATAGCGTCAGCACCTATCTCTTTCGCGTAACGCGCGATGGCGATAGCCTGGAAGATACGCTCCGAACTAACCGAAATGGGGTAGCAGTTGTTGCGGAGTACATTACCAAAGATCATGTACTTCAGCGACTTCTCATAATACTCCTGTGTCACGTCGAGCGTGACGTATTTTACAGCGCCTAATTTGTAGGCGTTCTCTTCGTTCCTTTTAAGTTGTTCTGCTGAGAAACCTCCTGTATTGGCGCAGGCAGCATAAACTTCATAACCTAACTCCTTGGTCAGATACATCACATTGTAGCTGGTGTCCAATCCACCACTGAATGCTACGACTACTTTCTTCTTGCTCATATCTTTTACTTTTTTACCTTTTCTGAAATTTAATCTTTAATGTTTATTTTTTAATCTTACTTTTCATCCAGTTGCTTGATACGCTCAATCACGTCCTCAGGAATCTTAGCAGGCAGATGCTCCTCAGGGTCGTAAAGCATAGCTGTACAAATGCAATATTTGCGACCTGTACGATGCAGAACGTCCACATTGACACAGCCCTCGCAACCTCGCCAGAAGGCTTCGTCGTCTGTCAAATCTGCAAAGGTGACAGGTTGATAGCCTAATTCGGTGTTCATCTTCATGACGGCAGCACCACTGGTCAGCGAGAATATCTTGGCATGGGGCCAACGGGTGCGAGCCAACGAAAAGGTCATGTCCTTTATTTTCTTCGCTACACCCAATCCGCGAAAGTCTGGATGTACTATCAGACCAGATGTAGTTACATATTTTTTGTTGCCCCAGGTCTCAATATAGCTGAAACCAGCAAAAGTATCGCCACTAAGGGCTATCACGGCTTTAGCCTCTTTCATCTTTGTGGCCAGATACTCGTGTGTACGTTTGGCAATACCTGTTCCTCGTACCTTGGCAGCATCTGCAATGGTCTGAAGGATGGTGTCCACATAGACCTCATGCTCTGGACCTGCCACAAATACTTTTATGTCTTTTTGTTCCATTATTACTACTAACTTCTTACATCTAACATCTTACATCAGCCATCTTACCTCATATTCGGTACCACCTCACTCAGTGCCTCAATCACCTCGTCTTTTGTCGTACCTTGTTTGATAACGATAAAGATCGTGTCGTCACCTGCTATAGTTCCTAAAATCTCGTCAATATGATTGTTGTCTATATTATATGCAATACTGCTGGCATAGCCAGGGCGCGTCTTGATGACACCCATGTTGCCAGAGAAGTGGATGCTCAGAAATCCTGGTACCTGCATCATCTCATGGACGGAACGTGGCGTGCTGACACGTTTATACATCGTGTCATTGGGTAATACATATACATAATTACCTCGCATGGTAGCTGCCTTGGCTACTTTTAGCTGTTTTAAATCGCGACTTAGCGTGGCTTGTGTCAACTGGAAACCCTCTTTCTTAAGGGCTTCCAGCAACTCGTCCTGACTACCAAGTTCCTGACTTGAGATAATCATCCTTAGCGCTTCCAATCGGTCGTTTTTTACTTTCATCTTGGTATATTTATTCAAATTTGGCTGCAAAATTATACAATTTATACCATTCTACCAAACTTTTCTCTATCTTTTTTACAGCTTTTTTCATTCTTTCGCTTTTTTAGTGTCTTGGACTGGCAAATCAAGGGCTTCGATGGTAAGCTTAGAAATGTTTTTCTTTTCTACACCTCTCGCGCGCGTATATATAATAAGGTATATAGCATTCCGGGTCTTGACTCAAATCAAGTCCCGGAATTTATTTCTTA
>CAMJDL010000082.1 GCA_946404405.1 uncultured Prevotella sp.
ACTTATGAGAGTAATTATTGAATCTGATTATCAGAAAATGTCGCAGTGGGCTGCTGAACATGTCATTGAGCGCATCAATGCCTTCAAGCCCACAGCAGAGAAGCCTTTTGTGCTGGGTTTGCCTACCGGTAGCTCACCCGAAGGCATGTATGCCTGCCTTGTTAAGGCTAACAAGGAAGGTCGTGTTTCATTCAAGAACGTGTTGACGTTCAACATGGACGAGTACGTAGGACTGCCCGAGTCACATCCCGAGTCGTACCACTCTTTCATGGCTCGCAACCTGTTCGACCACATCGACTGTCCCAAGGAGAACATCCATATCCTGAACGGCAACGCCAAGGACCTTGAGGCTGAGTGTGCCCACTACGAGGAGATGATTGCCGAAGCTGGCGGTATTGACCTGTTTATCGGCGGTATCGGTCCTGACGGCCACATCGCTTTCAACGAGCCTTTCTCAAGCTTGGCTTCTAAAACCCGTGTCAAGACGCTGACATCTGACACTATCATTGCCAACTCACGCTTCTTCGACAACGACGTGAACAAGGTGCCCAAGCTGGCGCTGACCGTAGGTGTAGGTACCGTGATGGCTGCCCGTGAGGTCATGATTCTATGCAACGGTCACCATAAGGCTCGTGCCTTGCAGGCCGCTATCGAAGGACCCGTTTGCCAGGCATGGACCATCTCCGCCCTGCAGACTCACCAGCATGGCATCATCGTTTGCGACGAGCCCGCTACTGATGAGCTGAAGGTTGCTACCTACAAATATTTCAAGGATATCGAGAAAGATAACCTGTAAAACATTGAACGTTGAATAAAAAAACTTCCAGTCTCGCGATGAGGTTGGAAGTTTTTTATTTCTTCAGCTTGAAGGAGTTTTCGATGCTGCTCAGTTCTGACAGGAATGCCTTGTCGACTTTCAGACGCTGTTCAATAGCGCTGCAGCTATGGATCACCGTAGAATGGTCACGTCCACCAATCAGCTGTCCGATACGTCCGGCAGGCATCTTCGTATATTTCTGTGCCAAATACATCGAAATCTGACGCACAAGCACATGATCACGCCTACGGCTACGACTGAACACCTGTTGCTGGGGCACTTTATAGTGACCACACACTTTCTCCAGAATATCGTCCACCGTCAATGGTTTGTTGTCTACTTTGACAGCACGCTTAATGATTCGCTCGGCCAATCGCATATCGATATTCGAATTGTAGACTATCGAATAGGCCATCAACGAGTTGACCACACCCTCCAAGTCGCGTACGCTGCCATTGGCTGTCTCGGCAATAAACTGGATGACATCCTCTGGAATCTTCAATCCGTCACGACGACACTTAGCCTTCAGGATATCTATACACAACTGCACGTTAGGATGTTCCAACTCAGCTATCAGTCCACAAGAGAAACGCGTCAACAGGCGATCCTTAACGCCCTGCAAATCGACAGGAGGACGGTCGGAAGCCAGAATAATCTGCTTGCCCAAACGGAACAGGTGGTCGAAGATATGGAAGAACGTATCAAGTGTCTTCGTAGCGGTTGCCCACTCCTGGATATCATCAACGATAAGCACGTCGATAGTCTGGTAGAACTGTATGAACTCGTTTACCTTATTCTGACGGACAGCATCCGTAAACTGCACCTGAAACAGACGGGCCGATACATAAAGTACACGCTTCTGGGGATACATCTCCTTACAACGTACGCCAATAGCATTAATCAGGTGTGTCTTACCACAACCCGAAGGTCCGAAGACAAAGAAAGGATTGAAGGTTGACTTGCCTGGATGCTCGGCAATAGAGACACCCACCGTACGCGGCAACTTGTTCGAAGCACCCTCTATAAAGTTCTGGAATGTCTTGTGGACATCCAACTGCGGATTCAAGTCAGAAACAGCATCCAACACGTCAGGGGTCTTATTGGCACGATCAGTAGGCTGCGGACGCTCAATATTCACAGGTTCCTCGCCTTCTACCTCCTGAATTATTCCATGTTGCTTGTCTGTAACCACACGGTAAGTAAGTTGTACATTCTGACCAAAGCAACGTATCAGTGCCTTGCTCATCAATCCCACATAGTACTGCTCCAGATACTCATACACGTACATACTAGGTACCTGTACGAGAAGAGTCCGGCTGTCCTCGTTGTAACTCTCGAAGACGATTGGCGCGAACCACGTTCTGAATTGCTGCTCCGTGACGTTGTCCTTAATCAGACTAAGGCAGTTGTCCCAAAGCGCCTTTGGATTATTTACCATGCGGCGTTACTTACTTTTTTATTTAAATTAGTTACTTAAGACAAGTATAATGGTCTTAGTTGTTTTCGAGTGCAAAGTTCGCACTTTTTTTCCGAAAAAACAAATCCGTATTTTTTCTCATCGAGAATGCATATCTCCGTAAATGTTTCATCTTACGCACTTTATCCCATATTTAAATCTTTTTAATCTACGAATCCGCTTGCATAATTGTAAGTTATTGATAAATCGCAGATTACACAAAGCCTGCACACAGAAAAAACCACGTGCAGGTCAAATTGTTTAAGCGCCGTAAAGTATGGAATTATCAAGCATTTGCAAACATTCTGTACAAGAAAGTTTTTCGTCCTAAAATTATTTAGACAAAATAAAAATTATGCCTATTTTTGCTTATCACTTTTACCGAAAACTGAGAAGTGAATATAGCGTTTTGGATGAGCCTTAAAGTCTATCAGGAGAGAGTCGGCAGAAGCGGCTGTAGAGCTCAGGTTATTGTAGAGTGTGGCATCACGCATCAGCAGTCCTAACGTACCCTCGTTGGAGTTCAACTTCTTGGTCATCTGCTCTACATTCTCCAACGTCTTGTTCACGCTCTCAGTTAAAGCAGCCACATCAACCTGCGACAGGTTCTGTGTCAACTGCTGTGTATTGTCGAGCACACCATTGGCCTTCGTCATCATACCTGGCACATCGCGGTTCAGCGATGCTGACAAGGCTCTCAGGTTCTGACTGGTAGCATTCAGGTTACCTGTCATACCCTCTACATTATGCAGCGTATTGCGCAAGGCAGGATCAGCTAACAACATGTTCAGACTTGTCATAATGGAGTCCAACTTCGGGACAATAGCCTCGATAGCAGGCATCATCGAGCCAAGTTTACTCATCATACCCTCTTCAGCCCCACCGGAGATGGTATCGCCACTGGCTAACATGTGTAGCGGGTCACTACCCAGCACCAGATTCACCTTGATATTACCCAACAGGTCGCTGGCTATCTCGGCACGTGTTCCTTGAGGTACACGCATATTCTTATCCAGTCCCATCACAGCCACAATCTTCCCCTGCGGACTGTAGTCATAGATAATATCCTTCACGACGCCCACCTTATAGCCATTGGCATACACTGGCGATGACGACGAGAGGCCGCTTACATCGGTAAACGTCACGTAGTAGGAGTCATCGTTAGAAAAAACGGTCAGTCCCTTCAGAAACTGTAGTCCAAAGAACAGCACGACGATACCCGCTATGGCAGTCAGTGCTATCTTCACTTCCTTCGTAAAGAATTTCATATCGTGTTATATTTTTATTTCTTAATTCTTATTTCTTACTTCTTACCTCTCACTTCTTACCTCTCTTATACTCCTTTATCGCCTCCTGCACATTCATCTTCTGACCGTTTTTGAAGGCTATAATAAAGGCTTGGGGGAAGTTTGCCAGCTGAGCTTTGCGCAACTGATAGATTTCATTGTAATCTTCCGAACTGCCAAGTGTATATTTATACAGTCCACTTTCCTGATAGCAGTCGGCCTTGGTCTGTCCCTTCAGTTGCGGGTCAGTAGGTTTCAGCTTGGTCGCTGCTGCCAGGATCTGCAGTTTAAAGACTGGAGCACCCGCTGTTTCCGTCACTGTTGGCGCAGGTTGTGGTGCTGGTTTTGGCGCAGGTTTGGAGGCCGGTTTAACATCAGAAACAGGATTTGCTGCAGGTGTAGGCATTGGAACGACCTTAGCTGGAACGGTATCCTCTTTGACCAAGTCTAAAGCTGGCTCCGGTTCCTCCATCTTGGTTTGTTCCTGTTTTTCTGCCTTGGCAGACTCTTTGAAGCCATCTGCTATGCGTCCCTCACGGATATCCGATAATTCGCGGGCCATCTTACCCTTCGGACGAGATGGTTTGGTGGATTGCGTATAATAGTCGACAAAGGCCTGATAGATACCTTTGCCCAACTTCTCCACCCCACTCTCTGAATTCAGGAATTGTTCCTCGTCAGGTGTCGAGATAAAGCCAAGTTCTATCAGACAGCTAGGCATCGATGTCTCGCGCAGCACCAAAAAACCAGCCTGCTTCACGCCCTTATTCTGACGACCAGCTGTCGCACAGGTACGTTTCTGTACCAGTTTGGCCAGTTCTACACTTTGTGCCATATTATGGTCTTGAATGAATTCAAACATGATATAACTCTCCGACGAGTTGGGGTCGAAGCCCTGATAGCGCTGCTTATAGTCCTTCTCTATCAGAATGACCGAGTTCTCACGCTTAGCAACATCCAGATTGTCTGCAGCACGGTGCATACCTAACGTATAGGTCTCTAAACCACGCGATATACGCTTCTTAGGCAGTGCATTGGTATGGATGCTGATAAAGAGGTCGGCCTTAGCCTTGTTGGCAATGTCAGCACGCGTATGCAGAGGTACAAACACATCCGTCTTACGGGTGTAAACCACCTTCACATCCTTACAGTTTTGCTCCACCATTCGTCCGAAGGCCAGCGCCACATTCAGATTGATATGTTTCTCTTTCGTAATGGCACCTACGGCACCAGCATCATGGCCGCCATGTCCGGCATCAATCACCAGCGTAAAAGTCTTTGCTTTCGCTGCATGAGCCACCACAGCCATCACTATCAATATGGTCAGAATATATATCTTCTTCATCTCGTCAATTTTAATTCCACGCTTGCCCCTTTGCAATCGGCCCCCATAGGAGGATTCAGTTTCGTCACCCTAATGGTCAGCGTCGTTATCCTTTCAAACTTATCCATAGCACGCCGTCCTATCCGGCCTGCTACATGTTCCAATAGCTTCGAGGGAACGGTCATCTCGCTCTTCACAACCTCATAGAGTGCTGCATAGTTAACGGTATCGTCCACGTCATCCGTGCGGACAGCTTCCGTCAGGTCGGCTTCAACAGCAAGCGACACACTGTATTCGCCGCCCACCAGCCTCTCCTGCTCCATCACACCGTGATAGGCATAGAAGCGCATATCGTCCAGGTATATCTTACTCGCAGCTATTTCCACTCTTCACTATTCACTCTTCACTATTCACTCTTCACTATTATCTAGGGCAACGCCCGCATCTTCGCCACCGGGCAGATACTTTTTCAGGGCACGCTCCACGCCCACCTTCCAGGTGTTGATATTCTCCGACTGCAACGACAGTGAACTTACCAGTTTGATAACATGCTCAATAGGCATACGATAGCGCAGCACACCACTAATCAGCTTGGCATAGTTCCAGTATTCAGGATTGAACTTCTCGCTCAGTCCCTCTACCGTTATCTTATAGCCTCGCGTATTCTCGAACTGGAAGTCGTAACGCTTCGTTCCGTCTTCGTTCACCTGTTTGATAATCTTACCCTTCGTCACAGACTTGGGCAGGAAGATACCTTCCTCATCATCTTGCAGACCCGTAAAGATCTCGTATGGATAGCCGTCGAGCAGACCTACAAGGGCCACCCACTTATCTTTATTGTTCTGGAATCTCACCACGTCGCACTCCAGTTCTTTTGGGCGCACCTCTGTCACTTCTGGTCTACGGTTTACGGCCACGTCATGCAGGTAAGACTCAGCCACCGTCTTCAGCTTTTGACGTTCATCATCCTTCAGAACGTCCAGCATACGCTGCAGCATGCCAGCCAGTTCCTCAGCCGTTGTGGCATGAGCTGTCTGCATACTGACATTGGCCAATTGGCGGGCAAACTGCTCCACCAACGTCTCCTTGTTTTCCATATTATCCTAAATAATAAACGTTTATCGCCTGCAAAGGTACGAATAAGTGAGGAAAATACAAAAGGAAAACAAGTTTTTCTTTATTATTTTCGAGCAAAAGTACCTTCACCAAGGGTGAAAGGTACAAATTATAAAGCGAAAAACCAAATTAATTTGAGATTTTCTGAAATGCAGCCTATAGTCCAGGCGTCGTATTGTCATTGCCACCAGGTATTGCAGCTGCTGCCTGACAGATGATAACTTTCTCCGACTTACTATCTGAACTTACCGTAATAACAGCCTCACGAGCTTGCTCACCTGTATTGTCTGTCAGCGATATGGTGATGGTTGCATTGCCCTCACCTGATGTGCTGTTTGGTGTGGCCCAACTCTGATTGGAGGATAATGTCCAGCGGGCATCGCCAATGATATTGAACTGAACAGTTCCTGCTAACGCATTGGCCGATAATTCTGTAGGAGACACGTTGAAACTTGTTGAGGTGTCGCCCTGCTGTCTGACAGTCAGCTGTTTGCTGATGCCACCTGTGCCGGTAAAGGTCAGCACAGCCTCGCGATCTTGTTTTGACTTGTTGGCTTCTACCGTCACTCTGACGCTACCATTGTTATCGCCTTCCGTAGTGTTCAGCGTCATCCAACTGGCAGTACCAGTAATGGTCCAGTGGGTATTGCTCGTAACAGTTACATCTTGATTGCCCGCTGCGCTACTAAAGGTCATTGTTGTCATACTCAGCTCCAGTGCTTCAGCATTAGGTGACTGAGAGATGGTGACATCGCGCACAATAGTACCGCTGGTGTTCTTTACCGTTATGACAGCAGTACGGGTAGCTGTCGACGACGGGTTCAGCGTAACGTTGATGGTTGCATTCTGCGAGCCACGCCCCTTAGTAGGGTTGATGCTGCGAATCCACGACTCACTCCAGCTAATAACCCAGTCACAGTTCTGACTGGCGCTAATATACAGCGTAGCTGTTGTATTACCTCCAGGAATGTCAACATTCTGTACATTCAGATATTCATTTCCACCAGAAGGCGTATCACCTCCAGCGTCATCGCCGCCACCACATGCAACAAGTAGTAGAGCAACAAATAAATATGATAAATACTTCTTCATATTAATTTTAATTTTCATTTCTCTAAAAGTTTACTAACAAACCTGCGTGAACACCAAAACCGTCACCACTGACAATGCCAGTATTGGCTATGCTGTTGAAATATTTGTCCTTCGAGAGGGCAAACATATATTCAGGTGCTGCAAATAGGTATAGGTGCTGCATAGGTACCAACACGATTTTTGCGCCGATGCTTAAAGCCTGACTAGATGCCCCATCAGCATAGGTAGCATTCCCCGCCTTGGCAGCATTAGCTGATAAGAAATTATAATACCAACCTACCTGCGGCGTGATGGCCAAGTGACGCATCAATGGAAATTGATAGCCATATTTCGCACCAATCGACTGCATCTTATATTTCGTGCCCGAATTCTCGTCACCATTCCAGTACATCACGTCGCTTTCACTCATTCCAAAGGTGTACGAAGCCTGCAAATCGTGGCGCTGATATACGGCACCTACTATGGCACTGATACCCGAAAGCGAGCGCAGCGTATAACCGCCACCAAAGTAGAAGGCCAGCGGTTTGACGTAGGTTACGCGCTGTAGTGTAATGGTGTCAAGCGTGGTCTCATTGCGACGCACAGTGTATTCCTTGTTTTGTGTGACAAAGCCCTTACGGGTAAATTCCAACTGATATGTTCCTACGGGCAATGTCTGTGTCTCGCTGACGTCCCAAGGGGCTATCTTTACGTTGCGCGGACGGGTATAGACGTGTAGCCAGCCTGTATGTGCCACAGGGGCATTGGCCTTCACTTCGTTCATCTGGCGTGCTTTCACTGTAAACGAAGTCATAGCAGGATCGCTGTTGGCCTTACGCGTCTCAATAGTGTAGTTGCCCTCGCGCAACTGTGTCTGCCAGACACCTGTACCCATGTTTTGTCCATTCAGGAAGATGTCTGCCTTATTGTCTACCGTCACCTTTACGTCTCCATACAGGTAACTCATGTCCTGCATATCCACATAGATAAGCTGTTGGCTATTAGCCTGTACATCTTGGCTTGTGGTAATAATGGTTGTGGTCTCGCCCTCAAAGCGATCCTTGACAGCCTTTATCGTATGGCGTCCGTAGTTCAGATATTTGCGAACGGGCGATATGCCACAGTCATCACCGTCAATGAAAATTTTAGCTTTGGCAACCCCTGATGTAATAGTTGCATAGCGACCGGTACCGATATCAATCAGCATCTCGTAGGTTTTGCCACCCTCAATGTTGATGGGATAGAAGTAGTCACGAAGCACACCATAGTCATTGTGTTGAATAATGAGTTTCTGAGCACGACGAGGCACATAGAGCCATATCTCTCCTGTATGTTCTTCTGAGGCAACAATGCCCTGCATACCGCCATCAAAAGTGAACCCTCGCTCTGGTGTCTGAATCTTGATAAGCGCAGCTGTCTCGCCATTCATATCGAGTTTTAGTGTTCCCCGTGTGTTTGCTGTCAGATCATTTTCCAACAACTTAAAATTAAGCACCTTCATGTTTTGAGCATCAGCCATTACGACTCCTGCCACAAACATTATCATTGCCACTATTCGTTTCATATCTTTACTTTTTTATTTTTTTACCGTTTCTAATATATATGCCACTCTTAGTTGGTGCGCCTTGCAACTTACGTCCTTGCAGGTCGTACCATTCCTCATTTCCTACATTTCTCATCCTCTCCATCTCGATAATGTTTGTAGGCACGCCATTGTCGAAGACAGGTATCATCCATGGCGCATTGCCGCCTTCGATGGTCATATAAGCCTCAAAGGGATGGACAGCTCTTGACTCAATCACAAAGACGCTACCCTCTCGTTCTGCCTCCGTATTCTGACACCATAGATTGTTGACATTCAGTGCATAGATATCCGAGCTGGCGGCCTTGTTCTGATAATTGGCAACAAGCCGTTTTTTGCCATTACGTCCTATCGTCAAATTGTCAGAGGTCTTTACTTCTACGCTGTTTCCGATAAACTGGATATTGCCTGCAATATTATAGCTCGACTGATATAATTCGTTGTTAGGCATACTAATTATATAAGGTACGTTGGCCTTGATTTCGTTTTCTGCCTGCCAACCGCTCTCCGTCATCTGATAGAGCCAGAAGGGACGCAGGTTGCTGCCCTGCCGCCAACTATTGTAAGGTACTAATTCGGTTCCCTTGGCATTGACAATCATACTAACATCGAATGGCAACACCAAAGTCTCCCATCCTTGGCAGGTATTGAAGCCCGTTATCATGCTATAGTTGTGCTTATAGCTGATGCGCTTAGCCGTAAAGGCTATAGGGCAATAGAAGTTGTTGCCGCTCTCTGCTTCCGTCAGCACGATATTTTCTGCCACCAGTGTTTCATCATTGTCCATATTTCCAACGATGACGTTTGTAATACCTTCAGGAGCATATTGGTCAGCCTTCACATAGAGCAATAGATTTGGATTTTTCACTTCACCACTGAATAACACTTCGGGTTTCCAAACAATAGCTGCCAATTCCGGATTATCCTTTAAGGCATCATCCGCAACACCTACTACTCGCCACGTTTTTCCTTTTGCAGTAATCCTGGAAGGAACAGTCAATACTTGGTCATAGTTGCCTGCAGCAAGGACAACAGTCCTTTCATCGTAAGAAACTACAGAATAGGCTATGCCTGCTTCAGTTATTTTAGCGACATCTTCTTCATATTCTGCCTCTATGTTTTGGTCAGCCCTGATATCGCTGATGGTGTATTGCCCATTCGTCAGTTCTGATGTGATGTTCTCACCATTCAGTAAGATGCGTAACAGTCGTCCGTTATCGTCTGCCATAAATGTCAGCACAGCAGATGTTCCTTCTTTGACAGTAAATGTCTCAGTCCGATTCGTAATAACAGCATCGCCATACTTCACAGAGCCAAAGGCTGACGATTTAATCGTCATTGAGAATGTAGGAATAGCCTCAAACTCCACATTTAATCTTGTAAAAGCCATAATCTTGTCAGTCGTATATTGGCCGTTCACTACATTAGCCGTGACATCCGTACTATTCACTTTTACACTTTTTAATTGATATCCTTCGTCTGCTTCAATCTTGATGGTCACGTATGAGCCTTCTACTACATCAAACGATTTAGTCGTACCTCTTACGCTGTTGCCGTCATAGGTTACCGAACCATTGTCGGAGACCGTTATGCGCAGATAATGGGTCGTTGGTGGAATCTCCTCGAACGACACCTCCACATTGGTATCCTGCTTGATGTTGCTAATTGTAATCTGTCCGTTAGACACCTGTGAAGTCCTGTCAATATTGTTCACTATGACGCTCTTTATTCGATAGCCCTCGTCAGGAGTGAAGGATACAACTGCAGATACCCCCTCTTGCAACGTAAAGTCCCTGCTTTGATTTCTGATAGTCGTCACACCATAAACGGCTTTTCCGTTTCCTGATGCTACGATATTCAGTGAGTACGTCGGAATAGCCTCAAAAGCCACCTCTATACTGGTACTTGCCGAAATGTCGCTAACCGTATATTGATTATTGACTATCGTAGACGTCACGTCCTTACCATTCACCTTGACGCTCTTGAGTCTATTGCCATCATCTGCTATGAATTTCAAGATGGCATCAGTTCCCTTACCGACAGAGAAGGTTGACATCTTACCTCTTACAGTATTGCCATCGTATGCCACATAGCCATTACCCGTTGACGAAATGCTCAGATTGAAAGATGAGGTTTGCAATACGGTAAGTGTTCCACTTTCATATGTGAAGTCGTAGTTTTGCGCCTCTCCACCAGAAACTGTGATACGATAAGTTCCTGGTTCGCTTTGGGAGTTGGCAGTGGTTTTGGCCGTTGGTTTCGTCTTCAAGACATTTTCTGTCTCATCCAGTTTCCAGCCAGAATAACTAATTGTTAGTGATGGTACTTTGTCGCCTTGCTGCATTGTTTTATCGTCGGCCTTAGCAGTAAGTGGTGCTTTGGTAATTGTCAGTATTCCGTATACATAGGTTACCTGCCCGTTAGTCACAGTTCCTCTCTCAACCTTAATGGGATAAGTACCAACAGGAGAGGTCTTGGTTGCTGTGGTCGTCAGTTTCGGAGTGCCCTCAAGCGCAACCCCGGAACTCGTGTAAGTCAGCGTAGGAAGATCATCACCATAGACCATCGTCTTGTCATCGGCAGTAATAGTTGCAGATTCGTCTTCTCCTTGGCCATTATATACTTCGAAGACAATATTGTCGAAATAGAATGTCGTTGCAGTCGCATTACCAGCCAAATCTATGGCAATGGTACGCATCTGCTTTTCATCTGTGCTCATCTCTAGAGTAACAACTCCTTCGTTTTCATAGTGATCCCAGGAGGTGGTACATGTCGTACTCCCAAAGCCCCAATAAATATAATCACTAGGCTCTTGATGGACTTCCATATTTACAGAAGCATCTTGACTAGCTTTATGATCAAACGAGAAACGATATTTTGCACCGACAGGCAGCGACTGTGGCAAACGAACAAAGAACTGTGTATTCCATCCTTCCGAAGCATCATCGACCGAATAAACCACAATACCACGAGAATTGTCCTTACCTGCACCATTAACAATCGTTGCATTTAAAATTAGTGAATCTTTTGCTAAATCCTCTCTTACAAAGAAACAACTCACATCGTCACCTTCCAGGTCGCTGTTCTTAACAATATTTTCCCATGACGTGGTTGCTGCCTTTGCCAGGATGGTCAACGTACCCTGCGTGTATGTCAAGGAATAGTTTGTCGCACTACCGCCACTGACTGTAATAGGATATGTGCCTGGTTTTGAGGATGAGGTGGCTGTTGTTGAGGCTTTTGGATTTGTAGTGAAGGCATTTGCTTCTGTATCGTCGTTGCAGAAACCACGATAAGTTAGGTCAAACGATGGAATGGCGTCGCCTTCAGTAATGGTAACGTCCTGCACGCCTACGTACAAAGCGGCTTTCGAGATGGTCAGCGTTCCGTCTACAAAGGTTACCTGTTCATTCGTTACCGTTCCCCTTTCCACTTTGATAGGATATTTTCCAACAGGCGATGTCTTCGTGGCTGTGGTCGAAAGCTCCGGAGTGCCCTTCAGCGTTGCTCCAGAAAATCTGAAGGTCAGCGTAGGTACATCATCGCCATACGTCATCGCCTTGCTATCAGCTGTGATGGTGACCGACTCGTCTTCCTCCTCTTGGGGCTGTTCTATTTCAAAAACAATATTGTCGAAATAGAAAGTCGTAGCAGTAGTATTATGAGCCAAATCTATGGCAATGGTACGCATCTTTTTTTCATCTGTGCTCATCTCTGAAGTGATATATCCTTCATGTTCATAATGCCCCCATGATGTAGAAATAGACAAATCGCCTCCAAAACCATAATAAATATAATCACCCGGCTCGTCGTGGCATTGCATCGTTATGGGCGCATCTTGACTGGCTTTATGGTCAAACGAGAAACGATATTTTGTACCGACAGGCAGTGACTGTGGCAGTCGGACGAAGAACTGTGTATTCCATGATTCCGTAGGGTCATCAACCGATTGAACCACAATTCCTCGTGAATCGTTCACACCTGCCCCATCAACTATCGTTGCCAGTTCGGTAGACGTACCTCCGTCAAGATTCTCACATACATAGAAACAACTTACATCGCTACCTTCAAAATCGCTGTTCGTAACAATATTATTCCATGACATGACGACAGACTCGTCTCTATGGAATATTTCAAAAACTATATTGTCAAAATATTAGTGGTGCGATAAATTTTAATTAATTGATATAAATCCCTTTGTTAAT
>CAMJDL010000083.1 GCA_946404405.1 uncultured Prevotella sp.
TCTCTATTTGATGAAATGTAAAACTTAACGCGATTTTATCGCACCAGTACTATTTACAAATAAAAAGAACGCTACCGAAAAACGATAGCGTTTTTATTGTGTTTACTTAAACGATAGTTTCATAAATACTGGGTAGTGGTCAGAGTAGGTCAGTTCCGACTTGTAGTAGGAAAGACCTTTCAGCGCCTCGTCGTGGAAGATATAGTCAATACGAACAGGTTTCTTGCTCTCTCGGAAAGTTTTGGACCATCCTGAGCCACATTCCTTGAAGCCATCAACCATGTTGCCTAATAATGTATTATATACATAAGAATAAGGCACATCGTTGAAGTCGCCGCACAGAATGACGGGCTTCTCTGACGAACGTTTCTCGTTTGCCACCATAACGGCCTGTCCGGCACGGAACATCATGCCAAACATATAGTTGCCATAGATGGCTTCTAAGAATTTGTTGGAATCCACATCAATACCTTGAGCCATCAACTTGCCGGCACTTCGCTTGGTGCGGTTAATGCCCGTTGTTTCCAAATGGAGGTTGAAGACGCGAATCTTGTCGCCTTTGACATCGATATCGGCCCACATGGCACTCTGATTGCTGTCTTCAAATAGAATCTTTTTCGACCCTTTAATGGGATAGCGGCTATATATTACCATGTCTTCGCGACCCACAGCCATATATGGGAAATACTCCTTGTAGCTGTCCGAATTCTTTTTGTCACCACTTGTGTTGTTATACTCTTGAATGCAGAGGATGTCAACGTTCTGTCGGCGCATCTCGGCCAGGATGTCCTGTGCCATGAAACCTGATGTCTCGCGATTGAACATGCAAACATTATATGTAGCCACTTTGATACCTGGTTGTGCGTCAGCACTCTTGTCGAGCGAACGGAACTGCCACATCGTACCAATATACGGAATACAACATGCAATGGTGAAAATGGGAATGAGAGCAAGGAACCATTTGCGACGTATAAACCAATAGATAATCATGACGGCATTGGCCAGAATTAGTAAAGGCAATACGTACACTAGCATGGCGCGTGCTGAGTGCCCAATGGGAGTGACATCACCGCCGTAGAGTGCAGCGATGGTGAAAATGGTGAGCACAATCTGTAACGTCAGCAACATGGCTGCGCCATATTTTAACATAGCTAATCTTCCCATACAGAATTCGTGTTAATCTATAGATTTTACGTATTTCCCTACAGTATCGAGCAAATCTTCAACTCTGAATGGCTTTGCCAGGAACTCATCGCATCCTGCGGCCTTAGCTTCGCGGATATTTTCATCGAAGGCGTATGCCGAAAGGGCTACAATGGGTATTTCATGGTTTACTTCCTTGATGATACGTGTTGCATCCAGTCCGTTCATGTCCGGCATACGAATATCCATCAGTATCATGTCAGGATGTTCATCCTCGCAGAGCGTTACGGC
Organism: uncultured Prevotella sp.; assembly: GCA_946404405.1. Classification (GTDB taxonomy): domain Bacteria; phylum Bacteroidota; class Bacteroidia; order Bacteroidales; family Bacteroidaceae; genus Prevotella. Next base: position 1,435 of record CAMJDL010000083.1, read on the forward strand.
TTCGATACCATTGTGTGCTCGCATCAGTCTGAAGCGCTTAGCCAGCACGATTCGAACCAGTTCGTAGTTAGAATCTTCATCCTCGGCAACGAGAATGAGTGGTGCGTTCTGGACGTTGGTCTTAGTGCTAACACGAATGGTACGTGAGTTTGTTGTGGTACGCGAGCCCTTCTGGAGTCCGCCAATAGTGCCCTCAAAGGGGAGGGTAAAGCGGAAGGTTGAACCTTCGCCCAGTTTTGATGATACGGTAATGTGGCCATGCATCTTCTCGACGATAATCTTGCAGAGAGCCAATCCCAAACCATAGCCGTTCTGCTGTTCTGCGTCGCGAGATACGTAAGTCTGGAAAATGTGGTTGATATCCTCGGGTGCGATACCAGAACCGGTATCTGTAACGAAGAATTCCACTTCTTGTCCATCGTTTATTAGTCGGTAGCCATAAGTAATGCTACCTTTCGAAGTATGTTTCAGCGCGTTGCTGATGAGGTTTGAGAATACCTGTGTCAGTCGGTTTTGGTCGGTATTCAATGTCACCTTCATGTTGGGTTGCGACCAAGTCAGTTGTACGCTTTCAGGACAACGGAACTTAAACATGAGTTGAATACCCTTACACATCTCGTTCAAGTCTGTCATCTGCTTCTTGATGGCAATCTCACCAGCTTCTACACGTGACAAATCGAGAATCTCGTTAATCAGTGCCAGCACACGTCCATTATTGCTTTCAATAATCTCCATGTACTTCATGCGCTCTTCAGGAGAGTCTGTTTCTGCCATAATACGCGAGAAACCCTCAATAGCATTAAGAGGTGTGCGAATCTCATGGCTCATGTTGGCCAAGAACAGAGACTTCATTTTGCTGGCATTTTCTGCCTTTTGTGCCATTGTCTCATATTCGGCCAGTTTCCTGCGCGCTTCTTCAAGCTCAACTTCTACAGCTTGCTTTCTAGCGTTGGCATCTGCTATTTTCTGCAGCAGAACATCACGTTCGTCTTGGTTCATTATTGCTATCCGTATATAAATCGTTGCAAAGGTACTACAAAAAAATTATATACGAAAAGATTTTAAGGATTTTTTACCCTCTTTTTGCTTTTTCCCATGTACCCCCTCCGCGATGACTGTACAGATAGGGTATACCAGCAAAGACGTTCATATTCATGAACAGAAAGTAGTAAGGAACATAGAGCAATTTGCTTCTGTGTCCTTTCTGTTCCAGCAAGTAACCACACAAGGCTGCTAAGTAGAATACAATCTGCAGTATCCAACTGGCCGTATAGATGGTACCAGCTTTCATCATAACCAATACAACGTTAAGGGGTATGAGTGCCATGAGTGCAAAGGGAGTAATACTCCAGCGCAACACGCGATGGCTCACAAACATGAAGGCAACAATTGGTCTGCGGAAAGGATTCATCATCTTTCTTAGCCACCAGCTGCTTTGCAGTCCACCGGCAGCAATACGCCGTTTACGCTTCGACTCTTCCTGCAGGTCAGCCGAGCCGTACTCCATGGCGTAGGCATCGCTGGTATAGGCTATCTTATAACCTTTATCCACCATTTCCATAGATATCACGAAGTCGTCGAGCAGGGCGTTTTCTGGCATAGGCTCATAGAGAGCGGTTCGAATGGCGTTCAATTCGCCTGCGGCACCCATGGCGCTGTATAGTTCGCTATCCATGCGTTTCAGGGCACTCTCATATTTCCAGTACAGTCCTTCGCCCTCGGCAGCAGACTGCCCTTCGTAGCGTGCCATCACGCGTTTCTCGCCTGCCACACAGGCTACCTTCGGGTCTTGCATCAGTCTTACAATTTCCTTGATGGCACCAGTGTTCACCATGGTATTGGCATCGGTCATAACGGTGATGCTACTTTTAACCATCGATAATCCATGGTTTAGTGCAGCAGTCTTGCCTTTACGCTCTGGTGTAAAGACGACTTCTACATCAGGATAAGTCTTAAGACGTTCGTTAGTCTCGTCCGACGAGCCATCGGTCACCCAAGTAATATGTAATTTCTCCTTGGGATAATCCAATTGGTGAATGTCCTTCATTTTCATGTCTACTACGTCTTGTTCGTTGTAGGCACATACCATGAACGTTACCTCTGGCAGTTCAGCATCGTCAGTGGGCAAAGCCCTCCTCTCGGCCTTGCCCCTCACGATACGTTTTAGTCTGACTAATAGCCATAGCAGCATACCATATCCCAGATAAGTATAGAATACGAGGAATGCGCATATCCAGAATGCAGTCTTCAGTGCTACCATGCTGAGTTAGTCGTTAGTTTCGTGTTCTTCCTGCATGTCGATGAACTGCTGGCTCTTATCGTAGAATTCGTACTGTAAGAATGCCAGCTTCTGCGAGGGTACAATGTGTACGCCCATACCGTATTTCATCTGCCACTGGCGCTTGAGCGACCAGAAGCCTTGATTGATGTAAGCGGCTACATAAGGGTGTACATGTAGGAAGAATCTGCGGATACCAATCTTGTTGACTAAGCGGTCAATTTTGCTCTCCAGTTGGTCCGTGAACAGGATTGACGACTTGATTTTGCCCTTGCCAAAACATGTAGGGCATGTCTCCTCTACGTTGACATCCATTGCCGGACGCACGCGCTGACGCGTAATCTGCATCAGTCCGAACTTCGATAGCGGTAGGATGTTGTGGCGTGCTCTGTCCTTCTGCATGTTCTTGCACATGCGTTCATAGAGCATCTGTCGGTCTTCAGCCAGATTCATATCGATGAAGTCCACCACGATGATGCCGCCCATATCGCGTAGTCGCAGCTGGCGTGCCAGTTCGTCGGCAGCACCGAGGTTGACCTCCAATGCGTTGGCTTCTTGACCGTTTTCTGCACGAGTACGGTTTCCCGAGTTCACATCTACCACATGCATGGCTTCAGTCTGTTGGATGATGAGATATGCACCGCGTTTGTAGTTCACCGTCTTTCCAAAGCTCGACTTGAGCTGTTTGGTGACGTTGAAGTTGTCGAAGATAGGCACTGTACCATTGTATTTCTTTACAATGTCCTTCTTCTCTGGCGCAATCAAATCCACATAGTCCTTGACTTGGTTGTAGATGTCGTCGTCATTTACGTAGATGCCATCGTACGTTGGGTCGAATACGTCGCGCAGCAGGGCAACGGCTCTGCCTGTTTCCTCAAAGCATAACTGTGGCGTCTTGCTAGCCTTTTGTGCTTTGGTAATGGTGTCTTCCCAGCGTTTCATGAGCACCTTCATCTCTGCATCGAGCTCTGCCACACGTTTGCCTTCGGCCGATGTACGTACAATGACACCGAAGTTCTTGGGGCGTATGCTCTGCACGAGCTGTTTCAGTCGGGTGCGTTCCTCGCCTTTTTTGATTTTTGAGGATACTGAAACCTTATCGCCAAAAGGCATCAGCACCATGTAGCGTCCTGCAAAGCTGAGTTCACAGCTGAGTCGTGGCCCTTTGGTGTTGATGGGTTCCTTCACCACCTGTACTAAAATTTCCTGTCCCTGTTTCAGCGTGTTCTGTACGCTGCCTTCTTTCGGCAGGTCGGGTAGGCGGGTGGCTTTCGAGATGGGATAAAGTTTCTTTCTGTCGCTTTGTACCTGTTTCAGATACTTTTCGTAAGAGCTGAATTGAGTGCCGAGGTCAAGATAGTGCAAGAAGGCATCGCGCTCAGAGCCTACTTCCACGAAGCAGGCGTTCAGTCCGGGCATGAGCTTGCGCACACGTCCCAGATAGATGTTGCCCACAGAGTAGCTGGCCTCCTCGCGTTTCTCGTTCTGGTATTCCACCAGATTCTTGTCCTCGAGCAAGGCTATCGATATCTCTTTAGGCTGAACATCGATGATTACTTCACTTGTCATTAACTCTTAACTTTTTTACTCTTAAATAGAAAAGGAGCGCTTCGGCTTTACTATTTTTTCCGATTGCACTCCTTCCATACGTTTCTTCTGCTTTATTCGTCAGAGCTTACTTGCTCTTATGACGATTCTTGCGCAGTCTCTTCTTACGCTTGTGAGTAGCCATCTTGTGGCCCTTCTTCTTTTTTCCGTTTGGCATAATGTTTAACTATTAAATAATTTGTTTGATAATTATCGTTCATATGTATCTTACTTCATTCTCTCTACGAAGCTCTTGGCAGGCTTGAAGTGAGGAATGTCGTGGGCGTCAATCACCATAGTAGTGTTCTTCGAGATGTTACGAGCAGTCTTCTTGGCGCGACGCTTTACGGTAAACGTACCAAAACCACGCAGGTAAACGTTCTCCTTGTTCTCGGCCATACAAATGCGAATCTCCTCCATAAAGGCCTCTACCGTTGCTAAAACATCCTTCTTTGGAAGGCCTGTATCTTCAGCGATTTTGTTGATAATATCTGCTTTTGTCATTGCTATTTTTATATTAATTCTTATTTCGGACTGCAAAGTTACTAATTTTCAGTGAGATATAAAAATATTCTTTGCATTTTTTTGCTAAAAAACCAAAAAATCCATCTTTTGCCTAATTTTTTAGCCTTTTTATAGTATATAAAATAAGGTACATGTGCGAGACTACTTGATACTTTCTTGATACCAATTAAACAACTTCTGCACACCTTCTTCTATCTCAACTTTATGTGTCCACCCTAACGAATGTAGCTTACTTACATCAATCAGTTTTCGCATTGTGCCATCGGGTTTGCTGGCGTCGAACTCCACTGTACCCTCAAAACCAACAGCTTTGACTACAAGTTCTGAGAGTTGTCGGATGGTCAGTTCCTTGCCTGTTCCTACATTGATGTGGCAGTTACGAATCTCGCCAAGACTTGGAATAGCGCCACCACGACCTGCTGAGTGGTTGCGGTCTACAGCACCGTCGGTACTGGCACCGAAATGAACAGAAGAATACTTCTCGATGCCAATGATGTCGCTGAAATTGACGTTCAGCAGCACGTGTACCGAGGCATCTGCCATATCCTCTGACCACAGGAATTCACGCAATGGTGTACCTGTTCCCCAGAGTACCACCTTGTTATCATAGATACCGTATTTAGCGAGGACTTTCAGGATATCGTCCTTGGCGGCGGTACCGGTGACGCCCTCGACGGGCCGTTTGTTCAGGTCGGTGGCTATCTTGTCCCATGCCCCATCATGAATCAGTTTGGCAAGATATACCTTGCGCATCATGGCTGGCATGACGTGGCTGTTCTCCAAGTGGAAATTGTCGTTTGGTCCATAGAGGTTCGTGGGCATCACGGCAATGTAGTTGGTGCCGTATTGCAGATTGTAGCTCTCGCACATCTTCAGACCTGCAATTTTGGCAATAGCGTACTCTTCGTTGGTATACTCCAGCGGTGACGTGAGAAGGCAGTCTTCCCGCATTGGCTGTGGCGCATTCTTTGGATAGATGCACGTTGATCCAAGGAATAGTAACTTCTTTACTCCATGCGCATAGGCTTCACTGATGACATTACACTGTATCTTCATGTTCATCATGATGAAGTCGGCACGAAACAGCGAGTTGGCCATAATACCACCTACAAAGGCTGCTGCCAGTACCACAGCGTCAGGGCGCTCTTCGTCGAAGAACTGCTTGACAGCTACTTGGTCTGTCAGGTCGAGCTCCTTATGGCTTCGTCCCACCAGATTCTTGTATCCGCGTTGCAGCAGGTTATTCCAAATAGCGGAGCCCACCAATCCGTGATGCCCCGCTACATATATTTTACTATCTTTATTCAGCATCTTCTTTCTCCATTTGTGCTTTCAGGAACAGCTTCTTCACGAATTTCATGTCGTGGCGAACCATAATTTTGACGAGATCCTCGAACGAGGTCTTCTGCGGATTCCAACCTAATTTTGCCTTGGCTTTTGCTGGATTACCCAACAGTTGGTCAACCTCGGCAGGACGGAAATACTTAGGATCGACCTCGACCAATGCTTTTCCCGTTGCTTTGTCGTAACCTTTCTCGTCCACACCGTCGCCACGCCATTCTAGCTCAATACCCACTTCTTTGAATGCCAAGGTTGTAAACTCTCGAACAGTATGGTATTCGCCTGTGGCAATGACGAAGTCATCGGGCTCAGGCTGCTGCAGGATGAGCCACATGCACTCGATATAATCCTTGGCGTAACCCCAGTCGCGTAGCGAGTTCAGATTTCCAAGATAAAGTTTGTCCTGATAGCCTTGTGCAATGCGTGCGGCAGCCAGGGTTATCTTACGTGTTACGAAGTTTTCACCTCGGCGTTCACTCTCGTGGTTGAACAGGATGCCATTGCAGCAGAACATACCGTACGACTCGCGGTAATTCTTCATAATCCAGAAACCGTAAAGCTTGGCAACGGCATACGGACTGCGTGGATAGAATGGGGTAGTCTCTGACTGTGGCACCTCCTGCACTTTTCCATAAAGTTCAGAAGTAGAAGCCTGGTAGATGCGGCAGGTCTTCTCCAATCCGCAGATGCGTACGGCCTCCAGCAGACGCAGTACACCGTCGGCATCCACATCCGCCGTATATTCGGGAACGTCAAACGACACCTTCACATGGCTCTGTGCTGCCAGATTGTATATCTCCGTTGGTTTTACCTCGCCAATGACTCGAATCAGTGACGATGAGTCGGTCATGTCCGCCCAGTGCAGATTCACCAAACGTGCCTTCTTCATGTCGCGCACCCACTCGTCCAAGTAGAGGTGTTCTATGCGACCAGTGTTGAATGACGACGAACGGCGCAATAGACCGTGAACCTCGTAACCTTTTTCGATAAGGAACTCGGCCAGGTACGAACCGTCCTGACCCGTAATGCCAGTAATCAGTGCTACTTTACTCATTTATCTTGTCCGCTAAACTGTTTGATTCTTTGTTCTTCTGACAGCTTACAAATTAATAAGGTGTCGTTGTTCTCGGCTACAATGAAGCCGTCCAGTCCCTGAATCACCACCTTCTTTTCCTGTGTGGTATGAATAATGTTGTTATGGCTTTCGAACAACGTAATATCCTGCCCGATGCAGGCATTGCCATACAAATCTTTCTTGGTCTGCTGGTGTAGCGAACCCCATGTACCCAAATCGCTCCAACCGAAGTCAGCAGGGCAGACGAAAATCTCCTCGGCCTTCTCCATGATGGCATAGTCCACTGAGATGTTCTCGCACTCAGGGAACATTTTATCTATCTCGGCCTGCTCTTGTTCTGTGCCGTAAACGGGCAACAGACTCTCGAAAATCTTCGACATCGTAGGCTGGTAGATGCGGAACGCATTGACGATGGTATTCACGTTCCAAATGAAGATTCCTGCATTCCAGAAATAATTATTCTTCTTGATATATTGCTGGGCCGTAGCCAAATCAGGCTTTTCACGGAATGAGTCTACGCGGAATATCTCCTTGTTTCTCAGTGACTGTGCCGAGAGGTTGGCCTCAATATAGCCGTAACCCGTCTCAGGACGGTTTGGCTTCATACCCAGTGTAATGATGGCATCGCTCTCGCCAGAAAACTTCAGACATGCGCTTACCACGCGCTGGAACTCCTGTACGTTCATAACGATATGGTCGCTGGGTGTTACAACGATATTTGCCTTTGGGTCTTTCGACTTGATGCGCCACGATACGTAGGCAATGCATGGTGCTGTATTCCTGCGGCAGGGCTCACACAAGATGTGATCCTGTGGCATGTCTGGCAACTGTTCTGCTACCGTGTCGGCATAATTCTTGTTTGTCACTACCCATACATTCTCCGCGTCAACGAGATCCTGAAAACGTTCCACTGTCAGTTGTAACAATGACTTACCGATGCCCATTACATCGATAAACTGTTTGGGCTTCTCAGCCGTACTCATGGGCCAGAAACGGCTTCCAACGCCGCCAGCCATGATGACCAGATGATTATTGATTCTTGCCATAGTGTGCAATAAGTTAATGAATAGAATGTGGCAAAATTACAACATTTTTATAAAATAACCAAAAAAAATGCCCCGCTTTTTTTAGGTGAGACAATTTTTCTTGCTTTAGATTCATTTTATGCCTTCTTCTTCATCCAAGTCTTGACGGCAAACCAGACGATGGCGGCAATGACGAGAGCCAGGATGATGAGTTTGATGTACTCGGCATACTCGCTGATTTTGTCGTTCAACTGGTCTTCGGGGACGATGGAGTGCAGATACCAACCGAGGCCAGCTAGAATGGCGTGCCAGCAACCGGCACCGATAGTGGTGTAGAGCAGGAACTTCCAATAGTTCATACGTGCCAGTCCTGCGGGAATTGATATAAGGTGGCGAATGCCAGGAATCAGTCGTCCTGTCAGTGTGGCAACGATGCCGTGCTCGTCGAAGTAGCGCTCCGACTTCTCAACCTTTTCTTGGTTCAGCAGGCACATCTTGCCCCACTTGCTGTTGGCGAACTTGTAGATGACGGGGCGTCCCACGTAGAGTGCCACGACATAGTTGATGCTGGCGCCGAGGTCGGCACCGATGGTGGCAAAGAGGATGACCAGCCATACGTCTAACTGTCCGCTGGCGGCATGATAGGCCGCAGGGGTGACGACGAATTCAGAGGGCACGGGTACTACAGTACTTTCCAGCAGCATCAGAAACAAAATGGTGCCGTAGTTCAGATTGCTAAGCAGTGATGTTATGAAATTCATTTTTATTACGATTTTCGTTATTACGTTATAACGTTATGACGATATTACAATTAATTGGTGGAGAGCCGTTGCTCCATGTATGCGACGTAGTCACTGATAGGCGTGCCTTCTGGAAAGAGACAGCCCAGCACGCTCTTGGCTTCTTTCGGGTCTTGTTCGACGGCCAGTCGCAGGTATTTCAGGAATTCTTCGGCATTTCCCATGTCGTAGCAGCACAGCGCCATGTAGGCATTGCCGCTCTTGTAGTCGGGATAGTAGTCGCGTACCAGTTGGAAGAACTTGAGCAGCATTTGGTAGCAAGCGTTAAGATACCGGTTGTCGTAGAGCGACACGATGATGCGCAACAGCACGTTTGGGGCGTTGTTGCTTTGGAGAATGGCCTGCTTGAATGACTCTTCGGCTTCGGCTATCTTGTTGTTCTGCAACAGGATATGGCCGCGAACCACCAGTATATCCACATGGTCGCAATCCAGCTTAAGGGTCTTGTCGAGCATCTTGATGGCCTGTCCGACCTGATGCAGGGCACCATAGCAGAATGCCAGTTCCTGATAGATTTGCACCAGGAAAGGGGAGTCCTTGGGGGCCACGGCCAATGCCATACGCAGCACGGGTAGCGCCTCCTCGTTGCGGTTCATGTTGACCAGACAGACGCCCTGATGCAGGAATCCGAATTCATCGTCGGGCACCAGTTCACAGTATTTCTGATAGTATTTTTGTGCCTCCTCGTAGTTGCCCAGGCGCAGTAGTCCGCTGGCTTTGCTGCTGACGGCATCGGGGTCGTTAGGGTCAATGGCAATGGCATACTCGGAACTGGTGATGGCGTTCGAGTATTCTTCGTTCATGAATTGTGCCGAAGCCAGCGCGTTCCAGTAGTGTTTCGAGAAAGGATGGTGGTCGATGAGCTCATTGAAAATGCGCTCCGAGTCCTTGTACTTACCCAGTCCGAACAGTGTACGTGCCATCAGTTCCTTGAAGTCGTCGCTCTCATCGCCCCTTGAGCGTAGCATCCATTCGTACGCTTTCTCGCTCTGGTTGTAGTCAATGTAGAGGTTGGCACAGTCGCGCACAAAGTCCTCATACTCATCAGGTTCGACGCTCTTGGCATATTCGCGCAGATAGTGGTCGGCACCGTCAATGTCGCCCTGTGCAATCATGATTTCTGTCACCAGATAGTGGTAGTCGGGGTCGTCGTGGTTTTCTATTTCGTCGCGATAGAACTCGGCTTGTGCGAAATCGCCCTCAGCCAGCGCCTTGCGTGCCTTGAAGACGTTGGGGAGCGTTGATGCGGGGTAGAGCTCCAGGGCATAGTCGATGGCCGTTTCGGCCTTGTCGTCGAAGCCTTGCCATGAATAGTAGTCGGCTAAGTCCACTAAGTCGTCAGCATCCATAAATGGGTTGCTGCCCGCATTTATGGATGCCTCGTAGCTTTCCAGCAGTTCCTGGAACTCTTCACTCTTGAAATATTCTTCGTCTATATTCATCAGCAAATTAGTAATGAGTAATTAGTAATGAGTAATTATGATTTGTACAAGCCGGGAGAGAAGATAATTATGGTGCGTAGAGCTCGCCCTGAATGTAATCATAATTACTCATTACTCATTACTAATTACTCATTCCAGATTTTCTCATTATCTCTTCCACGTGTCTTTCAGACCTACGGTCTTGTTGAACACTAAGTGGTCTGGTGTGGTGTCCAGATCGAGTGTGAAATAGCCGATACGCTGGAACTGCAGGAAATCGCCGGGCTTCTTCTCCTTGAGGTAAGGCTCGACAACACAATTGTCGAGAACACGGAGCGAGTCCGGATTCAGCAGTTCGCGGAAGTCGCGCTCGTCGGCACCAGGATTCTCGATGGAGAACAGACGGTCGTACAGGCGTACCTCGGCCTTCACGGCATCCTGACTATTCACCCAGTGCAGCGTCTTACCCTTGATTTTACGGTCGGCACCGGGCTGTCCGCTACGAGTCTCGGGGTCGTAGGTGGCGTAGATAGTTGTTACACGTCCATCAGCATCCTTGTCGCAGGGGTGTTCCTCGTCACATTTGATGATGTAGGCATTCTTCAGACGCACTTCTTTGCCAGGAGCCAGACGCTGGAACTTCTTCTCAGCCACCTCCATGAAGTCATCGCGCTCAATCCACAGCTCGCGGCTGAAGGTGATGGTATGCTTGCCATCGGCCTCGTTCTCAGGATTGTTTACGGCTTCCATATCTTCAGTCTTACCCTCTGGATAGTTCGTAATGATGAGTTTCACGGGATCCAATACCGCACTGACGCGAGTCGCCTTCTTATTCAGGTCGTCGCGCACGTTCGACTCCAGCAATGCGAAGTCGTTCAGGGCATCGAACTTGGTATAGCCAATGGCGTTGATGAAATTACGTACACTCTGCGACGAATAGCCACGACGGCGCATACCACATACAGTCGGCATACGTGGGTCATCCCAGCCATTGACCAGTTTCTCGTCCACCAGTGCTTTCAGCTTACGTTTCGACATCACGGTATAGGTGATGTTCAGACGGTTGAACTCAATCTGACGGGTTCCGTCGTACTTCGCGTCAACGATGTCGGGATTGTATTCGCCAGCCTTGCCCTCGGCAATCTGTTCCTTGATGTATTCGCGTAACAACTCTACGAACTTGTCGTACAGCGGACGGTGAGGCACGAACTCCAGCGTACAGATAGAGTGGGTGACACCCTCGAAGTAGTC
>CAMJDL010000084.1 GCA_946404405.1 uncultured Prevotella sp.
TCATCAACGCACCGTTGGGTTGGAACACGGAGCGCCTGCTCATCGTGCGTGCTCCAGAATGGGGCATGATGAAGAAATTCAGTCTGCTGTATGGCGAGGTACAAAAGATGTCGTGTGTGGAAACGGCCACTTTAGGCTTGGGCAGTCCGTTTACGGGCGGCAGCAACTCCACAAACCATATAGGAGAGAAGGTTGTTTCGTTCCAGACTTTCTGGAACAGTCCCGGATGGCTGAAAATGCTCGGCATTCCCGTCCTGACCGATTATGGCACTACTGGCAAGGACGGCGAGCGCAACTTCGTCACGCGCAGCTGTCTGGCAGCAGAAGACTTGCCTGCCGATGCCCGCAGCATGAAGTTCAACGGCGAACAGCTGCAAATAGACGGCATCATCGACGACTTCCGCTTAGGTAATATTCTCTCACCCAGGGGAGAGAACATCGTTGTCACGGAGGAGCCTCAGGAATATGGCTTCGAAATGCTGGTGAAGTACCGTGGCAGCAAGCAGCAGGCTGTAGCGCAGATCAGAGAGATTTTTGAGCGCATCTTCGAGATGCCGATGGAGGCCGACTGCTGTCTGGGCAGCGAAGACATGCTGCAACAGATGTTTGTGAGCCAGATACGCATCATGCGCCTGCTGACGGTCTTCGCCGTAGTAGCCCTCATCGTGTCGATGCTCGGCCTGCTGGCCATGTCGACCTACTACATCCTGCAGCGACGCAAGGAGGTGGCCGTCCGCAAGGTGTTCGGCTCTACCAGCGGTGAGGTGCTCCGTCGCCTACTCCGTCAGTTCGTGATCTTTGTGGCCGTTGCCTTCGTCATCGCTGCACCTATTATCTATAAATTAGGTGGCGACTGGCTCTCGCAGTACAGCTACCGCATCAGCCTCTCGCTCTGGATACCCATAGTCGCAGGCGTCTTCTGCCTCGTCGTCTCCCTGTTGGCAGTATTCGCCCAAAGCTGGTTGGCTGCCAATGAGAATCCGATAAACAACATCAAAACAGAATAGAATATGATTAAGTTAGAAAACATTCAGAAGGTGTTCCGCACGGAAGAGGTGGAGACCGTAGCATTGGGCGGCGTATCGCTCGAAGTAAAGAAAGGTGAGTTTGTGGCCATCATGGGGCCTTCGGGCTGTGGTAAATCAACATTGCTCAACATCCTGGGCCTGCTCGACAATCCTACAAGTGGTAAGTATTGGCTCGACGGTGAGGACGTGGGCAACCTGAAGGAGAGCCAACGCACAAAAGTCCGCAAGGGACAGATAGGCTTTGTGTTCCAAAGTTTCAACCTGATTGATGAACTCAATGTAGAAGAAAATGTAGAGTTGCCTTTGACCTATCTTGGCGTGCCAAAGAAAGAACGCAAGCAACGAGTAGAAGAAGTGTTGCGGCGTATGGCCATTTCACATCGTGCCCACCACTTCCCCCAGCAACTCTCTGGTGGTCAGCAGCAGCGCGTAGCCATTGCTCGTGCCGTGGTGATGAATCCTAAACTCATCCTCGCTGACGAGCCAACGGGTAACCTCGACTCGAAGAACGGATTGGAAGTAATGCAACTGCTTACCCAGCTAAACCAGGAAGGTACCACCGTTCTCATGGTAACCCATTCTGAGCGCGATGCCGGCTACGCCCAGCGTATCATCAACCTGCTTGATGGTCAGGTGGTGCCGGAAGTAAAGCTATAAATAGTTCTTTTTGTTGGGCAGTCATCGGCCTAAACGGCTGCTGGCGGTGTACGGACCAGCGGTAGAAAAAATAAGCCGTTTTTCTTTGGTGTTTCGCTCATTTATTCGTACCTTCGCAGCCAGTTATGAAACAGAAGTATTTAGTCATCGTGCTTTTCGGGCTGATAGTAGCCTCGGGGGCAACAAGTCTTGAGAGTTATCGCACGACGGAGCGACTGATTGAGAGTGACATGAGTCAGGCGCTGTCGTCTGCATTGGCCAAGCAACAGAGTAACGTCATTACGCAGGACACCATCCGCTCGTTCAACAGTTACCTACAGATAGCCGAACTGCGTGGCAAGGCAACGATTGCGGTGGATACCAAGGGGCAACAGTTCAAGGCATACGCCCGCTGTTCGGAGGCGACTATCTTCAGTCTGTCGGACCAGAGGCTTTCTACTATATTATGGACGTTGACGCTATTTTGGGCAACCTTCTGTTTCTATCGCCGCCGTCAGCAAGTGATACAAATAGCAGGTATGCTGCAATATGGCGGATTGTGCTATGCTGAGTCGGAAGGAATGTTCTACGATGCAAGAGGTCAGCACATCAAGTTGACGCCCATGCAACAGCAGTTGATGGAAATGTTCTTCCATTCTCCATCATATTCGCTGACAAAAACGGAGATCTGTGACGCTCTCTGGCCCAAGAAACCCGATGCCAGCGAGACACTTTATACGCTGATTCGCAGGTTGAAATCTGTCATCGAGCAACATTCCGACCTGAAAATAGAGTCTGACAGAGGACGGGCATACGAACTGAAAGTCAAATAGTTAGGATGTCTGACAGACAAATGTCAGAAATTCGCAACGCCACACTCTGACATTTGTCAGAGAAATGTCAGACAATATTTTTGCTTACGATTGAATCTCTTCATACCTTTGCCGAAAAAAATGGCAAACGTATGATGCAACTACAAACTTTTTCGAAACTGAACACCTTGATGGCGTGGCTGACTTTTGCCATTGCCGCTGTGGTGTATGGGCTCACCGTAGAGCCTACGGCCAGTCTGTGGGACTGTCCTGAATTCATTGCGTGCGGATATAAATTGGAAATCGGACATCCGCCCGGTGCACCATTCTTTATGCTGGTGGCCAATCTCTTTTCGCAATTCGCCAGCGAACCGTCACAGGTTGCACTGATGATAAACCTATTGTCGGCCCTGTTGAGCGCAGGCTGTATCTTTTTCCTGTTCCTTACCATTACCCATCTTGCACGAAAGCTGATTTGTCCGACTGGCGACACACTATCCATGCCGAACGTGATGACCATCGAGGCGTGCGGACTGGTGGGAGCATTAGCCTACACCTTCAGCGACACGTTTTGGTTCTCGGCAGTCGAGGCGGAGGTCTATGCTTTCTCGTCGTTTCTCACGGCCTTGATGTTTTGGGTGATACTAAAGTGGGAAGACGAGGCAGACAGTCCACGAAGCGATCGTTGGATTATCTTGATTGCCTATATCACAGGACTCTCCATTGGCGTCCATCTGCTCTGTTTGCTTTGTCTGCCCGCCATGCTGTTTGTGGTTATTTTCCGCAAACCCAAGCGTCAGAAGACACGCCACAGAATGCTGAAGTTGTCTTTGGGTTGCCTGCTGGCATTTCTGGTGGGCTTCAGCAGTTATGGCGTCATCCTGGTTCGCGCCAATGCCTGTCCTCCAATGTGCGAAAACGAGCCCAAAACAGTTGCAAAGTTAGGCAAATACCTGAGTCGCGAACAATATGGCAAAACGCCGCTTTATCCACGCATCTACTCTATGTACCACGCCGATGCTTACGAGAGCTGGATGGGAGATATCAAAAATCAGGATGGTGTACCCACCAAAGCTGAGAATTTACGTTTCTTTCTCTCATATCAAGTGAACTTCATGTACTGGCGCTACTTCCTATGGAACTTCGTAGGACGCCAGAACAACATTCAGGGCAATGGCGAAGTGGAGCACGGCAACTGGATAACAGGCATCCGTTGGATTGACGACTGGTTGTTAGGTTGTGACACATCAAAGTTGCCATCAGACCTAGCTGAGAACAAAGGGCGTAATGTCTTCTATGGCCTGCCGTTAATACTCGGTCTGTTAGGCATCGTCTGGCAATGGCAACGGGGGCGTGAAGGGCGTCAACAACTATGGGTTGTCTCATTGCTGTTTGTAATGACAGGATTGGCCATCGTTGTCTATCTGAACCAAACGCCGATGCAACCACGCGAGCGTGACTATGCCTATGTCGGCTCGTTCTATGCCTTTGCCATTTGGATTGGAATGGGAGTTGCAATGTTAAGTGATAAGTTAAAAGTGATAAGTGACAAATATGCTACCGCTAATGTTATCATCGCCTGCATAGCCTGTCTATTGGTTCCGCTCCAAATGGCTTCACAGACGTGGGACGACCACGACCGCTCAGGGCGATACACCTGTCGCGACTTCGGACAGAACTATCTGATGACCATGCAGGATGAGGGCAACCCCATCATCTTCACCAATGGCGACAACGATACGTTTCCGCTTTGGTATAATCAAGAGGTTGAAGGGGTGCGCAGAGATGCGCGCGATTGCAACTTGGAGTATCTGCAGACCGACTGGTATATCGACCAGATGAAACGACCAGCCTACGACTCCCCTGCCCTACCCATCAGTTGGCAACACGAAGACTATCAAGAAGGTAAAAATGACATTCTTCCTATCAATACCGACAGTCTTACCATAACGTCAGGCAAAGACACAATGGTCATTTCGCTGGCGGGAAAACAGTATCTGCTGAAAAACGAGTTGATGGTGTTGGAGATGTTGTCGAATGCAGTCTGGAGCCGTCCCTTCTATATGTCCATCAGCATGGGCAAAAGCCTGTCATTCCTGCGCGACCATCTGGTGCTTGAAGGACTTGCTTATCGCATATCGCCCGCCACAGAAGGCCAGTGCGTGGATGTGGAGCGACTCTACGACAACATCATGCACCGCTTCCGTTATGGTGGTCTCAACACGAAAGGTATTTACGTTGATGAAGATGTAAAACGCATGGCCGATACGCATCAACTCATCATGGGCATACTTGTCGACTCACTATTACAGCAGGGCGACACGAAGCGGGCGCTAAAAGTCTGTCGCAAGTGGCAACAGGAGATGCCACACGAGAATGTGCCCTATACCGATGCAGCCCTCGCTATGGCCCGCTGTTTCTATGCAAGCAACCTGCCCAAACAGGGCGACGACATCGTCAACAATCTGTTGTGCCGTTCCTTCGAATGGCTCTCGTGGATTGAAACGATTAAGCCCACACGCCGTGCCGGTTCAGGTTATTCGCGCAACGAATGGCTGCAAACCATGAAGTTGGCACTAGCCGTGGCAGCGAAACATGAAAGAACAAACATTTTTAACCAATACATCCACCAATATGAGCACTATATACAACAGCGTTAAACTCACCATCCGCATCCTGATGACCAGTCGTTGCATCATCATCATGTCCTGTTGTCTGATTGCTACGGGCTACATCCTAATGTCTGGCGACGGAAGCACAGAAAAATCCTTCGAACCCGAGATCTTCTCGGTTCGAAGGATTGTCGTTGCACCTATCGTCTGCCTGGCCGGCTACCTGCTGATAGTTGTCGGCATCTTACGGCGAAAGGCTTAACTAAAGGCTGGCATCGATAAACGTGCGGAACTGTTGGATGCCCTGATGGTTGTTGTCCAGCTCCTCCACCTCTGCCAAATACTCCAGAGCCTTCTCCTTATCGCCCATACCATAGTAGCCAAGGGCAAGCATGTACTTGCAGTGGATGAGGTTCTTCGTGTCGAGACTATCCTCCCAGATGAGCAGGTCGGGCAGCGACACAGCGAAGTAGTCCATCACCACCTTATCGTAGATGTGCTGCTTACCATAGTTGATAAGCTTGTTGAACAGACTGCGCGCCTTGTCCTCCTGTCCCAGTTTGCGATAGCACAAGCCTGCATAGAATATCTTGTCGGGCTTGGCATCGTTGTAATACATAGCAGCAGCGGGCTCCGTAGGTCCTGCGGTACCCTCTTCGTAACGTCCAAGGAAATAGAGAATGTCGTTATCCTGGGCACCATACAGCTTGCCCTCGCCCAAATGAGGCGGATAGACGAGACACTCTTCCAAGAGGCGTTTGGCCTCAGCAGACTGCGGATCGGTTTGAAGTAGTTTCTTGGCCTGTTCAATGCGACATATCTGATACTGTGCAGGCACCTTGCCTTCGCCACCCTCCCAAGGATGGAACTGGTGGGCATCGAGCTTTTGCATGGTCTCCTCATAGCGGCCAAGCTGGTTCAGCAGCGTGATTTCTTCCAACATAAGGTCGTCGCGCTGAGCAATGAGCTGTGGATACTGCTGCAGGAACTCGAGACGCTCCAGATGGGGCTTGTGCAGACGTTTGTAAAGCTGGTCTAACTCCATCAGCGTACGAGCATCCGTTTCGTCAAGATGGAAGGCACGCTCCATGTACTCAAGGGCCTCATCCTGCTTGTCTTGCTTATTGAAACGGGCCAGCGCCAGATTGCGCCAGACTGATGAGAAGTTCGGATTGCGCTTGGCAGACTCTTCCCAATTCTCGATGGCAAGGTCGTACTGGCGTTTGTCGTAATAGAGGCAGCCCAAATAGTAGGGCGCATAGGCATCGTCAGGATTCATATCCATCGCAGTTTCAAGTACGGCGATATCTTCCAGACGATTGGGGAAGCAGCCATACGGATCAGTCTGTGCAGCCTTCTCCAGATAGTCGTAAGCCTTATTGATCTTCTGGGTATATGCCAGATAATAATAGGTCATGGGCGACGTCTCTGCCTGATAATCGATAGCCACCTGCAACACTTTGGCAGCTTCCTCCTCAAGACCAGCCTGCAGATAGTCAAGCGCCAATTCGTGGTAGTTGTTGGCACAGCCGTGCATCAGCTCCACCAGATTATTCAACACATCTTGGTTACCCGTGAGCAGATATTCCTCCATCATGCAACCATAGTTGAAGTGGTCAATCTTATAGGACTCCTGTATCCACGACAATGCTTCATCCTGACGTTCAAGTTTACGTAGCACGACAGCCTTAAGTGCACAGGCCTTATGGTTATGACTATTGCTAATCAATGCGCGTTCCACCTCGTCAAGGGCAGCCTCATAATTCTGGGCACTCACACTGATACATGCAGCCTCGAAGTAGCCTGCATCTGCCCAGCCTTTATTCCACGTCGATTTCCAGAACAGGTTGTAGGCCGCACTACGATTGCCACGATATTTCAGGCACAATGCCAAATTGAACAATGGTTCCCCATCGTATGGATTAGGGTTACGCTTCTGCCATATCTTCACAGCACGACGCAGATACCCCTCAGCCTTGTCGAAACGACCACGACGCAGATACCACAAACCTGCCTGATTCAGGCAGCGTACATCGTTGGGATCACGACGCAGTGCCTCCTCGTAGTAATCGAGCGCACTCCACGTCGCATGCCGGTACTGCTCCAAATGCAGTCCCGTTAGGTACAACTGGTCGTTGGTCTTCGTGTCCACTGGGGGCAGGGCAGCCTCGGCAGCATCGGGAATCGGACGAATTTCATCGGGTTCAGCACTCCATGACAATAGAGGTGAGGGGTGAGAGGTGAGAGGTGAGAGAATAGTAAAGAGCAAGTCGTTCATCGTTGCGTCTTTTACGTCAACACTCTCTTTAAAAACAGATTCAGGTGATAGGGTCACCACCTTATCAAAGAACGTTTCTCCATTCGTACTACTCAGTACGATTCGCACCTCCTGTACTGATGTGGCCAAGACCTTGAAGCATACAGACATATCTCTTACCTCTATCCTCTCACCTCTCACCTCTTCTATATTGAACACGAAGTCCTTCGAGGCCTGCTTGACAATACCCAATTCACGATAAGGCATAAAATACTGCACGAACTGTTTCTCCTCGTAAGGCATCAGCCATGTAAAGTCGGGCTGGTTCTCAGTATATACGCCTGCCATCAGTTCGATGTAGGGGCGGAATACACCTTTATCATCCTTATCCGTCAGATTCCTATCCCACGCACGTCCGAAGTCGCCATTACCCCACGTCCACTGCTTCTTGCCTGGCGAGAAATGGTGGCTGGCGACATGCAGCATGCCGCCCTTGGTGTCGTTCTCGTAGCCACCCTCGAAGTCGTACTTTGAATTGACAGCCATATAGCTGGTAGGCACAAAGATGTTCTTGTAGTTCGAGATGTCCACGCCTGCCGAATAGTCCATCTTATAATAAGTACCTGTAGCGATGGGGAACGACGAGACGGCACGTTTGCCATGATCGAACACTGCATTGACATCGGGTGGAAACACGCTCTGGTAGGCATCGTTCACCTCGACGGCGGGATTGGCCCACCACAGGAAGGTCTGGGGCAACGGGGTGCGATTGCTTACACGCCCCTGAATCTCCAGATAGGCACAGCCAGGACGCAGCGTAAAACCAGACATACCCTTTTGGTGGAACATGCGCTCCATCTCGTTGACCCACACCGTCACGCTTCCGTCCTCATTCTCTACGATGTCGCAGTCGACGGGCATATAGGTCGAGGGGCGATGGTGCTGGGGCCAGTTGAACTCGATGCCACCACTGATCCAAGGACCCGCCAAGCCCACGAGTGCAGGTTTGATGACGTGGTTGTAGTACACGAAGTGTCGCTGCTTAATCTTATCGTACGCCATCTGTATGCGTCCGCCCAATTCAGGCAACACCATCACCTTGATATATTCGTTCTCTATCCAGACAGCGAGCCACTCTTTGTCGACTTTTTCGTCCGAAATAGACTCAATAACGGGATAGGGATACACCACGCCACTCGAACCCTGATAGACGCGTTTCTCCAAGAAAATCGGATTCTTCTCAGCCTTTCCAACCTCGTAGGTAGGAATCGTCACAATTTCTCTCCAAGCTTTTACCATAATTTTTTCTTTTTTGGCACGGATTTCACGGATTACACGGCTTTAATGGAAGCGCAGCAGCCGTGTCTTTATTAAAAGCCGTGTAATCCGTGCCTAAATATTATTATTTGATTAGTTCTTTTTCCAATTCTTCCAACGACTTTCCCTTTGTTTCCGGACAATTTCTAAACAGGAACACGAAAGCGCAGATGCAGATGGCGCTGTATATCCAGAACGAACCACTACTGCCTAAGGCGGCATTCATCGAGGGGAACGAGAACGTCAGCGTACAACAGCCCACCCATAAGGCAAACGTACACGTCGCCATGGCGATGCCACGGATGCGGTTGGGGAATATCTCCGCCAACAGCGTCCATGTGACAGGTGCCAGCGTCATGGCATAGGTCGAGATGGCTGCCACCACCAGGGCTACCATCACGAAGCCTTTCACCTCGAAGAAGTAGCACGTACCCAGAATCAGATAGATGAGACCCAGTCCACCAGCGCCCAACAAGATGAGCGTCCGACGACCCCACTTCTCGATGGTATAGAGCGCGACAATCGTAAAGATGACGTTGGCAATACCCGTAATGACGATGTTGATAAACATGCCGTCGACATCAAAGCCTGCACCTACGAATATTTCCTGCGCATAATTGAAGATGACATTCGTGCCACACCACTGCTGGAACACGGCAATCACCAAACCCAACAACAGAATCCTGCTGTACTTGCTTTGGAACAACTCGCGGAGCCCAGCGTCCCGTTCTTTTTGCTGCGAATCCTTCGCAGCCTTGAGGCGCAGGAATACCGGGCTCTCCGGAATAAAGAAACTCATGACCAGGAACAGCGCAGCAGGCAGCGTCTCTGCCCAGAACATCCAGCGCCAGCCCCACTCTACGTTCCACGCCTGACTCTCAGCTACCGACGTGTCGCGTGCCAACAGCATATTAACTATTTGGGCACCAAGAATACCCAGCACGATGGTCATCTGGTTCAGTGACACCATGCGCCCACGAATCTCTGTAGGACTGACCTCAGCGATATACATCGGAGCCAACGCCGAGGCCACACCGATACCCACACCTCCCACAAAGCGTGCTATATTAAATAAGGTGAAGTCGTTGAACAGACCTGTACCGATGGCCGACACGGTAAACAGTACCGCACTGAACATCAGCAGTGGCTTGCGACCATACTTATCGGCAGCGGCACCAGCCACCATCGCACCTGCCAGACAACCTATAAGTGCTGTCGTCATAGCCACACCCTGCATCAAAGGTGAGTCACTGATACTGAAGTAAAGCTCATAGAACGGTTTTGCACCACCTATCACCACCCAGTCGTAGCCAAAGAGCAGTCCGCCCATCGCTGACACGGCGCAGATGAAGTAGAGAAAACCTTTGTTATATCCCTGCATAATCGTTGTTATTGTTAGATTTACGTTGTAATGATAAAAAATTTCCGCAAAGGTAGTAAAAAAATTAGGAATTAGGAATTAGGAATTAGGAATTATTTCGTATCTTTGCAAAAAATAACTAAACTTCATCCATTATGTACGACAAAGAACGCGGGCTGTACGTAGCCCATTGCGCCAATGGAGCGCTTTCGATTACAGCAAAAATGGCTAACCGCCACGGACTCATAGCAGGTGCTACGGGTACTGGTAAGACGGTGACGCTGCAAGTAATGGCCGAGACTTTCTGTCAGGCTGGTGTACCTTGTTTCATGGCCGATATGAAGGGCGACCTCAGCGGTATTTCGCAGGTAGGCAAGATGAGCGGTTTCATCGAGAAGCGCCTGCCAGAGTTTGGCATCGAGAATCCTGAATTCCAGAGTTGTCCAGTCCGTTTCTTTGATGTCTTTGGCGAACAGGGTCACCCTATGCGTGCCACCATCAGCCAAATGGGTCCGCAACTGTTGTCGCGACTGATGCAGTTGAACGAGACGCAGGACGGTGTGCTGAACATCGTATTCCGCATTGCTGACGAACGTGGATTGCTGCTCATCGACCTGAAAGATTTGCGCTCGATGCTCGATTGGGTGTCGCAGCATGCCAAAGAATATACGACGAAATATGGCAACATCTCTACGCCTACCATCGGTGCCATCCAGCGCGCCCTGTTGCAGTTAGAAAGCCAAGGGGCAGATAAGTTCTTTGGCGAACCGTCGTTCGACATATACGACCTGATGCAGACCGAGGGCGGCAAGGGCATCATGAACGTGCTGGCTGCCGACAAACTGATGCTGCAGCCCAAGCTCTATTCAACGTTCCTGCTGTGGCTGATGAGTGAGCTCTACTCTACCCTGCCCGAGGTGGGCGACTTGGAACTGCCGAAACTGGTATTCTTCTTCGACGAGGCCCACATGCTGTTCACCGACACCTCGAAGGCCCTGCTCGACAAGATTGAACAGGTCATCCGTCTGATTCGTTCGAAGGGCGTAGGTATCTACTTCATCACCCAGAGTCCGACGGACATTCCAGAAAACATATTGGGACAGTTGGGCAACCGTGTGCAACATGCCCTGCGTGCCTATACGCCAAAAGACCAGAAGGCAGTCAAGACCGCTGCCGACACCTTCCGTGCCAATCCAGCCTTCAAGACCGACGAGGCTATCATGAATCTCGAAACGGGTGAGGCACTGGTCAGCTTCCTCGATGAGAAGGGCGCGCCCAATATGGTGGAACGAGCCAAGATACTCTTCCCATTGTCGCAGATTGGTGCCGTCACGGAAGGCCAGCGCCTCGACATCATCAAACAGAGCCGCATCTATGGCAAGTACGACACCCCAGTGGATCGTGAGAGTGCCTTCGAAGTACTGATGGCTGAAGCCGAACAGCAGATGGTTGCTCAACAGGAAGAGGCCGCTGCTGCCGAAGAAGCCAAAGCAGCTGGCAAGGCCGAGAAGGAAGAGAAGAAGAAGCCTGGCATGATGTCAAAGGTGTTGAAGGCTGTTATAACGGCTATCACCTCGACATTTGCTGCCATCCTTGGCACCTACGTCAGCGACAAGGTGACAGGCAAGAAGACAAAGTCGAAGACGTCCACCACTGGTCGTGTAGCAAAGAATGCCACGAGTGCTGCCACACGTACCATCACCAAGGAACTGACGCGCGACATCTTAGGCAATTTGATTAAGTAGAGGGAAATTATCATTGCACAAAACAGCCAAAGTGTGCACATTTTGGCTGTTTTTGTGCATTTTATTTGGCTGTGTGCGTAAAAAAGTGTACCTTTGCAGCCGATTTTTGAGAAAAGGATATCATTTTTACACATTATTATAATAATATGGCATTAAAAATTGTAGTACTTGCTAAGCAGGTACCCGACACAAGAAATGTGGGTAAGGACGCCATGACTGCCGAAGGCACCGTCAACCGCGCTGCCCTACCCGCCATCTTCAATCCAGAAGATTTGAATGCCCTGGAGCAGGCCCTTCGTCTGAAGGAGCAGAACCCAGGCTCTACAGTAGGAATCCTCACGATGGGTCCTCCACGTGCAGGTGAGATTATCCGTCAAGGACTTTATCGTGGCGCTGATACGGGTTGGTTGCTGACCGACCGTCTCTTCGCTGGTGCCGATACCCTCGCTACTTCTTACGCATTGGCTACGGCTATCAAGAAGATTGGCGACGTGGACATCGTGATTGGTGGTCGTCAGGCTATCGATGGTGATACCGCTCAGGTAGGTCCTCAGGTGGCTCAGAAGCTGGGCCTTAACCAGGTAACTTATGCTGAGGAGGTTCTCAGCGTAAAGGATGGTAAGGCTACTATCAAGCGTGTTATCGATGGTGGTGTTGAGACCGTTGAGGCTCCGCTGCCCGTTGTTATCACCGTTAACGGTAGTGCTGCTCCCTGCCGTCCTCAGAACGCCAAGTTGGTCATGAAGTACAAGCGTGCTACATGTCCTATGGAGCGTCCTGCTGAGGGTACTGCATATGACAACCTCTATGAGGAGCGTCCGTATCTCACACTGAACCAGTGGAGCGTAGCTGATGTTGACGGCGATGTTCAGCAGTGTGGTCTGGCAGGTTCGCCTACCAAGGTAAAGGCCATCAAGAACATTGTGTTCCAGGCTAAGGAGTCGAAGACTTTGACGGCTT
>CAMJDL010000085.1 GCA_946404405.1 uncultured Prevotella sp.
AATGTAGAAGGCGGTGATGCTGTAGCAAACTATAACCTCTCTGTCGGCTATGTCAACCAAAAGAGTACATTGAAGTTCAACGACATGGACCGTCTGAACATCCGTTTCAATACAGACATCTCGTTGAGCGAACGCTTTAAGGTACGCTTTGATGCCTCATTCGGTAATATTACCCGCGACATCCGTAACGATGGTGCCCCTGTCAGCTATGATGAAGGAACACCAACAGCTCCCGGATTCCTGGCATACGTCAAAGCTCCTTTCCTCAGCCCATATAGCTATGGTCTCGGAAAGATATCAGAAAGTCATTATGACATTGAGGAAGAGTCATACTTGACTGAGGCATTGGCCAACTACAGAAACTACAACTGGAAATTAGGTAATCCAGTAGCCATCAACGAGTATAGTGAAGCCGAGAACAAGAACCGTCTGGAGAACTCGATGCTGAACTTGACGGTTACGCCAAAGTTCCGTCTTACCCGCAACCTCACTCTCTCGGAGCATTTCAGCTACAACTTGGTAAACACCAAAGAGCAATTCTATATTCCCATCAACGGAACTCCAAGTTATTATGTAAGCAGTCTTGGTGATTACGAGCAGAATGAGGTGCGCTCACTGGCTTCAAAGCAGAACTCAGTGATGAGCGACACCCGTATCGACTGGAGTAACCGTTATGGTGCACACTTCGTCCATCTGTTCGGAGGTGCCCGAATCAATTGGGAAAGCTATTCAATGACTTCATTGGTCGGTTATAATACCGGTAACGACAAGCAGCCTTTCATGAAGAAGGAACTGTCACCAAAGGATGACTTTGGAGTCAATGACAACTGGAACTCGCTGGCTTGGTATGCTCAGGCTGAATACAACTACAAAGGACGCTACTTCCTGCAGGCTAATCTGACGGTAGAAGGCTCATCACGATTCGGACGTGATGGCGGTGATTTCCGTGCCTTCAAAGCACCTTGGGGCGTATTCCCTAGTATACAGGCTTCATGGGTAATAAGCAATGAGCCTTGGATGGCTAAGATTAAGCCTATCAACTACCTGCGTCTAAGTGCCGGTTATGACGTCAGCGGTAACGATGATATTGACTACTATGCTGCTCGTAGCTATTTCAGCAGTTCACAGTTCTTAAAGGCTGTCGCAGGCCTCAGTTTTGCAGGTATAGGCAACACAAAGATTCAATGGGAAACGACCCGTCGTGTGAACGTAGGCATAGAGACCAGTTTGTTTGACAACCGGCTGAACTTGAGTGCCAACTATTTCAGTTCTACAACCGACAACCTACTGACCAAGCAGTCATTGGGTTTCCTCAGTGGTCTGGACGAGAACTGGACAAATGATGGTAAACTGAAGAACCACGGTTACGATGTATCAGCTGCCGTGAAGGTGCTTGCCATGAAGGATTTCCAGTGGGAGTTGGGTGGTAGCATCGGACACTACAAGAACGAGATTACGCAGTTGCCAGAAGGTAAGGACTTCGTTGATACAAATATTTATGGAGGTACCATCCGTACACAGGTAGGACAGGCAGCCAACCTATTCTATGGCTACCAGTCGCTCGGTGTATTTGCTACGACCGAAGAGGCAAAGAGTGCTTCAGACGCAGCTAAAGGCCAGCCCACTTATGATGCTAATGGTCTCTACTTCCTTGGCGAGAACGGTAAAGACAGAAACTACTTCAAGGCTGGTGACATTCACTTTGCCGACCTTAACAACGACGGCATGATTACAGAAGCAGACCGCACCATTATCGGCGATCCAAACCCAGACATCTATGGTAATATCTTCACGACATTTGCATACAAGGGACTGAAGCTTGACCTGCGTTTCAACTACTCGCTGGGCAATGACGTTTATAACTATATGCGCTCACAGTTAGAGGGTGGTTCACGATTCATGAACCAGACCACAGCACTGTTACGCCGTTGGCAGGTAGAAGGTCAGGCAACAGACATTCCTCAGATTACATTCCAGGATCCTATGGGTAACTCTCGTTTCAGCAACCGTTGGATTGAGGACGGCAGCTATCTGCGTCTGAAGAGCATTACATTAAGCTATGACCTGCCCATGAACAATGAATATCTGCAGGGGTTGCAATTCTGGATTCAAGCCAACAACGTGTTTACATGGACGAAGTACTTGGGTGCTGATCCTGAATTTGCCATGACTTCCAATGTCATTGGACAAGGCATTGATCTGGGACAGCTGAGCCAGAGCCGTTCTATCGTAGCTGGCATAAAGATCAAACTGTAATGAGAAGTGAAAAGTGAAAGTGAAAAGTGTAAAATTAAGAGTTATGAATACTAAATTCAATAAATTCATCTTCGGTCTCTGCGCTTGTTGCGGTCTGCTCTCCTGCTCCGATTTCTTCGATCAGGAGCCAGATCACATTATCTTTGCAGAAGGGAACCACCTTGGCAATGCCACAGATACCATTTATAGCGTTACGGGTATACTGAACAAGCTACAGGCCATCGGTGACCGCACTGTCCTACTTGGAGAGGTGCGTGGCGACTTGGTAGACATTACTACCTATGCCAATAAAGACATACGCGAAATTGCCGAATTCAATATCAGCGATGACAATGCCTACAATGTTCCCCGTGACTATTACGCAGTGATTAACAACTGTAACTACTTTATTGAGAAAGTAGACACAGGTATGAAAAACAACCGTAATGAGTATCTCTTCATTAGGGAATATGCCGCCGTCAAGGCTATTCGTGCATGGACCTACCTCCAGTTAGCACTCAACTACGGTGCAGTACCATTTGTGACGGAACCTATTCTGAGCAAGCAGGATGCCGAAAAGAAATATCCAGAATATGATCTTCAGGCCATTTGTGAATACTTCATCAATGATTTGGCACCACTCACTGAACGATGGGGCAATGAATATCCCCAATATGGTACCATACGCGGTAATGATTCACGCCTGTTCTATTTCCCCCTCAACATCGTTTTGGGTGATCTCAACCTTTGGTTAGCCAGCACGACAGGTAGCACAGCCAACTATCGAGAAGCTGCATACCGTTACTATAAATATATCAACGAGCGTAACGGTGACAACTCCGCTTATCCCACAGGCATCAACTATTTCCAATGGGAACCAGGTACCACCAGTTGGGATGGTATTTCAGGTTACGTATCTGGTAGTCTTACGTCTGAGAATTATGCAACAAACTCGGAAATCATTACTATGATTGCTGGTGACTCTATCCCCGCAGAAGGAAACTACAGTCAATTACGCAACCTCTTTAACTCGAACTATGACAACAACTATCATGTCAGCATTATTCCTTCAAAGTACATGTTTGAGTTGTCAGAAAGTCAGAAGCACTGCTGTGTTGAAACAAACGGAACAACCGCTTACTATGCACCTGAAGGCTTGACCAATCACAGGTCTGGTGACCTGCGCCTATGGTACTATTACTCATGGGGCGAGGCCAAGAATCGTGATACAGGTGAACGCATAGAGACATCGTACATCGATAAGCACACCACGCAGAATATACATATCTACCGCAGATATATGCTCTATCTCCGACTGGCCGAGGCCCTGAATGGTGCAGGATTCCCCCGTGCAGCCTTCCAGATTCTGTCAACAGGTCTTAATAATGAAATCAAGGAAGAATATGTATATCCCTACTGTTCAGAGAGTGATTCTATTTGGTTGAGCCGATTGGATTTCGACAATGAGCGCTATCAGCTCTACACTGCTATTGAATTTGCCGGAACAACTAGTCAGCGTTCACCCAACACCATTGGTATTCACACCCACGGTTCTGGATGGACACCTCTGAACGAGTACTATCAGCTTCCAGACGACTCGCTGATGACTGAGGAGCAGAAGAAGCCTATTCAAACAGCATTTGTTGACAGCCTATTGCTGAATGAATGCGGTTTGGAGTTAGCCTTCGAAGGTCCTCGTTTCTATGACATCATGCGCTTTGCCTTCCGTCAATCCAATCCAGAGAAGTTCTTGGCAGAGAAGGTTGCCGCACGTCGCGGTAAGGATGCCATCGATGAAACACTGAAGAACCGTCTCATGAACAAGAAAAACTGGTACCTCAGATGGAAAGGCCAGGTTGGATTATACAAATAGAGTCTAAAAGAGGGTTGCTCATTCGAAGCAACCCTCTTTTATGAATCGGATAACAGCATTGCGAATACTGGTAAGGCCGAATTCTTCAGGATTCACGTCCTTGATAGGAATCCAAAGAGCTTCAGCAGCATCGTCAGCTGCAGTCACGGCGATAGAATCGTCGTGTACATGGACCAGGAAGTCCATATCGAGTGTATGAACACCCATTCCACTATATTCATATACATTAGGTGAGGAAAACAGGTAGTGGATTTCAGTGACATCAAGACCAGTTTCCTCTTTGATTTCACGGCGCATACCAGCCTCCACCGTCTCATACATATCCACAAAGCCACCAGGCAAGTCGAGTGAGCCCTTGGCTGGCTCCTTAGCACGACGCACGACCAGCATTTCCTGCTTGTCATTGACAATAAAAGCTGCCGTTGCCGAACATGGGTTTGCATAATAAGTAAAACCACAGTCCTGACAACGCTTGCTCTTAAAGTTGTTGATATCAAAATGCTTACTGCCACAAACAGGGCAGTAAGCAAACTTATCCAAAGGGTGTTTCATCATTATTTCTCCCAATTATCTGTTCTGAAAGGGAAGAGTGGCAGACCACCGACATTAGCCATATTACCTAACTGCCAATTACGGAAACAATAACGTACTGCAACTGGCTCCTTGACTTCAGGGGAGACAATGGTGATACATTCATCCCAATAGCCACCTCCTGGACGCCAGAAGTGCTTGGCAGTGGCAGGATGAAATACCTTGTCAGCACCAGCAAGTTCAAAGCCCTCAATGCCCTCAAAGCGGTTGTAAGCGCCAAAGGTGTTATCAAGATGTATCATCACGGTATCACCTTTAATTTGCATGTCTTTATAGGTTGGGCTTTCACAGATAATAGAAGAAAAACCGTATGTCTTGTTCAGGGCCAGGAAAGCCAAACGTTCACCAACTTTTTGCTTCTGGGCTGGATGTATCTGAGTTCCTTCGTATGGGTACACACAATCGTTAGTACATACCAAACCACTGTTTGGTATAATCTTCGATGCTTTATACTGTTGTTCCTGCAACAACGCATTCCACGTCCCTTGCTTGTCGCCACTATCAAATGGGGCAATCTGTACGAAATAGAAAGGAATATCGCCCAATACAAACTGTTCGCGCCACTGTTCAACAAGCAATTTCAGGCGCTTAGAATACTGATCGCCAGGATCACCGACATTCGAGCAACCCTGATAGAAGAGGATACCTTTGACTGTCGCATTCAGAATGGGATTAAAAGTGCCATTACCCCATAGCAAAGAGCGATGATAATCATTCTTAAGCCATTTAATAACAATAGCCAGCGAATCAGTGGGATCATTGGTGTACTTTTTCAGGTTTTCTTCAGTCAACCAACTCTCTACACGTGTTCCACCCTTATTCGCCTCAATCAATCCGATGGGAATATTGAGTGCCTTAGCTGCTGTCTTAGCAAAGAAATAGCCTGTAGCCGAAAAATCACCCACCGTCTGCGGCCCACACTCACGCCAAGCACAATTGGCGTCTTCGAGTGGCGTTGCCGACATGACACTGGGCACCTTCACAGAACGAATATGCTTAAAGTTGGCCGCATCTATCACTTCCTGATTGTAGTTTTCAACAGGACAGTTACCGAAGCCTTTGACGGGCATCTCCATATTCGACTGGCCTGCACAAACCCAGACTTCTCCAGATAGCACATTGTCAATTGATAGCTGGTCCTCACCATCATCGAAGGTCAAATTCAACGGTTCAAAACTGGCAGGAGGTGTCAGAACGGTGGTAAGCCACCAGCCATTCTCATCGGTCGAAGCCTCAGCACGTTCATCACTCCATGATGTCATTACCGTCACTGTGCTGTTAGGCTTTGCCCAGCCCCACAGACGAGCATGCGTATTCTGTTGCAATACCATATTGTTTCCAATAAGATGCGACAACCTTATTTTTGCCTGAGCACCTATTACCATAAGTACCAGCAACATCAGAAAAGAAACTTTCTTGTTCATAATGGTTCTATTGTTATTAGTATTTTGATGTTAATTGCCGACTTTAGTGCAGTTCCTGTCTGCGAGCTTCGCCAAATGCTGGTGACACATAGTTCTGAAGACTGCCACAAACCTCCGCAGAGAACTGCTGCCCACTACAGATAAGACCATCCCACTGCTGTTCTGTCAATCCCTGTTCCAGCTGCTCACGAGTGATGTTATCACGAATCAATCCGAACAGTAAACCGGCGTTAAAGTTATCGCCAGCGCCAATGGTACTCACAGTTTCGATAGGCGAAATAGGATATTGCTTATGGAATCCACCAACACTAAACAACTCGATAGGGTCAGCAGCCTGGGTATAAATAAACTGCTTGGTATAGAACATAATTTCCGAGCGATAGATAGCTGAAGCATCTTTCTTATGGAAAAGTATCTCAAAATCTTCTGACGAGCCACGTACAATATCTGCCAGTTCGAAGTTCTCCAGCAAATTAGCTCTCAACCGCATGGCTTCGTTTTGGTGGGAGGCACGGAAATTAACATCATAATAGAGAATGGCTCCACGTTCATGGGCATAATCCAAAAAGTCCTTCACCTGCCCACGAATAACTGGATTCAAGGCATAATACGATCCAAAAAGCACGATATCATCTGGCTGAACATCAGGATAGACAAAGTCAAGACGGTCGTTAGGGTGGTCCTTATAAAAAACGTAATCGGCATCGTTCTTTTCATTTAGAAAAGCCAACGACAAAGGCGATTTCGAATCTGGATAGATACTGACACTCGATGCAGAACAGCCATTTTGTTCCAGAAAACTTGTTATCAGCCGTCCTACACGATCATTACCCGTCTCACTGATAAAACCCGTACTGATACCTGCCCGTCCCAACGAGATAATGGCATTAAACGTACTGCCACCTGGCAGGGCGCTAATGGGTTGCTCGTCACGGAAAATAATGTCGAGCACGGTCTCTCCTATTCCTATTACCTTACGCATATTCTCAACTTTTTCGTGCAAAGATACAAAATTTCTCTAAACTCTCAACACTAAACTCTAAACTTTTTCTTATCTTTGCATCCGAAATGAAAAATTACAATATAGCGACCCTGCCCAACGGACTGCGTATTATTCATCTGCCGTCACCATCTCCTGTGGTGTATTGTGGCATCGCCATTGCCGCAGGGTCACGCCATGAGGAGCCTGGCGAAGAGGGTGTAGCCCACTTCTGTGAGCACATGAGTTTCAAGGGAACTGAACGTCGTTCGGCTATCCAGATACTAAATAGTCTGGAAAGTGTCGGTGGCGACTTGAATGCTTTTACCAACAAGGAAGACACCACCTTTTATGCAGCTATTCAAAAGGAGCATTTTTCCCGTGCTGTCGACTTATTGACAGATATTGTCTTCTGCAGCCAATACCCACAGCACGAAGTAGAACACGAGGTGGATGTCATCTGCGACGAGATAGAGAGCTATAACGACACACCTGCCGAACTTATCTACGATGTTTTCGAAAACCAATTGTTCAAAGGCCATCCCCTAGGACATAATATATTAGGTACGCGCGAAAAGGTACAGCAATTCACCTCACAACATGCTTTCCATTTCACCAACCGATACTATCGTCCGGACAATACCATCTTCTTTGTCTATGGGGATGTAAACTTTTCACGACTCGTGAAAAGGTTAGAGGTGAGAGGTGAGAGGTTAGAGGTAAGAGAATACCATCAGCTTCAGAACACACAGCAGGACATTTCTCTTACCTCTAACCTCTCACCTCTCACCCCTGAAACCAGTCATCATCAGGCCCATGTCATGCTGGGATGCCAGTCATTCAGCTATGATGATCCAAGACGCATGCCTCTCTTCTTGTTGAACAACATATTGGGTGGACCTGGCATGAATGCCCGTCTGAATCTGAAACTACGTGAACAACACGGACTGGTTTACACAGTTGAGAGTTCAATGGCCAGCTATAGCGATACGGGCGTATGGAGCGTCTATTTCGGTTGTGACCATCACGATGTGAAACGATGTCTCCGATTGGTGAATCATGAACTAGACCGTATGATGCAGGCCCCCTTAAGCAACAGACAACTGTCTGCAGCCAAACAACAGTTGAAAGGTCAACTCACTATTGCCGCAGACAATCGCGAACAGTTTGCTCTTGATATGGCTAAACATTTTCTGCACTACGGCAAAGAGCGCAGCATCGATGACTTGATAGCACAGATAGAGGCCATCACGGCATTCCAGCTACAGGATGTTGCCCAACAGCTATTTGCACCAGAACACATGCAACAACTCATCTTATAATTCACGTTATGGAACAACTACTTCACTATTGTTGGAAACATAAGATGTGGCCTTTGGAAGGTCTGCAAACTACCGATGGCCGTCGCGTGGAAGTCATTGATCCAGGTCTGCACAACCACAACGCAGGCCCGGACTTCTTCAATGCAAAAGTAAAGATTGGCGATACCCTTTGGGTGGGTAATGTAGAAATTCACGACCGTTCGTCACATTGGTATCAGCATGGTCACGACAAGGACGAACATTATAATAATGTGGTGCTACACGTCGTAAGCGAAGCCGATCGTGACGTGCAGACATTGGAGGGCAACTTTGTGCCACAAATGTGTCTAACTGTTCCACCGATGGTAATGGATAATTACGCAGAACTGCTGAAGACCGACCAGTATCCACCATGCTATAAGATTATTCCTACCTTGACGCCACTTATCATCCATTCGTGGATGGCTGCCCTACAGACAGAACGATTGGAGCAAAAGACCATTGCCATTCAACAAAGGGCTAAAGAGCGCAATGGTTCGTGGGAGGATGCCTATTTTCAGACGCTGGCACGCAACTATGGTTTTGGCATCAATGGCGACGCCTTTGAGGAGTGGGCACGTCACATTCCCTTAAGCGCTGTTGGCAAACATCGTGACGACCTCTTCCAAATAGAGGCCATCTTTATGGGACAGGCCGGACTCTTGGAATTGAATACCATTCCTGAACGCTATCAGCAACAGGCATTGAATGAGGGCTATTTTGCCAAGTTACGTAACGAATACCAGTATCTGGCACATAAGTTCCAGTTGCAGCCCATGAATGCCGGGCTATGGCGATTCCTCCGTCTGCGTCCCCAAAACTTCCCACACATCCGTATAGCACAGCTGGCCAACCTCTACTACATGCGCAAGGCAGGCCTCTCGGAGCTAATAGAATGTCCGGATGTTATCAGTTTGAGTGAGAAAATGCACACGCAAGTGACACCTTATTGGGAGACTCACTATACCTTTGGCTCGGAAAGCAGCAACAATGCCAAGCACTTGTCACCTTTCTCCATCAATCTGTTGCTTATCAACACCTGCATACCCTTACTCTTTGCATACGGTCGTCATACCTGTCGCGAAGAATTGTGCGATAGGGCTTTTGACTTTCTCGAACAACTCAAGGCTGAAAACAACCACATCATACGTATGTGGCAGGAATGCGGTCTCGACGTGAAATCGGCAGGTGACTCACAGGCCCTAATTCAGTTGAAGAAGGAGTATTGCGACAAAAAAGACTGCCTGCGCTGTCGAATTGGTTATGAATATTTAAAGCGTAATAACGATATAACGTTATAACGTCATTACAAAATAACAAAGCAATATGAACAAATACGTTTTTGAAACCCGTATGGAGGTTCGCGACTATGAGTGCGACATCGAAGGCATAGTAAACAACGCCAACTACCTCCACTATACTGAGCATACGCGCCATCTGTTTCTAAAGAAATGTGGTCTCTCGTTTGCCGAGATGCATGAAAAGGGCGTCGATGCCGTTGTCGCTCGCATGAACCTGCAGTTTAAGACACCTCTGCGTTGCGACGATGAATTCATTTCGCGCCTATGGCTTGAAAAACAAGGCATCAAATACATTTTCCATCAAGACATCTTCCGTGTATCTGACGAAGCCCTCTGCTTTCGTGGCGACATAACGTTAGTGTGTCTTATCAATGGTCGACTGAGCGACAGCGAAGACTATAATAAAGCATTTGCACCCTATCTATGAGCGACGAAATCTACTACTCAATAGCCTTGACCCGCATGACGGGTTTCAACCAGCAGATGGCTTTGCAACTCTATCAGACTCTGGGTAGCAGTAAAATGGTTTATGACCATCGCAACGACATTGGTGACGTTGTGCCAGATACCACGCCCCGTCTACGCGAGGCGATGAAGAATTGGGACAATGCACTGAAACGGGCTGCTGCCGAAATGGAATTCATTACCAAAAACAACATTCGCGTGCTGACCTTAGCAGATGCTGACTATCCTCAAAGACTCTGCGAATGTCCTGATGCGCCCCTACTCTTATATTATAAAGGTTGTGCAGATCTTAACCAACGATACATCCTCAACATTGTAGGGACACGTCACTGTACCACTTACGGACAAGACCTCATCAGCCGTTTCATCACGGACCTTCGTACGCTATGTCCACAAGTATTAGTTGTTAGCGGACTAGCTTATGGCATCGATGTCTGCGCTCATAGCAATGCCCTGCAACAAGGTTTCGAGACAGTAGGTGTACTGGCTCACGGACTTGACCAGATTTATCCCTATGCCCATCGCGACATTGCTGCCAAGATGATTTCGCGGGGAGGACTGCTTACGGAGTATATGAGCCAGACGGAGGCGTTGCCTAACAACTTCAGACAGCGGAACCGTATCGTGGCAGGCATCTCTGATGCCACTATCCTCGTTGAAAGTGCCATCAA
Organism: uncultured Prevotella sp.; assembly: GCA_946404405.1. GTDB lineage: Bacteria > Bacteroidota > Bacteroidia > Bacteroidales > Bacteroidaceae > Prevotella. The sequence continues at coordinate 10,880 of CAMJDL010000085.1, forward strand.
GGGCGGGGGACTCATCACCTGTCGTATTGCTCAGGAATACGGACGCGACGTCTTTGCCTTCCCCGGTGCCGTTGGCATGACCTATAGTGAAGGGTGCAACAAGATGATTCGTAACAATACGGCAGCACTTATCACCTCAGCAACCGACTTCCTGGAAAATATGAGGTGGCAAACTGTTCAGCAAAAGCCAGAAACTATCGAACGCCAACTGTTTCCAGACCTGACACCTCAGGAGCAGCAAGTAGTTAGCCTGCTACAGCAAACCAATGACCTGCAGCTGAACATCATTAGTGTCAAAACCAACATTCCCATTGGTCAACTGACGGCCCTTCTCTTCTCTCTTGAGATGAAAGGCATTGTCAGACCATTGGCTGGCGGCACCTATCATCTGCTAAAATAGCATTATTTCATTACTTTTATCCCAGTTTTACGACACGATTCTAGCCTTTGCCTGACTTTTGTCGCAAAACCTCTCGTGTGTCGCCACAAAGTAAGAAGAAAAACAATAAAAAACTTGGAATCATATGAAAACCGTCGTAACTTTGCAGCAACAAAAGATAAAAACAACATTATTAACAATTAAAATTAAGAAAGGAAAAAAGTTATGGCAAAGACTCCAGTAGCAATGAAGATTGACGGTTACAAAGACCGTGAAGTATTGAAGGTAACCTATGAGTACGAACAGGAAACAGATACAGAGGGACAGATGTCCGGTATCCCCCGCGGTGGAAAGCTCAGCGTACGTGTCAAGGCACTCAACGACGGAACACCCGATCTGTTGGCCTGGATGGTAGAGCGCAACCTGCCGAAGAACGGAAGCATCGAATTCCTTGAGACTAAGACTGGCAAGGCTATGAAGACCATTAAGTTCACCAACGGCTATTGCGTCGACTTCGAGGAGAAGTGGGAAGACAAGATGGGTCACTTCGAGGAGATCCAGATTACCTGCAAGCAGATCGAGATCGGTTCAGTTAAGTTCGAGAACGAGTGGGCGTAAGCGCTTTGCTAGTGATAAGTGAAAAGTTAAGAATTAAGAATGAGGAATGGTCGCCAACGGCGATTGATCAATGAAGAATTGAGAATTAATTCATCATTCGACATTCAAACATCGCAGCGAAGCGAGAATAATTCAAAAAACAACATTCAAAAATCAACATTTAAAAAATAAGAAAGGAAACAAGATATGGCAGAGAATGTAACACCAGTAATCCTGAAGGTTAAGGATTTTGAGAATCGTGAAGTATTGATGGTCGACTACAAGTTCAATCAGGCCACAGATCGTGAAGGACAGATTTCAGGTATCCCCCGTGGCGGTCGCGTCAGCATACGTGTCAAGGCCATGAACGACGGCAACAGCCAGCTGCTCCAGTGGATGCTCGCTCCCAACGACCCACGCGACTTCACCATCACGTTCCAGAACACAGTCGATGGTTCGACAATGAAGGAACTGAAGGGCACAGGTTGCTACTGTGTAAAGTACAAGGAGAATTGGGAAGACGGCCAGGAGCACTTCGAGGAAATCGAGGTCGTATGCCAGAAACTCGAGAACGGTCCTGTAGGATTCGACAATCCTTGGAAGTAATCACAATAATGATACCTAAGCAAAAATGTCGCATAGCCAGTTGCTATGCGACATTTTTAGATTATTATAGTAACTTCTTGGATTTAGAAGTCCATCTTGTCGAGTTCGTCAGTGAAATCCTTGGGCTCATTGGTGGGCTCGTGATACTCCTCGGTACGTTCACGACGCTCGCCACGCTCTGGACGGGGACGACGCTCACCTCTTTCACCACGATCACGGCGCTCGCCACGGTCGC
>CAMJDL010000086.1 GCA_946404405.1 uncultured Prevotella sp.
CACGGGTCTGGTACATCGGCTCGTTCATCGCATTCCGACGCTCCTGAATACCATAACTCGACAGATAACGGCTCGTGCTGCCTGGATAGCCGATAGTCATAGAGAACGATCCAGGCTGATAACCTTGTAACGACACCTGAGCCCATTTCTTCGGTTTCATCGGCACATTATCCTTTGAATACTTCGCAGGACCACCCGTCTTGGGATCGACATAGACACGGAACACGCTGAAGTCACAGGTCTGACGCGGCCACATCCAGTTGTCCGTCTCACCACCGAACTTACCCATCGACTTGGGCAGGGCGAACACCAGTCGTACGTCTTCGTAGTCGCGGTAGGTGGTCAGGTAGTATTTGTTGCCCTCATAGAAGGGTTTGATCTCAACACGCAGGGTGGAGTCCTGTTTCACGATATCCTTCAGCATCGCATTCTCGAGCGAGTCGAGGAAGCTATACCTGTCGTCGTTATTCATCTTCTGGATGCCCAGAGAGTCAAGCATAGCGGTGATGTCCTTCTGCTCCACCATAAACGAGACAAAGAGGTCCTTGTTAGACAGTTCCTCCTCAAAGGAGTTCGACACAAAGCCGTTGAGCATATAGTCGTGCTCCACCGTCGAGTGCGAACGTATGGCCTCGAAGCCACAGTGGTGATTGGTAAACACGAGACCGTCAGGACTCACAACCACACCCGAACAGTAACCGCCGAAATTCACGACGCAGTTCTTGATGGCATCGTCGCCCTCATACAGCGCACCGTATGGCAGCTCGTAGTTCTCCTGCTTCATCGTCTCATAGACGGCATTCGGCAGATTATACAGCGTCCACATACCCTCGTCGGCCTTCATTCCATTCGGCAGGAGGTTTATAAACAATAGGATTAAATACAGTTCTTTTCTCATTGCTATTCTAATTAATGTCGTTATTTTTTGCTTCTTTCCTCCGGATCTTCCGGAATATCCGGGATCTCCGGGGCTTCCGGATAATCCAGATAATCCGGCTCAGCCGCCCCCACTCAAAAGTGCCTTCAGGCGCTTTACCTCCTTACGAAGACTTTCTATCTCTTGCGCCTGCCGGGCAATGATTTCCTTTTGTGATTCTCTCTGTTCAAGCCGGGCCGCTGTCATACGTTCCTTGATACCGCCTTCTGTAGTGAATTCACGGTCTTTCTTCTCAATATATTTCGTCAGAGCGGAATCTATCTGATGGCAGAGACAGATACCCATATTCGCCAGTTCCTCGTCATTCATCTTAGGCAGCAATGCCTGATAATCCTCGTACTTGCTGTGGTTCTTACAGAACTGATGCAGCGGTTCAAAACGAGGATTCTTGCCAAACCACTCTCCAATCCCTTTGCGTTTCAGATAGTCATGAAAGTCTTCTAAGAGTTCCAAGTTACTACCGCGGGAAATGCCTAAAAGCCTGATTTCTACTTCCGTAGAGGTTTGACCGTCGCTACTTCCCTCAGCGATATTCTGTTTGACGCTCCGAGCACTCTGTACCATTTGATCCACTGTACGATCACCGTATTTGGGCAAATATTTCTGACAGAAAACCTGCGTCAGTTGGTAGAGTACATCGCTGCGTTGGTAAAAGCGCAGGTTGGTATAGACCACAGCCTTTCGCAAGACGCTGGTTGTACCATCGGGATAATGATTAACATGAGGTTTCTTCTTATCAGGCATATTTCTTGATTTTGATTAAATCTTTCTTGATGATCATACCAACAAACAACACAATAAATCCTGTATTACAAACTATCGAAAGCCACATCGGCAGATGCTCACGAAGCAGCATCATCACGACGAAGGCGACAACAGCAAAAATTGTATAATATGCTATTTCTTTCAGTGGATAGTTGAGAGGATAGTATTTCTGTCCTACGATATAGGATGTCACCATTGCCACACCATAGCCTGCCACACCTCCCCAAGCACAGGCCATGAAGCCGTATTTCGGCACAAACAGGAAATTCACTGCCAGCAGCACCACGCAGCCGATGCCGGAGAACCACGCACCCCAGATGGTCTTATCGATGAGCTTATACCAGAATGACAGGTTGAAATAGATACCCATCATGATCTCTGCCGCCATAACGACTGGCACAACCTTCAGCCCCACCCAATAGTCAGGATTTCTGACGATATATTTCAGGATGTCAATATATCCCACCACCATCAGGAAAGCCAACAGTGTAAAAATGATGAAGTATTTCATCGCCTGCTCGTACATTTCACGTTGTCCCTTGTCCTTGACACCAGAGAACACAATCGGCTCATAGGCGAAGCGGAAGGCTTGCGTGATCATCGCCATAATCATCGCAATCTTCGAACAGGCACCATAGATACCAAGCTGTTCCAGCATATCGCCATCCTTGTAGATATAGGGGAAGAGCATCTTATCAGCCGTCTGGTTCAAAATGCCAGCTATGCCGAGAACCAGTATAGGCCATGAGTAACTGAGCATCGAGCGCAGCAACTGCCTGTCGAACACCCAGCGGAAGCCGGTATATTCTGTTATCAGGCACAGGGCGAGCATCACCGTACAAACCAGGTTGATATAGAAGGCGTAGCCCACATCCTTACCATCCATCCAAGCAAAGTAGATGACATTCAGAAGGATACTCACCACGATGTTCAGCAGTTTCAGTGCCGCAAACTTAATCGCTTTCTTCTCCTGTCGCAGATGGGCGAAGGGGATACACAGGAAGGCATCGATGGCCACTGTCAGCGCCATCACCCAGACATACTCGGGATGATCACCATAGCCCATCACCTGACTGATAGGAGTAATAAAGATGAGCACCAGCGCTGCAAAGAGGGCTGATATAGAACCAACGCTGATGAGTGTCGTGGAATAGACTACCTCCGAGTCCGTATGTGACTTATTGGTAAATCGGAAGTAAGTGGTCTCCATGCCGAAGGTCAGGATCACCAGTATCAGGGCCACATAAGCATACATATTTGTGATGACACCATAGCCACCAGATGCCGCAGAGAGCTGGGCTGTGTACAACGGCACGAGCAGATAATTCAGAAATCTGCCTACGATACTGCTCAGGCCATAGATGGCCGTATCCTTTGCGATAGTCTTTAATTTACCCATATTCTTTATAATTATTCCGGATTTTCCGGGATTTCCGGGGGCTCCCGGATTTCCGGGATTACCCGAAGAACATATACGCAATAGCTATTGCCGCGATGATGCCAGCGAGGTCTGCCAAGAGACCGCAGGCGACGGCATGACGGGTCTTTCGGATGCCCACGCTGCCGAAATAGACGGCAAGGATATAGAACGTCGTATCCGTCGAGCCCTGGAAGATACAACTCAGACGCCCGATGAACGAGTCTGCTCCATACGTTGTCATCGCATCGACCATCATTCCCCGGGCACCACTGCCACTCAGCGGTTTCATCAGTGCCGTCGGCAAGGCTCCCACGAAGTCACTATTACCGCCACAGGCCTCCACCGTCCAGCCAATACCATTGATAAGCATATCCATCGCCCCCGAAGCCCTGAACACACCGATGGCAACGAGTATTGCCACTAAATAGGGGATGATGCGGACGGCCGTCGTAAAGCCCTCCTTTGCTCCCTCGATGAAAGCATCGTAGACATTCACCTTCTTCCGCATACCGGCCAGGATAAAGGCGATGATGATCAGCATCAGCAGGATGTTTGCCGTCGAGGTGCTCACCTTGTTCATCAGCACCGAGTCAAGCTGTCCGAAGCCCCAGATAATAGCAGCCACTACTACTGCGGCACCACCCAACGTCAGGAGGATGGTTCGGTTCAGGAGGTTGATCTTCTGATAGAGGCTGGTAATGATGATGCCCGCTAAGGTTGAGAAGAACGTCGCCAGTAAGATGGGAATAAACACATCCGTAGGCTGGGCGGCACCCATCTGGGCCCGATATACTAATATAGAAATAGGTATAAGCGTCAGACCACTGGTGTTCAGCACAAGGAACATGATCATCGGGTTCGAAGCCGTCACCTTCAGCTCCTCAGCCTCTTGCTCAGACACCTTGTTTTCATTCTTTAATTTCTCAATTTTTTCATTTTTCACCTCATCCAGCTGTTCCATCGCCTTAAGGCCTAAGGGCGTGGCTGCATTGTCAAGCCCCAACATGTTCGCGGCGATATTCATAAAGATGCTGCCCGTCACAGGGTGACCTGCCGGAATATCCGGGAATATCCGGACGAATACAGGTTTCAGCATCCTGGCCAGCACATTCACCACCCCACCCTTTTCGCCGATCTTCATGATGCCCAGCCAGAGCGACAACACACCTGTCAGACCCAACGAGATCTCAAACGCGGTCTTCGACGACGAGAACGTCGAATCCATCATCGCCGGGAACACGTCATAGTCTCCCAAGAACACCAACTTCACCACCGCAATGACGAACGCGACGATGAAAAATGCTATCCAAATATAATTCAATACCATACTGACTGCAAAGGTAGTGCAAATCGAGCAAAATGCAAAATAAATAACAATTTATTTTCATTTTCGAGATGCAGCCTATCTTCGGGCAACGCTCAAAGTTACAACAATCTTTGCACACCACCAAACATTAATGCAAAAAAGGGCACCTGCCTCAGCAGATGCCCCTTCCGGATTAGTATTTAAGTACTTTGATGAAAAGAAATTCTCCTATTCATTTGGAAGTTCTTTACCCTTATATTGATACCAGGCTTTATTGTTATCCCAATCATCACCGAGTTTGCCAATGACGTATTGCTGGAACAACTTCGTACCGTCCTTAGCGCGGAACTTCTTATCGATATCCAGGCGCTCATCGCACCATTCGTAGTCGCGACCTACGCAGACTTTGCTAGCCACCTTACCCTGATCTGCCTTCAGCAGGATATTCTCACCCTTCTTCGTCACATAGACGGGGATATTCTTACATGCCGTACGATCGGGATATGAACCAGAGATAGTGAAGTCTACCGGATTAGCTGTCTTGCCATTCTTCCAGTTCGTATTGATCAACGGATAAGAATCGGAGAATCCGAACAGTTTATGTACTTCATGGGCATCATCCACCGAACCTATATACAAAGGCAGCTCACCACCAGCAGCCAGCAGACGAATGGTCGTCACGCCCCCACTCCAATACACGTCGAACACCACATCGTTGAAGTCGAAGTCACTGTTATCACTGACAGTCAAATCCTCAGCAATGATACGACAGACGAAGCCCTCAGGGGCGGGATCGGTGTTCTCGGGCTCGGGTTCAGGAATCACAATCGGATCTTGTGGCTTCTCCGGTTTCGTACCCGTGATGGCCAAAATCACATCGTTGTAGTCGAAATCAATCCAGTCCTCGAATCCCACGAAGGTATAGTCAACATCACCAACTTTACTCTTAAATACAGCCGTGTGAGAGGTCTTGGGATCTGTTACACCATAACCACCTACGCCATAACCATATGTTGTAGAATGGATTTCCTCATTCAGATCGCCATCACTATAATAATCCGGTGTCCTTTGGATGTTCTTCCAAACTACATTGGAAGTACTAATTGTTGCTTCTGAACCACCGCTGGCAGTCAAGAGCTCGCAACCAAAGAATCCCAGTTTAGACCCTTCTGCATAAACCGCATAGACATGATTAGCCTCGGCATTTATATCATAGGTTCCATAATATGGATTATTAGCATCCTTGATTTCACTTTTGAGTGTTGTGCCACTTGTATTGTCCCAGCCCCACTCGCCAAGATCCTCAATATGGATTTTCTTATTTGCATTGAGTCTGACGGCCACTCTTAGAACACCAGCCTCCGTTGGTCTGATAAAGTAAGTAGTAGCTCCCGGATTGTAGCCTCCGTTTTCAGTAGTACCTGCCGTATATGCCGAATACCCATCAATAGAATATGCGGCAGCTGCAGCAAAGTTAACAGGATCAGGTGTTGAGGTTGTAGTAGCCTCCTTTCCCAACATAACATTGATTTTAATAGCTCCAACTGATGAGTCAAATACTGTTCCACAATCATAAGGACCAAGACCTGAAAAAAGCGGTTTGTCTTCTATTACACTACTACCATATTGATCAAGGAATGTATAGCCATAATAGCCCAATACGCCATTTTCTGCATAGACCGCATAAACTTTGCCTGCTTCTACACTAAATTCACATACACCTGTATTAGTTTCATTTGACCAACCATTTTGCTTAAAGGTTACTGGTTCAGAGCCTGTACCATTCCAATCGCTACCAATCTCACAGACCTTTAGCGTACCGCCATTCATAAGTACAGCAACATCCAAAAGACCTGTTTCATTAGCCTTAAAATAATAGCACGTACTGCCGCCTGTTAAAGTACCATTCACACCATTACCTGCAATATAATGTGTATAGGTCGATCTGGACCAAATAGTCTGTCCTACTTGTGAGACGGAAAATCGAGGAGCTGTTGTTGTTGTTGTCGTTGCCGGAATCGCATTACTGAACTTTATCCTAATCTTATTATTTGGAGCATTCACAGCGTTACCACATTCGATAGTTTCTCCAATGGTAAGAGCGTATTTATCCACAGCGGTCAGCGTGGGTTCACTGCCACCAATCGTCGTTGTAATGCCACCCTCCTGATATATCTTATCAGTACCGCCGGCATATCCCTCTTTATTATAGGTATTTGAGATGACGAAGTTGATCACATAGTTTGGGTCGAAATCGTATGTACAGCTGCCGTCGGGTTTCTGAAAAACCAGGCTATAAGTCTTCTTGTAGATATGAGTATTCCCGTAATGCTGGGGATCGCTGATCTCACCAAGAGAATACTTGGGCAACGCCTTAATAGCGTCGGCATCAGGCTTCTGATTGGCAGGATAATAATAGTAACTAATACGGTCGCCCGAATTAGAGTTGTGATAGACGGGCGTCAAGGTAACGGGACCACCTGTCGTGACAATCGAATAGCCTGTAGCCTCAGCCTTGGTCAAATTGTTTGTTCCCTCCGGGATAAGACCTGTGGTTCCATCCCCGCCCACGATGACTTTCGTGATAGCTGCTATTTCCTCATCACTAAGTTCTGAGTCCTTCACCGTTCCGTGGACATCATAGAACTGGTCATTCCACGCAGTTCCGTCCCATGCCGCATAGGCATTCATATCAGTGAACTTGTCATCACCTGTTCCTGTAGCTTTGGCTGCATTCACGCCAACCCAAGCCTGAGCCATCTGGGCGTTATAGGTCTTGCCAGAGGCATCCACATAGGGGGTACCTATCGTAGTACCACGAGTACCACTGACAGCAGGACCGAAACCCCACGTCTGAGCCGAATCGGGCTGGCCAAAACGCGTCACGAAAGCGTTCTCATAATTCTGCACGACACTGAACTCAGCAGAGTTGTTTCCTCCGTTGACATCGGCATCTACGCTGTTGCAGCTCACGAACAACCCTCCAAGGGCTACAGCTGCCATTACGGTCATCAAATACTTCTTCATACTAATCCTTCAATAAGCTTATTCTATAAAACATTGCAATATTTGTGCAAAAATACGAATAATTTCTATACCAACCAACAAAAGCCTCAAATATTTAACAGAGTTTCACCATTAGCTCACATTATAAATAAAGAGGCGCCTGCTCACGCAGACGCCCCCTCCAAAGATAATTTAGTTTTTTTAAGTATTTGATGTGTTTAATCAACATTATACCAAGCAAGACTACCGCCTGTTTGTACCCACTGGCTGAAGAGAGGATACTTCTTTCTAATATCATAGCGCTCAGCACAAGGCTCAAATTTCGGATTAACACCAATCTTAGCAGCAGGCTTACCTAATGGCGCCGTCAGTTCTAAGATTATCTCCTCACCTGTGCTTGACTTTCTGACAACAGTCACAGAGATATCACTACCATTATTATCCCTGTTGATACCAGTTACCTCGAATGGTGTAGAATTGCCAGAGTTCTGAATCTTGTAAAGTCCATCAGTACCCGGGCCGGTCTGACCAAGTGCCTGATGTGCTTCGTGTCCAGCGACATAGAGGGGATAAACACCACCAGCACCAACAATTTTCACGTTAGCAGTTGTTGCACTTGTGAACTTCACATCGAACACCACATCGTTGAAGTCCCAGTCAGAACCTACGCTCCAATCATCTGTTGCTGGAGAATCAGAAGCCGCAGCATTCAAGTCCTCAGCAATGATACGGACATCCCACTCTGAAGGCGGGGGGGTGGTACCCTGCTCAGCCTCAGTAAGAGTTACAATCCAGTCGCTGTAGTAGCCATCTGAACCCGTAGAAAGCTTGATCCAGTCTTTCAGAGTGTCAGTATAAGGAAGATAGCCGAGAGACAGCAATTCACGGATAGTGGCATCGCTTGGCTTATCGCTGTAATTTTGAATGCCGCCATAAGTTGGTTCGCTTTCATCATAAGCATACTGATTAGAGTTGGCACTCAAAAGTTTGTATGTCTTACCATCAAACTCAAAGGTTTCATAGCCTTTAATTGGGAATCCACCAGGTAAATCTGCACTCCAACCTGCATCGTAATCATAAATAGGACGATAGCAATCATCAGGTAAAGCCTGCTCCCAGTCGAAGCCCATATATGAACGGTTCCAACCATCATTAAGAACGCTGGCTTCGACGCTACTCTCCAAACCATTATTTACTGCCCACTGAGCAATAACACGCCAGTTTACAAGTGCGGCCTTGTCATAGTGGATGGCGGAAGCATTACTATTAATATAGCCAAAGCTGTAAGTAGAAGAAGACACCATAAGCATGCGACCTTCCCAGTCGTTGTTGTCGCTGTTGTTGAAATCATTTACGTGATCTTCCGTTCCGTTTGAAGACTTTGAGCACAGGTGGTCCATGTGGTTACCACCAACAACCTCGCCACCATTGCCGATTCTGTATTTTTCTTTTGTTTTAGAGCCGTCTGTTGTCTTGGTTCCGCCTTTATATACCTGCTGAATCCAGAAATCAGACCATCCCGGGTCATTGTATCCAAGCGGAGTGTTCTGCTGGAAATAACGGCGAACGATGTCCTTCTGAGCATTGGTAATCACAGGAGGAACATTCCAACCTTCATCTGCCCACATGTTACCACGAGGATCTGCTGTACGTGTGCCAGCAGCACCAAAACCCCAGTCCTGATTTGCAGCGGGTTGACCAAACGTAGCAATAAATGCACGGTTGTAATTCTCTTGAATTAGAACAGCCTCATTCTTAGCGATTTGGCCAGCATCGTAGAGCTCTTCACCCTTTGAGCAACTTGTGAATGCAGCGCAGATAGCAAGGGCTGCAACACCTGTCATCAAATACTTCTTCATAATTCTAAAAATTTTAATGTTATTAATAAATTGGTTTAAACTTATAATCTTGACCTAATCATCAAATTCGGTTGCAAAGTTACATCTTTTATTTGTATCATACAAGTATTTGCATGTTAAAAAATCATAACGCAGGCACAATCATTTGAAACTTGTTACATTTCGTATAGGAAAAAGATACATTTGATAAAATAAGCCTACTAAAACAGTAAAGGAAGGCAATTTATGCAGTAATTAAACTCTGCCCAATGTCTTATTCCTTTTTTATTATATGTTTTTCAGAGAAAGCAATCCTCATGCTCTGGGTTTGAAAAGGGGCGGCTGCTCACGCAACCACCCCCGAATCATGCAATTATCTGGTATTTGATTGAATTATATGCGTATTATTTAGCCGGAATCCAAGTGATGCCTGTGAGAGTGAAGCTACGACCCTTCACCGTAAAACTCATAGTACCACCCGAAACCTTCTTGTTCAACAAGTCAGCAGCACTTTCATCAAGTAGCACCTCAACGCAACCCTCTGTCCTTGTTTCCTTCTTCCCATCAGCATTATAGATATAGTTCGGGAACTCGCTGTCGACGAAATACGGCGTGATGTCACCAATTGAGACAGAGATCCAAGCTTCTGCACCAATACCTGAGGCACGGAAGCGCAGACGGTCACCAGCACTGAACTGCGTGAAGGAAGACTGTTGATTGTTAGAGAATGCCGGCACATCGGGAACTCTCAGACTCCAACTGTCTTTAAACTCAAGATCACCCATCCAGAGGTACTCCTCGCCATCGGTAACTAACGTGCGCTGGGCCTTCAGCACGAGCGGCAGTTTGTTACCCTTACTATTTGCACCTTTATAAGTATAGTCGTTATTGACACTATTTGCGCCAAAGAAGCACTCTTCAAGAGTTACGTTGCCCTTTGCCCATTCGCCAAATAGCGGATATGCCAGAGAGATGTTCTTACGCTCAGTGGGCCATATCCTTTCTGGATGATTCTCTGTGGGAATCATGAACTTCCTCGGGGCTTCTCCCCTCACACTCTGTATCACCTGAACCTGCTGGGCTGTACCATAACGTGAAATAATCTCAATAGTATTGATGGCATTCCCTTCCGCTGGCATATCGATGGGGAACATCTTGAGTGTAAAGTAAGTCTCATTTTGTTCTACATCGTTTTTAATCATCTTGTAATTTCTGACAACCTTATCAGCTCCCTCAAGCTGTACTGGGTCGCGCGTATCGAAGCTGCCATAAGCTGTAGAGTTATCGTCACGAGTGTTGATCATCGTTTCAACAGCTGCTGGTGCTGTTGCCGGAGCTACGAACTGAGAATGGACTTGTACACCGTGAACAGTAATGGGAATCGTTCCACCTGCTGCCAATAGCGTCACGCTGGCATAATAGTTGGTGGTTTCAGGAATTTGCTTACCTTCTCCTTCAACAAGACCTTCATCAACCTTGACACCGTTAACATACTTTTCCCACCATTCCTTCCTGTAAACCTTATTCTCCCAGATGGTAGCATCGAACACGACGTCGTTGTAGTCAAGGTCTTCACGGGAAGCGACACCAAGGTCCTCACAGAACACACGGCCACTCTCTTTCTGGGTCCAAGTATCGATGTTCGTTACGAAAGTATTCGTCGTCACAGTCAACGTAGTAGCATTCGTCAACGTCACAATCCAGTCGGAGAAATAATAGTCTCGACCACCTATATTAGTAACCCAGTTACCGTTGTTCTGGGTTGGATATGCATTTTGCTTGATATAATCCAGTATCATATCAAGGTTAAATAGTGACGCCTGTTCGTTTGTTATACTTACATTATAATTTGCAAAGTCACTCCTAGACATATTATAATTATAAGCATCCTTGGTTACATTTCCCACATTGCCATCACTCTTCGTATATTGGAGGTATCTGGCAATAGTCATATTAGAAACATCATCCGATATGTAAGGGATTAGCTCATTATTCCTATCGGTCAAGAAAAAATCTTTAAAATCGTTCTTTGCATAAATATGCCCTTTATAAAGAACATAATCTGAAGTGCAGAAATCCAATGCCTTTGCATTGCTGCCGGTAAGAAGACTGGAAAGTGGTAGTGCTTCATAATCAAGGCCCACGAACGAACGGTTCCACTTATCAGTAACAGCGGCACCCACAGGAGCACCGTTTTCATAATTCTCTGGTTTGTTAGCCCACCGATCAATTACTGCAGCACTGGCCAAAGCGCAGCAGTAATTATGTTGAATAGAACCATTTGACACAAAATAACCTACGCGCTCTGTGCTGGAGTTGACCATCAAGGTAATCTTATCAGGATGGGTGACACCTTCAACATGCGTCTTCGAATCAACATAATCATTAGCACTTTGCCCTGTATTCAACACCTCATAAGGCTTCCCATAGTTCCAGTCGCCCTTATTAAAGTCGTTGACATGATGTTTGGCAGAGCCGTCTGCGTTCAAACCAAAGGTCAGATGATCCATAACATCACTACCTGTTATTGTCTGTCCATTGGTTTGCGTATATTCCTCAGGAGAAGGACCTAATGCTGTCGTAGGTCTTCCTTTGTAAACCTGCTGAACGAAAAACGTCGTATAGTGAGGGTCTACATAAGTAAGGTTAGGATTCTGCTGGAAATACCTCTGAACACGATAGCACTGCTCCGGAGTCAACGCATCAGGTACATCATAGGCCACACCATTGTTCTTGGCAGGATCGCCCCATTCATTAAGTCTTTTATCCTCGCCACCAGTTGCATTAGCACGGGTATTGGATTGGAATGCCAAAAGGACATTTGCACCGTTAAAAGCCCGAGTACGGGTATAAGCGATATCACCATCCAAATCGACAACCTCAACCACCACCGATGTATCACTGGGGTCAATGGCAATCTTACCACTACTGAATCCCCAATCCTGATAGGGATCAATATCTCCATACACTTCTTTGAAGACATCCTCGAATGCCTGTGCCTTCTGCTGAGCCAATGGAACGTACTCAGACTCCTTCTCAGCGCAACTCAATACAAGGGCCCCTGCTAACAGAGCCAATGCGCCTTTAATCAAATACTTCTTCATTGCAATAATACACTTAA
>CAMJDL010000087.1 GCA_946404405.1 uncultured Prevotella sp.
GACTACGGATATAGTAAGATACACGGGCATACTCTGGTACTACGTTAGGTGCGAACCCACCATCGGGAATGACGTAATGGATACGAGAAGAGGTGGGCACATGTTCGCGCAGCAGATTCACCATGTAGTCGAATGCCTCTACAGCATCAAGAGCAGAACGTCCTTTCCAGGGATTGCCAGCAGCATGCGCAGGCTTACCATAGAACTTGTAGTCAACCATCACCATAGCTGTACCGCCATTGGTGGTAACGGCATTCACGCTGGAGGGATGCCAGTCGAGCACCACATCGACATTTTTGAACAAACCCTCGCGAACCAAATATACCTTACCTGCTCCACCTTCTTCGGCAGGAGTACCATAGACCTTGATGGTACCGCTTTGCTTGTTGGCTGCCAGCCATTTGCTTAATGAGACAGCTGCAGCAGATGAGGCTACACCGAAGGTGTTGTGACCGCATCCCTGACCCGGTGCATTCTCCTTGACAGGCTTGCGATAGGGAACAGTGTCCTGTGACAATCCGGGAAGAGCGTCGAACTCTGCCAGTAAGCCAATGACAGGACTACCACTACCATATGTGGCAACAAAGGCAGTAGGCATACCAGCCACACCTTCTTCGATGGTAAAACCATTCTCGCGTAAGTGCTGTTTCAACAGACCGCTGCTATTGTTCTCCAGAAATCCTAACTCGGGATTGGCCCAGATGGTCTTCTGAAGTTGATCGTAGGTCTGAAAATGACTGTTGAGGTAATCAATAGCTACTTTGGCCTTACCTATGTTACCTGCTTTCTTCTTTGCTTCTGCGCTGCCGCTAACGATGAGTCCTGCGAGCAGCAGTAATCCGAGAATCTTTTTCATATTTTCTTTTTTTCTTTAGTTTTCAATATTTGATGGCGGTGCCGTCTTTTGGTATCTGACTAAGAATAAACTGACGAATATCCTCATTACCTTGTTTCAGATCTTCCTGACGTACATAGATCATGTGTCCACTTCGATAGCCTTTGAAGATAAAACGATCCTGGAACTTACCACCACGGTCTATCTGCCAGAAATTATACTTCGCATTAAAATAGTCGCAACCACCATCATAATAGCCCGACTGTACAAGCACCTTCAGGTCGGGATTCTGCGACAGTGCTTTACCCAGATCTTCGCCCGTATGGTCGTTGTCACGGTTCCAAGGCGACACATTGCCAAATAGCAGATACTCCACGTCTGTCTTATAGTTGAGCTGATTACGTACATAATAATTATAAGCAGTTGTGAAGGCACGGTTCCAGGTCGAGAACTCAGCACTGTAGTCTGGAGACTCTCCTGAAGTTTGAATGTCGCGACCGGTATAACGAGAGTCGAGCCGACCAATGTGGAGATCACGATCACGAAGCAACTCTTTCCAGTAGTAACGCGTAGGGATGATCAGGTTGTGGCGTAATACTTCCTGTTGACTGATGCCAGAGTAGCGCGCCACTTTTGTGGCAATGTCATTTCTGCGAGCCTCGGGCAGGGTTCCGCCCCATGCCAATGCAGGGATATACTCTTCGACAGTGAATTTCTCTACTTCAGGCAGGATCTCATCCAAGTCTTTGTTCTGGAGGTCGGCACCCAGTGCTTTGTGATACCATGATGTGGCAGCCATGTAGGGTAAAGTGAGTGCTCTGCGATTGACACTACGCGAATCGACTCCCAGTTCGGTTGGCGACAGGAGTATCACTCCGTTTACATAGATCCAGTGCTTTTGCAGAAGACTATAGGTGAGTCCTGATGCACGCGTAGTGCCATAGCTCTCCCCAATGATGAACTTGGGCGATTCCCAACGGTTATGCCGATTGATAAAGTTCTTTACCCAATCACTGATATAGTCGATATCTTCATTCACACCAAAGAAAGGAGACGAACTCTTGGAGCTAACGTTTTGTCTGTTTCCTCGACTTGCTCCTTGGGAGGGAGTATCTGCACCTTCTTTATTTTCTTTATTGACCTTTATCGCCCGTGAGAAACCTGTGTTTACAGGACAGATATACACGATGTCGGCTACATCAAGCACAGAATAAGGATTATCATGAACACCGTAAGGCTGAACCACCTGTCCTTCGTCATCGAGATTCAGCAGTACAGGACCGGTATAACCAATCTCCATCCAAAGTGAGCCGGAACCAGGACCGCCATTGAACGAGATGAGCAACGGACGGTGGCCCTTGTCCTTCACACCATTCTTTTCATAATAGGTGTAGTTGAGGCCGGCAATGATATTCCCGTCCTTATCCCATACCGGCTGATGACCGATCGTTGCGGAATACGATACGGTCTGTCCGTTGAAAACTGCCTGATGTTGTGTCGTTACTGCATCTTCTGGGTCGATCGTCTCTTGAGCCAGGGTTGTTTTTGCAGAAATACCCAGAAGGAGTAACTGTAGTATAAATACTTTTTTGTTCATATCCTGATAATGTTTAATATTCGGGTGCAAAGGTACGGTGTCTCGCTTACATGTACAATCGCTCGTTTATGGTATTCACATACCACATACATGCGATTTAGCCAACCTGTTGACCTATATAATATAACGTATATGGTATCTTAGAACTGGAATGAAAGATTGGCATAGACATTGCGACCTTTCTGGGGAATGTGATTCCAATCGGAATAGGTGGAATAATAGCGGTCGAAGAGATTCTCTACTCCAACGTGAATATCGGCGCCAACCTTACCTATCTGGAAATGACCGCCAATATTGAAGTGCCATATAGCGTACCCTGCAGTGGGCGTTTCGCCATATTGGGTACCGCATTTACCGTTTCTGGCTACAGCACGCATACCGGCCTCCGACTCTATGTTGCGCCAGAAGAATTTCAAGACGCCCTTATAGGTTAATGGGGCAATCATGGGCAGGCGAGCGCCAGTACTCTCTTTGCCGTAGCTATAGGAGAGATGGTTGTCCAAGCGAAGCCAGCTAAGAAGTTGCCAATTGAGTACTGCCGAGGTATTGAGAATCTGAGCATCGTGCAGATTGTGGTACACTTTAACACCTTCGGCACCAATGGTCATAGGCGACAGACGATCGTCGGGGGTGCCGATGATGTAATTCTTAAAAAAGAAGGTGTTGGCCTCCAATCGTGCTTCAACCGTTTCTGAAGTCCAGGCAACAGAGCCGTTTAACTCAAAGGCACTCTCGTTTTTTAGACGTGGATTACCAATATAGTCGTAACGGTCGAACGTGTTGTTGAGGAAATAGCCATATGCCTCGGTTACCGATGGGGTGCGATTGCCATAGCCCGTACCTAAAGCCAGTTTCCAACCGTTGTTGGTGTAAGCATAACTCATGGCTACTCGTCCTGTCAGGGTCGATGCCGTTTGTTTCATGCCCGGAAAATAAATGCTCAATGCCCGGAAACCTTCATCGTTGTTGATGCGGCGGTGCTGCCATGAGCCTTTGGCCGATAGGCGGAGATGATGATGCTTGGTCAGTTGGATGTCGTCAGAGATCGAAAGACCTTGATTGAAGGTGCCTACATCGGGCCATGTGAGCATGTACATAGGTTTGGCACCAGTCACATACATGGTCATGTCGGCAAAGAGTGTATTATAATAGGCATCGTAGTTGAGCTGATACTGGTGGTTGGTAAGACCACCCTGTAACAGACTGTAGATACCTGTGGTAGTGCTGTTCCCTGGCATGTCCATGTGGATGATGACATCAGGACGATGGGTGTCGTCCATATTGTGAGTGATATGGTTATAATAGACCTTCGTCTCCCAACGGTAAAACAGACCATTCAGTTGTTCGCGACGGTATGACAGCGAGGAGATGAAACCTGTAGCATCGCTGACATCCATGGTGAGGGCAGGGTAGCCCACGTCAGTGGCACGGTCGAAAATGACTGTACCCTCGATGATATGATTATAGGCAGGCTGCCAGCCTAGGTTAAGGAAGGTATTGATCTTCTGGAACTGTGAGAACATGACCTCATGACTGCCACCTGCCTTGTAATTATCGGCATGGCGATAGAAAACGCCCAGGTTACTATAGAATTTCTGATGGGAGAAAGCGGCATCGGCACCATATACTTGCAGATGACCATTCGACTCATATCCCATAGTAGCGTTGTATTCCTGTGGCTTGGCATCGAATCCCGTCTTGCGTAGTTTTAGGTCTATGCTACCACCAATATTACCTGTGGCTTGAGGATTACCGTCGAGTCCGGAATCAAGACGAATACGCTGTAGGTTACCGCTCTCTACATAGCTGGTAACGGGATCCATCTTGTCGGTGCAGGCATAGAATATCTTCATGCCATCGATGGTGGTTGATACACGTTCGGTGGCCATGTTGTTTACTACGGGCTCCCAGGCATAACTGCCTCGACGTACCATATCCACATTACCCAGCTGTAACAGATGCTCTTCGATGGATGCTGAGCGCCCTTTTCCTGCTACCTTGCGCTTGGCACCCACGGTAGAGGTAACTGTTACCTCGGTGAGTTCAGCTTCTCGATAGATGCTATCCGTGGTAAGTCTTTGTGAATAAGTAGGGGCAGCCATGAAAGACTGCCCTAATATAATAAGTATGTATAAACTTAACTTATGACTGAAATTATAATCCTTTCTCATAAATGTTTCGTTTTATATGCTGATGGTCCAGTAGAGACTGCTGTATCCGCTTGTATCGTTATCAGCGCCAGCCACAATGTTACCATCCTTGTCTTTCACTACCAAATGAATATTCCATAAACCGGTCATCGAGAGATTGAGCTTACCTTCGTAGATACCTGATTCCTGTAGGGTGAGTGGCTCGTTGTTGGGCGAACTATGGTCACCCATATCAGGCATTGTAGGCGTAATCTCTATAGTAAAGGTCTCGTCGGCAGTCAGATAGGGTTTCGTCTTATCTGTACTCTGCTTTGATACGTAGGCCTGAATGGTGTTGATGCCTGTTTGGAAATTATTCGGATTAACCAGCGAGAGATAGTAGGTGCTGTTACCCGACTTGAACGACTTGAGCCATGCTAAACCACTGGACAGCGCATCTACTTGGATGATAGTAGCGGCATGAGACGTGCTCAGATTCTGTGAAGAGGCGTTGTACGACAGTTCCCAGAAACCACCATCACTACTACTCATAAGGAAAGATACCCATGCGCGGCGTACAGCAGGGTAGGACTTGTCGTAGATAATAGCCTCTGTAGCCGTTGGTGTGGAGTGCTGCATTCCCATCTTGGTCATGGTCATAACGGGTGTGATGCCGGTGATGTCGAAATCGCGTACATAACCTTGTGACGAAATCTTTATCAAGGCGAAGTAAAGGTCGTTATAACCTACGTGCAGTTTTCCACCTGCGGAATACACTTTCAGTTCGTACTTACCGGCAATGGTATCGCGCAGTTCAGGTATTTCCTTTACAAAGCCATTGTTGAGGAAGGCATAAGCCAGAAATTTTTCCTCGGCATTGCAACACTCACTATCCTCCTCGTTTGGAATGTTGATATCAGAACCGCCTCCTATGATATCCTCGTCATTACTGCTACCGCATCCGGTAAGGAATAGGATGCTTGAAATTGCGATGATCAATGAATTAAATACTTGTCGTTTCATATATCTTATTATTTTATGAGTGTCCATATAATGTTTGTTCATTTAAAGCTTCCTCGAACGATGCGATGTTCGAAAGTCTGCGTATCTTTGAAGAGATTGTACATTGGACAGATCTTCTCTACAGCTTCTATCCACTCTTTTACTGCTTGTTCACTTTCTGGAGTCAGTACATGGAGCGTATAGCGAATGTTTTGAGGAGCTATTGACAGGTTCTCAAATCCCTTTCGACCAGCACGTGGATCCCATTCGGCCTGTACTGTCAAAGATATGGAATCAACATCGAGCGCACGCTCTGCAGCCTGACCTAAAGAGATGTGGGTGATACAGGTACCTAGAATGCCAAGCACACCTTCGATAGAGGTCATCCCCAGATTGGTACCTCCCAGATAAGCGGGATTATCATGCAGGATCAGATACTTGTCATTAACAGTCAGCTGACGCACGCCATTGGGGAATACCTTAACCCATGGGCCCCGTTGGGGAGCAGAGGTATTACGAATAGCTGCATTGTCTCTCTTCTGATTTTGCTGTTGAAGCTTACTGGCCTGCTGAGCCTGACGCTTGCCCCAGATATACTCACGAAGTCCTGCCAAGGTTGCTCCTTCTACTTTCTTCTCACGGGGCGACTCCTTGCGATCAATGGTAAGCTGCGGAACAACAGCTGCTTTAACCAATGTGGCAACAGCCGAATTCTGTTCTGCCAATACTGCCAGTCTTTCCAGTTCTGCGTCAGAGGCTGGCGAATCGATATAAAGGGTATACAGGAAGTTACGAGGATACCACACACGATCGGTTTTTACCTTGTCGGGCTGACCATGTATTTCGATGGTAAGCGAGTCGATGTCAATACCCAGCAGGGCAGCCTGGTTCAAATAACTATCGGCCAAATCGGAGGCAAATACTGCTTGGGCTGTTGTTGGCGTGTCAACACCAGAATCCTGTCCTCCGTGCGAATAGCCGCAGTCGCCAATGTAATGGAACTCTCTAACGCGAAGCTCGCGAATACCAGAACGGTTCTTAGCCGTCACGTTGGCAGTAAGAGTAACTGACTGCAACTCGCTACCTGGTACGGAATTCCATGCCAGCAGGGCTACCTTGCGCTCTTTCAGGTGTTTTCTCAGCGAAGGGGCATTCTGCTCCAGTGCTACCTTCTTACTATTTGATTTGAAGATATCCAGTGGTCCCTGAGCATATGCACTGTTGAGGCTGAATGTGAGGAAACCCAGTAATGCGATTCTTGATATATTGTTCATATAACTATCATTGAGGGATAATACATTTTACTTATTCTCTTCCTACGTATGGGTTTGCAGTAATGTCAGAGCCATCGTAACCGTAGTTCTGCCAGAGGTTGGGATTAACCTCGCGCTGAGCCTGCGGAATGGGGAAGCGATAGTGCTTGTATTCAATGTTCTGCTTGCTGTATTGTGGATAGTTCTTGGCAAGGGCACTGTTCTTGATGGTCTTAACCAGAATCTTCCAGCGCTTCAGGTCGAGCAGATGCTTTTGCTCAAGTGTGAACTCCCATGAGCGCTCTTGGATAATAGCCTCCTTGAACTGCTCATAATTCAAACCCGTTGCCAAATCATGTGCTTGAGCTGCGCTACTGTTGATGTCCTCACGGAATGCACGACGGCGAACCTTGTTAAATGCCTCGTAAGCTTGTGAGTTGGGTTGTCCGTCACGCTCGTTGATAGCCTCGGCTTGGACGAGTAGCACCTCTGCATAGCGTATTACGGTACGGTTCATGGCACGATCGGCAGCACTGGTCTCAGGTGAGTCGTGGTCAATATATTTGTTATAACGTGAGAAACCAGACTCTTTGGAACCATCGCCATCAGCATCGAAGTAGAAATGAAAGTAGCTTTGCGTTGATGGACGCCATAAGGAATCGGCAAACGATACATCCTTACGCTGGTCGCCATCAAGATATGATTTCTCTACGCTGTTGTCAGGACCTGGAGCGATATGAGGCAGCGATACACTATAAGATGTAGAGAACGAGCAATGGCAGAGATGGTTACCGCCTGAGTTGTCACCATTCACTGATGAACCAATGTAGGCTTGTACTGCGAAGATGCTCTCCTTACCATTACGGTTCTGGTTGTTCCAGTTGTCGTAGAAGTTCTCTTCAAGACTGTATTGGTTAGAGTCAATTACCTTTTGGGCGTATTCTACCGAGTTGTTGAAGTATTCTTTGCGCTGTGCATCGTTCAAAGCATCATCGGTTTGTGCCCATGTAAGATATACTTTCGCCAGTGCTGCATTAGCTGCACCACGTGTGGCACGTCCTACATCGCTCAGACCGTATCCACTTGCTTCGGGCAAGCGCTCTGCAGCATCCTTCAAGTCGTCAACAATCTGCTGGTAGACTTCGGTTTCAGAGTTACG
This sequence comes from uncultured Prevotella sp., assembly GCA_946404405.1. Classification (GTDB taxonomy): domain Bacteria; phylum Bacteroidota; class Bacteroidia; order Bacteroidales; family Bacteroidaceae; genus Prevotella. The sequence goes on from CAMJDL010000087.1 coordinate 7,976, forward strand.
TATGGCATTCTTGCCACCAGTGGTACTTGTAACAAGGGGAATCGGACCCCAGATCTGTACGGCATAGTTGTACCAATAGGCACGCAGGAACTTGGCCTCGCCTATCACTCTTGATGCAATGGCTGGCGACACGCCTGACGGGTTTTGCTCAAGCTTTTCTATTGTATCGTTGGCACGGGCGATGGCGGTATAGATGTTTGTCCATGCACTTACTACGTATGAGTTGGTGCCATCCCATGCCAGCAGGCCAAGCATACCGCCTCCACCATTGGGATTCTCACCCGATACAGTGGTTTCTGTGGTGAGGTCGAAGAGGTACATAAACGAGGTACACATGCTGATATTGATCGAATAGACAGCATTTACTAGTGCCTGTGCGTCGGCATCGCTCTGAGGCAGATTACTTTCTGCCAGTTCGCTCAGATTGCCCTGGTCAAGCGATTCGCATGATGTAAGAGATGCGCCAAGTCCTAAAACCAAAGCTAATGACAACCTGAAAATATTGATCTTCTTCATATTCTATTCATTTAAGTGGGTTCAACAAATTAGTACGACAGTTTTACGCCAAATGTGAATGTGCGTGCCGATGGATATGTGCCGCGATCCACGTAACCAGAGTATTCAGGGTCGAAACCGCTATAATTGGTAATTGTGAGTAGATTCTGTGCTGATGCATAAAGGTATACTCCGAGCTTTGAACCATTCTGCAAACGTGGCTTGAATGAGTAACCCACCTGAATGTTCTTAAGGCGTAGGTAGCTGGCATCCTCAATGAAACGACTGTCGAGGTAGCTGTTATACAAGTTGAGGGCATAGGCGCGAGGGATGGTAGTGTTAGCATTACTCTCAGTCCAACGATTAGCTAATTTTGCTGATGCATTGTAGCTGGCATTGGGTGATTCGAGAGCCTGCTCTAACTGGTTGTAGAGTTTGTTTCCATAGCTTCCTTGGAAGTTGAAACTCAGATCCCAACTCTTGTAGCGTAACTGCGAGGCAAAACCGTAAGTGAACTTAGGCTGTGCTGAACCAAGGATAACGCGGTCGTTCTCCCGGTCAACTGCACCATCACCATCCTGATCAACAAACTTGGCATCGCCATATTCTACATTGGTTTTATTCGAAGGAGCAGGCACTTTACTCAAATCATCCCCTTTCTGTACTACACCGTCGAACACCCAACCATAGTAGGTGCCTAATGCTTCGCCTACACGGATGATGGTTTGGTTACCATTGATGATTTCGTTTTGCTGTGTTCCAAGACTCGTAACCTTATTCTTGTTATGAGCGATATTGGCTGAAGCGTTCCATGAGAGATCCTTTTGTTGGAGAAGGGTAGCATTAACAGCGAACTCTACACCATCGTTAGTGACGTTACCGATATTACTAAGCTGTGAAGAGAAACCTGTGGTTTGTTCAACAGGGATAGAAAGAAGCAGATCGGAAGTCTTCTTATGGTAATAGTCGAACACAAAGCCGAGCTTACCTTTTAATACAGAAAGGTCAAAACCAAGGTCGTAGGATGTCGTTGTTTCCCACTTCAAGTCGTCATTGCCCAATCCAGAACGGTAATAGGCCGTGTTCTTGGTTCCTCCACCCAGATAGTAATGAGTGGCAGCATAGGTTGAAAGGAATCGGTAGTCACCAATCTCCTGGTTACCAACGGTACCGATGCTGGCACGTATTTTCAGGTCTTCTATCCATTTCTGACTTTTAAGCCAGCTCTCTTCATTCACATTCCACGAGAATCCGAGTGATGGGAACCATCCCCACTTCTTGTTCTTTGCAAATCGTGAAGAACCGTCAGCTCGCAGTGTTGCTGTAAGATGATAGCGGTCGAGTAGGGAGTAGTTGATACGTCCAATTCCAGAATAAAGAACTGATGTTACGAAATGGCTCTCAGGGGTAATCAACTGCGAACCAGCCTGGAGGGAGTGATAACCAAGATTCTCATTAGCAAAGTTAGCTGAAGCTGCTAAAACGTTCTCGCTCTTTTCCTGTTGGTAGGTGTATCCACCCAACACTTCGATCTCATGCGCCTTCCATTTCTTATTCCAGGTAAGTGTGGTTTCTACCTGATCACTTTCCCAACGCTTGCTACCGATAGTAGCATAGCCTTGCGTATTAAAACCTGCTGTAGAGGTAGAAGGACCAAAGAAGTTCTGACGGGTATTGATGATATTGGTAGATCCCTGTACACGCAGACGTAAACCAGATACGATTTCCCAAGAACCGAATATGGATACCAATACATTGTCCACTTTTGTCTCTGCATCAACTTCGCTCAAATCAGCTATTGGATTGGGCGTTTGTCCATTGCGCACAAAGTCGCCGGCCTCAAATGGGTTTGCATAATTGTAGGTACCATCTGTATTATAGATGGGCACGGCTGGTGATGTGCGAAGAGCCTGTTCCAGAATGCCGCTAAAGCCGTTCGAGTAACTACCGAATGAGTAAGAACCCTTTTGACTGCTTTTTGATATGTTGGATTTCAATCCTACTGTGATGTTCTTAATGATGTCGCGCTCGTAGTTGATACGTGCACCAAGGCGTGTAAAGTCTGTGCTGCGTATTACACCCTGTTGATCGGTGTAGTTGGCAGAAATCAGGAAACGTTCGTTATCAGAACCTCCATTAATCGATAACTGATGCTGCTGGGTAGTAGCTGAGCGGAAAAGCGCATCTTGCCAGTCGGTACCTTTTCCCCATGATGAAACAACCGCAGGAGTAACTCCAGTTGCTGCTTTCTGTGCATCTGTTGCCAAGTCGAGATATAATCCGCCCCATTGTTGAGCATCCAGCAAATCGAGTGTTTTGCGTACATTGGCTACTCCAATGCTATAGCCATAGTCAACCTTAACGCGTCCGCGCTTACCGTTCTTGGTGGTGACAATAATAACGCCATTGGCACCACGTGAACCGTAAATGGCTGATGCTGACACGTCTTTCAATATCTCAATCGATTCGATGTCTGACGGGTTGATAGATGCAAGAGGGTTAAAGTTACTGTCGGCATAGGATACTCCTGTCTTGGTGGCACTATTGCTGTTGTATATCAGTACGCCATCAATGACATATAGGGGCTCATTACCACCGTTGATAGAGTTACCACCACGGATACGGATATTGATGGATGCACCAGGCTGTCCTGATGATGAGGTGGCATCCAAACCGGCCACAGCACCTCCAAGGATATTGTCGAACGATGTAGAGGCCTGCAGCAGTTCTTCATTCTTTACTGTTGTTACAGAACCCGTAAGGGCCTTACGTTTCTGTACGCCGTAGCCTACTACCACAACCTCGTCGATTCTGTTGGAGTTGTCAATCAGTGCAATCTCCACCGGCTCCTCGAAGTCATAGACATCCACATCAAGGGGGCGATAGCCTATAAATTCCACACGGAGGGTCAAAGGTGCCTCTACCTTGGTCTGAAGAGAGAAGTTACCATCGATATCGGTTACTACGCCCTGACCCTTTTCACTCTTGACGATGACAGATGCACCAATGAGCGATTCGCCAGTGCGAACATCGGAGATATGACCTGTAATCAGGTTCTGCGAGAAAGCCAACAGAGGGCTAATCGCAACGAATGTTGCAATAAACAATCTTTTTACCATAAAACTATTACCTTTTTATTGTTTACACAATTACCTTCTAATTCTGTGCGGTAAGTGAGTTCTTAATCTTATCAATCTCAATCTGTGCTACTTTGTTGTCCAGATTCAGCAGTCCGTACTCGTGGTTATATTTCGTACCATTGATAAGCACCCACTGCAGGAACTGGTTCAGGGCCTCGTCACCCTCGTTGTAGCTCACTCCGATCTTCTCGATAGCAACTTCCGACACCCTGTCGTTTTCCAGGATGGCAATGAGTTCATCCAGTGTGGCCTTATCGGAGAAGTTCTCTTCGAGGTTCTTCTTTACGTCGATACCGATGATGGACAGATCGCTCTTTACATGTCGGCTCTGCAAGTCGAAGATATTGGGAAGGGCGTTGAACGATACACCGAGCGGATCCTTTGCCAAG
>CAMJDL010000088.1 GCA_946404405.1 uncultured Prevotella sp.
CCATCGATGATGCGCCTGTTATCCTTTCATGGATAAAGGACATAACTGCATTCCGAAAGTGGAGTGCAGACAGGTATCCTGCGTATCCACCAAAACCAGAGGATATGGTTGAACAATATGCAGCAGACAATATCTTCCCTTTTACTGCCGTTGACGATGATGGTAATACCGTAGGCCATATCATGCTTCGCTATCCAGATTCTTCGAAGACTGTCATCCGCTTTGGATTCATCATCGTTGATGACAATCTGCGAGGTAAAGGCTATGGCAAACAGATGCTACAACTGGCCATTCAGAAAGCGCAACAAGAGTTTGGCGCAAAAAAGATAACGCTGGGTGTGTTCGATAATAACCCATCAGCTTTCCATTGTTATGAGTCCGTTAGCTTTAAAGTCATAGGTACAGATTCCTATCTAATCGATGGAGAAGAGTGGACAGGGAAAGAAATGGAAATGTCATTCATCACATAATTGTACAGAATATCCCAAATATTTGGCATGCTTTGTAGTTATTTGTATTTTTGCAGCGTCAAACGGATGATTTTTTAATTTAATAGTTATGAATATTTCATTCAAAATTTTCAGCCTCTCACTGATGCTGATTTGCGGAGGGACAGTCTTCGCTCAGGACAAGGGTTACGACAAGGCAAATATGAACCTTGATGTTAAACCAGGTGACAACTTCGTAGAATATGCCTGCGGCAACTGGCTCAAGACGCACCCGCTGCGCGACGACCAGATGACCAACGGTGCCTTTCTCGACCTCTATGAGCTGAACCAGAAGCAGATTCAGGAGATGATTCTGGAGTTCTCGACAAAACCACAGGAGAAAGGTTCGCTGGGCTATAAGATTGGTACGCTCTACAATCAGATGATGGACACTCTGAAGCGTAACGAACAGGGATTGAAGCCTATCATGCCCTACATCGAGCGGATTCGTGCCGTGAAGGATCACAAGGAATATCAGCGTGTTACAGCAGAGATAGATCGTCGCGGCGAGAACACCATGATGTATGCCTGGGGTGCCGGTGCCGATCTTCGCGATGCCGACAACAACATCGTCAGCATCTCGCAGGCAGGACTCGGACTGGGCAATCGCGACTATTACTTCAACGATGACCCACAGACACAGATGGTGCGCGAGGCCTACAAAGCCTACGGAAAGCGGATGTTCGCGGCACTTGGCTATGACGAGGCTACGGCCAGCGAACTGATGGAGAAGGTGTATGCCATTGAGAAGCGCATTGCCGAAGTCAGCTACGACAATGTGAAGCTGCGCGACATTGACGCTAACTACCATAAGATGAGTTACGACGAACTGGTGCGCGACTTCCCCGGCATCGACTGGCCAACAGTGTTCTGGGTGACGGGATTCCCTGCCTTCAAGCAACTCGTGGTAAGACAGCCAGAACCCTTGCACGGGGTAGAGAAGATACTTGCCGACACACCGCTCGACGACCTGAAGGCCTACGCCGAGGTGCGCATCATCATGGGGGCAGCCTCCTGTCTGACACAAGACCTGCGCCGTTCGTACTTCACCTTTGCGCAGACGATGACAGGCCAGCCGCAGGATGACCCTCTGTGGAAGCAGGCCACTGCTTTGGTCAACGGCGTTCTGGGCGATGCCATTGGCAAGATGTACTGCGAGAAGTACTTCCCAGAGTCCAGCAAGCAGCGTGTGCTCACGATGGTTCGCAATCTGCAGACAGCACTCGGACAGCGCATCGATGCCCTCGAATGGATGGGCGAAGCCACTAAGGCTGAAGCCAAGAAGAAACTGGCAGACTTCCACATCAAAATTGGCTATCCCGACAAATGGAAGGACTACAGCCAGATGCAGATTGACGACCAGCTGTCGCTCTACGAGAACCTGGCCAACGTGAGCGAATGGAAATGGATTGACGGTCTAAACCGTAAGGTGAACAAGCCCGTAGATAAGGAAGAATGGCACATGACACCGCAGACCATCAACGCCTACTATAACCCCACCACCAACGAAATCTGCTTCCCCGCCGGCATCCTCCAGCCGCCGTTCTTCGACGCAGAAGCCGACGACGCACAGAACTACGGTGCCATTGGTGGCGTAATCGGTCATGAGATGAGCCACGGCTTCGACGACCAGGGCTGCCAGTTCGACGTCACGGGCAACCAGCGCAACTGGTGGACGGCTACTGACAAGGCCGCCTTTGACAAGCGTGCCGCACGTCTGGCCGATTACTTCTCAACCATCGAGGTGGTGAATGGCAAGAAGGTAAACGGCCAGTTGACGCTCGGCGAGAACATTGGCGACAATGGTGGGCTTCACATTGCCCTGCAGGCACTCCATAATACGGGAAATGATCGCGTTATCGACGACCTGACTGCCGACCAGCGTTTCTTCCTCGGTTGGGCCCGCGTATGGGCAAGCAACAACCGCGAACAGTATATGGACATGCTCCTCAATCAGGATGTCCACTCGCCTAACCTGGTGCGTGTAAACGGTGCCCTTCCCCAGATCGATGAGTGGTACGACGCTTTCGACATCAAGAAAGGCAAACTGTTCATCCCAAAGAAAAAGCGTATCAGAATCTGGTAAAATGAAAAGAATTGTTTTGGCATCGACCTTCGCCCTTGCCTGCATATTGGCGAGTGGACAGGAGCAACAAGATAGCTTAAAATCTGTAAGCATGATGCAGGAGTTGCAGGAGGTTGTCGTGAAGGGCAACCTCCCTAATACCCGTCTGAAGGGCAATGCCATGATAACCCGCATTCAGGGAACTCCGCTATCAGATGCAGGCACACTGGGCGAGATGCTGGTGAAAGTGCCAGGCATGACGGGAACGGACGAGGCACCCGAGGTATTGGGGAAGGGTTCTCCGCTTATCTATATCAACGGTCGACTGATGCGCGACAATAGCGAACTGAAGCGTCTGCGCAGCGAGGAAATCCGCGATGTAGAGGTGATCAACAATCCCGGTGCGCAGTATGACGCGACGGTGCGGGCCGTGGTGCGCATCCGCACTGTCCGTCAGCAGGGTGACGGCCTCAGTCTCGACCTCACACTGTCTGATGAGCACGACTTGCGTTACGATTTCGACCGTCCGCAGGCGAAAATAGGTGCAAACTATCGTAAGAACGGCGTTGATGTGTTTGGCTCTGTGTATTACTATCATCAGGACTATCGTCAGTACAGCACCATCGAGGATATCACCACAACGGATAAGGTATTCCGTCAATATGGCCCTTATACGATGACGTGGAAGCACGATAACCTGACCTATACGGCTGGTGTGAACTGGCAGTTGTCGGACAATCATTCACTGGGTGTTCGTGCTGATCTGACGCACCAGATGAAAGGCAAGAATCAGGTAATTTACGACGAGGACGTGTTTGAGAACAATGCGCTTATAGACCATCTCTACTCTCACCAGACCAGCAAGGAGACGAAGCCGCTGGGATGGCTTACCAATACCTATTATAATGGTAAGGTGGGCAAGCTGGGCATCGACTTCAACTTCGATTTCATGAGGAACGGTACGAATACCGACCGCGAGAACGTTGAGCAGAGCCGTGTGGCTGACGATTTTGTCGTCAGCAAATCCGGCACCAGGAGCCGTCTCTATGCTGGTAAGCTGGTGCTGTCTTACCCCATTTGGAAGGGTGAGCTGGAGGCTGGTACTGAGATGACCTTTGTGAATCGCAACAACACCTATTGGATTGATAAATCCATCATTGCCAATTCCGATGCTGATATCAAAGAGAACAATGTGGCCGCCTTTGCCGAATACAGCTGCGATTTCCAGAAGTATGGCAGCGCCTCCGTAGGTCTGCGATACGAGCATACACTCTTGGATTATGATGATGCCATCAATAATGACGAAAAGCTGCATCGCTCAATGGACGAGTGGTTCCCCACGGCATCCTACTCTGTGACCTTGGGTAAGGTGCAGACGGCTCTGTCGTATAGTATGAAAACCTATCGCCCCAGCTTCTTCGCCATGAACGATGCCGTGACCTACATCAGTCGTTATATGTATCAGGCAGGAAACTCTCAGCTGCTCAACGAGCGCGTGCGCGACCTGACGCTGAACGTATCGTATAAGTGGGTGACGCTGACTGCATCGTACGAGCACCTGACGAATCCCATCACCCAGTGGAACTTCCTTACTGAGACTGATGCCATGCTTTGCAAGCACATCAACCTCGACAAGCCTATCAACACGCTGAGTGCCTATTTGGCTGTAACACCTCGTGTTGGAATCTGGTCGCTCAATGCCACAGCTGGTGTGGAAAAGCAGGATCTGTATCTTGACGTTGAGGGTCCCAAGGGTGTTTATCGCGTTTATTACGACAAACCACGATACACGCTTAATGCCTATAATAGCTTTACGCTAAAGCACGGTTGGAAGTTCGATGTGAACCTGATGTACCATTCGAGCGGATGTTCGTACGTGTTCTATAACGATACCTACAACCTGCGTTTGGGTTTGGTGGCGCAGAAGAGTCTGCTCAAGGATAACTCACTCACCCTGCGTGCTGCTGTGCTCGACTGTCTCCAGCGCAACCGCATGAACGAGTTCTCGGATTGTGGCTACAACCAGATTCAGCAGAACAACCGCTTCTCAACCCACAAGCTGATGCTCTCGCTCATCTATCGCCTCAATGCCACCCGCAGCAAGTACAAAGGCACTGGCGCTGGTCGTGATGTTCAGGCTCGTATGAGATCGTAGCTTAATATACAGGAAGGCCATTTTATTCGCAGTAGAGAGACCATTCGTCACAGAACTATGCAGATTATCCCAGATATTTGGTTATATCGGCATCTATCTGTATCTTTGCATCGCCAAACTTTAAAAAAATGAAGATATGATACAAGAATTCATTCCAGGAATCGTTATGTGTGTTATGGGATTCTGCCTGTTGTTCATTTCAGCGGATAAGATTTGGACTGTTGCAGAGAAGTGGAAGACAATTGGAGGAGAACGACCTTCAAAGAGTTATGTTGTCATCACACGTGCATTGGGAATAGTCTTCATTTTAGTTGGAGGCGGCTTGTTAGTGTGCAGTCTAATTTAGTAGGAAATAATATGCAAACAAAAGCACTTGTCGTTATCGACATCCAGAATGACATCACGAAGCACTACCGCGACATTGTTGACAATATCAATGCAGCTGTCGACTGGGCAGTGTCTGAGGGTATGCATATCGTTTATATCAAGCACAACAACATTACCGCCAGCACACGTACCTTTAAGCCCGGCACTCGTGGCGAGGAATTGGTACCAGAACTGAAGGTGGTATCGGATAACGTCTTTGTGAAGACGAAGAGCAACGCATTGACAAGCGAGGCATTTTCCACGTTCATTGCGGAAAACGGGATCACAGAGTTTTACATCGCTGGTGCTGATGCTACCGCCTGTGTGAAGTCCACCTGTTTCAACATGCGGAAAGCAGGTTTTACGGTACACGTTTTCTCTGACTGCGTCACCAGCTATGATCTAAAGAAACTACCAGAGATGCTGGCCTACTATGCCAAACAAGGTTGCGAAGTGATTACTTTAAATGAACTATAAAATATGAATGAATTCATGACACCCCCAAAGATGAAACACGAAATTATTGAATTGCACGATGTGCAAATTATTGGCATGGCCAAGAAGATTGCCTTTAACGAGGCGAAAGAAGAATGCCCTAAGTTCTGGGGTGAGTTTGTTGAAAAGATTGTTAGGCCAGTGTTTTTTGAGAAGCAAGCACCCAATGCTTTCCAAAAAGCAGCCATCGACAATGGCGTAGGTGAGTTCGGACTCTGTACTTGCGACATCCCCAACCACAATTGTGCTACCTGTTGGGAAGCGAACTTTGGGGCTTGCTGTAAAAATACCTTTACTTACGTCATTGGCGGCATATATAAAGGTGGCGATGTGCCTGAGGGTATGCAGCTCTTCCCCATTCAAAGCGGGAAGTGGCTGAAGATGCATTTCGAGGGAGGCATGAAAGCCTTTCAAGAGCAGTACGAGAAGTTCCATAAGGAGTGGTTGCCCGCTCATCCTGAATTTATATGGACACCGAATTCCTGTTGCATGGAGTGGTATCAAGGCACAGACATCCAGTCGCCCGATTACCAGTGTGGCGTGATGATGCCGTTGGAAGAACAGCCCCGATTTACGTTCAACACCGTTGGACTCTTTACTAACGACAATAAGGCTACCGTTGATTTCTACACTAAAGCTTTTGGTTTTACCACTTCATGGGATAGTGTACAGCCAAATGTTGAGATGTTCCTTGGCAACAATAGGATCATTCTCTTCCCGCGTAGTGCATTTGAGCAGATGGTCTCAAAGAAATTCCAGTATCCTGAAGGTTTTAATGGTACAATGGAATTAAGCTTCGATGTGCCATCTTTCGCTGATGTTGACAAAGAGTATCAGAATGCTCTTAACAATGGCGCAAAGTCCGTACTTCCTCCGACTACTGAACCTTGGGGACAGCGCACTTGTTACGTTGCCGACCCTGATGGAAACCTCATAGAAATAGGATCGTTTGTTGAATAATAAATTTAGTGTGATGCTATTATCCGGGGTTAAAAATTCATCGTCATGGAAATATCAAATTGGTTTAAGGGTTTCGAGAAAGGTATAGCACGGCTCTCTCCAGAGGAGCGGTCTGCATTCTTCTCGGAATGTGGGAAAAACTGTGTAAATGGCGGCACGCTTTCTGTTTACAAGAAACTCTATGAGGATGCCAAAGGGAACATGGATGTGTTCTTTCAGATGGCTAATGATTTGCCAGGAGTAAAAGGTGAGGTTGTTGAGAAAGGTCATGTTTATCGACTTATCTTCTTAAAATGCACCTGTGAGTTGTGTAAAAAGGGATATGTCACTACGCCTTTGCTCTGTGAATGTTCACGCCAAAGTGTGATTTATTCGCTGCACAGTTTATGGAAAGACAAGCGCTTCACCGTAACGCTTTGTCATTCCATCTTGGGTGGTGGGACAGATTGTGAAATGAGAATAGAGGTCGATAGATAAGTCAATGAAGCGAATTCCAAATCTCCTGTCAACATCGCGAATCGCATTGTGTCTGCCTTTGCTCTTAGTGGATGCAATGACTTTGCCTTTTTGGGTACTTTACCTGATAGCAGGGTTGACGGATATACTTGACGGCTTTCTGGCAAGGCGATGGGGCGTGGAGAGTAAATTCGGGGCCAGATTGGATAGCTTGGCAGACTTCGTGTTTGTCATTGCAGTAGGATATAAGTTGTTCCCGTGGTTGAAACTGCCTGCTACGCTGTGGATGATGATAGGGCTTATCGCGCTGGTGAAAATGATCAATTCAATTAGCTCATTTGTGGTAAAACATCGGATAGAGTTCCTACACACCAAAGCCAACAAAGTGACGGGCTTCCTGCTCTTTATCGGCATGATGGCGATTGGGCAGTCATACTTCGTCCCGGTTGCATGGATGATTGCTTGCATCGCCCTCTTTGCAGCCATACAGGAAGGTCATTTAATTCGTAGTAAATTAACAAACTAATAAAAGATGAAATGATTACCGAAGAGAGACTTAGACAGACATTCAGCGAGGGCGGCGCACAGGAAATCTACCAGGAAGTAAAGGCAAAGGGTGATTTCCTTGGTTTTGCTCGTCAGTATGCATTCAGTGAAGACTATCGCGTAGCAAGGAGTGCTTTGTGGGGACTGACCAAAGCCAGCAAAGAAAAGTTGTCTCAGTTGCAGGTAATACTCAATGAACTTATAGAGCAAACTATGCAGACAGATAATTCATCCGTCAGACGACTATCCCTGAACATCGTTGAGCGATTGGAATTGAACGAGGAAGATTTGCGAACAGACTTCCTTGACTTCTGCTTTGAGCACATGATGGATGTCGAGGAGTATCCAGGTATTCAGTCTGTCTGCATGAAACTTGCCTTTCGCATGTGCAAATTTTATCCAGAACTGATGGACGAACTGAAACGCACCCTCGAAGCGATGGAGATAGACTATTACAAACCCGCCGTGAAAGGAGTCCGAAACAAGATTCTGAACGGAAAAATGAAATAAGCGACCATCGAACGTTGCGGTACGCCAACACATCCGCAACTATTTGAGAAAGACAATCAAAAGTGCCGCAAGACAATATGAAAGGTATAGCAATTAAGACAGTTTTTTCGAGAAAATGTTGATAATCTAAAAAATTAAACGTATCTTTGCCACCGAAGGCAACAAACCACCAAACAAATGTACTCATGGATACTCGAAAAACTAAAGGAAAGTTGTCAATCCGATAGGCTCCACGCCGCTCAGCATACAGGGCATCTTACCAAAGGAGTTTGTCCTTGAGTTGGTACACCGTTACAAAGAGGTTATCGCCCCACGCTTTGACCCAGCGACAAAAGTAATGATGTTCGGTTCCTACGCTAAAGACTATATATTATTGTTTAACAACCCAAGTCGTACAATTCAGCACACCGCCTTCAAGTGCGACATCGTTAAAGTTGATTGTCTCTATGATCTTATCAGGGAATATCTGCTTAAAGGCAGCGATTGCCTCGTCATCCTTATTCCCCTCAACCTCAAAGACAGGAAGAACTATCAGATTGCCAACTTCAAGATAATTCACGTAAACCCCGATGGCATGGTCTGGATGTTTCGAATCCTTATAACTATAGAAGAACGGCACATCAATATATTTGAGGTTATAATCCTTCAAGACTTTTTCTATGCCATTCGTCCAATACTTGTATTCTTCTGAACGATTGTTCCCTAATATCGTGTCATGGTCAACAAAGCGAACCATACCATCAGCGTGTCCCGTCATGTCACCGTTTTGGGCGGGAATGATAATAACCTCTGCCTCAAGCAATGCCGAAAGGTCTTTGACCAATTGCCCTTTGTCTTTATACTCTGGATTCTCCGTAAAGATTCTGTCTGAAACGATTGCCCGACTAGAGCAAAGCAAAACATTTCCACCGTCAAGGTTGATATTCGAGAAAACAGGCTCAAATCCATTCAACCGACAGACCTCTTTAACGTCCGAGCGTGAATCTTCCCACTCCTTATTGCCTTTCAGGTAAGACGGCTCATAGCGGAACTGAATTAACTTGCCCGATTCCGTTTGTATTGGCATATAGTCCTTGCACCAGATGTCCTTCGTTCCTTTTAGCAAACGATATTCCACGCCATGCTTATTCAAGATAGTGGTCAAACGATTAAAGCACTCTGGAAACTGCTCTTCCAGAAGTCCCGACAAATAAACAACTTCCTTTCCCTTTGGCTGTGTCTGAACGGTTTCAACTTTCTCAGCATTATTTGGAGCTGATTCGTCTTTCTTCTGATGCTCCTTCTTCATATCCCAATATTTCTTTCTGATTGACGGGTAATCGCCATTCATAAACATCTCGCACAGTTCTTTGGTAGGCTCCCAGTCATGTTTCAGGCACAAATCCGTAAAGACCGCCTCCTTACCACGCTTATTCAAAACGAAGCTATTGATATATTCAGATGATATGCGCTTACCAATAGGCAAGAGCTTCACGTTCATCAACATTAGAACTTTCTTGTGTTCTTTAGTCGACAAACTATTATCAACCAATTTGTTCATCAAATTACGAAGGTTGTGTCTTTTTCTAACCCATTTAGCGAATTGGATAACGACAGGAATGATGCCAATCAATCCAATAATTGTTCCGATGATAAATTCCGTACTCATTGCGCTTCCTTTTTAATATACAATCCTTCTGCAAAACCCTCACCCTTTATAGTGTCTTCTGAGATTATCTCAAACAGCAAGTCTGATTTATCGGTCTTTACACGCAGGAACTCTTCATCCTTAACATATTCAGAAGGGAAATCCATTCCAAAAACAGCATCACGAACGACAACGGTTTTCTTACCTTTAAACGTCAACGACTTGTAAAGACCTTTCCCTTGGATAACAAAAGTTCCTTCGGGCTGAATGTCCTTGGGACTCTTTTCAAGAATGGCCTCCACCTCTTCCATCAGGCCGTCGTTTTGCCCTTCGTTCTTGTTTGGATTGTTCGTGCAACCACAAGTGAACAAGAGCAGCAATGAATACAATAAGAATGATTTCTTCATAAACCTACCATTGTTTAAACTGTTATTAATACAAAAGGCGCAGACTTTCGCCATACGCCGCACGGTTCACCACAAACCACATAGAAATATGGGAAATCTGCGCCCTAAACGGGGCAGCCCCTATATTCTATGTTCGCTCGTAGCAAGTACGGTGGTGATTGTGCGGCTATCGAGCTTTATGTCTTGCACTCTTTACTGAATGCAGGTGCAAATATACAAAATTTCTTCTAATCTTGTATAAAAAAGTACGAAAAAGTTTACTTCTTACGGATTCCTTTATCGAAAAGACACTTAGGAATGGATAAAATGGGCATCAAATATCTTCATTCTTCGCTACCCATACTTTATGCGAATGAGTGCCCCGAGTGGTGATGCCTGAGGTGGGGTCGGCTACGATCTGTCGCAGGTCTTTCGAGGCAACAGAACGACTCTGGTGGGTGGCATTGGCATAGTCGTAGAGCGTCATGAAGCCGTTCTTCGCAATGATGGCTTTGGCTCTTGCTATTCGTTCTTCGCGGCTGAGCTTTGTCTTCTGCGGCACCTGAACATCAGTCTCACCTCGCTCGAAAGTGGCTTCCTTGTTCAACGCCTGCAACAGCTTAGAATCTGGCTTGAAGTTGATACCCTTGATACAGACGTGCTTGTATTTTGTTTTCGGATTATCATCGGCATTCTCCAATTCCGCCTTTTCCGACGGGCTCGATTCATCGAAGCCTAACGACAGCGAGAACACGCCCAACCCGTCTATCTTGATGTTGTGGCCCATTGGCATCCAACTTCCCATGACTGACACCAGCGCATCGAAGACAGCTTTAATCGTGCCTTTGCTGAGGCTGCCGGCATAGTCGTGCATGTGTTCAATTACCGTTTCGAAGTCGTGCAGCGAGTATGTCTGCATCTTGGGGTAAAGGGTTTTATGGCCATCTGCCATTCCCTCTGCCATTTCCTTCAAAATGTACTTTGCCATATCCTTAATCCTTTTGTTGTTACTACTATGTTTTTATTTTCTTTTCATTCTATATATTTTATGTTTTCAATTTCAAAATTTATATTTTCAAACTTAGAATACATATTTTCAATTTAAGAACTTGTATCCTCAAATTGTATACATAAACTTTCAAACTGCAAAAATACATTCTTTTCTTGATTCCACAAAATAATTATCATAGTTTTTTATGTCATTTGTCCCAGAACTGTACCATTCGTCACAAATTGGGGCTAAATCGCAACTTTAACATGTTTCTGTCTCGTCAAACGGCCAAAGATATAAAATTTGAAAAGTATGAAACAGTTAAGTTTGAAATTGATGGCCTTGATGGCTGCAGTGATGACGAGTCTGACAGCGTTCGCACAGATGAACGACAGTGTCTCAACAGATACGACCTTATGGTTTAATAAGACGCAACAGTTGGGCGAGGTGGTAGTGAAGAGTCATCTGCCCAAAACAAAATTGAAAGGGAATTCTATGGTGACACGCATCAAGGGTTCAGTACTCTCGCAGTCGGGAACAGCCAAGGAGATGTTGGCCAAGGTGCCTGGTATGACTCTGAAGGGCGACGAACTGGAAGTGCTGGGCAAGGGTACACCTATATTTTATATTAATGGCCGCAAGATGCACGACAAAGAAGAACTGAAGCGGCTACGTTCAGAGGAGATTGCGAGTGTGGAGGTGATTACCAATCCTGGTGCACAGTACGATGCTACGATATCATCAGTCGTGAGGATCAAGACCATCCGCAGAGAGGGCGACGGTTTCGGTTTCGACGTGAATACAGGTCTGAATCAGGATCTGAGGTTTGGCGAGAGCGACCCCAGTGCCCAGCTGAACCTGCGCTACCGCCATAACAACCTCGACCTGTTTAGTATGGTGAACTATTGGAAATGGGACCAGACGTCACTTT
>CAMJDL010000089.1 GCA_946404405.1 uncultured Prevotella sp.
CAGGCGTATTGAAACGCTGTCCACCGGGATAGCCAGTGTAACGAGTGTAGACTTTATCAGTCTCCTTCTTGCCAGTGAAGACAATCTTCTGGGCATTGATGATAATAACGTTGTCGCCACAGTCCTGATTAGGAGTGAATGTGGGCTTGTACTTTCCGCGGATGATCTTGGCAACCTTTGAAGCCAGACGACCTACAACCTGATCGGTAGCATCGATGACCACCCATTCCTTCTGCTCACGAGCAGCTTCCTTAGATACGGAAACAGTCTTGTAACTTAAAGTGTTCATTTCTTCTTTTAAATTTTACTACTAAAAAACATTTTTCTATTCTCTATTATGCGCACAAACACCACTAGCAGAGGTCTAACTCTCCGCAAGTAGTCTAACGTACGCTGAATCAGTACTCTCACGAACCACTGTGCCCGGCCAAAGACACGGCTATTCCGCACCAATCCACGGGGATTCTAAGTCTCTCCCCAATAATCGGACTGCAAAGGTAGTAAGAAAATTGATAATTGACAGTTGATAATTGATAATTAAGAGCTAATTTATGATTATTTAACTAAATAAGAGACAAAATTTCGCTAAAGTGCTCGATTTTGCACAGACGTTCGTGTGGAAACTCTTCTGATTTCTCCATAGCCCAAACCACATGATAAGGGATATGTACTGCCCATGCACCAGCAGCCAATGCGGGGGCGATATCAGAGCGGAACGAGTTACCAATCATGATGGTCTGCTCGGGAGCAACATCCAGGTTCTGACATAGCTGACGATATTCGCGTTCTGTCTTGTTAGATACGGTCTCCATGTGGCTGAAGTACTGTTCCAAGCCAGAGCGCTGCAATTTAGACTCCTGGTCCATCAGCTCTCCTTTGGTAAACACGACCAGACGGAAACGGCGCTGTTCGGCCAGTGTTCTGAGCGTGTCCTCGACCTCAGGCAGTGGCGTCGTAGGGAACTCCAACAGTTCCTTACCCATATCCAGCAGTTGCTGGACAACTTGGCCCGTCAACTGTTCGCGCGTGACGCGTACCGCATTTTCAATGAGCGACAGTGTGAAGGCCTTGGTACCATAACCCGTCAACGACAGGTTCTTACGTTCCGTGTTCACCAAGCCCTCGCTGACCTCACGGGCCGTCGCCCACGGACTGAGCAGTTGGCAACAGCGACGCTCCACGTCGTCAAACCACGACTGACAATCCCATAATGTATCGTCGGCATCGAATGCCAACACCTTTATTTCGTCATTTATCTGATTCATGGCTGCAAAAATACACAATTTTTGTCATACGGAGTTTGCAAAGGGCAGTGTTTTCAGATTAAATAACATTTTAATTCACTTTTCTCTTTACATTATTAATAAATTATTTGTACCTTTGCACCAATCGAATAAAAAGGTAATAATAATACAGGTAAATTATGGCATTTTTAACAAACGACAAACTGACCATCGTCGGCGCAGCCGGTATGATTGGTTCAAACATGGCTCAGACCGCCTTGATGATGGGTCTGACAAGTGAAATCTGTCTGTACGACGTATTTTCTCCCGAGGGTGTAGCCGAAGAGATGCGCCAGAGTGGTTTCGACAACGTGAACATCGTTGCCACCACCAACGCTGAGGAGGCTTTCAAGAACGCTATGTACATCATCTCTTCTGGTGGTGCTCCCCGTAAGGCTGGTATGACCCGTGAGGACCTGCTTGCCGGCAACTGTAAGATTGCTGAGGAACTGGGCCAGAACATCAAGAAGTATTGCCCAGACGTGAAGCACGTCGTTATCATCTTCAACCCTGCTGACCTTACCGGTCTGGTAACTCTGCTCTACTCTGGTTTGAAGCCAGGTCAGGTTACTACACTCGCTGGTCTTGACACAACACGTCTGCAGAGCGCACTGGCCAAGAAGTTTGGTGTGATGCAGAGCGAAATCACAGGTTGTGCAACATACGGTGGTCATGGTGAGCAGATGGCAGTATTTGGCAGCCATGTAGAGATTAAGGGTCGCAAACTGACAGACATCATCGGTACCGCTGAGTTCCCCGCTGAGGAGTGGGAGCAGATGAAGATTGACGTCACCAAGGGTGGTGCCAAGATCATCGAGCTTCGCGGACGTTCAAGTTTCCAGAGCCCCAGCTATCTCTCAGTTGAGATGATTCGTGCTGCTATGGGTGGTGAGGCTTTCCGTTTCCCAGTTGGAACATACGTTAAGACTGACAAGTACGACCACATCATGATGGCTATGAAGACCACCATGACTGCTGAGGGTGCTAAGTTCGAGGTTCCTCAGGGTACTGCCGAGGAGAACGCCAAGTTGGATCAGAGCTACGAGCACCTGTGCAAGATGCGCGATGAGTTGGTTACTCTGAACATCGTTCCTCCCATCTCTGAGTGGAGCAAGATTAACCCGAACCTGTAATATATAATATAAGGTATATAGTTAAAGCCCGTCATTTCAGACGGGCTTTATTTATGGCAGTACAATGTCTTGTTGGCGTTCCTTCGGTGTAACCTTCACGTTGATGACTTGGCCATTCTTCATCTCAGCCTCGACAGTGGTGCCGCGAGATGCACAGAGCTTGAAACGCACATTCCACTGCTTGGGCCAGGCAGGGAAGAGGTAGAGTTTCGTGCCCACTTCCTGCAACAGCATTTCCTGTAAACCTATCATACCAGAGCCTCCCCAGTTATGGTCTGGCGACCAGTCGAAGCCTGGGCCCCAGAAAGCAGGGAAGCGATAAGGACCGTCAGCCATCTTCTGGGTTATCAGCGCCTCGGCCTCATCAGTCAAACCAAGGCAGGCAGCCCAGATGACATCCTGTTTCCAGCCCACATGCGAACGGAACTTCAGGGCAAGGGTGTCGTTGAGGTAGGTATTGCGTGCCACATCGATGTCAGGACGTCCCACGCCATACATACGCCACGGAAAGACTGGATAAAGCTGGGTGGGCTCCGTATTCTGCACACGTTCCCAGTGCAGGGCTGGCTGAATCATGCCATCACGAATGGTGATGTCGGGCAGACGAGTCAACAGTCCCCTCAGATAGTCCACATCCACCTGATTGTTACGTCCCGTCCCGTTCTCGTAATCGATGAGTGCCTGCGTTACAGACCGCAAAGCAGCAATGGTCGAGGTGGAATTGTAGGCTCCCTTGAAGGTCTCGCCACCCGAACCAGGATATAACACCAGTTTGCCATTCTCGTCCAGACGTTTGGCACCCCGCTGGTTGGCCAGATACTGATAGTGTTCGTCGAAGAAGAGCAGACAGGAATAGACCATTGGGATATAGGGACTGATATCGACAG
Organism: uncultured Prevotella sp.; assembly: GCA_946404405.1. Classification (GTDB taxonomy): domain Bacteria; phylum Bacteroidota; class Bacteroidia; order Bacteroidales; family Bacteroidaceae; genus Prevotella. The sequence continues at coordinate 3,304 of CAMJDL010000089.1, forward strand.
GGAAATAGCGTCGCGCCGTCAGTGCCATCATACAAAACTCCAGACAGGTGTCCCACTCGTACTCCAACCATGCATTACGCTCCATACCGGGGTCGAAGCCATCAGGACGCTTTGTGCCGTATTCAGGATAGCAGGGCAGTCCGTAGTTCTCTATCTGTTCGGTCAGACAGGCACCCTCATGTCCCCAATACAGTCGGGAGCGCTCTTCTGCGTTCTTATATATATGAAGATAGAAATCGAGTTGAACTTTTAACAGGTCAAAGTCGCCGTTCTTCAACATGGGCCAATAGACCAACCGCTGGTTCTGGGCCGTATGTACGCCCCCACCCCAGTTACGGAAGTCGGGACTCAGCTTATATTCATCAGCCGTATTGACATATTCAGGGTCGAAGGTGAAGAGACCGCCATTAAACTTGGTAGGCCACTGTCCGCGGGCATTACATCCCAACATATAACGGAACAGCGTATAGTTACGTGTCAGCAGCTCAGCATCGCCAGCCGCTGACACGTAGCTGCGCTGCCAGAACTGCTGCCACCAACGGCGCGAGTTGCGACGATCCCAATCATGACGGACCTTCCCTTCCAAAGTCGTGAGTCCAGCGAGCCATTCGTCGACAGAGCCCTGACGGTTGTTCATGGCTATCTGGAGATGCGCCTTCTTACGGGGACTCTCTGTTACATAAATCCATCCTTGGTAGTCGCTGCTGGCATAGTGGCCCGTCAGATTGTCTATCAGCACAAAGCCCTCGCCCTGCATCCGTCCGCCAAAGACAAGATTCTTCAGCGGATTATAAAGCTTATGCTTGACGGCATCCATCTTCTGCTGAGCGACAGTGGCATCGAAGATGGTCTGCTTACCATTGCAATGCATGAAGGTCAGTGCACGGTCGGCAGCAACGATGCTGTCGTGACGTGTTCGCAGTCCCTTGGGAGCTGCAAACTTATAGCTGCTCTGAAAGGCTTCGCGCTTGGTTTGTATGATGTCACTTGTGCGCCAACTCTCATAGGTAACAGCCACATTCAATTTCTCGCGCTTGCTCTCCATATCGACATGCACGACGGGCTTTTCGACGTCAGCCCACAACTGGATGCTGATCACGCCATCCGTCACCTCTACATAACCCTCGTTGAGGTGCAGTATCTGACGGAACTGGCTCATATCAATGTTCGGCGACAGACTGATACGAAAGCGACCGGCCTTGAGCAAGGTGTTGTTCTCGTCGAACGAACCACTACGTGACAGGTAGAACAGCACGTCGCCATTTTCCGTCCAGACATTCATGCCGATGTCGCCACCCCCACAAGGCATCGACTCCGACGAGTTCTTACTCGGCGTAGTCCACTCGTAGTCCTGGGGCTGGGCACCGACCATGAGACTTACGATGAGAAAAAGGAGAAAAAATAAAGGCTTCTTCATACATATTAATGACGAAGAAGCCTTGGTTTTGCACCCAAAGGGCTATTGTGCAAGCGCGTCAAAGAGACGGTCGAGAGCCGTGTCGGCATTGCCGTCAGCTTCATTCAGCAAGGTGACGAACTTCGAACCGATGATGGCACCTGCGGCATTGTCCTGTGCGGCCTTAAGAGTCTGCTTGTTGCTGATGCCAAAGCCTATCATACGCGGATTGCGCAGGTTCATGGCATTAATGCGACGGAAGTACTCCTGCTTGGCATCATCGAAGCTCTTCTGGGCACCAGTAATAGCGGCTGACGATACCATATAGATGAAACCATCGGTGTTGTCGTCGATGAAGCGGATGCGCTCCTCACTGGTCTCTGGCGTGATGAGCATGATGACGCGGAGGTCGTATTTGTCGGCGATGGGCTTGACAATATCCTGATAATCCTTGAAAGGCAGGTCAGGAATAATCATGCCGCTAACGCCACTCTCGACACAGCTCTGGCAAAAGGCCTCGATGCCGTAGTGCAGAATAGGGTTCAGATAACCCATCAGGATGAGGGGAATCTGTACGTCGTCCTTGATGGCTTTCAGTTGGGCGAAGAGGGTTTTTAAATTCATGCCGTTCTTGAGGGCTTGGGTGGCGGCACTCTGAATGACGGGACCGTCGGCCAGCGGGTCGCTGAAAGGGATACCCACCTCGATGAAGTCGATACCTCGGCGCTGCATGGTCAGGATAACGTCGGCCGTGCTGTCGAGCGTGGGACAACCTGCACAGAAGTAGAGACTGAGGAATTTTTTGTCGCCACGGTTGGCGAAAACTTGGTTTATCTTGTTTGCCATATTCTTTAATTTTTTATTGTTACATTTTTACATTTTCGAGGAAACGTTTTAGTTTCTCGACGTCTTTAAGGGCAGGGCTTACCTCAAACTTGCTGTTCAGGTCGATACCGATGCACTTGGGGTGATGAAAGGCACGAACGCGGTCTGCGTCGTCGGGACCGATGCCGCCACTGAGGAGGAAAGGCGTCTCGCCGACATAATCGGCGAGCACGCTCCAGTCGAACTGGGCGCCAGTACCACCTGGGAGGACTGACCCCGCCGGAGAACCGGCGGGCACGGTTGCTCGCGTGTCGAAGAGAAAGTAGTCGACAAGGCCCTCGTAGGGCTTGGTGGCGTCTAAATCCTCTTTTGTGGCGATGTTAAAGGCTTTGATGACGGCGACACTATCGCCGTAGACGGAACGGAGGCGGCGGACGAAGTCGGGACTTTCTGTGCCATGAAGTTGGATGTAGTCGAGGGCATAATCTTCAGCTATCTTCTTGATTGTTTCTGGATTCTCATCGACGAAGACACCAACACGCTTGCATTGTGTCGGCAAATATGCGGGACGCTCGCTGACGTAGCGACTGGACTTCGGCCAGAAAATGAAGCCCATCAGATCAATTGACAATTGAGAATTGATAATTGACAATTCCTTGCTCAACTGTTCGATCTCGCGGATGTTTTCCGCATCACGCATGCCACAAACCTTAATGAGAATATTCTTGGAAATCATAATTCTCAATTTTCAATTCTCAATTCTCAATTTGCCGATAAAATCGGCAAGTGCCTTGCCTGGATTGGCGGTCTTCATGAAGTTCTCACCAATGAGGAATCCACGAAAACCTGCTTGGCGGAGCGCTTTGACGGTGTCGGGGTTGCTGATGCCACTCTCACTCACCTTTACGGCATCCTTCGGCAGTAGCTCGGCCAGACGGAAGGAGTTCTCTACATCTGTGACGAACGAACCGAGGTTGCGGTTGTTGATACCACAGAGGTCAGGGCCTAGGGCGGCGTATTCCAGTTCCGGCTCGGAATGCATCTCAAGGAGCACTTCGAGGCCAAGCTCGTGGGCTTTCTTCAACAGTGCGGAACACTGCTGCACACTAAGACAGGCGGCAATGAGTAGCACGGCACTGGCCCCACAAAGGGCTGCGGCATAGAGCTGCGCCTCGTCAATGACGAAGTTCTTATAGAGGATAGGGAGCGTAACACCGCTCTGACGAGCTGTACGAATGAAGTCGTCAGAACCACCGAAGTAGTGTTCGTCAGTGAGGATGCTGAGTGCGGCGGCACCGTTCTGCTGATACGACAGCGGGATGATGTCAGCACGCCCTTCTTCCTTGATCCAGCCCTTCGAGGGAGAGCGACGCTTGAATTCGGCGATGATGCCGCTATCGCTCTGGAGCAATGCCTCGCGCAAAGAGGGTTTCTTGGCGCAGAGTTGCTCAAGTTCCTGGTGCTTGGTGGCAATGATTTGTTGTAAAATGTCTTGCATAATAATTCTTTATTGGCACGGATTTCACGGATTAACACGGCTTTATGATTTCTGCGCAGATGGTGCGGGCTCTTTAAAAAGCCGTGAAATCCGTGTAATCCGTGCCTAATTATCAACTATTTAGTTCTACGAACTTCTTAAACGTACGGAGGGCACTGCCGCTGTCAATTGACTCGCGAGCAATGGCGATGCACTCTTCGATGCTCTTCTCGCCTTTCTCAAGTACCTGGATACCGAAGGCGGCATTAGCCAGTACGATGTTCTTCTGGGCGGGCAGGGCTCGGTTCTCGAGTACGCTGTCGAAGATGGCTGCAGCCTCTTCCTCGGTAGCACCGCCAACGAGTTCTTCGGGCTTGGCAATCTCGAAACCAAGGTCCTGGGGCTTGAAGATACGCTCGTAGTTCTTAGTAGTCACCTTGAAATCGCCGGTCAGTGAAATCTCATCGTAGCCGTCAATCGAATTCACGATACCATAGTCAATACCGATTTTCTGGTACACCTGCTGGTAGAGGCGCATCTGGTCTAAGTTAGCAACTCCTAAGAGTTGACAGCTGGGTTGACTAGGATTAACCAGAGGACCGAGCAAGTTAAATATCGTGGGGAACTGCAATGCCTTGCGGATAGGGCCAACGAACTTCATGGCCTTAGCAAAGAGCTGGGCGTGCAGATAGACGATGCCAGCCTCATTGAGCGAACGGTTCAACTTGTCGATATCATCCGTAAACTTGATGCCGTGATGGGCAATGACATTCGAAGCGCCACTGACACTCGTTGCAGCGTAGTTGCCGTGCTTGGCCACCTTGTAGCCTGCACCAGCAATCACAAAACAACTGGTGGTCGAGATATTAAAGGTGTTCTTGCGGTCGCCGCCAGTACCTACCACGTCGATGTAGCGGTCGGCATTGAGGATAGCGGGAACGCCCGTTTCTAAGATACCGTCGCGGAAACCCAGCAGCTCGTCAACCGTCACACCGCGCATCTGCAGGGCTGTGAGCAGAGCAGTAATCTGCTCCGTAGGATACTCACTCTGAGTGATACCAATCAGAATGTTCTTCATTTCTTCACGAGACAGTTCCTCGTGGTTCAGCATCCTGTTCAGGATGTCTTTCATTGTCTGTGCCATATAATTTAATTGATAATTGACAATTGATAATTGATAATTAAAGGAACATCCAGTTCTGGAGCATCTTCTTACCGTCAGGCGTCAGCACGCTTTCCGGGTGGAACTGAATACCACGTACGTTAAGCGTCTTGTGCTTCAGCGCCATGATTTGTCCCTCGTTGCTCTCAGCTGTGATTTCGAGACAGTCGGGGAAGTTCTCCTTCGACACCACCCATGAGTGGTAGCGACCTACGGTAAACTCCTTCGAAATGCCAGAGAACAGCGCGTCGTCGCTCGTCAGATGACAGGGCGTTGCAACCCCGTGGAACACGTCGCTCAAGTTCTCAAGTTTGCCACCAAAGGCCTCACCGATGGCCTGATGACCCAGGCAGACGCCGAGAATGGGCTTCTTGCCTGCATAGGTCTTGATGACATCGAGCAGCAGACCTGCCTCAGAGGGAATACCAGGACCAGGTGAGAGGATAATCTTACTAAACTGTTCGAGTTGTGACAGTTCGAACTGGTCGTTACGATATACAGTAACCTCTGCTCCCAGTTCCTTGACCAAATGACTCAAGTTGTATGTAAATGAGTCGTAATTATCTATAATAACAATCTTCATAATTATAATCCGTGTTAATCCGTGAAATCCGTGCCTTACATCTTCTCTGCCATGAGTATGGCCTTACGCAAGGCACCCAATTTATTGTTCACTTCCTGAAGTTCGTATTCTACATCGCTCTTAGCCACGATACCGCCACCAGCCTGGAACCAGAGTTCGCCGTTACGCGATACGAAGGTACGGATGGTAATAGCTTGATTGAGCGAACCATCCAGACCGATGTAGCCGATGCAACCACCATAGGCACCGCGGTTGTGCGGCTCGTACTCAGAGATGAGTTGCATAGCGCGAACCTTTGGTGCTCCACTCAGTGTACCAGCAGGGAAGGTATCGATAAAGGCCTTGATGGGATCAGCGCCGTTGTCAAGTTCACCACTGACACGACTTACCAGATGAATGACGTGTGAGTAGTACTGCAGGTCCTTATAGAAATCGACCTTCACACCATGACAGTTGCGACTGAGGTCGTTGCGAGCCAGGTCTACCAACATCACGTGCTCGGCATTCTCCTTGGGGTCGTTGCGCAGATATTCGGCACCTTTGCGGTCGGCCTCGGCATCGCCCGTTCGCTTGGTGGTGCCAGCAATGGGGTCAATGTAAGCCTTGCGGCCCTCAATACGGCAGTGCGTCTCAGGCGAAGAACCAAAGATGCGGAAGCCGCCAAAGTCGAAGTAGAACAGGTAAGGCGAGGGATTAATGCTGCGGAGGGCACGATAAAGTTTGAAATCATCGCCCTCGTATTTTTGGATGAAACGACGGCTCAACACAATCTGGAACACATCGCCGCGCAGACAGTGCTGAATACCACGACGGATATTCTCACGATGCTCATCGTCAGTCAGCGTAGAACGTACATCGCCAACAGGATGGAAGTCGTAAGCCTTCACGTTAGCCTTGTTCATGGCACGTATCGCTTCGTCAAGCTTGGCTTCGCCATCGAGTGAGACAATTTTCAGCGTGTTGTTAAAGTGGTCGAACACTATCACCACCTTATATAATATATACAGCAGGTCGGGGGCATCGTTCTTGGCCTGTGTCTCGTCCTTGACATTGATATCCTCGAAATAGCGCACGGCATTGAACGAGGTATAGCCAAACAGTCCGCACGTCTTGGCATCATCACCCGAAACCTCGATACAATCAATCAACTGGTGGATAGCCTTGTCGGAACGGTACTCCTTATTCACCTCGTGTTGGAAGGTCGAACCATCAGGGTAGGTCACGGTAGCCATACCGTGACCAATAGCCACGCTGGCCATAGGATCGATGCCGATAAACGAACGCGAGTTGTCCTTCTCGTGATAGTCGGAACTCTCCATCAGCGCACTCTGTGGATAAAGGTCGCGCAGCCGCATATAAACACCCACTGGCGTATATAAATCAGCCAATATGGTCTTGCTTGTCGTCTTATATTCAAACGTTTTCATAAATAAATCCGTGTTAATCCGTGAAATCCGTGCCTTATTAAAAATCCCCGTATTCCTTGGCCATCGCCTTGTTCTTCAAATACGTCTCGACGTCCTTATCACCACGACCGCTGACGGTGAGCACCACCACATCGTCCTTCTTGAACGTCAACTTCTTCAGGGCTGCAATGGCGTGGGCACTCTCGATAGCGGGGATAATTCCCTCCATGCGAGTCAGTTCGTAACCGCCATAGATGGCCTCGTCGTCGTTGATTGAGAGCACTTGAGTGCGGCCCTTCTTGGCCATATTACAGTGCATGGGACCTACGCCAGGATAGTCGAGACCAGCAGAAATGGTGAAAGCCTCTTGAATCTGGCCATCCTCATTCTGCATGACCAGCATTTTGGCACCATGCAGAATTCCCGTCGTACCACGATGAATGGTTGCTGCCGTATAGTCCGTGTCCCAGCCGTGACCCCCAGCCTCAGCTAATACTATTTTGACACGCTCATCGTCCATATAATGATAGATGGTACCAGCAGCATTCGAACCACCTCCTATGCAGGCAATCAAGTAATCGGGATAGTCGCGCCCTATCTTTTCCTCCAACTGCCACTTGATTTCCTCTGAAATAACACTCTGCATACGAGCCACCAAGTCAGGATAAGGATGCGGTCCCATCGTTGAACCTACAATATAGAAGGTATCAGCAGGATGACAGCACCAGTCGCGGATGGCCTCCGAGCAGGCGTCGCTCAGCGTCATGTTACCCGTTCTTACAGGATGTACTTCAGCACCCAACATCTTCATACGCTCTACGTTGGTATGCTGACGCTCTACATCGGTAGCACCCATAAACACCTCGCACTTCATGTTCATCAGTGCACAGACCGTTGCCGTTGCCACACCATGCTGTCCGGCACCTGTCTCAGCAATGATGCGTGTCTTACCCATCTTCTTAGCCAGCAGAATCTGTCCAATGGTGTTGTTAATCTTGTGGGCACCCGTATGGTTCAGGTCCTCACGCTTCAAATACAGCTGGCAACCATACTGTTCACTCATGCGTTTGGCATAATAGAGTGGCGACGGACGTCCCACATAGTCCTTCAACAGTGCATGATACTCCTGCTTGAATGCCTCACTCTCAATGATGGGCAGATAAGCATCCTGCAAGTCCTTCACACATTTGTAGAGTATCTCTGGCACGTATGCGCCGCCGAACTCTCCATAGAAACCGTTCTTGTCTACTTGATAATTCATCTTTGTGTCGTTATTTTGTTGTTACTTTATTACATATTAAACTTTGAGAGGCCCGTCGCAAGAACGACAGGCCTCTCAGTATCTCTCCTATGACAAACTTATAGGTACATGGCTATCTTCTCACGATTGTCCGAATCTTGAGTTGCGCCACCACCAAAAGTTTG
>CAMJDL010000090.1 GCA_946404405.1 uncultured Prevotella sp.
GCAGATAGTAGTTCATCATAGAGAACATACCCTTCTTCATCTCACCACCGTACCATGTGTTGATGATAACCTGCTCGCGGCTGGTCGTATTGAAAGCTACGCAAGTCTCTGAGTTCAGACCCAGTTCCTTGTAAGCCTCAACCTTTGCCTTAGAAGCGTTGTAGATGACGAAGTTGGGCTCGAAGCTCTCCAGCTCCTCAGCGGTAGGCTGAATGAACATGTTCTTGACGAAGTGAGCCTGCCAAGCCACCTCAACGATGAAGCGAACACGCAGACGGGTAGCCTCGTTGGCACCGCAGAAAGCATCAACTACATACAGGTTCTTGTTGCAGAGTTCCTTAATAGCAATCTCTTTTACCTTAGCCCATACCTCCTCGCTCATGGGGTGGTTATCGTTCTTGTACTCCTCAGTAGTCCACCATACCTTGTCCTGGCTCTGTGCATCCTTCACGATGTACTTGTCCTTAGGTGAACGACCAGTGTAGATACCAGTCATAACGTTAACAGCGTTGAGCTCGGTGTTTACGCCCTTGTCGAAACCCTCGAGTCCAGCCTTTGTCTCCTCTTCGAAGAGATACTCATACGATGGATTGTGAGCAATCACGGTAGAACCGGTGATGCCATACTGAGTCAAATCTAACTTTGCCATAATACTTAATCTATTGTTTAAAATTACTATTACCTATTTCAAATTCGCGTGCAAAGTTACTAATAAAATAAGAATTAAGAATTAAGAAATAATAGAATTTTGTGCGTACACAACCTTTTTTAGGTTAAAGAAATTAAAAAACGACAAGACAATATGTTTTTGTCACTCCGACATAACAAAACATCTGATAAAATTCGTACCTTTGCACGCAATACAAACAATCAGAACTATGGAAGTAATAGATTTCAGCAAGAACAACTCGATTATCAATCAGTATATGTCGGAGTTGCGTGACAAGAACTACCAGAAGAATCGTCTGATGTTCCGTTACAACATCAAGCGCATCGGTGAAATGATGGCCTACGAGCTGTCGAAGACTCTGGAATACAAGCCTAAAACCATTACGACACCCCTTGGCACTATTGACATTCCCCTGCCCAAGGAAGACATCGTACTGGCTACCGTATTGCGTGCCGGTCTGCCGTTCCACGAGGGATTCCTCAACGTGTTCGACAAGGCCGACAATGGTTTTGTGTCCGCCTTCCGCATGTATATCAACCGTGAGCATACCGAGGTCGGTGTCCATACGGAATATATTGCCACTCAGAGCGTTAAGAACAAGACGCTCATCATCGTCGACCCCATGCTGGCCACGGGCGGCAGTCTGGCAGCAGCTATCGATTCACTGCTGCAGGCAGGCAAACCCAAGAAGATTCACCTCTGCTGTGTCATTGCGGCCCCCGAGGGCATCGAAGTCGTCAAGGAGGCACTGCCCGAAGGTTCCACCATCTGGTGTGCTGCCATCGACCAAGGCATGAACGAACAGAAATACATCGTGCCGGGCTTTGGCGACTGCGGCGACCTCTGCTATGGTGAGAAACTCCAGTCGTTCCGCAAGATTGCCGACAAATAATCATTAACCCAAAATACTAAACTACAAACTATGTCAGAAAAAGATTCGCTGATTTCAAAGAATGGCGTGAGCTATCTCGTACCGTTCATCCTTGTTACGTCGTGCTTTGCCCTGTGGGGCTTTGCCAACGATATCACCAACCCTATGGTCAAGGCCTTCTCAAAGATATTCCGTATGAGTGTGACGGACGGTGCACTGGTGCAGGTGGCCTTCTACGGCGGCTACTTCGCCATGGCCTTCCCCGCTGCCATGTTTATCCGTAAATATTCCTATAAGGCTGGCGTACTGATGGGACTTGGCTTGTATGCTGTTGGTGCCCTGCTATTCCTGCCAGCATCATGGACGGGTATGTACTATCCCTTCCTCGTGGCCTACTTCATCCTGACCTGCGGACTGTCGTTCCTCGAGACGTCATGTAATCCTTATATCCTCACGATGGGTTCGGAGGAGACAGCTACGCGCCGCCTGAACATGGCACAGTGCTTCAACCCCATGGGCTCTCTGTGCGGTATGTACGTGGCCATGAACTTCATCCAGGCCAAACTGAATCCTGCCTCTACCGACGAGCGTGCCTTGTTGAGCGATGCCGAGTTCAGCGCCATGCGCGACTCTGACCTCAGCGTGCTCATTGCCCCCTATCTGGCTATCGGTGCCGTGATAGCCGTCATGTTTGCCGTCATCTGGTTTACCAACATGCCTAAGAATGGCGATCAGAACCACGACATCAACTTCCTGCCAACCTTGAAGCGCATCTTTTCTATTGACTACTATCGCGAAGGCGTCATCGCCCAGTTCTTCTATGTCGGCGTACAGATTATGTGCTGGACGTTTATAATACAATATGGTACGCGCGTGTTAATGAACGAGGGTATGGGCGAACAGGAGGCCGAAGTAACCTCCCAGACGTATAACATCATCGCGATGGCCATCTTCGTGTCAAGCCGATTCATCTGTACCTACTTCCTCAAATACATCAATGCCGGTGCGCTGCTGGGCATTCTGGCTGTAGTAGGTGCATTGCTCACGTGTGGCGTTATCTTCATCGATGGTCGCATGGGATTGTACTGTCTGGTAGCCATCTCGGCTTGTATGTCGCTGATGTTCCCCACTATCTACGGCATTGCCCTGCAGGGCTTAGGCGACGATGCCAAGTTTGGTGCCGCAGGTCTGATTATGGCTATTCTTGGCGGTAGCGTGTTGCCTCCGTTACAGGCAACGATTATCGATCAGAAGGAACTATTCGGCATGCCAGCCGTCAACGTGTCGTTCATCCTGCCGCTCATCTGTTTCCTCGTTATTATCGCCTACGGCTATCGTACTTATTCAAGAACAAAATAAATGGATTTAATGGGAATGCCCTTGTGGGCTTGGATTGTTTTCTATGTATTGGTATTCATCATGCTGATTGCCGACCTGAAGATGTTCGGCAAGAAAGGTCAGCATGAAGTGAAAGTGAAAGAGGCGCTGCAGATGACCGCCGTATGGATTGGCGTGTCGCTGGTGTTCTGCGCCGCCATCTACCTGTGGTATCCTCACGATGCACACGAAAAAGCCATGGAGTTCCTGGCAGGCTACCTCATCGAGAAGTCGCTGTCCATGGACAACCTCTTCGTGTTCCTCATGCTGTTCTCGTTCTTCGGCATCGAACGCAAATACCAGCACGAAGTACTCTTCTGGGGCATCTTCGGTGCCTTGGTGCTGCGCAGCATTTTTATATTCGCTGGCGCCGCCATGGTCGAGCGTTTCGAGTGGATACTGGGACTCTTCGGCATCTTCCTGCTGTATACGGGTGCCAAGATGTTCAAACACGACGATAACGAGCAGGCCGATCCCTCGCAGAACATCATCGTACGCTGGTTCAAGAAATTCTTCCCTGCCACCGACCAACTGCATGGGGAAAAATTCTTTGTCGTCGAGAACGGCAAGCGCTTGGCTACACCATTGTTCGTTACCTTGTTGGTCATCGAGACCACTGATGTCGCCTTTGCTGTCGACAGCATTCCCGCAGTCTTCTCCGTCAGTCGCGACCCATTCATCGTGCTCACCTCTAACATCTTCGCCATCCTCGGCCTGCGTGCCCTCTACTTCGCACTGGCTGCCGTTGCCCAATACTTCAAGTACCTGAAATACGGTCTGGGCATCATCCTGATCTTCGTCGGCGTCAAGATGCTGCTGGCCATGAACGAGTACATCAATGCCTTTGCCGACCTCTTCGGCATCCAGCTCAACATGCCCCACATCGAAGTACCTACTCCCTGGAGCCTTGCCATCATCTTCGGTGTCCTCGTCCTATCAATGGGCGCCTCCTATCTAGTTACGAAAAAGAGATAGTTAGGCGTGAATATGCACGCATCGCATTGAGGACTGCCAACACTGTGACGCCTACATCAGCAAAGACGGCGAGCCACATGGTGGCAATACCGCAGGCGGCCAGCAACAGAACGGCAACCTTGACACCGATGGCAAAGACGACGTTCTGACGGGCTATGGCCAAGGTGCGACGGGCAATCCGAATGGCAAGGGCAATCTTTGACGGCTGGTCGTCCATCAGCACCACGTCGGCAGCCTCGATAGCCGCATCACTGCCTAAGCCTCCCATGGCAATACCAACATCGGCACGCGCCAAGACTGGTGCATCGTTGATACCGTCGCCAACGAAGGCCAAGCCTCCCCCTGCCCCCTCCGAAAGGAGGGGGTTTTTTAGTTGTTCAACTTTTGCAACCTTGTCGGCAGGAAGGAGTTCGGCATGATATTCCGTGATACCTAACGTTTTAGCTACATGATCGGCCACTTCTTGACGATCACCTGTCAGCATCACCGTGCGTTTGACACCTAAGGCATGCAGACGCTGGATAGCCTCAGCACTATCGTCTTTGATTTTATCGTTGATGACGATATGACCGGCATACACCCCGTCGATAGCCACATGGATAATGGTGCCTACGTGGTGGCAGTCGTGCCACTGGGCGCCAACGGTATCCATCAGCTTCGTGTTGCCAACAGCCACGACCTTGTCAGCCACATGAGCGATAATGCCCTTGCCAGCTACCTCCTCGACATCGCTGACCTGACAACCGTCAGTAGCCTCATCGGGGAAGGCGTCGCGCAGGGCTGCACCAATGGGATGGGTAGAGAAATGCTCGACGTGGGCGGCCAAATGCAAGAGTTGATGTTCGTCGCATGTGTCGGGATGAACAGCCTCTACAGCAAACTGTCCATGTGTAAGGGTTCCCGTCTTGTCGAACACCACGGTATCGACCTTTGCCAACACGTCGAGATAGTTGGCACCTTTGACCAGGATACCATGACGCGAAGCACCGCCAATGCCACCAAAGAAAGTCAACGGAACACTGATGACCAATGCACATGGACATGATACCACGAGGAACATGAGAGCGCGATACAACCAAGTAGCGAAAGCTCCTCCAAAAAATGTCGGAACGACGGCGATGGCGATGGCAGCAAAGACGACGATGGGCGTGTAGATACGGGCAAAACGCGTGATAAAGGTCTCGCTCTGTGACTTGTGTTCGCCTGCGTTCTCCACCAAACGGATAATTTTTGATACGGTGCTCTCGCCAAAGACTTTAGTGGTACGAACACGAAGGACACCAGAAAGGTTGACGCAGCCAGAAATGACTTCGTCGCCGACCGTCACGTCACGGGGTAGACTTTCACCCGTCAGTGCAACGGTATTCAACGAAGATGTGCCTTCAACAACCACACCATCCAACGGCACCTTTTCGCCAGGACGGATCACGATTACTTCGCCTACAGCCACTTCTTCCGGGCTGAGAGTAATCTCTCTCCTCTCTCCTCTCTCCTCTCTCCTCAATACTGTCGCGCTATCGGGCTTAATCGCCATCAGGTGGGCAATGCTGTCGCGACTTTTTCCCTCTGCATAGCCCTCGAAGAGTTCGCCAACCTGGAAGAACAGCATGACAAAGACGGCCTCAGGGAACTCGGTCTCGGCACCAGGCAGGAAACCAATGCATAGGGCGCCGATGGTAGCCACCGACATGAGGAAATGCTCATTGAACATATCGCCCTTGGTAATGCCTTCCCACGCCTCGTGCAGTGTTTCGTGACCTACCAGCAGATAGGGAACCAAATATACCAGCAGCAGTTGCCACGTAGACAACGCCAAACGGTGCTCAATGAAATAAGCCAGGATCAAGAGGTTAACCGTCGCTAATATGATTGACAGTTGCACCCGTAGGTTGTGCTCGTGGTGATGTTCGTGTTCATGATGCTCGTGATGATGTTCGTGTGAACAACTCTCACAATGTTCGTGTTCGTGATAATGTGCCATAACTTTGCTTTTTATTGTTTCTGGGTGCAAAGTTACAGATAAGGCGTTGCAACTCGGTTGCAAAAATAAAATGAGAAATTGAGACAATGAGATAATGAGAGATTCAGTTCTTGGCAAAACCGAGGGTGAGCACACTGATGCGGATGCCCTCTATCGCAGTAAGGGCCTGTGCACAAGCCGTCAGCGTGGCACCCGTGGTACAGACATCATCAATGAGTAGTACATGACGATTTTTCAGCGTCTCAGCATCGGCGGCAACAAAGATACCATTCACGTTTTCCTGACGCTCATGACGGCTGAGATGCGTCTGACTCTCGCGAAACACCTGACGTTTCAATGCCTTGGCGGCAACAGGCAGATGGGTGATGTCACTGATACCTCGTGCCAGCATCTCACTCTGGTTATAACCTCGCTGACGTTGGCGTTTCATGGTCAGCGGAACGGGCACCAGCAGGTCGATACCGTCGAAATAATGGGCCAACGACATATCCGTAGCCATCAGTCGTCCCAAGTCCTCGCCGACATCAGGACTGTTGCGATACTTCATTTGATATACCATCTGCGCCATTTCGGAATGAGATTGATAATAAATGAAGGCTGCGGCACGCTCGATAGGTGCCAGATGCCAGAAGAGCTGAGCCATCGGATTGTCATCGGGCGAGAACTGGAAGGCAGTGCGAGGTAAGTGAAGTTGGCAGACAGAACAAAGACTCCGTTCTGTGGGTGACAATCGCCGACCGCAAACCACACACAGACGGGGCGAGATGAAATCGAGAAACCTGCTAAACCAGTTCATAGAAGTGAAAAGTGAATAGTGAAAAGTTATAAATCATCAGGTTCCTCTTCAACATCAATGCACTGGCGGATGATATCGAACGTAAAGCCACGGCCTACGGCAAAGCGCATCAGCTTTTGGTTTAGTTCATAGTCGCTGTTGGCTTTGATGGATTTACGCTTCTGTTTCAGTAGCGGGCGCAGAATGCTGAGGTACTCGTCATCGTCCACCTCATCGAGTACACGTTTGCGGATATCTTCGTCGATACGTTTTTGCCAGAGGGCCTGCTCTACCTTGCGACGCCCCCACTTGTTATAGCGTATCTTGTCCTTGACAAAAGCCTGGGCATAGCGTTCGTCATCGACATAGCGTTCCTTGATAAGCCTTGCCATTACACGGGCTTGCGCTTCTTCAGGCAGTTCCCAGCGACGCATCTTTTCAAGCATTTCATATTGGCAGTGCTCGGCCTGTGCACACAGGGCCGCCAGTGTCAAGTAGGCATCATTCTCGGTTTTCATGTTTTACCTTTTTACTTTTTTACCTTTTTACCCTTTCTTTGCTCTTATCATTCGTTGTTTACCGTATTGGTCTTCTTTTATTTCGATACGGCAAAACCGCATCGCACAAAGCATTTGACGAAGGGGCTCGGTATAGAGGGGATTGATTTCGAAGTAGAGCCAACCGCCGTCCTTCAGTGCTGTCTGTCCATATTGCGCGATGGCACGATAAAACAGCAACGGGTCTTCGTCGGGTACAAAGAGGGCCGTATGCGGCTCATGCTCCAATACATTACTCTCCATTGCCTCGCGTTCCTTATTGCATATATAAGGGGGATTGCTGACGAGGAGGTCAAAGACCTCCGATGTTTGATGTAAGATGTCTGATGTAAGATGTAGGGCATCGACTTGTTCGAACGACACCTGGACGTTGTGACGTCTGGCATTTGCACGGGCTACTTCCAATGTGTCCTCTGAAATGTCCCAACCAATGACTTCTGCCTCAGGAAACATTGCTGCCAACGTTATAGCAATACAACCACTGCCCGTTCCTATGTCAAGCAACCTCACAAGGGGTCTGTCCCCCTGTGAGGTTATCCACTGACAGAGTTCTTCTGTTTCCGGACGAGGAATTAATACGTGATTGTTAACTATAAATGTGCGTCCGCAGAAGTCGGCATATCCCAAAACATACTGGATGGGCTCGCCTTGTAACAGACGCTTTGCGATTTCTTCCAATTCTGTTTGGCAGTCTGCGGATAATTGCGTATCTTTGCCGAGGTAAATATCTGACAACGTGAGGCCAAAGCGCTCCTCGTACGTCATGCGGGCAATGGCCTTGGCCTCGCCCTCGTCGTAGATTTGCGCCAGCTGACGCCACAGTTCATTGTAAGTCATAACACTGCAAAATTACAAAAAATCCGTGAAATCCGTGTCATCCGTGCCAAAAAATTTGTATCTTTGCACCCATGAACGACGAAAAATACATGCAACGCTGTATTCAGCTAGCTAAAAATGGTATTCAGGGCGCACGACCAAACCCGATGGTGGGTGCCGTCATCGTAGCCAATGGGCGCATCATTGGAGAGGGCTATCATGTGCGCTGTGGCGAAGGACATGCAGAAGTCAATGCCTTTTCAAGTGTCAGTTCTGAGGACGAAGCATTGCTGAAGGACGCCACCATCTACGTATCGTTGGAACCCTGCTCGCATTACGGTAAGACACCGCCTTGTGCCGACCTGATTATCAAGAAAGGCGTACGACGGGTAGTGGTAGGATGTATAGACCCCTTTGCTGAGGTACAGGGGCGTGGCATCAAGAAACTTCGTGAGGCTGGTATCGAGGTAACGGTGGGGGTACTGGAAAAAGAGTGCCAGTGGTTGAACCGCCGTTTCTTCACTTATCATCGCGAGCACCGTCCGTATATCATCCTAAAGTGGGCTCAGACCGCCAATGGGTTCATCGATGATCACTTCAAGCCCTTGACGATTAGCAACGAACAGACGCAGATGTTGAGTCATAAGCTACGTGCTGAGGAGGATGCCATACTCGTGGGCCATACCACTTTTGATCGTGACCAGCCCCAGCTAACCGTCCGTCATTGGCATGGTCCTGATCCTAAGCGTATTGTGTTGACACATGACCGTCCAATCACTCAACTGATGGACGACCTCTATCAGCACGGCATTCAATCGCTGATTGTTGAGGGAGGCAGACAAACGCACGAGTCGTTTGTTGCAGCAAAACTATGGGATGAAATACGTGTCGAAACGGCTCCTATCACGGTAGATGACGGAACACCGGCACCTATGCTGCCTGCAGAGGTGATATTGATGTCGAAAAGGAATTATGAGGGAAATACTATTATTTTCTACCGAAGTCGGCAGGCACCTCACCCCATTTCTGGGTCTCCCACTTGATGATGGGGTTGCGCCACTGGTGGGTTTGTAGCCAACGTTCCGCACGAGCGATAATCTGATAGAGCGGCTCTGTTTCTGGAGTACGCTCTAATTTTGTCTTACACTGGCGTTTGTTAACCCAAAGGATGGCATTATAAGAATCAGAATAGATGACCTTATCGTGCAAACCCTGTTGCTGCATCAGTGCCAAGGCATGAACGATAGCCAAGAATTCCCCGATATTGTTGGTGCCCTTCATGGGACCGAAATGGAACACACGAGCACCTGTCTGCAGATCGATGGCCTGATACTCCATTGGGCCAGGATTGCCAGAGCATGCCGCATCTACCGCCCACGCGTCTGCCCGTACCTCAAGAGGCAAGGGCAGTACGGTGTCGTTACGATAATCTGGCGGATTTAAATTATCAAGTTTCAAATTCTTAAAATCTCTAATTCTTGATAGACTTTTACATGCGCTCAGGGACTTCGATGCCGAGGAGGCTCATAGCACTCTTGATAATCTTGGCGACGTTCTCGGCCATCATCAGACGTACGGCCTTCTTCTGCTCATCAGGCTCGTTCAGGATAGAGTAGTCATGGTAGAACTGGTTGAAGACCTTCGTCAGCTCGTAGCAGTAATTGGCAATGCCTGAAGGCGAATAGTCCTTACCAGCCTGTTCGACAGCAGCACCGAACTCGTTCATCTTCTGGATGAGCTCGACTTCCTTCTCAGAGAGACTAGTCGTACTAGTCAGACTAGTTGTACTAGTTATACCAGCTGCCTTGCGGAGGATAGAGCGGATACGAGCGTAGGTATATTGGATGAAGGGGCCTGTGTTGCCGTTAAAGTCGATAGACTCCTCTGGATTGAACAGCATGTTTTTGCGAGCGTCGACCTTCAGAATAAAGTATTTCAAGGCTCCCATACCTACGATACGGGCAATCTCGCGGCGCTCCTCTTCAGTCATATCATCGAACTTACCCAGTTCCATCGAGGTCTTGTAGGCATCCTCTACCATCAGCTCCATCAGGTCGTCTGCATCCACCACCGTTCCCTCACGGCTCTTCATCTTACCGTTAGGCAGTTCCACCATGCCGTAAGAGAAGTGAACGAGTTCCTTACCCCACTTGAAGCCCAGACGGTCGAGCAGGATTGAGAGCACCTGGAAGTGGTAGTTCTGCTCATTACCCACCACGTAGATCATCTTGTCGATGGGATAGTCTTGGAAACGCATCTCGGCCGTACCGATATCCTGTGTCATATAAACGCTGGTTCCATCCGAACGCAGCAGCAGCTTCTGGTCGAGTCCCTCGTTGGTGAGGTCGGCCCATACCGAGTTATCCTCGTGGCGCTCGAAGAGACCCTTGGCGAGTCCTTCCTCCACCTTAGCCTTACCCTTCAAGTAGGTCTGACTCTCGTAGTAGATTTTATCGAAGCCGACGCCCAACTTCTTGTAGGTCTCGTCGAAGCCGGCATAGACCCAGTTGTTCATCTTTTCCCAAAGGGCGCGAACCTCGGGGTCGTTCTGCTCCCACTTGACGAGCATCTCGTGAGCCTCCTTCATCAGCGGAGCCTCCTGCTTGGCCTTCTCCTCGTCCATGCCCTGTGCCACGAGTTCCTTGACCTCCTCGCGATAGTGCTTGTCGAAAGCTACATAGTAGTCGCCGATGAGATGGTCGCCTTTCTTGCCGCTGGTCTCTGGTGTCTCACCATTGCCGTACTTCAGCC
>CAMJDL010000091.1 GCA_946404405.1 uncultured Prevotella sp.
CATACTCACCCCAGAACTTTGGGCATTCTTCTTTCGCCTCATTAAAGGCAATCTTCTTGGACATGCCAATAATCTGCATATCGTACAGTTCAATAATCTCGTGTTTCATTTTTAATTATTTGTTTGACGCTGCGAAATTACGAATATTTGCGAATACCAACAAAAATCTGGGATATTCTGTCTGAAAAAGTGATGAATGGTAATTGTATCTTATAATACTTTCTTAAATCCAGGAATCATCTTGACCATCCATGTCAGGAGGAAGGAAAGAACTGTGGTGACCACACCGATGAAAAGGAATTTGCCAAAGGCTCCTATCCAAATGCTGTCCATAGCATTCTGCAAAACAATCATCAGTAGCAGGTGGAACACATAGGCGCCATACGACTGGGCGGCGCACCATTGCCAGAAACGGGATGTGGTGCTAACGAATTCACGGAATAACCATAGCAGGCCAAAGCTAATGAACACACACATCAGTGACTCGTAGATGCCAAACCACTGCCACACAAAAGCGTCCCAAGGTCCACCATCACGAAGATAATTGCCCATAGCTAATGCGATGCCAATGAGCAGAGCCATAAATCCTACACTATTACTCATCTTGTCGAGCCATTGAAAGCGATAGGCCAGGATGCCAAGAACGAACATCATGACATATTGGAGATAGTGTGCAGGCTCCATAGGGAGGGGGATGATGCCAAACGGCCAGATCCAATGGTCTTGCGGACTGACCTGACGGATGAAGTAGCTTCCTACTCCCATCAGCAGGGCAACGACAAGGAAGGACACGGTCATTGCATCCACCAAAAGCAAAGGCAGACACCATGCGATTCGCGATGCTGAAAGGATATTGGGAATATGCTTCATTATTCTTTTTTAGAATGATAATGGTGCTATCTATGACCCCATTCTGGCCTGAGCATCCTTACCTGCGCCGGTACCTTTGTACTTGCTGCGGGTGGCATTGAGGCGATAGATGAGCGAGAGCATCAGTTTGTGGGTAGAGAAGCGGTTGTTCTGCTGAATCTGGTTATAGCCACAATCTGAGAACTCGTTCATGCGGTTGCGCTGGAAGCAGTCGAGCACAGCAGCGCGGAGGGTGAGAGAGTTGTCTTTTAGCAGGCTCTTCTGTGCCACGAGTCCCAGACGCAGGTTGTAGGTGTTGTTGTAGAACGCATAGGAACATCCGCTGGAACGGTACATTAGGTTCACATCAAACTTCCAGCCATGCTTCAGCGTAAAGGTGTTATAGGCATTGAGCGTATATCGGGGTTTGTCGTAATAGACACGATAAACGCCCTGAGGTCCCTCGACATCGAGAAAGAGGTCCTGCTTCTCGAAGCCCGCTGTTGCATTGAGTGACCAGATGCCTACACGAGGCGTAACTGCCAAATAGGCACTCAGCGTGTTGATGGGCTTATCGAGATTGATGTGTTTGCAAAGCATCGCATCTGTCTCGGTAAGGAAGTTCCACTGGGTGATGGGATTCGTCAGATGCTCGTACGAGGCAGTGAGTGTAATCCACTTATACGACACGTTCAGCGTCAGGTCGCGCACACGCTCATTGAGCAGCTGCGAGTTACCAGCCTGATACATATAGCGGCTGATGTAGGTCACGGCATCGTTCATAGCAAAGAAGCTGGGGCGATAGGTTTTCATACTATACGACAGAGCCGTCTGCACTTTGCCCAAGGTCACAGAGTAGGATGCCGTTGGGAACCACTCGTCCATCGAACGATGCATCTTCTCGTCTTTATTGATGGCATCATCATACTCCAAGAGTGTATGCTCGTATCGCAGACCTACGGAGGCACTGCCGTACTTCTGGAAATCGCAGCTGTATTCGGCAAAGGCGGCCACGTTGTTCTCTGTGATATCTGCATCGGAATTGGCAATGATGGCCTTATCTATCCAATAGGTGTTATTGCGATTCACGAATGTCATCTCAGTACCAGCCTCCAGCTCGCCCTTCCAAACAGGATAAGAGAGAACAAGTTTGGTAGCATAGAGACGGCTCCTGGTGCCCGATTTGCTGACAACGAAATCATCCTGCACCTTGCTCTGCTCTACGTTCTCGCGATCGGTATCAGTACCATTCTTCATAAAGTCGAAGTTGAAGTCGATGCCCAGCTTGCCCGCCTTACCATTATAATAGGTGTTGGTGAGCCATCCCAGCGGCTTCGTCTCCTTGCTGGTCTGGTGAGAGTAAAGGTGGTCGATAAGGGCATTATTCTCGAAAACATCCTCATCGTATATCACCTGGTTCTTGCCTTTCATCTGGTGCGTCAGATCAGCACGAACACCCAGCGAGTGATTGTCCGACAGCTGCCAGTTCACACCAGCCATATAGGTCAGGTTATCATGCTTCCACGTCATCGTGTAAGGACCATACTGACGAAAAACCTTATCCGTCGTGGTGATATCCTCGATGGTACTGTACTGACGATAGTCCTGATGATAGTAATACACAGAGCCAAACACATCAACGCCGTTCTTGCGATAGTTAGCACCCACTTTCGCCTGCGGACGGTCGAAATCGTAACGCAAGTCGTGCTCATCGGACAATGTGAGATCGAGACTGAGACCGTCGCCCTGCTGACGGACAGTGCGGATGCGCACCACGGCCCGCACCGTCGCATCATACTGCGCACCGGGATTGTTGATTACCTCTACATCGCGGATTTCCTCGCTGCGCAGACGCTTCAGTTCGCTATTGTCGCGCATCAGTCGACCGTTGATATAGATAAGCGGAGAACCCTTCCCCAATACCTCGGGTGCCTCGTCCGTTCCCGTCATGCCTGGCACTTTCACCAGCATCTCGCCCAGTGTGCCTGCATCTGATAGCGGAGTTCCCTGAATGCGGGTTATCATGGCATTGCCCTTCAGACGGGTATTAGGGAGGTTGCCCTTCACGACAACCTCCTGCAACTCCTGCATCATGCTTACAGATTTTAAGCTATCTTGTTGCTCCTGTCCACTCGCTGATATAAACGCAAGGGCGATAGTCGTAGCCAAAACAATTCTTTTCATCACTATGAATTATATATAATAACCTGTTGGCGGAATTAAGAATTAAGTAATTTTATGATACAAAAGTTGCACATATCACTGATTTCGCAGGGTTTCCTAATGATTCGCCTGATGTAAAGGCGTTGCTTTTAACGTATCTGTATTGTTTCATTTTTCATTAAAAACTATATCCAAGTGAGTTTTCGCCATAAGCCCTCTAATGGACCACGCTGATGACTGGAGAACCAGAGGCGGGCGAAAAGATATTGCGTAATAACCATTCCCACTCCAACCATCACAGCGTAGGTGATGCCTAACTTGTAATAGCAGGCGAGGCCGTAGCCACAGAAGATTGAGCAGCCAATGATGGACTGCAACAGATAGTTGGTGAGGCTCATGCGCCCAAAGATGCACAAATGATGGAGCACACGACGCACACCCTCGAAAGCATACCATGCAGTGACTAAAGCAGAGACAATCATCAGGAGGATGATGAGGTTGTAGATGGGCTTAAGCCACATCTCGACTTCGCCAAAGTCCACGAAACTCAAAGCAATGACAATAGTGGCTGATACCATGAGAACCATATGCCAGATCTGTAGGTTACGCCCCTCATTATAAAACATTCGCTGTCGCCCTAACTGCATGCCCAGGATAAAGAGGCAAAGCAGTTGCGTCAGACGACCACTAAAGACGTTGAAACGCAGGTTTACCTCGAAGCCGTACCGCAAGTTGGTGAGGGTGTTCTCCCAGAATGTCCCATGCTCATGTGCATTGTTGATGACGCCTGATATCTCATAGAAACGTGTATGGTCGATCTCAAAGCCAGCCAGCAGGCAGAATAGCTCCACTGGCTGAATGGCCAACAAGCCAATGATGCACCAAACTGCCTTCGATGGCAGATAGCTGATGGGGATGAGCAGCAAGCCATAACAGGCATAGAGCATCAGGATGTCTCCGTCATAGAAGGCTATATTAATGACACCAAACATGAAGAGCAGACACATACGCCAGGCGAAGCGTCCGGAAAAGCATTTACCCTTCTGCTGTTGGTTGTCGTTCATAATGAAGAAACTCAGTCCAAAGAGCATGGCGAAGATACCATACATCTTGCCAGACAGCAGCCAGGCAAGGATGTCGCCTACTGTCTGGTCAGAAGGCAAGGCGTGGATGATGGTCTCCTGCGTGAAGATATTGAAGTGTTCAACGGAATGGTACAGGATGATACCTGCCACAGCGATTCCTCGCAGGGCATCAGCCACGTCAATGCGTGTGTTCGGGAGTGAACGGGTCTTGTACATATTACCAGATTCTGATACGTTTTTTCTTGGGGATGAACAGTTTGCCTTTCTTGATGCCGAAAGCGTCGTACCACTCGTCGATCTGGGGAAGGGCACCATTGACACGGACAGTGTTGGGCGAGTGGACATCCTGATTGAGGAGCATGTCCATATACTGCTCGCGGTTGTTGCTTGCCCACACGCGGGCCCAGCCGAGGAAGAAGCGCTGGTCGGCAGTCAAGCCGTCGATGACGCGGTTGTTTCCCGTATTATGGAGTGCCTGCAGGGCAATGTGGAGTCCGCCGTTGTCGCCGATGTTCTCGCCGAGCGTCAATTGGCCGTTCACCTTCTTGCCGTTCACCACCTCGATGGTCGAGAAGTAGTCGGCCAGACGTGCAGCACGCTTGTCGAAGGCGGATTTGTCGGCAGCCGTCCACCAGTTGCGCTGGTTACCCGTGACGTCGAACTGGCAGCCCTGGTCGTCGAAGCCGTGGCTCATCTCATGACCGATTACGCCACCAATGGCACCGTAGTTCTGTGCGTCGTCGGCTTCTGCGTCGAAGAACGGCGGCTGGAGGATGCCGGCGGGGAAGCAGATTTCGTTGGTGGTGGGGTTATAGTAGGCGTTGATGGTCTGCGGTGTCATGTGCCATTCTTCCTTATCTACGGGCTTGTTCACCTTACGGTTTAGACCGTCAATCCATTTCCATTCGCTCACGTTGGCCAGGTTCTCGTAGAGCGACAGCTGGTCGTCAATCTGCATCTTCTCGTAGTCCTTCCACTTGTCGGGATAACCTATCTTGATATGGAAGTCGGCCAGTTTCTTCTTGGCTTCAGCCTTCGTGGCATCGCCCATCCAGTCGAGGGCATCGATGCGCTGACCGAGGGCTGTCTGCAGATTGCGAACCATCGTGAGTACACGCTGCTTGCTGGACTCAGGGAAGTACTTCTCGCAGTACATCTTGCCGATGGCATCGCCTAGAATACCGTTAACCAGCGCGGTGGCCTGTTTCCACAGCGGGTCATCCTGCGGTTGGCCTGTCAGCGTCTGCGCAAAGGTGAAGTACGAACGGCGCAAGTCTTGCGTCAGACAGGAGGCTGCCCCCATGATGATGCGCACCTCGGCGTATGCTTTCAGGTCGTCGAGCGGTGTGTCGGCAAGTATCTTCTCTACCTCGTGCAAGGGTTCTGGCTGTCTTACCACGAGCTGCTTGAAGGCAGGGAATCCCGTCACCCAGAACACCGTTGGCCAGTCGATGCCGGCGAAGTCGCGCACCAGTTCGTCGTAGCTCATCTTATGGTAGTTAGCATCGATGTCACGCAGTTTTACATTGTCGAAGCTCGCCTCAGCAATGCGTTTCTCGATGGCGTACACCTTCTCCATCAGTTCGCCGGCTTTTGCCTCGTCATAGCCCAGTGCCGCAAACATCCGCTTTCCGTATGCTTTGTAGGCTTCACGTACCATCTGTGTCTGCGGGTCGTCGTTGAAGTAGTAGTCACGATTCCCCAGTCCGAGACCTGACTGCGAGATGCTGACGATATTGTTGTCGGCATCGCGTAGGTCGGCACCGGCCCCCCAAGCATACATCATCGTGTTCTCGCCACGACGGTCAATCTCTGCGGTGACGCGTTGGTATTCCTTGCGATCTTTCACGGCACGAATCCTTTCTATATATGGCATGATGGGTGTCAGTCCCTGCTCGTTGCGCTTCAGCGTGTCCATCATTTGGTTGTAGAGCGTACCAATCTTATAGCCCAGCGAACCCTTTTCCTGTGGCTTCGTCGAGAATTCCAGAATCATCTCCTGGATCTGCTTCTGGTTCTGTTCGTAGAGATCGAGGAAGGCACCGTTAGTCATCTGGTCATCGCGCAGAGGGTGCGTCTTGAGCCAGTTGCCGCAGGCATATTCTACGAAGTTGTCACCTGGTTTAACATCAAGGTTCATATTTGCCTTGTCGTAACCCTTGTCCTGAGCGAAGGCTGTCCCTCCGCAAATCAGCATCATTGAGAGGCTGAAGATTTTGAATGAATTATTCATAACTATTAAATTAAAAATCATTCTTTTGACGCTGCAAAAATACAAATAACTACAAAGCACGCCAAATATTTTGGATATTCTGTACAATTATGTGATGAATGACATTTCCATTTCTTTCCCCGTCCACTCTTCTCCGTCGATTAGATAAGAGTCTGTACCTATAACTTTAAAGCCAACGGACTCATAACAATGGAAAGCTGATGGGTTATTATCGAACACACCCAGCGTTATCTTTTTTGCGCCAAACTCTTGTTGCGCTTTCTGAATGGCCAGTTGTAGCATCTGTTTGCCATAGCCTTTACCTCGCAGATTGTCATCAACGATGATGAATCCAAAGCGGATGACAGTCTTCGAAGAATCTGGATAGCGAAGCATGATATGGCCTACGGTATTACCATCATCGTCAACGGCAGTAAAAGGGAAGATATTATCTGCTGCATATTGTTCAACCATATCCTCTGGATTTGGTGGATACGCAGGATACCTGTCTGCACTCCACTTTCGGAATGCAGACAGATCCTTTATCCATGAGAGGATAACCGGAGCATCATCGATGGCGAATGGTCTTAGTTTCATCGTTTTCTAGATTTCTTGTTCTGTTATTCTGTTTCTGGCTTTGCCCAGAAGAAATCAGGATCGGTGGTCGTGTCGCACTTCCAATTGTCGTTGACGAAGCCTACGGGTATCAGTCGGATGTCTTCCTCTGCAGGATTGGGGCGATAGTCGCTCTCTGGGTTGAATCGACTGTATTTTTTGCAAACAAAGTAGTAGAGGTTCTTCGACATATAACCATACAAATAACCCTCTTTGGTTTGCTTCTCGCGGTGGTTCCAGTTTGCCGTATCGCAGAGCACCAGCGGCAGGTCGTTGATCATTCGCTCGCGCACTTCGGCAATGCTGAGCATTGTGCCATTCTCGTCCATCACCCAGGCATCATTCGTCGGATCAATCCAAAGCCACTTCTGTAACTGCCCTGACCACACCGCGTTGATAACATGACACTCGCCGTCGTTGGGGTCGGCTGCCAGACAAGTGACATAGCGGGCAGGGATGCCCATGGCGAGGTACATTTCGCAGAGCGATATAGCTAGTTGACGGCAATTCACCCCCTTGCCAGTTGTCTTGACATAGTTATAAAGGTCAATGGCGTCCATCTCGGCAAAGGCACGGTGGTTGCCATCGTGAGGCATCTCGTCGTGGACAAAATGCAGCAGGTTGATGATCTTCGACAATTCGTCGCCCTGACCTGCTACAGAGTCGAGTTTGAAATATTCGCGAACCACACTTAGGCGATAGTCATCTTTCGGCTGATAGGTAAACGTACTCTCCAGTTTCACGGAATCCTTGGCGTATGGAGCCGACTTCCTAAGTACGTGGAGTGGGGTGTTTTCTTTGACTTTTTCCAAAAGGGACTTGTATGTTTTGTCTTTACGGAGCGACGTGAGGTCTTTGTCGTAGAGCATATTGTTGTAATCATTATATCCAAGAGTCACTGCCTGTTCCAACGCTTTTAATGCCTGCTGACGATAGGTGCGCACCTTCGTCTTTTGTCCGGTAACGGCATAGCAACAAGCCAAGTCGTAGTAGTAAGGGGCATTGAGTTGTCTGACCATCATTTCGGATACATTCGCCACCTTGTAAATATTTGTCGTGTCAATCAGGTGTATGAGCGTGGTCAGTGGAGCTATTGCCTCTTGGTATTTTCCATCTTTGACAAAGTTCTTATAGGTGGTCTCGTGCATGGCCATCACCGTCTGAAACGCTATCACTCGCTTGTCTTGTGCCGTACTGCTCATGCAGACCAGTATCATGGCAACTGCCATCATTATTCTTCTTGTTTTCATACCTTTTATGTTTTTAATATAATCGCTTGACTTTGCAATTTTGATTTTTACATATGGCGGTTACGGTCTGGAGCTTTTACAGACTGATAGGCAATCACCCTGTCGTTTGTATCGAATTTCACGATGAAGTACATCTCCTCAGAGTCTGTGATCTCGCCTACGTATTTACGATAGCCCCATTTCTCTCCTTGTTCGTTAGCATTCTTGAAGAGGGGAGTACCCAAGAGGTGTTGGATGTCACTTTTATTCATACCTAACTCTACTTTGTTGAGTCTTACCGTGTCGCGTGTAGATATGCAGCTTGTGATAACCATGCCCACCGTGAGCATAAGCGTCAATGCTATCATCTTAATCTTTTTCATAATTCAAAATGTTTTAATTGTTGTAATTGTTTCTTTACCTCATTAGTCGCAAGAGATGCTGAAAAATTACATGTTCATATCGATTAAGAATAGCAATTCAGCATCTTTACTGAAATTGTACTTCCGATAGTCATCGTATGTCAGTTGGATATCAGGGGTAAAGACCTTCGCTTTGAGATCATCGTCTGGGAAGCAGCGTTGCAAGGAATTCGATACGCTGCATTCCAAACCGGAGTTGGGAAGGTTGACAGGAGTGACTTCCATGAACGTGTTGGGGGCCTGACTCGAAGGGACGCCCACCACACGGACACCCATGCGCCACATCATGTAAGCGGTATGGAAGGCAGCACTGAAGGTGTGTTCATCCGTAACGACATAGATGTCCTTTGGCGTATAGATGGGCTGACCGTTCAGGGCTTTGAGCATACCCATGTCGGCACACCTGAACTCGTCGAAGCTTTCAATCTTTCGCTCTACGCTGAAATCACCCAAGCTGAGATTCGCGCCCCTCCGTTCGTTAAACTGCTCCAGCGTGATACCGTTTTTCTTCAGATACATCTCCGACAGTTTCGTGGCGTAGTGAAACGACATGTCGGTATCGAAGAACCGCTGGCCAAAGAGTTCGTAGAAAGCGGCATACATGATGGACGTCCATCCGCCACCATTGCCGCGAAGGTCGATGATGAGTCGAGGGCTCTCAGCAGCCTTCATCTCACGAAGCATCTTGGCAAAGACATCGGCCACAATGACTCGTGGTGCTTTCGTTTCCGTCGTATCGTCGTCTGCCATAAGGCTTTTATCAGGTATGTCAGCACTTATCACCTGATTGATGCGGATCACCATCGTCTGCTTTTGGTCATCGATAAATCGGTACTCAAAGTTACCTTTGGGAAAGCGGCTGTCTTCAGGAGCATGGATGAATGGTTCCCAAAGCGGTCCGTTCTGGTAGAAGGGCAGGTTGACAAGCGTATCTCGGCCTGTGCCCAAACGAAGTTTCATGGAGATTTGCTTTCCATCGAAGTCAGGGAACAGCAGTTTGACGGTATTGTTATAGCGGATGAAACCGCTGGCCATCTTATATTGTCCGAAGCGATTCTCCGTCGTGGAGATATGGTCAATCCTCGTAAGGACACTGTCAAGCGGCAGGCCGCTAACCTCTCTGACATAGGCACCAATCAAGGACTTATACTCTGGTAGCGCCCCATGAACGATGATACCATCAGGAATCACACGGAAGCGCAATGGGAGGAAAGCATCTGGCATGGTCTCCGGAATCTCTGCCCACCCCATGTTCGTGTGTCCGTCGTGTAGCGTTGACAGCAGGATGTTGCCCTCGAATTTCATTTCGTCGAGTGTCAGTGAGTCGCGCTTAGCCAGATTGTCCCTAAGGTTTCTGACTGCTTGATAAAATGCCTCCTTGCCTCCGAATGCAATATAGGGATCAGGATGAATCTGCTCCAACTGACTGAAAAAGTAGTCATAGTCCTGAAGCAACTGCTCTTTGGTAAGCTTCTGAGCATCCGCAGTAATTGTGGATACAAGAGCAATGATGATAATTAAGATACGTTTTGTCATATTTATTAATTCTTGATATCTACACCACCAATAAAGTTGTCGGCAATGATGTGTAGACAGTGGGCATCCTTGTCTACGATTCTTGAAGCATGGTTGCCGACACCGCCAATAAAACTACGGCTCTTGACGACAACGTTCACAGTCTGAGGTACAATAAGTTCCACACCGCCACAGAAGGTATGGATCTCTATCTCCTCATCCTCTGTAATAGTGGCATTTCGCAGATCCATACGGATACCGCCACAAAAAGCGTCGAGACGTGCACCTTGGAAAGGCTCGCCACGATAGATGTACTCGTCACCGCCGTAATGTACGCTGCAACAGATGCGCTTGCCGTCTTCACCAATAGGCAGAGGACGCTGGAGCCACTGGTCTGGGTCGCGGCGATAACTGTTGACAATCACTAATGCTCCTACGTAGATAAGTGCTGCTGGAGCAATATAAGTCGTCCAGGGCTGGCGCCACAGCCAGTCGTTCTCAATGATTCCCCACATGTTGGCCAGCTTCCAAGCACCAGCCACAATCAACACTATTCCAATAATCGTTCTTGGTTTCATAACTATAACTTTTTTATGATCAACGTTTCTGGGTGCAAA
>CAMJDL010000092.1 GCA_946404405.1 uncultured Prevotella sp.
TCCATGCCTCGGGCAAGGACTTCCGCGCCTGGTGCCCGCAGAACAATGGCAAGGATCTTACCCGATGGACCGAGGACAACTGGCTGCGCAGCAGCTATCTCAGCACCTCGGCCTATCCCTACACCGACCCCGAGACGCTGGTGGTGAACAACAGTCTGACGGACGAGTCGTCGCCAGCTGCCACGCTCTTCACCGCCGCTGCCGACGGTCGCAAGTTCATGGGCAAGCCCATCACCAACATCCAGCTGGCAGCCGACGGCACCACCTCCTTCGATTTTATGAAGGGTGATGATACGGGCATCGAAACGATATCTGATGTTAGCAGTAAGATGTCTGATGTGTGGTACACTATTGACGGACGCCGCCTCGTGGGCAAACCAACCTCGAAAGGCTTGTATATCCATCGCTCCGCCGTGGTTGCCATGTGACTTCAATCTTTTAGCCAGCCAGTTTAATTTCCTCAAAAAAAAGTGATGTGGTTTCACGGTTTGTACGTGAAGCCTCTCCTGCAGCTATTCGTTTTTGCCCTTAAAAGTGTAGAAAAACAGGCGGAATGGGCAGCTATGCCAAACGTTTGGTATGCAGAATGCCACGAAAAGGCGATTGTACGCTTCGCAAAAACCCACTACCTTTGCACCGTGAAAAGTTCACAACTCGATAAACAACAAAACATAGTATTAATTAAAGGTAAAAGGAGATTTTCAGTATGAAAAAGAAACAATTACTTCTTGCAGCCCTTGTGGCAGTAGCAACAGCAACAGGTTTTACAGCCTGCTCAAATGACAGTGATGACAACTCAAACACCAGTGGAGGCAATCAGATAGACGAGACGAATGTGGTGAACAATGACGCCTCGGCACTCTCTCTCGTAAACGGTGTCTATAGCCACTGGCAGCCACTTTCGTCATCGTTCTCATTCATCATCGAGTTGAACTCCAACAAGCTCATCTCGTTTGAAGGTGCTGAGAGCAAGGAAGGTCCTCTGAACAGTCGTTTTGAACAGGAGCCAACCACGTGGTATCAGGTCAAGATTTTCAACCATCTGCTACTGGGTATTGCTCAGGACAATGAGGCCATTACCACCGTTACCAACTCGCTGAAACTGGGCAAGGTAACGCAGAACGGTTACAATGCAGCCGTGGGCAAGGCGAAGTTCCTGCGCGCCCTGGCTTATCTGAAACTGGTACAGCTATGGGGCGAGATTCCCGTGTTTACTGAGGAAGGTGGCTCAACTACCGAACGCCAGAGCATCGACAATGTCTTTACACAGATTGTGAAAGACTTGACCGATGCCGAGAATCTGCTGCTCGACTATAGTGGCGACCCCCGTGTGCCCTCTAAGCAGGCTGCCCAGGCACTGCTGGCCCGTACCTATCTCGTATGGGGTGATAATCCTCTGACAGCCGAGCAGGTTCAGGCTATCGCCACCACACAGACCGACCCCGAGTTCACCACCACACCCGCACGTCTGCAAAAGGCCATCGAGTATGCCGATAAAGTCATCAGCAGTGGTCGTCTGGCCCTCGACCCCGACTTCGCAAAACTTTTCGGACGCGAGTATGAGAGCAACAAGCGTAATACCAACGAGCACCTCTTCACTATTGCTCACGATGGAGACAAATTGGATGCTCAGGGCAACCACCAGACACACTGCTCATGGACGTATCCCTTCCTGAACGGCGAGAACGGCAACGGTTATAAGCAGAACCATACCGAGGTGGCTGATGATGACCTCTACGATAACTGGAAGAAGGAACAGCCTAACGACAAGCGCTTGGCCGAGACCTACCTCGTTGAGGTAAAGAACCCTGAGACCGGCCTAACGCACCACTACTACTCACCCATCTATACCCCCATCAACGGTAAGGGCGTAGACCAGAGCTACGAGGATGCCGAGAACCTGGAGATCAAGCAGAACAGTGTTGACCGCATCGAGATTCGCTATGCCGAGGTGCTGCTCATCAAGGCTGAGGCCCTCGTACAGCTGGGTCGCAATAGTGAGGCTGCAGAGCCCTTCAACCAGCTCCGTCGTCGTGCCGGCATCGCTGAGGTCAGCGCTCCCACCTTCGACCAGATCAAACGCGAGTGGGACTACGAATTCACCTACGAGCAGTTCTCCGTGCTGAACAGCTACCGCTGGAAGAACCTCATCTCCAGCGTCCAGCAGGTGAAGAACTACAAGCACTTCGCCGACAATTGGAAGGATAAGCAGACCTTTACCGCTGACCAAGAGGCTTACTTCCAAAAGGTGCATAACCACCTTGTGGCTAAGTACAACAACGTGCGTGGTAAGCACTACCGCCAGCCCATCCCCAACGGTTTGCAAGGCGAGGATCTCGGCATTGCACAGAATCCGGGATATTAAAACTCTAAGACTCATTCCTAAACCTACAGAGGACGGGCACTGATTATGGTGTCCGTCTTTGTTTATATCGGTTCCCATTATCTCATGCCAAACGTTTGGTATGCGAAATGCCATGAAGTAGCGATTGTGAAAGTACCGAAATCGCCGTACCTTTGCATCGTGAAATTAAATTATTTATTTAAATAAAGAGTAAGGATATGAAAAAGGTAATGAGATTGTTATTCGCAGCGGCGGTCCTGGTGGGACTGACCTCCTGCAACTCGAATGATGATTTTGGAACTCAGGCTATTGAGATTCCTGGTGTGACGATAGACGGTGACGTGGATTGCTGCTCGGCAGAGGAGGCACTACAGGTGTACAACTTCTTGCAGACGGTGAAGATCATTCCCGAGCTGTCGACGGTGGTAGACGGACAGTACAACGTGTTTGCCTACTCGAAGACGGGGAAGTTCCACACGGGCTACAACGAAATTTTCTTTGTGGCCACGAAGAAAAAGAACGGCAACTACATCAAGAACTACGACATTGACGGCCTGACACCGCTGATGCTGATGGTGAAGATGAACATGAAGCACAGCACGCCAGTAGGCGGAAAGGCTGAGTCGTTCAACAAGGACTATCTGGCCGTAAAGCGCACGTGGGTGTCGTTCGTGATGAACACCAGCGAGGCTGGTTCGTGGACGCTGGGCTACAACGTGAGCGTGCTGGGTAGCAACGGCAGTATCGAGGCAACAGACATCACGGTAGATGCGCTGCCCGAAGGTCAGCAATGGCTGAAGTCGTTCAAGGTGGGCAATGACACCTACTACCTCTCGCTGGTGAACCCAACGGACTGGATTACGGGCAAGAACGTGATTACGGCTTACGTGTCGAAGAAGAACACGCCCGCCACAACACCTTACGGTCTGGCAGAGGAGCAGTTTACCATAGAGATTGACCCACGCATGCCTGATATGGGCAACCACACATCGCCCGACAACGTGGCGCTGACCAAGCAAAGCGACGGCAGCTATCAAGGCACGGTGAACCTGACGATGACCGGTCGCTGGCGCATCCACCTGACGGTGAAGGATGCACAGGGCAACGTAGTGGCTGGTGGCGATGACCTCAGCGATGGATTCAGCTCTCTGTTCTGGGAAGTAACGATTTGAGTATGCTGACTGTTTTGCTATCATCCATATTGTTGTCTGACACGGTGGCCACCGAAAAGGTTCAAAACCTTGATGAGGTGGTCATCGTTTCAGAAGCGGGACGAGGACGAAAACGCTCAGTTAAGGGACAGGTGGCCAGCATCGACGAGCACCTGAGCGAGCTGAAGAATGTGAGCCTCGTACGCCGAGGCTCATATGCTTGGGAGCCGGTGGTGAATAACATGCAGACGGAGCGCCTGTCAACAACCATCGACGGCATGAAGATTTTCTATGCCTGCACGGACAAGATGGATCCTGTGACCTCGTATGTGGAGAGCGGCAACCTGCAGAGCATCAGCCTGAACAGCGGCCTCGACGGCAATCCGCAGGCCACGGGCAACATCGGCGGCAGCCTGGATTTGAAGTTGCGCAAGGCGGGCTTCGACAACGACCCCTTTCACGCCAGCGCCTCGGCAGGTCATGAGTGGAACGGCCACGTGCAGGTGTATGGTGCCGACGCAGCGCTGAGCAGTCATAGGATATACCTGAATGCGGGCGCCTTCTTTCGTCATGCCGACAACTACAAGGTGGGCGGTGGCGACGAGTTGCAGTTTTCGCAGTTCCAAAAAGTAAATGTCTTTACGAATGCCGGTCTGCGACTGACCGAGAAGGACATGCTGGAGGCAACCTTCATCTTCGACCGCGCATCCGACGTGGGTTATCCTGCGCTGAACATGGACGTGGCGAAGGCCGAGGGTTTGATCACGTCGCTGTCGTATAAGCACCTCTTTCCTGGCGCCAGCTGGGAGACGAAGGTCTACTACAACCACATCACCCACGAGATGGACGACACAAAGCGCCCCGATGTGCAGATTCACATGGATATGCCTGGCAAGAGTTGGACGGCGGGTGTGTATAGCCTGCTGACGACCTCGCACAAGCAGCATGACGTGGCGCTGAACTATGACCTCTATTACAATTGTCTGTTTGCCGACATGACGATGTATCCTGGCGGCGCAGCACCGATGTATATGGTGACGTGGCCCGACGTAGGGACATTGAACACGGGTGTGGCTGTGACGGATAACGTCCGAATCGGTCGCAACCAGTCGCTGCGCCTCTCTGCAAAGGTGGCTTGGCAGCAGCAACGTCTGAACAACGAGGAGGGCTATCATGCCTTGAAGGTCTTCTTCCCTAGCATGACCGACGCATATCATCAGACCACGGGTCGCATCGCTGCCAATTATCAATTATCAATTGTCAATTGTCAATTCAACCTTGGTGCGGGTTGGGGCAGTCGTGCGCCCACGGTGACGGAGGCCTACGGCTACTATCTGAACAACACGTTCGACCAGTACGACTACATCGGCAATCCCTCGCTGAAGAACGAATCGGCGGTGGAGTTGAATGCTGCCGTGAAGTGGCATCCTACGGAGCGCGTCAACGTGACTCTCGATGGCAACGTGTTTCTTTTTAGCAATTATATCATTGGTCAGTTCGAGACGCGCCTGAGCCCAATGACCGTTGGTGCCGAGGGTGTGAAAGTGTATGGCAACATCAGTCATGCCACTATCGCCAACGTCTCGCTGTCGTGGGATTGGCAGATAACGGAGCACCTGCAATGGAACAAGAAGGTGAGCTACAGCGCAGGACGTGATGCCGACGGTGACGCATTGCCGCTCATTTCGCCCATCAGTTGGCAGTCGGAATGGATCTATCAGCACCAGCGTTTTCAGGCGCAAGCCACCATTAAAGGCAATGCCCGCCAAAATAACTACGGCGAGAAATACGGCGAGACAGCGGCAAAGGCATGGACGATAGTGAACCTCTCGGCAGCATATCAATGGTCAATGGTCAATGGTCAATGGTCAATAAGATTTGGCGTCGAGAATCTCTTCGACAAGCAGTATGCCACTTATGCCGACTGGAACCACATCCCACAGAAGGGACGCAATATTTACATGAATTTGACGTTTGAATTATAGAATGAAAAAGACGACAATATGGATTGGGGCGCTCGTGATGGGCGCCGTATTAGGGCTGCTCGGATTAGGGTGGCTCAACGACGTGATGGACTTTGTGGCGACGGTCTATACCCGTCTGTTCCAATTGTTGGCGGTACCGACGATTGTGCTGGCGGTTATCACGACCTTTGCCACTTTCGGCTCGAAAGGGTCAGGGAGGATCTTTGGACGCACCTTGATATATACGCTACTGACGACTTTCGCCGCCGCAGCCGTAGGAGCAATATTGTATGTACTTGTAGCCCCAGGTAATCTGCCGGTCTTGGATCATGGGGACAGGTTGCTTGATTCAAGCCTGAATCATGAACCTGTCCCCATGATCCAGACCTCCTACTATGACCACATCCTTTCCGTTATCCCCAACAACATCGTCAAGCCCTTCCTCGAGGGCAATGTCCTCTCGTTGTTACTATTGGCTTTTGCTGTCGGTATCGGATTATCGAAACTGCCTGAAAGCGAGAATAAGGCTGTTGTCGTAAAAGGATTGTTAGGCTTGCAGGATTTGCTCTTCCTGTTGATTCGCGGTCTCATCTGGACGCTGCCACTTGGCATTGTGGCTTTCTCCGCCCAACTCTCAGCACAGGTTAGCGCAGGTGTTGTGGCTGATTCGATAGGTAAATACGTATTGGTAGTGTTGGGTGGCAACGTCATTCAGTTCTTCGTCATCCTGCCGCTGTTCCTGTTGGCCAGTGGCCTTAATCCCATTCATGTCTTAAGTAAGATGATGCCAGCTGTTTTGATGGCACTCTTTACAAAAAGTAGTGCAGCAACCTTGCCCGTTACTATGCAGTCTGCCGAAGACCGTCTTGGCATTCGCAGGGACATCGCGCGCTTTGTGCTCCCCATCTGCACCACCATCAACATGAACGGTTGCGCCGCCTTTATCCTCGTCACGTCGCTCTTTGTGATGCAGAATGGCGGTACACCTCTCACGCTTGGCACCATCCTCTTGTGGATTCTTATCTCGGTTGTTTCCGCCGTTGGCAATGCTGGAGTTCCTATGGGATGCTTCTTCCTGACACTTTCGCTGATGTCGGGCATCGGTGCTCCTGTCGCCATTTTGGGAATCATTCTGCCCATCTACACCATCATCGATATGGTGGAAACCGCCGAAAACGTATGGTCCGACTCCTGCGTTTGTGCAATGACCAACAACGATTTGTAACTACGACTTGAACCCCCATAAGGTTGCAAGGCTAAGAACTTTCCATCGTCAGTTATTAAAGGACAAATTGACGCGTACTGGTTTCAGCCCTTTGCCTTGTACGGTTATCGTTGCCTTACCCTTCTTGCCTGTGCTTCTGACAACGAGCAGGGCACGACCTTTCCAAGCCTTGTGAGTGCTGTCGGTGTAGCGGTCACAGTCCTTAATATCGGCATTGCCGAAGCCGATAAGCGTGGCAGGACCGCTGACGGTAGCTGTCAGTTCATTGTTGGCAAGGGGATTGAGTATGCCGTTGGCATCTGTCAACTCCACCGTAATGAAAGCGAGATCCTGTCCGTCGGCGTTAAGCATGGTGCGATCTGGGGTGAGGCGCAGACGTGTCGGCTCTCCTGCGGTACGGAGTGTTTTGATGCGTCCCCAACTAGTCTGAGCACGTAGTGTGCCAGCTTCATAAGGCACAGTAAAGACGGCCTTGAACTCTGTGTCTTGACTGACATTCTTGGTATCGATGAGCTTGTCATTGAGGAAGAGCTTAACTTGTGGATCTTTCGTGTAGACTTCTACCTCGATGTTCTTGCCCTCATGTCCGGGCCATGTCCAACTCTCGTAGGTAGGCCATACGCTCCACATCGTAGTGTGTATCTTTCCGAGATAGCCATCAGGTTCCTTCACAGCCATATATAAACCATCATCTTCTATGGGTGTGGAACTCATTTGGCCATCCTTCCATTCATGCTCTGGCATGTCCACTGTTTTTCTCCACAACATCTCGCGATAGTGGCTGATGGGCTTGCGCTGACCAATGAGGTCGATGTCACCACAATAGGCTGCATGATTGGGGAACATTGGACCCTCCCATGGTTCTTTGGCTGGTTCACCTTCATAGTACCAGCGTCCAATGCCTGACTCACCCAGGTAGTCCATGGCCGTCCACACAAAGTCGCCGATGACCCAAGGCTCATCCTGTACCTTTCGATAATTACGCCAGGTGTCACGAGAATAGCTCTCCGTCTGCACCATCACACGGCTGGGCACACGCTCGTGGTCACTCTGCGATTTGTGAATCATGTAGTTGTAGCCCACGATGTCATGCTCGGCTGCCAGCGGGTCGTAGATGTCCCACTCGGGGTCCCATGCACAGAGAGCGGAGGTAACGGGACGTTTCTGTGGGTCGAGCTGTCGGCAGAGTGTGTTCAGGTTGTGGGCAGTCTTCACCACCTCAATCTTCTTGCGTTCGATGACCTCGTTGCCCGTTGACCAGCAGAACACGCTGGGGTGGTTGCGGTCGCGCAAAACCATCGCCTTGATGTCCTCCTGCCACCACTTGTCGATGAGCGTGGAATAGTCGTAAGTGTTCTTCTTGTCACGCCAGCCGTCGAATGCCTCGTCGATAACCAGCAGTCCAAGTTCGTCGCAGGCCCTGAGGAAGGTCTCTGATGGTGGGTTGTGTGATGTGCGGATGGCGTTGAACCCTGCCTCCTTCAGCAGGCGTACACGACGGTATTCAGCAGCATCGAAGGCACGGGCGCCCAGAATGCCGTTGTCGTGGTGCACACAGCCACCATTGAGCACGATAGGCTGGCCATTCAGCAGCAGTCCTTTCTCGGCAGAATACTCGATGGTGCGGATGCCATAGGTCACAGGCACCACATCACCCTCAGCCTCGACCGTAGTATGGTAGAGATAAGGATCTTCGGGCGACCACAGGTGGGGATTATCCACATGAATGGTCTTCTCAATGGGTTTGCGTGTGCCGTCCTCCATCACCACCTCGGCGTTGATTTTCACCGTATGGATGTCGGGAGTGGCCACGTTCACACTCCATTCGTCGATGTATCGTTTGGGTGTAGTCAGCAGCCACACATGACGGTAGATACCTGAACCAGAGTACCAGCGGCAGTTCTTCTGCTGCGAATTATCCACTCGCACCTCTACTTCATTCTGGCCAATCTTCGCGTAGGGCGTGATATCTACGAAGAACGAAGAGTAACCGTAGGGATGACCACCTGCCTTCTGTCCGTTTACATAGACCTCGGCATTCATATACACACCTTCAAAATACAGGCGCAGCTTCTGCTCTTTATTCGCAACGCCACACTCTCCAGGAGAGAACTTTAAACTTTCAACTTTAAACTGTTTCCTGTACCACCCCTTACCTGTGGGCAGAAAGGCTCCATCGTGGCCGGCAGGCACATCCTTGTCGAAGTCGCCCTCAATGCTCCAATCGTGTGGCAGGTTGACAGTCCGCCACGTTGTGCTGTCGCCGGAGAATTGCCAGTCAGCATCGAATAATTGTTTACGAACAATGCCTTGGTTAGCCCCCAAGGTCGTGACAGCCATCAGTAAAGCTGCAAAAAGTGCTACAATCTGTTTCATTTTAACGTTATTGTTACTCATTATTATTGGTTTTGTCTTTGAACTCATCTTTCATCAGATTACTCTTAATCAAACAGTTTCTTCCAAATCCACAATACCGTTACGGCACCAACAACGCAGAATACGAAATTGGTGAGATAGCCTTTGCCAAGCAGTTCTATGTTTAGCAAGTGGCTGATGAAAGTACCGACGTAACTGCCAATGATACCCATAATAAGGTTCATGCAGCATCCTTTGCCTTTTCCGCTCATAATGCGGTTGGCAACGTAACCAACAAGAATGCCTGTCAATATCGGCCAAGCCGTGAAATCTGCAATATGTTCTAACATAATAGTATCTCTTCAAAATTCTCCATAATCACTTCAAGTTTATAGTCTGTATGGATGGCACATTCCGTTTGGGCATGGTCAACTAGCATAAGTACTCATCATCGCGTACCAGCACCTTCTCGATCTTTCCGACGTACATGGTATGGAAATCGCGTTGTGGATAGTTAGCGTCGATGGTGTCCTGATAGAAGAAACCACTCTCTTGTAGTTCTGAGGCATACATCTTCTTACAGACCAGTACCAACTTGGCTTCTTGGAAATAGACAGTGTTGTCGGCATAGACGGGAGTAAGGCCTGCCTTGGCAACTTTATCCTCGTCGCGTCCTGACACGCTGCCCAGATAGGCCATCTGCTTCTTGAACGACTTATCCATGACGCAGAGCGTGAAATATGGCTCTTCATCCACGAACTTTTTGGTATATCGCGATGGGCGCAAGTAAATGACTGCTGTCGGATCATTGTGACCCCACAGGCATCCGAGGTGACCCCAAGAAGCCGTCATCGTGTTACAACCCGACTGCTCGCTACCAGCAGTCACCAGCATCCATTCACCACCAATGAGGTTGAATGGATTGAACTTCATGTCTTTGTAATTAATCTCTTTCATATTTTTATCGATTCAAATATATTGCAAAGATAGTGATAATTGCGGAATTTTCCCCCTATTTGTAGCCACTTTTAGGATAGTTTATAGAAACCATACCAAACGTTTGGTATATAAAATGACATACGCATGGGATTGTGGGAATGCGAAAAACGCCGTACCTTTGCAACGTCAAACAAAAGTAAAAAAGTAAAATATACATTATTTATTAATTATAAAAGGATAAGACTATGGCAAAGATTGCAAAACAGCTGACCGAGCTCGTCGGCAACACCCCACTTCTGGAGCTCAACAAGTATTCACAGGCAAAGGGTCTGGAGACCCCAGTGATTGCCAAAGTAGAGTTTTTCAACCCCGGCGGTAGCGTGAAGGACCGTATCGCACTGGCGATGATTGAGGACGCAGAGCAAAAGGGCATTCTGAAGCCCGGCGCCACCATCATCGAGCCCACAAGCGGTAATACGGGCGTAGGACTGGCACTGGTATCAGCCGTCAAAGGCTACCGTCTTATCCTTACCATGCCCGAAACCATGAGTGTGGAACGTCGTAACCTCGTGAAGGCATACGGTGCCGAGGTACGCCTCACTTCTGGCAAAGACGGCATGCCAGGTGCCATCCGCGCCGCCGAGGAGTTGCGCGACT
>CAMJDL010000093.1 GCA_946404405.1 uncultured Prevotella sp.
TCTCTAAGGATGGGGAGACCATCAAGCGCTATGCTCCCACCACAGAGCCTAAGGATTTTGAGAAGGACGTTGAAGCCTTGCTTAATGCATAATTCTTAATGCATAATTCATAATTATGGCGCACGCAGAATTACAACTCGACAATCAGATTTGCTTCCGTCTTTACACGGCAGCACGATTGATTACGCAGGCCTACACACCGATGCTGACGGAACTGGGTATCACCTATCCGCAGTACCTGGTGTTGATGGTGCTCTGGGAGAAAGATGAACAGCCTGTGAACGACATTGCCCATCGTCTGTTGTTAGAGACGAACACCGTCACTCCCCTACTCCAGCGTATGGAGAAACTGGCAATTGTCAGCCGGAAGAAGGGGGAACAGGACAAGCGCCAGCAGATTGTCAGCTTGACACAGAAAGGAAAAGAGATGGAGGAAAAGGCCTACGAACTCATTCCTGCCGGAATGGGCCAGCAACTATCCGCCTGTCCGCTGAAGCTCGAAGACTATCAGCATCTCGCACAAGAACTAGACTCGATTATTAACACATTAAAGAAATAGAACCAACACAATGAAGTATATAAAATTATGTTTCCGCCTGTTATTGGGTCTCTTCATGACCTATGCAGGTTTCAGTCATCTGACTATTGCTCGTCAGGAGTTTGTAGCACAGGTACCCACGTGGCTGCAATTCAGTGATGGGTTCACCGATTTTATCGTCCTCGCATCAGGCGTAGTAGAGATCTGTCTTGGACTTGGAATGTTGTTCCTCTGGAAGAAGAAAGCAATCATCGGTGCGCTGCTTGCACTCTTCTACGTGCTTATCTTCCCCGGCAACATTAACCAGTATGTGAATCATATCGATGCATTCGGCCTCAATACAGACCAGGCTCGTCTCATCCGACTCTTCTTCCAGCCAGTACTCATCTTCCTCGCCCTGTGGTCGACAGGAGGCTGGAACTACTGCAAGAAACTATATAATGATTGGAAAAACAAATAAGCCGTATGAAGAAACTAATGACTATCTGCCTGTTGGCAGTTGCAAGCGTGCTGGGCGTATCAGCTCACAGTATCTATGATATCAAGGTAAAGGACGATGTTGATCAGGAAATTTCACTCTCTGACTACAAAGGGAAGGTGCTGCTGATAGTAAACACCGCTACCCGCTGTGGATTTACGCCTCAGTACAAGGAACTGGAGACACTCTATGAGAAGTATCATGCTGAAGGTCTGGAAATCCTCGACTTCCCCTGTAACCAGTTCGGTGAGCAGGCTCCTGGAACGATTCAGGAGATTCACCAGTTCTGCACGGCCAACTTCAACATCCAGTTCCCGCAGTTCGACAAGATCGACGTGAACGGAGCCAATGAGTCGCCGCTCTTCACCTATCTGAAATCGCAGAAAGGTTTCTCAGGTTTCGATCTTAATGACAAGACTGGTAAGTTCATGGACGAGATGCTCCGCAAGCAGGATGCCGACTACGACAAGAAGAGCGACATCAAGTGGAACTTCACCAAGTTCCTCGTCTCTCGCGATGGCCGAGTGGTGAAACGTTACGAACCGACAGATAAGATAAACGACATCGAGGCTGACATCACCAGAGAACTGAACCCTGTGCTGAGCAGCATTATGACACGCACCAGCATACGCAAGTACACAGATCAGCCTGTGTCTAAGGCTGACATCGAGACACTTCTGCGTGCAGGTATGGCGGCTCCCACTGCAGTTAACAAACAGCCCTGGCATTTCGTTGCCGTCACCGACAAAGCAAAGCTGAAGGAATTGGCTGGCAACCGTGGCCGCATGCTGGAACAGTGCGCATTGGCCATTGTGGTCTGCGGCAATATGGAAAAAACGATGCAAGGCAAAGGTCAGGCCTATTGGATTCAGGACTGCTCTGCAGCAACAGAAAACATCCTGCTTACAGCCCATGCACTCGGACTTGGTGCAGTATGGACAGGTGTTTATCCCATGGACGACCGTGTGGCTAATGTCTCAAAGGCTGTCAAACTGCCAGAGACCATCATCCCGCTTTGCGTCATTGCCATTGGCCATCCTGCTGAGACTCCCACACCAAAGGACAAGTGGAAGCCAGAGAACGTATCGTATAACGAGTTTGGCGGAAAGACAGAGTAACATCTAAATAGAGTCAAAGCCCCGACCTGCATTGTGAAGTGCAAGCCGGGGCTTCTTTGCATATATTATCCCAGGAAGAATAGACTGACACCAAGAACTGAGATGACGGCACCGAGTACGGACCGCCAGGTAATCTTCTGATGGAACAGCCAATAGGAAGGCAAGATGATAATGATGGGTGTCAGTGCCATCAGTGTAGAAGCAATGCCAGCACTGGTATATTGTACTGCCATCAGCGAGAACCCTACCCCAACAAATGGACCGAAGATGGTGGTAGCAGTAGCGACCGTCATTCCTTTACCATCATGCATAGCTTCACGTAGCGGTTTAAACCCTTCACGGAAATAGAGCAAGATACTGAAACCAATGATACCAGCAATGCAGCGTAGGAAGTTGGCACTGAAGGGAACAAGCCAGTCGGGCATCGCTCCTGCTTCATAATGGTCCATGCCTATCTTACTCAACACAAGTCCTATACCTTGACAGAGGGCTGCACCTATCGCAAAGAGTACCCCATTAAGCGGTAACTTCAGCGAGACTTTATGGTGCTCGCCACGTCCTAACACAGAAATGCCGATACCGATGAGGGTGATGAACATGGCGACAATACTCATGGGTGTCATCTGTTGGCCCAAGGTAATCCAGGCCATCAAAGCTGCTGCCAATGGTGCCAGCGTCATGAACAACTGACCATAGCGCGAGCCGATGATAATATAACACTGGAATAGACAGAAGTCACCTATGACATAGCCTACGACACCCGAAAGCAACATCCATCCGCAAGCCTCTAAGGAACCTACGGGTGGCAGAGGTGTGCCAACCACGATGCAAAACAGCACCACAGAAAATAGCAGTGCCAACGCCATGCGAAGCACATTCAACGTCAGGTTGCCCAACCGCTTACTGCCAAACTCGCTCAACAGCGCAGTGGCAGTCCATGAGAAAGCTACACCAATGGAAATCAGTTCTCCAAAATATGCCACAGTCTAATCCTGTTAATCTGTTACTACCTCCTTAAAGTGCACTTGTCCCCATTCGATAAGTGCCATGATAGCTGGCATGAGCGACTTGCCTGTGGCGGTCAGTGAATACTCCACACGGGGAGGTACTTCCGGATAGACCTCACGATGCACGAGATGGCTCTGCTCCAGATTCTTCAGTGTCTGCGAGAGCATCTTCTGGGAACAGTCCGTCATCAGACGACGAATCTCATTGAAACGAAGGATGCCTGTCTCGCTCCTGTGAAGCATAAAGAGCACCAACATAGACCACTTGTCGCCGAAACGACTGATAACATTCCTGATTGGACAAGCCAAATATTCCGCTTTAATATCTGCCATAACTATAGAATTTTCGGCAAAAACAGTGCAAACCGAACGCAATCAAAGCTTGCTTTAGATTGCTGAGGTGCAGCCTGTCTTCGCCAATTTATTGGCAAAGGTAACCAAAAGTTACCGAATTACCAAATTATACTAAGTTAATCAAAGTTAAAGTCGTTTTCAGCAAACCCCGATAACATCACAATTCCTACTTTTTGGTAACTATGTTACCTCAAAGTGCCTTCTTGCACGGATGATTTTTTCGCCGTACCTTTGCACCGTCAAAACGAAATAGTAACATTTAAACAAATAAGAATTATGAAACAGATTGAGACAATTGCAACAGGTAAGAACTTTAGCGCAGTAAGCGTAGGTAAGATAAATGAGATTATTGAGCACGAGCTGCCGATGGGTGCTGTGACCATTCAGGGAAAGGTGTTCGCAGGTCAGGCCGTAGGTGCTACAGGTAGCGAACTGTCGTTCCAGACACTCGTTCCTGGTCAGGACAGCGGCTTCCTCCACACTCACAAGACCCACGAGGAACTTTATATCATCCTGAAGGGCGAAGGCCAGTATCAGGTGGATGGCGAGATCTTCCCCGTCAGCGAGGGCACCATTATCCGCGTGGCTCCCGATGGCAAGCGTGCGCTGAAGAACACAGGTAGCGAGAACCTGACGATGCTCTGCATCCAGTACAAGGCCAACGCCTTCACCGAGGCCGACAGCCCAATGACCGACGGCAACATCCTTCAGGAACCGCTTAACTGGTAAACGGCTATGATGCA
Organism: uncultured Prevotella sp.; assembly: GCA_946404405.1. Classification (GTDB taxonomy): domain Bacteria; phylum Bacteroidota; class Bacteroidia; order Bacteroidales; family Bacteroidaceae; genus Prevotella. Next base: position 4,239 of record CAMJDL010000093.1, read on the forward strand.
ACAGGCATTACAATTCCTGCAAGATCACAATGAGGTGGCTTTCGCAACGAGCGATGGCCACCTCCCTAAAATCCGCATGTTCCAGATTATGAAGCAGGAGGGCACCGTGCTCTACTTTGCCACCTCTGCCGAGAAAGCCGTCTGGAAGGAACTGATGCAGAACCCCAATGTAGAGGTACTGGCATACGCTGACCAGATCTCCGTCCGCTGTTCAGGCATGGTGAACTTCGACGTAGAGGACGATGTTAAGCGATGGATCTACGAGCATAATCCCGTCCTTCCCCGCCTCTACAACAGTTACGACCAACTGGTCTATTTCTGTCTGCCCATTGCAGAGATGGATTATTTCGACCTCACACCCACGCCTCCCATTTTCAAGCACTTCGATTTGATGGTTGGCGATGTTGGCGACGGTTTCGTCGGAGCGAGGTTTAATTGTCCAAAATAAACGTCAGATCAGCTCCCAAGTCCCTGTGATTTGGGAGAATTTTTATCTCATCAGTAATTTGTATACACCTTTCAGTAATTTGTTTAGCGATGGTATGCCAAAATCGCCGTACCTTTGCAGCCGAAAACAAATAACAACATTAATAATTAAAAACTTTACGGTTATGAAGAGAACAATTATCATTACGGGTGGAACGACAGGTATCGGTAAGGCTACGGCTTATCAGTTTGCAAAGAACGGCTGGAATGTGGTCATCACAAGCAGAAGCGAAAAGAAAGGTAACGCCTTTATCGAGGAAGCCAAGAACGAGGGGCTGGAGTTGACTTTCTTCCAGTTGGATGTGACCAACGAGGAGCAGGTGGCTCAGGTCATCGAGCAGACAGTGGCGAAGTTCGGAAAGCTGGACAGCATTGTCAACAACTCAGGCATCTCGCTGGGTGCCGCACCGCTGGCTGACACCGAGACAGAGGAGTTCAAGCAGCAGCTGGACACCAACGTGCTGGGAGTTTATTACGGCATGAAGTACGCCATCCGCGCCATGCTGAAGACGGGCGGCGGCACGATTGTCAATCTGGCCTCTATCGCAGGACTCAACGGACTGATCTACACCGCACAATATTGCGCATCGAAGCACGCCGTCGTTGGTCTCACCAAGGCTGCTGCCATCGACTACGCCCAGCAGGGCATCCGCATCAACGCCGTGGCTCCCGGTGCCATCAAGACCGACATCCTGAAGCACGCTATCGATGCTGGTGCCTACGACGAGAAGGGCATTGCAGCCATCCATCCGATGAACCGCATGGGCGAGGTGCAGGACATTGCACTGGCTATCTATTACCTGGCAAGTCCCGACAACAAATTCCTGACAGGTACTATCCTCAACGTCGACGGTGGATATAATTGTAAGTAAAATGGAACTGATTGACTATACAAACAAATGGGTGACAGGCGAAATCCAGGAGGATTTGGCTATGATAGCAGGGGGCGTGATATGCCTTCTGCTTGCCCTTGTGGCATGGCGCTGGGGTACGTCGGAGTCGGCTCGCGCCATCATCCTGCCGCTGACGGTAGTGGCGGTTATCTTGGTTGCACTCGGCGGCTCACTGGCCTACAGCAACCACACGCGCCAAAAACAGTTCGTGGAGCAATATCAGGAGTCGCCCGAGAAATTCCTTGAGAGCGAGAAGGCCCGCGTGGCTGACTTCATGAAGATCTATCCGCAGACCATCATCGTGTCGGCCGTCATGATGGTCATTGCCATCTGCGTGTTCGCCTTCTGCAGCACGCCCTGGCTCCGTGCCTCTGCATTGGCACTCATTCTGGTAGCACTCGCCGCCCTGACCATCGACTTCTTCTCGAAAGAGCGAGGCGTCATCTATCAGCAGGAACTGAACGAGCAGCGAGAGCAGAGCCAAATTGGTTTGATCTCTGCCGAGTCGCGAGAGAAGAAGAGCGAAGCTCAATTGGACTGTGTGAAGATAGAAAAAGTGGAATAATAATCATTTTCTGCAGAAATATTTGTATCTTTGCGCCATGAAACAGGCAGTTCATTTCCCAACCGTGTCGGCATTCATGCATGCCTTAGGACGTGACGATGTTCGCCACCCGCTCATCGAGGTCATCCACCTCGACGATCTAGCTGATTGCAGCTCGTTTGGCAACACCCGCTATACGTTTGGCTTCTACTGCGTGGTCTATAAGGATGCGCGTTGCGGCACCGTGCGCTACGGGCGCAACGAGTACGACTACGACAACGGCACGCTGCTCTTCTTCGCCCCCGACCACGACGTTGAGCTGGGCGACATGGAGAAACGATATCAAGGCGTGATGCTCATCTTCTCGCCGGCGCTGATGCAGGGCATCGCGATGTCGCCCTACCATTTCTTCGGCTATTCGGTCAACGAGGCGCTGCACATATCGGAGCGCGAGCGCCAGCAGTTGCACGACATCCTCGGCAACATCGAGACGGAGCTGGAGCGTGGCATCGACCGTCACACCCGACAGCTGATGGCGCAGAACGTCGCGCTGATACTCAACTACTGCATCCGCTTCTACGACCGCCAGTTCATCACCCGCGAACCCGTAGACAGCCAACTGATGCAACGCTTTACCACAATGCTCGACAAATATTTCGCCCAAGGCCTCGCCGCCCGTCAGGGAGTGCCTACCGTGCGCTATTTCGCCGATGCGCTGAACCTCTCGGCCAACTACTTCGGCGATCTCGTGAAAGCCCAAACAGGAAATAGTCCTCAGCAACTCATCCAGCAGCACCTCATCGCCCAGGCCCGTCACCGCCTTACCTCTACCACCGACACCGTCAGCCAGATAGCCTACGCCCTCGGTTTCGAGTACCCTCAATACTTCTCCCGCCTGTTCAAGAAACAGACTGGCCTCACTCCTCAGGAGTTCAGGGCTCAGGCGTAGCTTTCTTATAAAATATCACAAAAGATTCCCTGTATTCATCAGAGTATGGGGAATTATTCGTATATTCGCACCGCAATATTGCATAATTACTAAAACAAAGAAGATTATGGAAGCAAAGGAACAAGTATTGAAGGCGATGCGTGAGGCCGGTGAGCCTCTGAACGCTGGTAAGGTAGCAGAACTGACGGGTCTCGACCGCAAGGTGGTTGACAAGGCTTTCGCTGAGTTGAAGAAGGAGGGAGCGATTGTGTCGCCCGTCCGCTGCAAGTGGCAGCCAGCTTGATAGTCTATGACATTACTTATCGGATTACTCATCCCTCTGTTGGGAACCATGATCGGAGCGGCATTCGTCTTTCTTATGCGAGACGAAATGTCGCCCCGCTTGCAAAAAAGAATCAAAACTAATATAGACATTTATGCAAAGAAGGATTATAAGCCTAATGGCAATGATTTGTGTGCTGACGCTTTCGGCACAGAGCATCTATGATTTTAAAGTAAAGGACGATGTGGGTAAGGACGTATCACTTGCTGACTACAAGGGTAAGGTGCTACTCATCGTGAACACAGCCACCCGTTGTGGATTCACACCCCAGTACAAGGAACTGGAGGCACTATATGAGAAGTACCGCAACGAGGGACTGGAGATTCTGGATTTCCCATGTAACCAGTTCGGACAGCAGGCTCCCGGTACGATTCAGGAGATTCATCAGTTCTGCTCAGCCAACTTCGACATTCAATTCCCGCAGTTCGACAAAATCGAGGTGAACGGTGCGAATGAGCATCCGCTTTACACCTGGCTGAAGGCTGGCAACGATATCAAGTGGAACTTCACTAAATTCCTCGTATCACGTGATGGAAAGGTTCTGAAGCGCTACGAGCCGAGAAATAAAATCAGTGATATTGAAGCTGACATTCAGTTAGAAGTGAATCCAGTCCTTAGCAGTATCATGGCACGTCGTTCCATCCGCAAATACCTTGATAAGCCTGTAGAGCATGAGAAACTGGAAGTGATTGTGAAGTGTGGCATCAATGCACCCAGCGGTATGAACCGTCAGCCTTGGATTGTCCGCGTAGTGGAAGATCAGAAGCGAAGCCTCGCGATGCCTCAAAGGTGAAGTTCATAAAATAACGAAATACATTGTATGAACACTCGACTGACGATTTACATAATAAAACTGAAATAGTATGAAGAAAGTGATATGGAGGATTTTTTGTATATTCGCAGCCATTATGACAAAGAGCAATACTTACATTTAGATCTCTATCAACTTACCATTTTTCTTAGCCTCGTCAATCCACTTGGGAACGATCTCGTCGAGGAACTTCTGTTTCTTCTCGTTCAGCTTCTGCATGTCGAGACCGATGGCCTGCTGAGCTTTTGCCTTCGTAGAGTAGTCGGGCACAGGAATCTCGCCAGTGTGTCCGTACTTGGCTGCTGTGCGGGCTATCAGGATACGGGCCTCCTTGGAGTAGTCGATTGATGCTGCGAGCAGACGGATAACCTCTTGTGGTGCATGGAAGGTGGCACCATGCGAAGCGATGGAGTAGTCCCAACGCCACTGGCTCTTGCGCAGCAGGGCCTGGATGGGCTTCAACTCAGCCTCGGTAGCACCCTTGTCGATGATGAACTTGGTCTCGAAGTGGGCGCGGGCCAGTTCCTTCTCAGCACGATTGCGAATCTCGGTACACTTGTCCTGACGCTCGTAAACGTTCTGGCGCAGAGTCTCTGTATCCTGACGGTGACAGGTCTGACAGGTGCGGTCTATCTTAGCCAATGGTGACATGATCTGGTGGTCGGAGAACTTCACGCCACCCTCCTGCTTGTAAGGCATGTGGCAGTCGGCACACGACACACCACGCTGTGCGTGGATGCCCTGCTGCGACATCTCGTAGCCAGGGTGCTGAGCCTTCAAGATAGGTGTCTTAGATACGGCATGGATGTAGTCGTAGAAGCCTATCGAGTCGTAATACTCCTCGGCAGCCTCCAGCGTCAGACCCTTGTCGTGCGGGAATACCAGATAATTGGCCTTGCCGGGATTGTTGGGATCGTCGGGCTTGATGAAGTAGTACTCCACGTGGCACTGTGCACATACCAGTGAGCGCATCTCCTGATGGCTCTGTTTCTTCACGTCGAGACCTCTGCGGGCAAATGCCTCATAGAGCGCAGGACGGGCAGGACGCAGGTCCATCGTCGTGGCATCGTGACAGTCGGAGCAGCCGATGGTGTTCATCTCTTCGGCACCCAGCTCACTCCACTTCTTGGCATAGAAGTTGGCGGGATCGAACACCGACTTCGAATCGCTCAACTCACGCATCATACGAGGAACATCGGGACCCTTACACGTCCAGCAGGTAGCGGGCTGCATATCGCCATCGCCATCGATGCCAGGATTACCCGTACGCAGAATCTTGCGCATATCTTCCAGAGCGTGCTTATGTCCGCGAGGCGTGTTATAGTGGCGCGAGAAAGCATAGCCAGCCCACAGCACCACCATCTCAGGACGCTGCTCGAGCACGTCGACCTCCTCAGAACCGTTGTACTTCGACTCGAACGAGGTATCCTCGGTCTGAGCCCATGTCTCGTACTCACGAGGATAGTCGGCCTTGAACTTTTCGTTCTGGGCCACGATACTGTCTTCAAACACAGTGCGCTTGTTGTTGAACACACTGGCTACTTCGGCACGGCGCTCCATCAACGACGAGACGAGCAGCCCCAGCACGAAGACCACTGCCATTGAGCCTATAAATAGTACCCAACCTTGCCATTTCTTTAATGTCTTTGCCATAATATCTTCTTTTTTAATTTTTCACTTTTCACTTTTCACTTGCCAAGCATTCCCTGCAGCCAATCAGGAACGGGTGATGGCGGCAATGGGGTTACAAACTCCGCATTCGGCGTAGCCATCAGCGAGTTCATACCACTGTGAGGCACGTTGCGATGACAGTCCCAGCACACCTTGCCTCCCTGAGCCTGCTGCTGCATATAGCTCATACGTCCCGTCTTCACGAATTCCTGATTCAGTTGGGTGTGACAGCGTATGCAGTTGTCCATCACCACCTGTCCTGTCAGCGTCTCAGCCATCGGAGCCTGTCGCTCGGCGTGGGTCACAAAATAGGCCGTATGCTTAAGTCCGTCCATCGCCTTGAAACCATATTTCAGGGCAAAATTCTGGTGAGGCACATGGCAATCGTTACACGTAGCATCTCTTCCGTGTGAGGAATGGCTCCACGTGGCATAGTAAGGTGTCATGATGTGGC
>CAMJDL010000094.1 GCA_946404405.1 uncultured Prevotella sp.
ACCTACAACTTCCCTGTGGGTGGTCACGTGGTCGTCGAGGACGGTCAGACCGTCAGGACCGGTGAGACGCTTGTCAAGATTCCGCGTGCTGCCGCCAAGGGTGGTGACATCACCGCCGGTCTGCCCCGTGTCACCGAGCTCTTCGAGGCCCGCAACCCGTCGAACCCCGCCATCGTCAGCGAAATCGACGGTGAGGTCACCATGGGTAAGGTGAAGCGTGGTAACCGCGAAATCATCGTTACCTCGAAGACGGGCGAGCAGCGCAAGTACCTCGTCTCGCTGTCGAAGCAGATTCTGGTGCAGGAGCACGACGCCGTGCGTGCCGGTACGCCACTCTCCGACGGTGCCATTACCCCGAGCGACATCCTCGCCATCAAGGGCCCGACCGCCGTTCAGGAGTACATCGTCAACGAGGTGCAGGACGTCTACCGTCTGCAGGGTATCAAGATCAACGACAAGCACTTCGAAATTATCGTCCGCCAGATGATGCGCAAGGTCCAGATTAACGACCCAGGCGACACGTCGTTCCTCGAGCAGGAGATTGTCGACAAGCTCGACTTTGCCGAGGAGAACGACCGCATCTGGGGTAAGAAGGTGGTCATCGACGCCGGTGCCTCTGAGAACATGAAGGCCGGCCAGATTGTCACCGCCCGCCGTCTGCGTGACGAGAACTCCATGCTGAAGCGCCGCGACCTGAAGCTCGTTCAGGTGCGCGATGCTGTGCCCGCCACGTCGACTCAGATTCTGCAGGGTATCACCCGTGCCGCTCTCCAGACCAAGTCGTTCATGTCGGCCGCATCGTTCCAGGAGACCACCAAGGTGCTCAACGAGGCCGCCATCCGTGGCAAGCAGGACTACCTGGAGGGCATGAAGGAGAACGTCATCTGCGGTCACCTCATCCCCGCCGGTACCGGTCTGCGCGAGTTCGAGAAGATCATCGTCGGCTCCAAGGAGGAGTACGAGCGCATGCAGGCCAACCGCAAGAACGTCATCGACTTCGCTGAGGAGACCGTTCTTGAGGACGTGAACTAAATCTGTCTATAATTTCTTAAAGGCGCCACGTTTTGCGCAAAACCCAGCGGGTTTTGAACGAAACGTGGCGCTTTTTTCGTAAAACATAGCGGGACGTGTATGGGTATTTGGAATATTATTTGTACCTTTGTAGCAGGAAATGAGAATCGTATCGTATATCATAGGTGTGCTGATGCTTGTGGCCTGCTCTGCTGGAGACACCTCTGAGGAGCATTACAGGCGGGGGCGGATGTTGGCTGGACAGAACCGGTCGGCAGAGGCAATGCGTGAGTATCTGTTGGCGGTGGATGTGGCCGACGATACGCAGGCGGTGATGAAGGCGGTCAGCGAACTGGGGCATCTGTCGTTGAACCAGCACAACCTCAGTCAGGCCCGCAACTATTTTGAGCAGTCGTGGCAGCTGGCGGTTGCAGAAGAGGATTTGGTGCAGATGGTACTGGCACAGCGTGACTTGGGGCGCTGTTGCCGGGAGGGTCGGTCGACGGCTGAGTCCCTGCTGTATTTCGCTCGGGCTGACAGTTTGTTGACGGCGGCCGGTGCCGACTCTCTCCGCGTCTTTGTTTACCCGGAATATATCTCATTGCTTCTGGGCGAAGGCAGGGGCGATGAAGCTCGCCGGCTGGTACGTCTTTTGCCTGACGACCGTCGGTCTGGGCCATCATGCTTAGTGGCAGGAAAATTCTATGCGGAACAAGGACGGTTAGACTCGGCTGTCTATTACTTCCGCCGTTGTCTGGAGACAGACAATGTGAACAGCCGTGCGTCGGCAGCCATGTATTTGAGTGAGATTGCCTCGGAAGAGGCTGACTGGGAGCGTGCCTACAACTACGCTTTAGAGTGTGCGGCTCTGGTAGACTCTGCCAAGCTGCTGATGCAGGCTGAAAACGCCAATCTGGTAGACTCTTTGAGCGACCAGTTAGAGGTAGAGCGCGAAAACTACCGTCTTTACCGTATCATTGCCTTCATCACGTTAGTGGCTATTGTGCTGATTGCTCTGTCGGTCTTCTTCGTCCGCGAACGTATTGCCCGTCTCAAGCGGCAGCAGGAGAAGGAACGACAGGCCAGTGTAAGCCGTGCCCGCAACAGGCAGGAACAATTGATTGAGACATTCCGCAATACCGGTCTTTACCGGAAAGTGCTGGTTGACGAATCCATCAGTTCGGAGCAATGGGAAGAGATTGTGCAGTTCCTGAACGTAGAGACCGATGGTTTCGTAGACAAACTGACGACCTTCTATCCTGCCATTAAGCCGCAGGAGATGCAGGTGTGCCAGCTCCTGAAGCTGGAATTCACCAACCAGCAGATAGCCACTATTCTCTGTAAGACCCAACAGGCTATAACGAATCTGCGCAAGCGCCTGTACCAGAAAATGTTTGAAAAGGAGGGCACTGCCGACGAACTGAACCAGTTCTTGCGACTTTTCCCGCAGGAAAAGGGGCTGTGAATGATTTGTGAAACGATTGTGAAGCATTTGTGAAGTGAAAAACGAGGCTGGAAGGCAGAAAAAGCATATCTTTGCAGCAGAAAACTTAAAGCTTAGGACAATGATGAGACAATTGATTTGTACTTTGGTATTCTGGCTGACATACCTCACGACGGCTTTGGCAGCTGCCGATGCCGACTCGCTGCTGTTCAAACGGCAGGAGAATTTCGAACGTTTCTCGAACCTGTTTCCGACGGAGCGTGTTTACGTTCATTTCGATAATACCTCCTATTATAAAGGTGAGGATATCTGGTACAAGGCCTATGTGGTGCGTGACGACAACCTGAACCATACAGATTTGAGTCGCATCCTCTATGTCGAGCTGCTGAATCCCATTGGCTATCCGGTGGAGACACAGAAACTTGTAATTCTGAACGGCCAGGCGCATGGTTCGTTCCACCTGACAGACACGCTGAACGCCGGTTTCTACGAAGTGAGAGCCTATACGGCATGGATGCTGAACTTCACCACTGGCGACCCTCACGGCTGGCGGCGCATGCATGGCAACGAGGCCAAGCGGCAGTGGGGTGAACGCGTGCAGCGCTACCTGCAGGGCAATGCCGGCATCTTCAGCCGTGTATTCCCCATCTATGAGAAGGTGGACAGCGGCCAGTTCTCCAAGCGTCGTATGCCCCGACTGCCAAAGGCTACATCGACAATGGCTACGCCCATCAAGGACCGCCTGCTGATAGACTTCTATCCCGAAGGCGGCAATCTGGTGCGCGACGTGCCGGGACGTGTGGCTTTCCAGGCTCATAATGCCGAAGGGCGTACATTGAACGTGGCCGGGGCCCTGATACGCCGGGGCGACAGCATTGGCTATTTCAAGACCGACTATGCCGGCCGGGGTGTCTTTTCTTTTACTCCTGACTCCTTGGATGCCGAAGAACTGACCAAGGGACTGGAACTGAGACTGACCTATTCGGGCAACACCTACCGCTTCGATCTGCCCAAGCCCAAGAAACGTGGCTACTCGCTGAATGTGTTCCCGGCTGGCGGTCAGCTGAAGACTATCATCGCCCGCAACAGTAAGACCGATGGCATGGTTCTGGGACTGAGCATCACCTCGCGTGGGCACACCTATTATTATAATACGGTGGACTTGACCGACGATGAGCAGATGGTAGCTTTCATCGACAAACGTTCGCTGCAGACGGGAGTCAATGTGGTGACACTGTTTACCGAAAAGGGGCAGGTGCTGGCCCAGCGCCTGGTATTTGTGAACAATCACGACAGGGATGGTTTCAGGCTGCAACAGTCAGCGGTTTCCGCATCCTCCACCTGGCAGCCCTACCAGAAGGTCACACTCGACTACCAGCTGGTGGACACGGCGGGAAAGCCAGTACGGGCCGCCTATGACTTCTCCATCGCTGTGACCGACGGCGACAGCCGCGAACAGACCTATGACGACGGCAACGTGCTGAGCTACCTGCTTTTGTCATCCGAGGTAAAAGGCTTTATCCCCCATCCTGAATACTATTTCGAGGCCGACGACGCTGAGCACCAGGGAGTCCTCGACCTGCTGATGATGGTGCAGGGCTGGACGCGCTACGACTACGAGCAGATGATGAGCGGTGAGAAAATGGAGCCGATGCTGGCCATTGAACGTGGCCTCACCTTTGCAGGGCGCCTGTGGGACGATGACGACTACTATCAAAAAGGTTTCTGGAAACTGCAGACTGACAAGCCCCACTGGGTCTACTCCGAACTATACATTAATAGCGACACGGCAAGCCACGTAATGACGGGCGAGGCCAAGGTCGACACCACGGGGCGCTTCCGTCTGAACATCCTGCCCTTCTATGGTAAGGGCCGCATAGCGATGATGCTCAATAAGCAGAGCATTGAAGAACTGGGGCTCTTAAAAGGGGGTGTCAACGCCCATAACTTCCGCTGGAACACCGTCCGCAGGCCCTTGTTCCTGTTAGGTAAGCGCATTGAGCCCCTCAACCAGTACTCGCCGCTGCCCAAGAACTACGACTACTACGAGACGGCGGCACTTGTCGACCCCATCGACCGCGACATGTTCCGCTACGGTTTCATGGCCGTGCCGAACGACAACAAGGGCAGGCTGATCTACTACGATGCCGTCAGGCAGACCTATGTGCTGCCTGAAGTGCTGAAGAAGACGCGCCGTGCCTGGAGCGACTTCCGCGACGTGAGTCCCGTCTGCGTCATGGATGTCAAAGACTTGATGGCATGGTTGTCAAACATCTTCGGCGATATCAGGGACTTCCAGTACGGTGAACAGACGCCATACAGCGGAGGCAGCGTAGTTACCAGACTGAACAGGTACTTCGGAAATCTGGATCGTTCGGAAAACGATTATCACATCGACGATAATGCCCATTTTGAGCGCCTGGTCGAACTGCTCTACATCCTCGGGCTGGACGGCATGAACAGCACGTTCGTAAACGCCGGCCTGACGGGCGGACAACCTGCCTACTCATTAGCGACGGGCGACCCAAGTCTGCTGCCCATAGGCGTGCATTTCTTCCCTCTCAACGAGAACTTCAAGACGCTGCGGCTCTATGCCGACACCGACAACCGCCGACTGACCCACCAGCGGGGACGCTACCGCGAAACCGTCATCAGCTATAATCCTGATAAAGATATGAGTAACGACTCACCGCTGACGTCCATCTTCAACTTCATTACCGACAGCCTCTACGACGACTCCCACCCGCTGCCCGACTTCCTCGGCTTCCGCATCAACTTCCAGGGACTGAACGAGCCTGCCGAGTTCTTCTGCCCCAACTACGACTGGGAACCACAACCCAATGAGACCGATTACCGCCGCACGGTATACTGGAATCCGCAGGCGACCACCGACCCCGAGGGCCGTGTTCACTTGGAGTTCTTCAACAACGGTTTCAGCGAGCGTTTAGCCGTATCGGCTGAAGGCATCACTGCTAACGGACAACCTATCACCACACGCCCATGAGACTGCTATTGATGACACTCGCCATGTTGTGGGGCTTTGCCTGTCCTATAGCTGCTCAACAGCCGGCTAAGAAGGGGCGTGTCAGTATGCAGACGGCTCTGAACGACTCCACATTCTTCAACGTTCGGCTGAGTTTCGAGACTGGTGGAGAGGGCGTCCTGAAACTTGAGACTGCCTACGTCACTAAGCGCGGGAGCCTGAAGCGGACACCTGTAGAGGCGTCAGGACTTCACTTTGAGTTTGACAAGAAGTCGAGGGCATCATTCGAATTCTCTGTGATTTTCTCCTTCGACCGTCGCCGCTATCGGGCACAGGGCCGCTATGCTCAAGATGGGCCTGAAGGACCGGAGTGTACGCTACGCTGTATACCGATGCGGCTCAGTGAAAGAACCTTACGCGAAAGCGAATATCCAAATTCGCCGTTATGAATCATCGACTGATAGTCATATTGTCGTTGCTATCGTTGCCATTGGTGATAAAGCCGGAAATATCCTGCACTTCCTGCACTTGATTCTTAACTGTCTGACAGGCAGACGGTTGGAAACCGCTTTCCGTTTATTACCTGCACTTGAACCTGCACCTGAACCTGCACTTGAGTTCTAAACCGCCGCCTTTTAGCTATAAACCGCCACCTTTTGGTCGTAAACCGCCGCTCTCTATTCAGTGCAGGTTCAAGTGCAGGTTCAAGTGCAGGTTTGGTGCATGTTCATGGTGTCCTAACCTGTTGATAATGAGGCTCAGTGCAGGAAGTGCAGGATTTCTGGGCTTAATGGCACTTCCATGCGTGTTGAAAGGCACGGACAAAAGCGACGTTATGCGCCGCCAAAGGTGTTCTTTAACCGTGACTAAAGTTTAAACTGCGTCGACGGACGATAAAACGGTGCCAATGGATAATAAAACGGTGCCGCCGGATGATAAAACGGAGGCAATGTTTGGTAGTTTCGCTTCTTATGCTCCCGCCGCGAATCTACATAAATCATAGGGGACAGGCTCTTTTTAGAGGAATCAGAAACCTGTACCCGTGATTCGCGGAAACTCTTTGCAGTATGTCTGGCAAAAGGAGATAATAGACAACCGCTATTGTGGCATATGTTCATAAAAAACTCTAAAAAAGAACTATCTTCTTTGCGGAGTGAATAGTTTTCACTAACTTTACACCCAACTATTAATTTGAAATGTATGCAAGACGTAAATCTCCTGAAACTATTGTTAGTAGAACAAAAGAAGGGAGGAATCCACGATGTTGATAATAACGTGGAGGGTACCCCAGCAAATGGCTATCTGAGGAACTTGGCATGAGTCCATCTACTGTTTCCAAGTGGTGTACCTATTCATCACAACCAGATATTGAAACTTTAGCAAGGATCTCATAACTATTGAATGTTGGCGTGGAGGAGTTTTCAATAAGAAGTTTATGGAATCTGTAAGTAAAAGATAAAATATTAATTTTGATTATGGGTTGGAGGTATAGAAAAAGAATTAAAATATTGCCTGGTATTCATATTAATATCAGCAAAAGCGGTATCAGTACTAATGTTGGTGTAAAAGGAGCTAGTGTAACATTTGGCCCTAAAGGGACTTATGTTAATACAGGACTTCCTGGTACTGGACTATATCGGAGGGACAGAATTTCTGGAAGCGCCAAAAAATATGAATCAACTAATGAAACTGATGATGAAAGATACGCATTCAGCAATAACTTTCATAGTATAGAAGAGTATACCGAGGATACATCCTTTTTGTCATATAATCCATTACACTACATATTCTATTTTTTTTCATTGATATTTCCAATAGCTGCTTTTGCGTGGTATATTAACGGTTTAGATATGCTTTATAGCTGTCTTATCAATACAGGCTTTCAATTAATACTTTGCTATGCCATAATTACTAACATGTCGCTTAACGTAGAAAATTCTGCGTATAGGATAAAGTTAATTGAAAAGGCATCTTCAAACAGTATCAAAAGAGAAATTGTAGGCCATGTGGTTAGATGTTCTCTATATATAATAATAATATTCCTCAATTTGTTCCCCATTTTATCTATGAGTGGTTCTTTTGTAAGAATTTTCTGTGGATATGAAAAATCATGGGGTGGAGGTGTCCTTGTTTTCTTGCTTACACTATTGATCGTAATATGCTGGGTAAAAGCTTTCATCAAAGAGAAGAAATACATAATATCATTGGATAATGCTGTTTTGTTGAAACAAGGCATAAGAGGAACCAAGGAGGGCATTAGTAGTTGCCCAAATGATAATATTGAAGAGCAAATTATTAAATCAGAACCAATTATGTTTAGTAATGAGGAAGAATTATCTTCTCCGAATCTTAACTACCCTCTTTCTAGAGATATTTTAGGCAATCTAAAGAATAAAGAACAAGGGAAACCCCTATCTTCTCTTACTACACAAGAATTGAAAGAAATGCTTGAGAACCAGTTGAAATCAGATAATAAGTTATCATCTTCTGTTGTTTCAAGACAAGTTGTAAGAGACATTTTAGGTATCCTTGTCAACAATGATAATGCCAACTCATCTGCTACAGCTATAAAACAAAATAAAGAAAGAGTTTCGCAACCCTGTGAAGAACTTCTTGAGCCTTATGACCCAAAAAGGGATTTGGAAAGCTATTACTATCCAAAACTTGACCTTTTAAAGAAATACGATGACGGAGGCAAACCATTCATTGATATGAAGGAGCAACAAGCCAATAAGAATCGTATTGTGGATACTTTACGAAGCTTTGGAATAGAGATCTCTACTATCAAAGCAACTGTTGGGCCAAGAGTTACGCTATATGAGATAACGCTTGCTCCTGGCGTGAATGCCTCTAAGTTGAGAGGATTAGAGGATGATATAGCTTTGGCATTGAGTTCGCATAATGTTCAGATATTAATTCCTATACCGGGTAAAGGAACCATCGGTATAGAAGTGCCCAATAAACACCCTTCTATTGTTTCTTTGGAAAGTCTTATTAACACTAAAAAATACCAAGAAACAACAATGGAACTTCCTTGTGCAATAGGTAAGACCATTACCAATGAGGTCTTTATGTTCGACCTGACCAAAGCACCTCACATCCTTATTGCAGGCTCAACAGGTCAGGGCAAATCAATAGCACTAAATACTATGATCATGTCCTTACTCTATAAGAAACATCCAGCAGAAATGAAATTAGTACTTATGGATCCTTATGGAGTTGAGTTTGGGATGTATGCTCAAATTGCCAAACAATTCCTTGCTTCATTGTCTAACGAACCAGTTATAGTATCAAATAGTGGTCAGGCCATTAGTACGCTTAATAGTTTATGCAAGGAGATGGAAGCTCGTTACAATTTGCTGAAAATGGCAAGTGTCAGGAACATCCAAGAATATAACAAAAAGTTTGTAAATCGTCAGTTAAATTCTGGAATTGGGCATAGATTCATACCTTATATCGTTGTTGTTATTGACGAGTATGGAGACTTTATTGAAGAGAAGGGACAAGATTTCGAATCCTCTATAGTTCAATTGGCTCAATATGCTTGTGCTGTTGGTATTCACATGATTATTTCTACGAAACGACCTACTAACGATATTATCACAGGAGCAATCAAGGCTAATTTCCCAACACGTATCGCTTTTAGACTGCCAGAGCGTATAGATTCTCAGGTCATTCTTGATTGTGATGGAGCAGAAGAATTGTTAGGAAATGGTGATATGTTGTTTAGAGCGGGTAAAAGCATTGATTGTATAAGAGTCCAATGCGCTTTTGTGGATACACCAGAAGTGGAATGCATCAATGAGTATATTTCTAGTCAAGAAGGTTATACCAGTTTTTATGAATTGCCTGATCCCTATCATGAAGAAGAATATTATGTTGACGATGTTGATATGGCTCATTTAGACCCCTTGTTTGAAGATGCAGCACGTTTAATTGTCATGACCCAAAAGGGCTCAACAGGTCTAATCCAAAGAAAGTTTGCAATTGGTTATAATCGGGCTGGCAGATTAATGGACCAGTTGGAAAAGGCTGGTATAGTCGGTGCTGCTTACGGTAGCAGACCTCGTGAAGTGTTTATTATGGATGAGATGGGGCTTAATAATCTTTTGAATTCTCTAAGATAATTATTTTGTTGTAACAATATAAATGATTTTAATACATATGAATATGTTACACGTAACATTATAATTTGTTTGCTTGATATTGTCTTCCTCTTAAATCAGAGGGACAGGCTTGATTCTTTTGAGGAATCAAAAACCTGTCTCCGTGATTTTGTGTTTGTCAGGCAGTTAAGGATCAAGTGCAGGAAGTGCAGGATTTTTCTGGCTTTATCATCCCTCTCGCCAGGTACGGGGAGAGGGATGGGGCATTCATTCTTCTGGACGTTTCGCCCAATTCTCGATTTTTACGCCAGGCATGGGGGAGAAGTCCTTCTGATTACAGCGTTATTTCACGAACCACGTCCTGCTCCCTGGCCTCACGGATTGCGGCTTCCATTAGTTTGGCATCCTCTGGGTCATCGGCCCAGCAGCCGCGCAGACTGCGGAACTGCCGCTCGGCCTCTGCTTCGGCCTTCTGCTCCTGCTCGGCCTCGAAGTCGGCCAGCGCCGTCGGGTTCACGTACATCATGCGAATCAGCCTTGCGGCTTCCAGCATCTTCTGCATAGCCTCCGTGTTGTTCCTCATCTTCCAAATCTCGCGGTCGAGGGCGGTGTTCAACTGTACTGTTGT
>CAMJDL010000095.1 GCA_946404405.1 uncultured Prevotella sp.
GTTATTTTGCATGTCTTACTCTTTTACGTTTCCCTTGTTGTATCTTCTCTAATTCGTACGGAGAGACAGGAATCTCTGGCAGAACATCATCCAAGCCTTGCATGAAGTCGATGGCGCGAAGCAGTTCTATGAATGTTCCCATACTGATGTTCCGTAGTTTGCCATTTTCGAAATTCCGAATGGTAATAATGCTGACGCCGGCTTTCTCAGACACTTGCTTCTGCGTCAGATTGCTGCCGATGCGATAGTCTTTGAAGCGTTTGCCTAGCATCGCTACAATCTCTATCGTATACATTTGGGATATGTCTTTTTCTTGAATCATGCTGCAAAGATAAACATATTTTCTGTTATTGCAAAATTTCTGGTATAAAAGTTAATATATTTACGGTTAATTTCTTGTATGATCGTATGGGATTATTCAAATATTAAGTAAAAACAGCGACATATCCGTATTTATAAGAAAATGAATAAAGATGCGAAAGATACTTCTGTGTTTATCACTTTTCACTATTCACTTTTCACTATTCACCAGCCCCGCAGGGGCGCAGGGCGTTTGGTGTCCGGACAATAGTGACGGCACATATACCAACCCTGTGCTGTTTGCCGACTATAGCGACCCAGATGTCTGTGTCGTAGGTGAGGACTATTATCTGACGGCAAGTTCATTCAATTGCATTCCGGGTTTGCCCATCCTGCATTCCAAGGACTTGGTGAATTGGACGATTATTGGTCATGCTTTACAAGAACAGGAGCCCAAGGAGGTCTTCGACAAGCCTGCTCATGGAAAAGGCGTATGGGCACCAAGCATCCGCTATCATAACGAAGAATTCTATATCTATTGGGGCGACCCCGACTACGGTATCATGATGGTGAAAACAAAGGATCCTGCAGGAGAATGGGAAAAACCTGTCTGTGTCATTCCTGGCAAGGGCATGATAGACCCCTGTCCGCTGTGGGATGAAGGCGATGGTGAGGACCAGTCGACTGGCCGCTGCTATTTGGTCAATGGTTGGGCTGGTTCTCGTGCAGGGTTCAATTCTGTACTGACAGTTCGCGAATTGTCCAAGGATGGCACTAAGGCTATCAGTAAACCACGCATCGTCTTCGATGGCGGTCAGGAAAACCACACCACAGAAGGTCCGAAGTTCTATAAGCGCGATGGCTACTACTGGATCATGTGTCCTGCCGGTGGTGTGGCGATGGGTTGGCAACTCGCTATGCGCTCGAAGTCACCATACGGACCATACGAGTGGAAACGGGTGATGTGGCAGGGAAGAACCGATATCAATGGTCCACATCAAGGTGCATGGATTCATACAGCCTTCGATGAGGATTGGTTCCTGCATTTCAACGACAAGGGAGCATACGGTCGTGTTGTCTATCTGCAGCCAATAGATTGGTCGTCAGGTTGGCCAATGATGGGCAAGAACGGTGAGCCTGTCACTACCTATCGAAAGCCAAAAGCTAATAGCCATCAGCCAAAAGCCGCTCCCCAGGAGTCCGATGAATTAAACAACGGACAAATGGGGCTCCAGTGGCAGTGGCATGCCAACTACCATCAGTTCTATGGTATGCCGACTGCTGATGGTACGATGCGCCTTTATACATACGACTTGGAAGGTACACTTTGGGATGCACCTAACCTATTGCTTCAGAAACCTACAGCTCCTCGTTTTACGGCAACAGCCAAGGTGCGCTTTGCCGCCAAAGAGGACGGACAATATGGCGGTCTCGTCATGATGGGACGCAGTTACAGCGCACTCGTCTTGCAGCGTCAGGGCGATAGTTTCCTGCTCCAGCGTCACACCTGCATCGGTGCTGACGAAGGACAAGCAGAGACACAGCAGACCATCGCCACGTTGAAAGCCACAGAACGTGATACCATCCCTTATTCTCCCGCTATTTATATAGATATGTACCTACGTATAAAGGTTAAGGACGGTATCTGCAATTACAGCTACAGTCTTGACGGCAAACGCTTCAAGGATGCCGGCGACCCCTTCACCATGCGTGAAGGCAAATGGATTGGTGCCAAATTCGGTTTTGTTGCCGAGTGCAAGAAAAGAAAAGAGCCTCGTGGCTGGCTCGATGTCGACTGGATAAAAGTAAACAAATAAAGATAAAAAAGTAAAAAGGTAAAAAAGTAAAAAGAAAACATTATGGCAAACATTTTTTCATTAGAAGGCAAGAATGCCTGGATTACGGGTGCCTCTTACGGCATTGGTTTCAACATTGCAAAGGCTTTTGTAGCCGCTGGTATCAAAACTATTATCTTTAATGACCGCAATGAAGAGGCTCTTCAGCGTGGTCTTGAAAACTACAAAGAGGCTGGCATCACGAATGTCAAGGGCTATGTATGTGACGTTACTGACGAAGTAGGCGTTAAGGCTCTCGTAGAAAAGATACATGCAGAGGTAGGTCAGATTGATATCCTCGTAAACAACGCAGGTATCATCAAGCGTATCCCTATGCATGAGATGAAGCGTGAAGAGTTCCAGCAGGTCATCGACATCGACCTCGTTGCACCATATATCTGCTCTGCAGCAGTACTGCCAGAGATGATGGAGCGTAAGGAGGGTAAGATTATCAATATCTGCTCTATGATGTCAGAACTTGGTCGTGAGACAGTTTCTGCTTATGCTGCAGCTAAGGGCGGTCTGAAGATGCTCACCCGCAACATCTGCTCTGAGTATGGTGAGTACAATATCCAGTGTAATGGTATTGGCCCTGGCTATATCGCTACACCACAGACTGCTCCTCTTCGTGAGCGCCAGCCTGACGGCAGCCGTCATCCGTTCGACAGCTTTATCTGTGCCAAGACACCTGCTGGTCGTTGGCTCGATCCATCAGAGTTGGGTGGTCCTGCAGTATTCCTGGCTTCTCATGCCTCTGACGCCGTGAATGGTCACGTGCTCTACGTCGACGGTGGTATTCTCGCCTACATAGGCAAACAGCCACAGTAGAAGGTAAAAGTGAAGGCTGCGATTAAGCGAGAGCAAAGCCAAACTTGTTTGAGCTTTGCCGAGCGAAAGCAGGCTCGATGTGAAACATCAAGAGTGACTATGAAAAAGAATAATTCTGTGTGGGCAGCGCTGCCTGTCCTGTTTGGTTTCTTTGTGATGGGTTTCTGCGACATCGTGGGAATCTCGTCTGACTATGCCGCATCGGCCTTCGGTTGGTCGTCGACGATGGCAGGACTCATCCCGTCGGTGGTGTTCGTATGGTTCTTCCTATTGGGCGTGCCCTTTGGAGTGATGATGAACCGTATCGGACGCAAGAATACTGTATTGTTGTCAATGCTCATCACCGTCATCGGTATGGCTTTGCCGTTACTGCATTACGACAGTGCGATGACACTGGCTGCCTACGCCATGTTGGGTATCGGTAATGCCATTCTGCAGGTGTCGGTCAATCCGCTGCTGCAGAACGTGATTACTGACGAGAAACTGCTGACCTCAAGTCTGACAGCTGGTCAGGTGGTCAAGGCCATCTCGTCGTTTGTCGGGCCCTTCATCGTCTTGGCTGCTGTCAACTGGTTTGGTGGCGGCGATGAGGGCAAATGGTACTACTGTTTTCCCATCATGGGAGCTATTACGCTAATCTCCGGCCTTTGGCTGCTTGTCACACCGATTCCCCGCGAAACCTGCCAACAGAGTACCGGCATTGGCCAGACACTGGCCTTACTTTCCGACAAGACCATCCTGCTATTGTTCTTCGGCATCTTCTTTGCTGTAGGTACTGATGTCAGCACAAACTTCCTGTCATCGAAGGTCATGATATCGCGCTTCGCCTATACCAAGGAGGCTGCTGGTGTGGCACCACAGGTGTATTTCGTCTGCCGTACCATCGGTGCTTTCATTGGCATGTTCCTGATGGCGAGGATGTCTGAAGTCAAATTTTTCCGTCTGAATATCGTGGGTTGTCTGGCATTCGCCTTGATACTGGCGTTCATTAGTCACCCCATGCTCAACTTCATCTGCATCGGTGGCATTGGTTTCTGCTGCTCGTGTGTATTCCCAATCGTCTATGGCATTGCACTGAAGCGCCGTCCAGAGAAGGGCAATGAAATCAGTGGTTTGATGATTATGGCCGTAGCAGGCGGTACAGTATCGTTCCTGGTGGGTGCTGCCAACGAACAAGCAGGTATTATGGGTGGCGCACTGGTCATCGCCTTGGAGGTGGCATACCTTACGTATCTGGCGTTCTCTGTTAGAGAAGTGAGAAATGAGAAATGAGAAATGAGAAGTGAAAAAATATGGATAAACAACAGAATATAAAGCCATACGTTATTGGCTTGGATTTGGGTGGTACAAACTCTGTATTTGGCATTGTCGACACCCGTGGTAACATCAAGGCTACTACCGCCATCAAGACTGGTGGTTTCGATAGTGCAGAGGCGTATGTGGACGCCTGCGTCAAGGCCTTAGAACCTGTCATTGAAGAAGTAGGCGGCATCGGCAATATCAATGCAATGGGTATAGGAGCTCCTAACGGCAACTATTTGCATGGCACCATCGAATATGCGCCCAATCTGCCTTGGGCTCATGACGGTGTGGTTCCGTTGGCCGATATGTTCAAAGAGCGATTAGGCGTGCCCGTCGCCCTGACCAATGATGCCAATGCTGCCGCCATCGGCGAGATGATGTATGGTGTAGCTCGTGGCATGAATGACTTCATTGTTCTTACACTTGGTACGGGTGTCGGCTCGGGCGTTGTCATCAATGGCAAACTGGTCTATGGCAGCAATGGCTTTGCCGGTGAACTTGGACACGTGGCTACACAGCGTCATGAGGGACGCAGTTGTGGCTGTGGTCGTAAGGACTGCCTCGAAACCTATTGTTCGGCAACGGGATTGGCCCGCACCGCTCGCGAACTGTTGCAGAGCGATGCCCGTCCTTCCATTCTGCGCGGACTAAATCCTGCTGAGATTACCTCGCTCGATGTCAGTCTTGCTGCCGGACAAGGTGATGCGCTGGCTCTGGAGATTTATGAGCAGACAGGCCGTATGCTTGGCGAGGTCTGTGCCGACTTTGCCGTATTCTCTGCTCCCGAGGCTTTCATATTCTTTGGAGGTATGACCAAGGCTGGCGAACTGCTTATGAAACCTATTCGCGAGAGTTATCTTGAGAATGTCCATCCACTGTTCCGTGACGCCAAGTTCCTAGTCAGTGGTCTTGATGGAAGTACTGCCGCTGTACTAGGCGCTTCTGCAGTAGGTTGGGGCATTGGGAAATGAGTAATGAGAAATGAGTAATGAGAAATGAGAGGATATGAAACCATATAAGTTTGAACCGTATCTGAAAACGACCCTATGGGGCGGCTATCAGATTGCACCCTTCAAGGGTATCTTTACCGCCCAGCCCAACATCGGTGAGAGTTGGGAAATCAGCGGTGTACCAGGACATGAGAGCCGTGCCATCGAGCGCGGACTTATTGACGATGTTGACGTAGGTCTGACACTCACTGAGCTCATTGACAAATACAAGGGTCTGCTCGTTGGTCAAAAAGTATATAAGAAATACGGCAACAAGTTCCCGCTGTTGGTGAAGTTCATCGATTCGCGTCAGGATCTCTCCGTACAGGTGCATCCCGACGACAAGTTGGCTATGGAGCGACACGGCTGTCAGGGCAAGACGGAGATGTGGTACATCATTAAGAGCGATGTAGGCTCGAAGATCTATGCTGGTTTGAAAAAAAGCATCACCCCTGACGAGTATGAGCAGTTGGCAACAGCCGAACCTGTCAATGGCCACTCCCCTATGCAGGATGTCATTGCTACCCACGAGGCTCACGACGGCGACCTGTTCTTCCTGCCTGCCGGACGTCTGCATGCCATCGGTGCAGGTAACTTCCTGGCTGAGATTCAGGAGACCAGTGATATCACCTACCGCGTCTATGACTTCGGTCGGAAGGATGCCCATGGCAATCCCCGCGAACTGCATATCCAAGAAGCCCGCGATGCCATCGATTACCGTGTATGGCCTGAGTACCGTAGCAGCTACGACAGCACCAAGCCCACGTCACAATTAGTCAACTGCCCTCACTTCGTTGTCCATCGTGTGGTGGTACAGGTTGCTCAACAGGTCGACTTCCACTGCGACTCATTTGTCATCGTCATGTGCCTATGGGGTGAGGCCAACATCAATGGTATCAGCATCCATCAGGGCGAAACCATTCTGGTACCTGCATGCGAGAATGTGCTGTATATCTTCGGCAACGCCTCGTTCCTGACTGCAACTATTGGCTAAATAAAAAAAGATGGTATGTATTGCGTATAATGTTTATCCCATCCGTATTCATAATAAAGAGACAAACAAAAGTAAGCGTACATAGTAGTTTTTTCATAAAGGTTTTAGTTAGTAGTTAATAGTTAGTAATTAATATTTGGTTAGATTTTAGCAAGATAACGGCGTCTGTGAAGATGCCGTTTTTTTTTGCGTCTCATAACAGGAAAAACCTGTTTATTGAATGCAAAAGAGGAAAAAGGTACCTGTTTTTGATGGTTTAAGCCTGTTCTGATGAAAATAATCCATAGAATGTTTGCGGTTATAATAATTTGGTGGTACTTTTGCGCAAAAGTAAAACATTACTCACAAATAACAAGAAACAACAATGCAAATATCCGAAACTGGTTCTATCTGTTGGGCCGCATTTCTTGAAATGGGAGCCCGTCATGAAAACTCACCTACCTTTCTTCCGTTTCTTTTGTGGATGATACCGCTTATGGTGTATTAAATCAGATTAACATTAATAATTTATTATAGTTGTTTATGGAAATAGAAAAAAGGGAGCAATCTCTTTTAGGTCTTGTTGTGCCTGTTAAATGGCGATATTTCAGAGAGATTATTAAACGTTGGGAGTATGCATTTGCTGGTCCCTCAATCAATAAGAAACCAGAAGATTTACAATGGATAGAATATGATTTTTCGAAAATTAAGAAAGGCGAAATATATCGTGATTTGGCTTATGCCATCAGAAACTCTTATATAAAAGCAACCATGATAGAATTGGCTATATACTTTTCGGAAAATTCCAATATAGCCGATAACGAGATATTGGCAACAAGAGTAAACACCATCTATCACAATATCAAGAAATACAAACGGATGTATAGATAATTCAAAGATGGAACTGTCAATCTTACAACATGTAAAGGACAAGGCGCCACGACAGGTGATGCTGGATGCGGTGGTAGAGCAGATCCGTGGCGACCAGTGGCCTGCGGGCTATGAGCCGCTGGTAGTGGTTGGCGCCGTGGTGAGCGGCGGACTGCAGAAGAAGAACATCCGATGGCTAAACGGCCTCTGTGTGGCTCACATCCGGGCTGGCAGCCAACAGGTATGCGATGACCCTCATACCAAGTTGAGCTGGAACGACCAGAGCGGCGGCATGTATGTGGTCTATGAATACGAGTTGAACGACAGCTACGGCAAGGATCAGCAGGCGCGTTACTATAGTCGTGTACAGCACTTCGGCATGGACTATTATTCAAATCTGACGGGTAGCGAGCCCGACCATACGCTGGTGGGTGTCACCAAACCTGTGCCACTATGCCACGACCCCGAGGTGTACTACAATGCCGAGGCCATGGCTTTCCATAGTGATGACATCAGCGGCAAGCCGCCCGAAAAGCAGAATAATGGTCATGAAAAGACTGCCAAGCCTGGCGAGATTAAGGCCTGGCTCGATGCGCGTGTCAAATTACGCCGTAACATGGTAACTGGACGTGAGGAGTATAGCGAATATCTCGGTGCCGACACGAACGATATCTGGTTCGATGTATGGAAGCCAGTCGATGACGTGTGGCTAAATACGAAATGGATGGAGATGAGTGATGAACTCACGGTAAAGTTTGAACACCTGAAGCGTATCGTCAAGTCTGAGTATGCACCTGCCTTCCACCCCTTCCGTACCTATCTCGACAGCCTGCCCAAATGGAACGGGACGGACGATGGCATCCGTGCGCTGTCCATGTCGGTGCAGGTCAAGGGTGCCGACGGTTCTTACGATGTCAAGGAGCAGGATTTGTTCTACCGCATCCTGAAGAAGTGGCTGGTAGGCATGTTGGCTGGATGGCTCGACGAGGAAGAGGTAAACAGTTCCATTTTGGTATTGTTAGGCTATCAGGGTGTCGGTAAGACCACTTGGTTTTCCCATCTGCTGCCGCCTGAACTGCGTCGCTACTTCCAAATCAAGTTCAACGCCAGCCAGATGAAAAGCGACGACATTATAGCCTTGTCCCGGTCGGGGCTGGTGTGTCTTGAAGAGCTGGATACGATGAATCCCGAGGAGAACAACAGACTGAAATCTGTCAGTACCATGCGCTTTTCGGACGTACGACAGCCGTACGACGTCTTTGCTGAGCACCGCAAAATTATTGCATCTTTATGCGGTACGGGTAACAACATACAGTTTCTGAACGACCAATCTGGCAACCGCCGTTGGCTGCCCTTTGAGGTGGAGTCAATCACGTCGCCACGTGACATACCATTCGACTATGAAGCCATCTACTCGCAGGTCTACGGTCTCTATCTGCAAGGCTACGAGTACTATTTCTCGGATGCCGAGAATGATTTTATCAACAAGCGTAATAAGGATCGCTTCTGTGTGTCGGATCCTGAACAGGAGTTGGTGGATGAGTATTTCCGCAAACCTACAGAGAAAAATCCCGGTGTGTTCATCAGTTCGGCCAGGGCGGCTGAAATTGTGAGTACCCCCAACCATCACGTCAAGCCCATCACCATCGGTCGTACTTTGTCGCGCTTAGGTTTTGAGAGCGACAAGCAGGGTGGTAGCCGCGGCTACTATGTCGTTGTCATTGATCCTGATGAGCGTAAGCGCCGTTCCGTGTCACTGGCTGTTGATGCCATGATCAGACGTCGTAAGGTCAATGGATCATCTGCTCAGCAGGAAACGCCAGATCAGACAGATGAGACAGATGTTTTCTAACGCGCGTATATACGTGAACTGTCAAAAATGAAAAATCAACATTCCTGCGCGCGTAAGAGTATAAAAATCATCTGGCATATCTGGAAGATGTTAGATGTAAGAAGTAAGTAGTTATATTAAATCAAGATTTAAGATGAAAGCAATGACGAAACAAGAACTGGCAGACTGTGCCGGTGTTAGTACAAGAACGTTCAGCCGTTGGTGTGAACCGTATCGTGAAGAACTGCTGCGTATGGACTGGCAACCGAAGATGATTCTGTTGCCGCCGCACATCGTCAAGTTTTTGTCGGACAAGTTCTGCATTGACGTGCCATAGTAGGACAGGGTCGGACAACGTCCTTCGCTAATATTGTACCTTTGTACTCGTTAAGGCAAGTGAGCCAAAGGGACGTCACCTACGGGTCGTTCCGACGTCATCTTCGAGGTGTTTCGACGTCATCTACGACTCGTTCCGATGATACTTTAGGGGGGTAAAGTATCATGACTACGACCGGAAAGTGAC
>CAMJDL010000096.1 GCA_946404405.1 uncultured Prevotella sp.
TTAAGATGATATGCGGCCGGTTTTCCCGATGGAATGTGAAGAAACGACGGTTGAGGTCCTTACATTCCTTTTCAAGTACACCCACCTCGACCTCAATGCCTGCATCCTGAAGTTTCTTGATGCCTCGACCCTGTACCTCGGCATACTCATCGATACACCCCACGACAACACGTCTAATTCTTTTCTTAATGATCAGATCAGCGCAAGGGGGCGTCTTGCCATAATGGGAACAAGGTTCCAAGGAGACAAACATCGTTGCCCCAGGCAACAAGCCTTCGTCCTCTGCCCTTACGGAAGCAAAGGCATTCACTTCGGCATGTCCCTCGCCACAACGCACATGATACCCTTCACCGATAATCCGGCCGTCGGCACTCACTATCACAGCCCCCACCATCGGGTTAGGCTTCGCATTCTGCTGTCCGTTCTTGGCCAACTGGATGCACCGTCGCATGTATTTTTCGTCGTCTGTCATATTTTGATAAGTGTTTATTGTTTAATGTGTATTGTTTATAGATGATTGCCTTGGTGGATTCATCTTTTTTATGTATCTTTGCAGCGCAATGGAATACAAAGAACTCTGGCACAGACTGACTCACATCTACGATGCTGGCGAGGCAAAAGCCATCGTCCGCTGGGTGCTCGACGTGCGCTTTGGTTTGTCGTGGACAGACATTCTCTGCGGCAAAGTTACGGAATTATCCGCACATGACCAAACGGAACTGGAAAAAATCATGCAACGATTGGAAAAAGGCGAGCCAATACAATATGTAATAGGTGTAGCAGACTTCTTCGGACGGCAGTTCCATGTGGAGCTCGGCGTGCTGATTCCAAGACCAGAAACCGAAGAGCTCTGCCGCTGGATTCTCGCATCGGACAAACACGGACTTACACGGACTGTCCGAGAGAGTCCCCATCAGTCTGACACTAAAGACCGAGAGATTTCCCATCAGTCTGACAATGAAGTCCGAGTCAGTCCGAGTCAGTCCGATGCTCATATTCTCGACATCGGAACAGGCAGCGGGTGTATTGCCATCACTTTGGCATTGGAACTGCCCGATGCCCAAGTGACCGCCTGGGATATCTCCGACGATGCCCTCCGTATCGCCTCAAAGAATGCAAAGCAGCTGGGGGCTGATGTTGTCTTCGTCAAGCAAGACGTTTTAAACATTTCTCTCACCTCTCACCTCTCACCTCTCACCTCTCATTACGACCTCATCGTGAGCAATCCCCCTTATATCTGCGAGAAAGAGAAGTCGGCGATGGAATGCAACGTGCTGGAGCACGAGCCCCATCTGGCGCTCTTCGTGCCTGACGATGATCCGCTGCTCTTCTATCGCGCCATCGCCCAATATGCCGTCGTGGCCCTGAAACCTCAGGGCTCTCTCTTCTTTGAGATCAATCCCCTCTACGCCGATGACCTCAATCAGATGCTGAGAATGATGTCGTATCACGACATCTCTATCCGCCAGGATCAGTTTGGCAAACCGCGATTCCTTAAAGCCACTAAGATATGAAAAAAGACATGACCGAACAAGAAGCTTACCTGCAACTGGCTGCACTTTGTGCCCAGGCAGAGCATTGTCAGCAGGAGATGCGCGACAAAATGCGACGCTGGGAACTCGATGAAACCGTACAAAACCGCATCGTCGCACGACTTGTGAAGGAACGCTACGTCGATGACGAACGCTATGCCCGTGCCTTCGTCAAAGACAAGATCCGCTATAACAAATGGGGGCGTCGTAAAGTGCAACAGGCCCTGTGGCAGAAGCATATCGATGCGGATGTCCAGCAGCGGGTTCTCGATGAAATCGACGAAATAGAGTATCTTGACATCCTCCGTCCGCTGCTGAAGCAGAAGCGGAAGAGCATTAAGGCAGAGAGTGACTACGAACTGAATCAGAAACTCGTGCGTTTCGCTTTGGGACGGGGCTTTGGCTTCGACATCATCCGCCAATGCCTGAATGTGGACGACATCGACATAGAGGACATAGATGACGATGAAACCGATTAGTTTCTGGCATCGCCTGCTCGACCTTATCTCTCCTCGTCTTTGCGTGGTGTGTGGCCAACGGCTGACCGTCAGCGAGGAGATCATCTGCTCCAAGTGTAACCTGCACCTGCCTCGCACAGGCTTCCAAAAAGATCCTTATGAGAACGAGATGGCCAAGTTGTTCTGGCATCAGATTCCTATTGAGCGCGCTACAGCCCTCTTCTATTATGAGGCTCACTCCGAGACCGCCAACATCCTCTATGAACTGAAATACAAGAATCATCCTGAGATTGGCGAAGTGATGGGCAGACTGATGGCAAGGGAACTGCAAACCTCCGGATTCTTCGATGGAATCGACGGAATTGTGCCTATACCATTGGCCAGGAAGCGCCAGCGGCAACGTGGTTATAACCAGAGTCTGGAGATTGCCCGAGGTGTCAGCGAGATCACCGGCCTGCCTATATTTGACAAGGTGGCCAGGCGCAATGCCTTTGAGGGGAGCCAGACCAGTAAAGGCCGCTGGGAACGCAACGAGAATGTGGAGGGTGTCTTCGAGGTGAAAGACATCTCAGCCATTCAGGGCAAGCATCTGCTCATTATCGATGATGTGGTCACCACAGGTGCCACCGTCATTGCCTGTACCAAAGAACTTTGCAAGGGCGGCAATGTCAAAGTGAGCGTCATTTCACTCGGCTTCGCAAAGAGTTAACAGCCTTATAAAGACTCGAACAAGCGACAGATGGTCTCTAAATGGCGACGGTCTGTCTCATCGAATGTCGCCAGTTCCTTGCTGTCGATATCAAGCACAGCCGTCACCTCGCCCTCCTTCGAGAACAGGGGAACGACGATCTCCGAACGTGAAAGACTGCTGCATGCGATATGACCAGGGAACTGCTCGACATCTGGCACGACGATCGTCTCCTTCCGTTGCCAGGCAGCACCACAGACGCCTCGTCCAAAGGCGATATGCATACAGGCCACTGGCCCCTGGAACGGTCCCAGCACCAACTCTTGTCCGCTGCCTTCATGCGAACCACCCTTCGGCATCACTCGATAGAACCCAGTCCAGAAGAACCCCATCGTCTCATGGATGGCAGCCGCCACATTGGCCATCACAGCCACCACATCCCTCTCGCCCTCAATCAGGCTCCGTATCTGCTCTGTCAGCAGACGATATTTCTCTTCTTTATTCATCACTTCTCATATTTTTGTGCATAGGTAAAAAGTTTCTCTTATATCAACCTCCGGCGGCGTAGTTCCCAAAAGCATTCTTGGGTGGCTTCGATGTCGCTCATTGCTCGTCCTGTTTATGAGTTATTTGAAAAGAGTTTGCCTACAAAGTTGAGCAGGGTCTGGACGGTCTGTTTGTCGGGAACGGGGATGCGCAGATGTGATTCGCCGGTTTCTGCATCAATATCGACGAGTGTATCAACGAGTTGCTGCGTAGCCTCAGGCGACTGGAGGGTCTGGGCAAGGCCGGAGAGGAAGGAGATGCCCTGGGCGACGAGTTCCTGGGGCTGACGTGGAACCGAATGGGCAGAGGAAGTAGAAGAAGAGGAAGAAACCGTCTCTTCTTCGCTTTGATCTTGCTGGACAAGGGTATTCTGATTTGTGGGTTCCTCGCTCTTGGACAATTCCTCTTTCAAGGGTTCCGGCTCGTCGGCTTCCGTATCAGATACTTCAGGAGCGGGCTGCTGCTTTTCTTCCTCCAAGACTTCGCCGAGCGTATCCATCATTGCGGTGAACTTGGTCTCATTGCCGAGGAAGATGGTATCCTCGCCATTGTCGAGCACGCCCTCGAACATGGCGGTCTTGAAGCGGAGCTTGCCGAGCATGCTCTCCTCGATGGTATCTCTAGCCACAAGATTGATGACCTGCACATTGCGCTCCTGACCGAGTCGGTAGATGCGGGCGATGCGCTGCTCAAGGACTGCTGGATTCCAGGGCAGGTCGAGATTGATCATGATGCTGCCGGCTTGCAGATTAAGACCCGTGCTTCCTGCATCGGTGGAGAGGAACACACGGCTGTCGGGGTCGTCGGTGAAGTTGATGATGAGGTCGCGGCGCTTGGCCGAAGGTACACCGCCATGCAGATATTCATAGCCGATGCCCATCTTGTCGAGTTCGTAGGCGATGAGGCGCGTCATGCGCTCCCACTGGCTGAAAATGACCACCTTCTCGTCACCGTTGTCGAATACCGACTGGAGGATGCTCATTGTCTCAGTGACCTTTGTGTCGTAACGTGACTTCTGGTCTAGGATGTAGGTAGAGTCGCACACCATGCGCATCATGGATAGGAATTGCAGAAGCTTCTTGCGGTCTGTTTCCGAGAGGAAGTGTGTCCGGCGCCATTTATAGACCAGCTTGGCTACCTGCTCCTTGTATTCCTCGTGCATCCCCCTCTGCTCGGTAGTCATCGGCACGAATAAGTTCTGGTCTGTACGTTTCGGCATCTGCAGGGCCACCTGCTTCTTCGTGCGGCGGATAAGCCTTTCACGGGCTGTCTCGCCCACCTTATTAAGATTCTTATAGCCGATGACCTTGCCGCCATCATCGGTTACGATGCAGTCGGCGCGGAACTGCCAGTAGGGGCCGAGGCAATAGTTGTCGGCAAACTCCATCACGGAATAGAGTTCCTCGAGCTTATTCTCCAAAGGCGTGCCTGAGAGGATGACGGCATAGTCGGAGCGCACCTTGCGGGCGGCCATTGATATCTGTGTCTTCCAGTTCTTCAGACGCTGCACCTCATCCATGATGAGCACTTCGGTCTGTAGCGATCCCCACATCTTCACATCATTCGACATGCAGTTGTAGGAAACAATTTTGTATGGAATGTCTGAGGCGTACTGCTCCTTGCGTTTCAGGGGATTACCCTCGATGACGAGGGTTAAGGGATGATCTGGCGAACGGTCTGTGTCTTTCGTGAATCGTTCAATCTCCCGCTGCCACTGGTATTTCAGCGACGTGGGACAGACAATCATTATCTGCTCTGCCAGTCCTTCGCGCCGCAACAGCTCTGCCGTGCCGATGGCCTGGATGGTCTTGCCGAGGCCCATCTCGTCGGCAATGATGCTGCGCCCCCTCTCGAAAGCAAAACGTATGCCCTCTTTCTGATAGGGGTAGAGCGAGACCGTCAGCAACTGGTCAAGCCGTTCGTCGGTGTATTTGTTAATAAGCTGCTGCCGGAACTTCCGCTCGCGCTGTTCGATAATGAAATCTATGGCATCCTGATAGAAACGGAACGACGGGTCGATAGCCAGGGCTTCGGTCATCAGCTTGTCGTAGTCTTCAAAGGCATACGGAAACATCACACCTTCAGCATCGAAATAATGTGCAGCCAGCTGCATGAACTCCTCATGGTGATCGCTGCCCACACGGATCTTCACCTGACGACCATCGGTGTACGACAGATAGACGGAAGTATAGGCAGGTAACTCCTTGTGAACCTTCTTCCCCCTGGTCTCACTAATCCATAGTTTCACCTTTTCAAGATGTTTGCATGCACAGAGATGATTGGTTTTGAAGTCCATGCATGAGCAATAGTTCCACGGACTGCCTTCGCCACGATACACAACCTTATAGGTCTGTTTCGTCTGTGGGTTCTTAACCTCGTATTCGCCAGGCAGATTCTTTTCATCGACTGCAGCGACAGCCATCGCTTCTTCTCCGGCAATCTGCTTGCGCAGTGCCCGTTGCCACTCTTCAAGCGTCATCTTGTCAGGCTTCACTACCCATGAAATCTTAGGAGTCCTCACTGCCTGAGACTTTTTCTTGCGAGTTTTGCTCTTCGTTGTCCCTTTCTTCTCTGTCGTTCTACTTTTCGTTACCATGTTCTCAACTATGATTTAATTTTGATGGCAAAGTTACAAAAACTTTCGGCATTTCTTGTATTTGTTTTGATATTTTTTGAAAAATACCTAATCGCTATCTCTTTTCAATGATAATTTTTTTTGGGTTTCAAATCAAATCGATACCTTTGCAAAAATTTATTTGATTTTCTGTAGTTTTTTTCCTCCATCTTGTGACTTACTATCAAAGGATAATTTATCAAACAAGTAAAAATGAACGATTTAGAACGTGAGTTTGAAAAAATGGTAAGGGCTAACCGCAGTACGATTTACACCGTCTGCTACATGTTCTCCCAAGACCAAGATGAGGTTGCCGACTTATTCCAGGAAGTTCTTATCAACCTGTGGAAGAGTATGCCAACATTTGAAGGGCGAAGCAATGTGCGCTCTTGGATCTATCGCGTCAGTCTGAATGTGTGTATCTCACTCGATCACAAGAAACGGAGAAACAGGACTGTTCCCCTAACGATGGACATCAATCCCTACGAAGAGACGGAAAGTAATCAGAACTCTCGACAGATGGATATGCTTCGAAGGCGTATTGCCAAACTTGGTCAATTCGATCGTGCCATTATTCTGCTATGGCTGGAGAACATCAGCTACGAAGAGATTGCTGCCATCATGGGCATTACAGTGAAGAACGTTTCAGTTCGTCTCTACCGTATCAAGGAGGAATTAAAAAACATGTCAAACGAATAAAAAACGACAGGAATTATGGAAAATCAGAACAACAGCTTACAGGAATTGGAAGAACTTCGCAGTCAGGTCGCAGAGTTTAAGAACCGTGTGGAACAGCAGGAGATTGTCAGCCGCCGTCTGTTGAGAGAGGCGATGAAAGGCCACGTGTCTTGGATCAAACAGATGAGTATTTGGTGTAGCGTAGGCGAACTGGTGATATTACCCTTTTTAGTTTACGCCCTGAGAAGCATCGTCGGCGTTTCATGGCTACCGATTATTGTCGTAGGACTTGTGATTGTTGGTGAGGCCGTTTTCAACTTTTGGAATGTCAGCACCATCCGCGATAAGCATCTGGCAGTCGACGACGTGCTCAGTGCCCAGCAGCGGCTGATAACCTTCAAGCGCAGGGAGAAGCTTTACACATTCGGCATACTTCCTTTCATATTTCTCTGGGTAGTATGGCTTCTGTTTGACGTTTATCACGGCACAGACATCCCTTTCCCCTCAAGTGACAGATTGCTTGTTGATTTCGTAGTGATTGGCATCACATTAGCCGTATTATCCTATGTCTTTTACCGTGAGATGCGCTCGCTGAACAAGGCTATCAAGGATATAGACGAATTTCGCGAAAAGAACACCTAACAATAGAAAAATAAAAATCTCAGGGGCAGGTCATTGATTTATAGGAAAAGATCTATGATCTGCCCCTCTAATTACACGGTACCAGCACCAACTCTTGTCCGCTGCCTTCTGGTGAACCACCCTTCGGCATCTCAGCCCTATGCTCACGGGGTGCCTGACTCTTTGAGAGGTGTGGTGTGACAATTGGGACAATTGGACAGCCATTTTTGCGCACAAGATTGGAGTTGTATGTTAAGGAACAGAAGCAAATGATTTATAAATATAGAATTATAATCATATTATCAAACTCTCTCTTCTCTTCCTTTGGGGAGAAAAAATGCATTGTCTTTTGTCCCAATTGTCACAGGATCTCGGAGACAGGTCATTGATTTTAGGAAAAGATCTATGACCTCTCTGATCTCCAAAGACCTCTCTGATCTCCTTGAGGCCTTTGCCCGCCGATCGTGTACAAAGAGGAAAATTTTCCCTCTTGCAGGAAACCTATGTCCCCGACTTTGAAAAAAGAGATCAAAGACCTCTAATTACACCCTCTAATTCGTTGTATCGTCATTCACACCAAAAGCGAAAAGACCATTATCTTTAAAATAACGAAATTCTCGTTCATTTCATTTACCTTCGCTAAAAACAAAGTTGCAAAGTTAGAGTGAGAAAATATTGTAGCGTGACAATTGGGACAAAGGACAATTGATTTTTTCTACTTCCGAGAAGGTAGGGATGGTTCTTCTCTTTCCGAGGTGCGCAAAAAATGACTGTCCAATTGTCCCAATTGTCACGCGAATGGTTACAACATAGAAGTGTCAGACACTTTGTGAGGTAAGGGGGGAGATTATTTGGTGATGGTTTCTCCTTTTTGAACTATTTTAGATAACTGCGTGGAAGATTTTTCCTGATTTCTTTGCGGTTTCATTGTTTTTATGTACCTTTGCATCATTAAACTTAAACAAATAACTATGGGACGCAAACCAAGAGAGAAAAGTGACTTAGGCATCTATCATGTGATGCTAAGGGGCATTAATCGGCAGGACATCTTTGAAGATGATGAGGATTATGCTTTTTTCAAGAAACAGCTATATCACGTCGTCTTCTTCAGAGATGAGGACGGAAAGCCTCAACCTTCTCGATGTACGATCTATGCTTATTGTTTGATGACTAATCATGTTCATTTGCTAATTAGGGAAACGGCAGAAGAACTATCTACAGTTATCAAACGCATTACCGTCGCCTATGCTCATTATTATAATGGTAAATACCAGCATGTGGGCCACTTGTTTCAGAACAGATTTAGGAGTGAGGTCGTCAACAACGAAGCTTATTTCTTAACTCTTTTACGCTATATTCATCAGAACCCTGTAGCTGCTGGCATCTCGAAATCAATCGGTGATTATAGGTGGAGCAGTTGGATTGAGTATGAGAATTATATTGAAGGTCAGCAAACAATCTGTTCAATCCGACCTGTTCTTAAATTTTTACCCTTTGCCGAACTGCGTGCACTTGTATTTGAGCTATTGCCAAAAGCCTCATTGGTTTTGGATTTTAATAATGAGGGAAGAAGACGGGGCGATGATGAGATAAAGTCATTTCTATCTGAATCATTTGGGCTCAGACAACCAACAGATTTATTGCTTTATTCTCGTGACAAGCGTTTGGACATTCTCAGAAAGACCAAACAATATGGCGCAAGTATTCGTCAATTAGAGCGTCTGACCGGGATCTCATTCACAATCATACGAATGGCATGACCTCACAAAGTTACTATGTTTGCAGTCGCTAACGGAATGAGATACTGAGCAGGCAG
>CAMJDL010000097.1 GCA_946404405.1 uncultured Prevotella sp.
TCTGGCAAAGACGGCATGCCAGGTGCCATCCGCGCCGCCGAGGAGTTGCGCGACTCTATCCCTGGAGCCGTCATCCTGCAACAGTTTGAGAACGGTGCCAACCCCGCCAAGCACTATGCCACCACGGGTCCTGAAATTTGGCGCGACACCGACGGCAAGGTAGACATCTTTATTGGTGGTGTAGGTACGGGCGGTACTATCTCCGGTACTGGTAAATTCCTGAAGGAACAGAATCCCAACGTGAAGATCATCGCTGTTGAGCCTAAGTCAAGCCCAGTACTGAACGGTGGCCAGAGCGGTCCTCACAAGATTCAGGGTATCGGTGCCGGCTTTGTGCCCAAGACCTACGATGCTGATGTCATCGACGAGGTGTTCGACGTAGAGAATGACGATGCCATCCGTACAGGTCGTGAGATTGCCCAGTCGGAAGGTCTGTTGGTAGGTATCTCTGCTGGTGCTGCCCTCTTCGCTGCCATTCAGGTGGCTAAGCGCCCTGAAAACAAGGGCAAGAAGATTGTCGTTTTACTGCCTGATACGGGTGAACGTTACCTGAGCACCGTGCTCTATGCTTTCGAGGACTATCCCCTCTAAACCATAATACTTTTATCAATGGCGGGCGTGCATGGCATGCCCGTTTTTTGTTAAACATATTTAAGGATTTGAGGATAAATATACAAGATTGAAAAAAAATATCTATTTTTGCAACTGAAATGAAGAAATTCAGTCATATCTGCCTCTCGTTGCTGCTTTCAATGACGTTGCTGTTTATTGGAAGTGGTATCACTATTACGCGCTGTGCACATACGGGAACACTCAAGGTGATGACCGTATTCAACAGCAATAGTATGGGCAATATGAGCTGTGATATGAATGCCAGCTGCATGACGACGGAGTATTTCGAACTCTCGCCGACGAATATGGCACAGACCGTCACCTACGACTTCCACGTGATGCAGCCCCTGCTGGCCGTTCTGCCAAGCCTTGTCGCAGAATGGTTGGTACCTACCGAGCACAAGGCTGTCAGTCAGTTTGTTCCGCAGGTGTGGAAGAGTCCACCCCGCGACTATCTGAACTTTATTCGCGTCTTGCTTATTTGATTTTAATATGATTATGTGTTTCAGGGAATTGTCTTACAGGACAGTATCCCGATGGACTATTGTATCATATTAACATCAATATTAGAAAAAATGAGATTTATACTGACTAGTATCGTTATGATGCTATCCCTGTCTGCATTCGGACAGGATAATGACTCGTTGGACGTTGATAAGGAGGCGAACCTTCAGAACATTACGATTACGTCACGTCGTTCAGGTACCCGTCGCATCAAAGGGCCTACCAATGCCCAGCTGATTACGCGCGATGAGTTGTTCAAGGCGGCTTGCTGCAACCTTGGCGAGAGCTTCACCACCAACCCGTCGGTTGACGTCAACTACAGCGATGCCGCTACTGGTGCCAAGCAAATCAAGTTGTTAGGGCTGAGCGGAACCTATGTGCAGATGTTGACAGAGAATTTGCCCAACTTCCGCGGAGCAGCTGCTCCCTATGCCCTCGACTATGTGCCTGGACCTTGGATGAAAAGCATCCAGGTATCGAAAGGTTCGTCGTCTGTACGCAATGGCTACGAAAGCATTACGGGACAGATTGACGTAGAATATCTGAAGCCCGACGATGAGCAAGGCGTCACCGTAAACCTTTTCGGCAACACCATGGGAAAGATGGAGGCTAACGCCGATGCTAACGTGCACATGAACGACCGTCTGAGTACGGAGATTCTGGCCCACTATCAGAACGAATGGGGGCACCACGACCAGAACGACGACGGTTTTCAGGATCAGCCCAACGTGCGTCAGTGGAACCTGCAGAACCGCTGGAAATATAAGAGCGATAGCTACCTCTTTCACGGAGGCATCAGCATGGTGAAGGAGAAACGCGAGGGTGGTCAGACGCATCACACAGCACCTAACACCCATCACCTCTATAAGATAGGTATTGAGACCGACCGCTACGAGGGCTACATGAAACACGCTTTCATCCTCAATCCGGAACATGGCACGAACCTTGCCGTGATGGGCAATGCCTCGATGCATCTGCTGGATGCCAACTACGGTGACAAACACTACAGCGTAAACCAGAAGAATGCCTATGCCCAGTTGTTGTTCGAGAACAACTTTACTGAACAGCATAACCTGTCGGCAGGTTTTTCTATAAACTATGATTACCTGACTAAGGATGACAAAGAAACTGTTTCAGGTGCCTACGCCCAGTACACCTACAACCTGAACGATAAGGTGGTGGCAATGGCTGGCGTTCGTGCCGACCACAGCAGTCGTTTCGGTACGTTTGTCACACCCCGTTTCCACCTGAAGCTGACACCCAATGAGATTGTCAGCCTACGTCTCTCGGCTGGTAAGGGTTATCGTACCGTTCACGCGCTGGCAGAGAACAACAATCTGCTGGCCAGCGGACGCGAACTGGTCATCGACGACTTGGAACAGGAACAGGCTTGGAACTACGGCATCAGCAGTTCGTTCTACATTCCCCTATTCGGCAAGACGCTGAAACTGAATGCCGAGTACTACCACACCCGTTTCAGTCAGCAGGCCGTCATCGACTACGATAGCAACCCTTCTGAGATTCGTATCACCAATCTCGACGGCAAGTCATATTCCAATACCTTTCAGATTGACGCTACCTATCCCGTCGTCAAAGGTTTGGAGCTCACTGCTGCATGGCGACTCAACGACGTGAAATGTACCTACGGCGGCGAACTCATGGAGAAGCCTCTCACCAGCCGTTATAAGGGTCTCGTCACCGCCAGCTACAAGACGCCTCTCGGTCTTTGGCAGTTCGACGCTACGCTGCAACTGAATGGCGGCGGACGCATGCCGACTCCTGTCAATGGCCTTTGGGACAACACTTTCGGAGCCTACGAACAGGTATCGGCTCAGATTACGCGCTGGTTCCGTCATTTCTCCGTCTATATCGGTGGCGAGAACCTGACAGGATTCCGTCAGAAGCAGACCATCATCAATGCTGCTGACCCTTGGAGCAGTACGTTCGACCCCACGATGGTGTGGGGACCTGTGCAGGGTGCTATGTTCTATGCCGGTATCCGCGTGAATTTCGGAAGACTGTAATCAATTGAAAATTAATAATTGATAATTGAAAATTAATAATTAAAGAAATAACAATTATGAAAAAAGTATTAGTATTAGGTGCCATGATGCTGACCGCAGTTGTTAGCATGGCTAAGGACATCAAAACTGTTGTCGTTACTACTCTGCCGCAGATGCACTGCGCCAGCTGTGAAAACAAAATCAAAGGCAACCTTCGATTCGAGAAGGGCATCAAGGAGATTGAGTGCGACATTCCTAAACAGACAGTTACTGTCACCTACGATGCCGAGAAGACCACGCCTGAGAATATCATCAAGAGTTTTAGCAAGTTCGGTTATAAGGCTACTGAGGTAAAGAAGGAGGCTAACAAGAAGTCCGACGATAAAAGTGGCAAGTAGTCTAAACTACAGGTGACAAAACGCCCCGCCATGCGTCTTCATTATATAAATAAAGTATACATGAAGACGACAACGGCAACATGGATATGGTATCCAGGAGACTTCGAGATATGGTTGGGCAACATCTTCAACAACCGCCGTACGGAACGCGGAGCAATGTTCCCGCCTTTCTGGAAGCAGGACTCCCACTACGTCACGGTAGAATTCAGTAAAGCCTTCTCCTTGGAACGGGACGAGACTATCAGTATTGCCGCCGAGGGTCAGTTTAATCTGGCTCTCGACGGCAAACTGCAATATGGTATGCCCCAAACGTTTGTCGTACCTAAGGGCGACCACAAGCTGAATATCAAGGTATGGAACCAAGCCATGCCCCCAGCCATCTTCATCGACGGAGAGACCATCCATACTGATTCCACATGGCTGGCGACCTACGAAGACAAGCTGTGGATTGACGAGAATGGCATAGCACA
The DNA here is from genome assembly GCA_946404405.1 of uncultured Prevotella sp. Taxonomy (GTDB): domain Bacteria; phylum Bacteroidota; class Bacteroidia; order Bacteroidales; family Bacteroidaceae; genus Prevotella. Next base: position 3,988 of record CAMJDL010000097.1, read on the forward strand.
TGGCTCCGGCATCTACGTACCTGCCGCCTCGTGGCACTTCGACGACATCAACACCCCACCCTCATCCTTCCGCTTGGAACGCGAAGAGCGATGCCCCGTATCAGCCACCATTCCCGACGGAGAACCGTCGGGCACCCTCTACGACTTTGGCCGCGAGACCTTCGGTTATCTGAAAATAAAGAACCTTCAGGGCACCGTCCGCATCTACTATGGTGAAAGCCGTGAGGAGGCCCTCGACAAGGAGCACTGCGAAACGCTCGACGTCCTAAATTCACACAAAGGGTCTGACCCTTTGTGTGGTAGCAAGGCCTTCCGCTATGTCTATATCGAGAAGGACGGCGATGCCAGCTACGACGACGTGCTGATGGACTACGAATACGCACCACACGACGCACAGCACACGGGCTCTTTCCGTTGCTCTGAAGACGACATCAACCGCATTTGGGATGTGGCAGCCTACACGATGGACCTCACCACACGCGAATTCTTTATGGACGGCATCAAGCGTGATCGCTGGACGTGGTCGGGCGACGCTATCCAGTCGTATCTGATGAACTACTACCTGCGCTTCGACAGCGAATGCGTCAAGCGCACCATTCGTCAGCTCCGCGGCAAGGATCCCGTCACAGCCCATATCAACACCATCATGGACTACACGTTCTACTGGTTCAAGTCTATTCTCGACTACTACCAGTATACGGGTGACGTGGACTTTGTCCGTGAGATGTGGCCTCGCATGGTGACGCTGATGGACTATGTCGAAAGCCGTCTGAATGCCGACGGTATGGCCGAGGGACAACCCGATGACTGGATTTTCGTCGATTGGGTCGACTTCCCCATGCATAAGCGGGGCACGCTGTGCTTCGAACAGATTCTGCTCATGAAAGCTATGGAGACAATGGCTCTCTGTGCCAAACTCTTAGGCATCAACAAGAGCGACTATCGCGTTAAATCCGAAGAGTTGCGCAACAAAATCAAGCAGATCTTCTGGAGCTACGATACAAAAGCATACTATCACGCCATCGAGGACGGGCAGATGAATCGTCAGATTACCAAGTTCCCCAATATGTTCGCCATTCTCTACGGACTGGCCTATGAGGAGGAGCGTCGCGAGATTATGCAGAGTGTCATGCTCAATCCGAAGATAGACCCCATCACCACACCCTACATGCGTTTCTACGAACTGGAAACGCTCTGCATCGACGGTTTGCACACACAGGTGTTACAGGAGATGCGCGACTATTGGGGCGGTATGCTGCGCGAGGGAGCCACCTCGTTCTGGGAGAAGTACGTACCCACGGAGACGGGCACCCAGCATTTGGCCATGTATGGTCGGCCCTACGGCAAGTCGCTGTGTCATGCCTGGGGAGCCTCGCCCGTCTATCTGCTGGGCAAGTACTATTTAGGCGTCCGTCCTACCAAGCCCGGCTACGAGGCGTTCGTCGTCGAACCCCATTTAGGCGACCTCGAGTGGATGCAGGGCGACGTCCCCACGCCACATGGTATGATACATGTTGAAATGAACCGCCACGAGGTGAAGGTGCTCGCCACCGAAGGCAACGGCACTCTCATCGTCGCTGGTCAGCAGATACCCGTCAAGTGCGGCAAAGAGCTGACTTTCAGTTACTGATTCTTCCTTTTGTTGATGTAGATGACCACGCCGATGACGACAAGGGCCACTACTGCAATGATGTGAAGTAAGTCCATATAACAATAGATTTAGTGTTGCAAAGATAGCGATATTATTTCATAAAAACAAAGGAAATCGAATAAAAACGATTTCCTTTGCTTATTTTGTTATCCTGATATATATGTCTTCTTACATGTTTGGACGCTGACCACGAGGACCACCCTGTCCGCCGCCAAAGCCGCCACGTCCGCGACGCTGTTGCTGCTGCTCCTGATAGGTCTTATACTGGTCGTCGGTCAGAATCTTCTGCAGTTTCTTCTCGTACTCCTGGCGCTTCTCCTGACGCTCCTGCATCTGCTTCTGCATCTCTGCACGCTGCTCGTCTGTCAGCTGAGGACGCTGGCCTTGCTGTCCACCCTGGAAACCGCCACCGCCAAAGCCAGGACCACCCTGACCTCTGCCAAAACCACGGCCCATGCCACCCATCAGCACGCTCTCGTACTCCTTGTTCAGGTCGAGCAACTTTGCCTTCTGCTTGTCGTCCAGCTTCAGCTGTTCGGCCATGCGGTTGGTCTGGTCTTCAGGTGTAGGTCTCTGGAATCTGCGTTCACCGTTTCCGTTGTTCTGTGCTACAGCTGCTGTCATAGTCAGCAGGGCTACCATTGTCATTACAATCTTTTTCATAATCTTTTAGTTTTTGAATTGTTTATATTTAAAAAGTTTCTGCGTTGTTTTCTCAACTCGCTTTCTTTGACGCAGCAAAGGTATGAAAAGTTTAACCGTCCACCGAAAAGTTTCAGCGAACGGTTATTTTTCTTCAGCAAAACACCCAGTTTTCCTCGTTCAACGTTCAACCTTCAACGTTCAACCTTCAACGTCTCAGCGCAATATTATAATTATAGTACTCATGATTACCCGTCACGTCCTTGATGACCTTGATAAACGGTGGGAAGTTGACGCTCTCCTGCTGGGCCACACCCTTCGTCTCCAACAGCACCAGATTATCGACAGGCTCGTGGAAGGTGTCAATCTGGAAGAACTGACCACGCCAGATAAAGCTGCGACGTGTCTTGCGGATGGTGGCACGATAGGGGTCGGCCTGTTGCAGCAAACTCTCGTACAGCGCATTGCTCACCTGACGTTCCGTTTCCAGCACCTCATTAGCCGATATACGCTTCTTTGTTTTGTGCACGTTGACCACTTCTCCGCTCCAGCTACGACGACGCAGACGGATCTCGCAATCCGGATCGGCCACCAGATAGGTCTGCGTTATCTCGCTCTCAATATTCTCGGGCAACTGTCCCGTCAGTTCTACGATATACGTGCGCTCATCCTCGATGGGCTGCGGTATCTCAAGCACATTACTGATTTCCTTCAACACACGGCGCAGCTTCGTATCGAAGTCGTCGTGGTTGTTGATGACGCGCAGATGCGGATGTCCCGTCCACGACTTATTCACCTTTTTATCCAAGTCGCGCGCAATGCGCAGACCTTCCTCGTTAGCCTGCTCGTAGCGGGTCGAGTTGGTGGCAGTCGTGTAATACTGCTCGGCACCGTCGGCAGCACTTACCAGATGCAGAACGGCATCATAGCGCTGACGCAGCTCGTTCGAGTTCGTGCCACACTTCTGACACAACTCCTCCCACATCGCCGGGTCTATATATGCCGAGATGTCCATCGTACCGCGGTCGCAGACGATGAACGTAGGCTTCGTGCATGTCTCCGCCAACCTCATAAACGAGTCCTCCAAGGCCAGCTGCGTACGCAGGATAGCCAACTCACCCTCATAATAGAGGTCGTGGTTAGGCGTCAGGTAGCTCCAGCCACCCTGACTGTACATCGTTGGAACTTCGGGCACCGTAAACACCTTAAAGCCCAGATTCGAAAAGTGCTCGATAATACGCACCAATGCCGTCGTCTTGCCTGCGCAAGGCCCACCCGTCAATACAATTCGCTTGATATCTTTCATCTTGTTTTAAGTTTTGATTGCAAAGATAGTGTAAATTGAGCGAAATACAAAATAAATATGGATTTATTTTTATTTCCAAGATGTCAGCGGCTTTTCGTTGACATATACCATATCAAGGGTATGCGAAATGCCATGAATGGGCGATTGCCCACGTGCAAAATACCAACTAACTTTGCACCCAGATATTTAAACCGACAAAGACATGGCAGAAAACAAGAAACTGAGCATCATCGCCTTCAGTGGCGATTTCGACAAGCTGACGGCGGTATTTACATTAGGTACGGGCGCGGCAGCAGTAGGGTATGAGGTCAACATCTTCTTCACGTTCTGGGGCCTCGACGCCATCAAGAAAAAGCAGGGTAGAAGCTTTACGGGCGGCAACTGGCTCACCAAGATCTTCGGATTCATGATGGGCGGCCTGAAGGTGACACCTACCTCACGTTTTAACTTCCTCGGTGCTGGTCCTAAGATCTTCCGCTATCTGATGAAGAAGAACAACGTGGCAACACTGGAGGAATTGGTGGAGGCCGCCAAGGCATTAGGTATTAATATGTACGCCTGCGAGATGGCGATGCATGTGCTGGGTCTGAAGAAGGAGGACTTTATTCCTGAGGTGAAGGATGTGCTCGGCGTGGCATCGTTTCTGAACCTCAGCGAAGGTGGACAAACATTATTTATTTAAACCGACAACAATATGGCAACAAAAGTTTTAGACATTACGAAGGAGCATTGCCCGATGACCTTCGTGAAGACGAAGATTGAGCTCTCGAAACTCAACGAGGGCGACATCTTGGAAGTGCTACTCGCTGAAGGCGAGCCTCTCGACAACGTTCCACGCAATGCGAAGGAACAGGGATATAACGTTCTCAGCGTAGAACACGTAGAAGGAACAACCCATAAGGTGACAATTAAAAAATGAAATAATGTAATAATGTAAAAATTAAAAGTTATGGCAGAATCAAATCTTCAGCGCAGTGTGACCACTGCTACCGCCAGAAGGCTGGCGACCACCACCAAGACCGCCCCGCAGATGGGCTCGATCACTCCTCGTTTGCTTTTGAAGTTGCTCCCCTGGGTGCAGGTCAGCGGCGGCACGTTCCGCGTGAACCGCACAAAGGTAGAACTCCGTAAGAACGACCGACTGCCTATTCAGTATGTCAACGGACAGCCCTCGTTTACGGCCAAGAACCTGAAGGCCATCCCCCTGTTCTCGGAGTTCGACGACGAGATTCTGAACCGTCTGGTAAGCTCGTTCGAGACGAAGGAGGTGGATGTTGATAAGCTCTTCGTGGAGGAGGGCAAGGACAAGCAGCGCTTCTTCATCGTGGCCAGCGGTCAGGCTGAGGTCATCAGCAAGGG
>CAMJDL010000098.1 GCA_946404405.1 uncultured Prevotella sp.
TATTCAGGTCATAGCCGAGGATGGCTGTATTGGCCACTTCCGATCCAGGAGGAAACCCCTCTGGCACGGTGATAAGCCTGCCACAGCGGCCTTCACGGGCCAACTGGTCCATCATGGGTTTATGGGCATATTGCAATAAGGTCTTCCCACCGAGTCGCTCGACGGGAAGATCTGCCATGCCATCACCAAGTATGATGATATGCTTCATAAACTAAATATTGGCGATTGACATAATATTTGCAAAGACACCAGCGGCAGTCACAGCTGCACCAGCGCCGTAGCCCTGAATCAGCATAGGATACTCCTTATAGCGCTCGGTGGTCAGCAGCACGATGTTGTTGGAACCTTCCAGACCATAGAAGGGATGGCCGTAAGGCACCTCCTTGAGGGCGACGTTCGTCTTGCCGTTCTCCATCGTTGCCACGAAGCGCCAACGCTTGTTCTCTGCTTCCAGCTTCTGGCGACGAGCCTCAAAGTCGGCATCGAGCTCGGGCAGACGCTTCCAGAAGTCATCAAGACTTCCCTCGAAGTAGTCGTTGGGCACGAAGAGATGCTTCTCTACATCGTCCTGTTCCACCTTATAACCAGCCTCACGGGTAAGGATGACGAGTTTGCGAATCACATCCGTACCGCTCAGGTCGATACGTGGGTCAGGTTCTGAATAGCGCTGTTCTTTGGCACGACGGACGGTTTCAGAGAAGGGCACGTCGGCAGCAATCTCATTGAAGATGAAGTTAAGCGTACCAGAGAGGATGGCCTCAATCTTCAGGATCTTATCACCAGAGTTGCACAGGTCGTTGATAGTGCCGATAATAGGCAGACCTGCACCTACGTTGGTCTCATAGCGGAACCAGACACCACGGTCACGGGCCGTCTGCTTCAGCTTCAGGTAACTGTCGTAATCGCTGGAGGCTGCGATCTTATTGGCTGCCACCACTGAAATATTGTGCTCCAGGAACGTCTGATAAAGCATAGCTATCTGACGGCTGGCGGTACAGTCAACAAATACAGAGTTGAAGATATTCATCTTCACAATCTCCTCCTTCATGTGCTCTGTGTTGGCAGGGAAGCCGGCACGCAGGATCTTCTCATAATTCTCGAGGTCGATGCCATCACGGTCGAGCACGAAGTTGTCAACGTCAGAGATGCCCACCACGTTCAGCTTCAGGCGACGAGACTGCATCAGGAATTGTTGCTGGGTACGGATCTGCTCCAGAAGCATGCCGCCCACAGTACCGATACCGCAGATAAAGAGATTGAGCACTTTGTATTCAGAAAGGAAGAACGAGTCGTGGAGTACGTTGAGCGACTTGCGGAGGAAACGTCCGTCAACTACGAATGAAATGTTTGTCTCAGAAGCACCCTGGGCACAGGCAATCACCGAGATACCTGAGCGGCCAAGCGTACCAAAGAGTTTTCCTGCGATGCCTGGTGTCTGCTTCATGTTCTCACCCACGATGGCGATGGTTGCCAATCCGCTCTCCACTTGCATGGGATACATAGCGCCAGTTTCAATCTCCTTGGCAAACTCAGCGTTCAGAGCCTCTGCTGCTGCATCAGCATCCTCGTCACGTACACCGATAGAGGTGGAGTTTTCAGATGAGGCCTGAGACACCATAAACACAGAGATTCCTTTGTTGGCCAACGTGGTGAAGATACGACGGTTCACACCAATCACACCCACCATCGAAAGACCTGTCACCGTAATCAAGGTTGTGCCCTTGATACTTGAGATACCCTTGATGGGTTTGTTGTCGTCATCAATCTTTTCCTTGATGAGCGTACCAGGATGCTCGGGATTGAAGGTGTTCTTTACTTTAATAGGTATATTCTTGACGCAGACGGGATAGATGGTCGGCGGGTAGATAACCTTGGCGCCGAAGTTGCAAAGTTCCATCGCCTCTACGTATGAGAGTTCGTTAATGGTATAAGCGCTCTTGATGACTTTGGGGTCGGCTGTCATGAAACCATCTACATCAGTCCAAATCTCCAGAACCTCTGCGTTGAGCACAGCAGCCAGGATGGAAGCCGTGTAGTCAGAGCCACCACGACCCAGATTGGTCGTCTCGTGGGTGTCACGGTCTCTGGCGATGAATCCAGGCACTACGTAAATGTTTTTTTCGTTCAGTTCCTTGAAGGTTTCCTTCACCAGCTGGGTTGTAAGATCAGCATCAATCACATGCTTGCCCATCTTCTTCTCCGTACGGATAAAGTCGCGGCTGTTCATGCGGATGCCGTTCTTCACCATTGCAGCCACAATGTGCGAACTCAGGCGCTCACCATAACTGACAATCGTGTCCTCCGTCTTTTTCGAGAGGTCGTGAATGAGGTACACACCGTAGAAGATGCTCTTCAACTGGTCGAAGAGCTGATCTACATTATTAAATAAGTCAACGCGCTTTTTGTCGTCGGTGATGATTGTGTCAATCATCTGATGGTGGCGCTTGACCATCGCGTCGAATTCCTCGCGATAGTGCTCGTCGCCCTGTTTGGCCATCTGCGACGTGGCAATCAGTTTGTCTGTGATGCCGTCGAGTGCGCTTACTACTACAATGACAGGTTGCGTCCGAGCCTCTGCCTCCACAATTTCTTTTAAGCTCAAAATGCTTTTTACGGAACCTACGGACGTTCCGCCGAATTTCATTACTTTCATATTTCTATGCAATTTATCTTGCCGCCGGTACCCCTTCACAATGGGGGACTTCTCCAACGGCGGTGCAAAGGTAATGCAATTAGAGCAAATAACAAAAGAAATCGCTTATTTTTTCATCAATATCCTCAAAAAGTTAATTATTTCGTCGTTTTCCTAAAAAAAAGAATCATTTCGGTTGGTATTTGATAAAAAATGAGTACTTTTGCACCGAAATAATAATATGTAAGGTATAGAATGCTTCAATATAAAGACTTAAAGAAGATTCTGAAACAGGATAACTCGGGGCTTTCTTCTGTGAAGGTGGCTCTTGTCGGAGATACGGCTACACAGTTCTTGGCTACAGCTATTCAGGGTATGGGCGTGGAACACGGATATCATATCGACTTGTTTGAGGCTGAGTATAATCAGGTGGAGAGGCAGTTTCTGGATCCTACGAGTGATTTGTATCAGTTCGATGCGGATATCATCGTGGTGTTCCAGTCGACTCATAAGTTGGGTGAGCATCACAGTACTCTTTCCGTAGAGCAACAGTCTGCTTTGGCAGACGAGCGTTTGTCTTTTGTGGCATCGATCTGTGAGAATCCTGCTTTTGCCAATAAGAAGATCATCTATTTCAATTATGCCGAGATCGAAGATACGGTCTTTGGCAGTTATGCTAATAAGGTTTCATCCTCATTGTCTTATCAGGTCAGGAAGCTCAACTATGAGTTGATGAACCTCTCGCAGCAGTATCCGAACCTTTTCATTTGTGACATTGCCGGTCTCCAGAATAAGTTCGGTCGTGACTTTATGTTTGCGCCAAATGTCTACGTCAGCACAGAAATGATCCTGAGCGTGGATGCCCTGCCTTACGTGGCTTCAAGGGTCATGGATATCGTCTGCGCCATCAAGGGACAGTTCAAGAAGTGCCTGATCCTCGACCTTGACAATACAGTCTGGGGTGGTGTCATCGGAGATGACGGGTTGGAAGGTATCCAACTTGGTCATGGACTTGGTATCGGAAAGGCCTTCACGGAATTCCAGATGTGGGTGAAGAAACTGAAACAGCGTGGTATCATCATCTGCGTGGCCTCGAAGAATAATGAGGAAACGGCGAAGGAACCGTTCGAGAAGCATCCCGATATGGTATTGAAACTGGATGACATCGCTGTGTTTCAGGCCAACTGGGAGACGAAGGTTGACAATATCCGAACCATCCAGAACATTCTGAACATCGGCTTCGACTCGATGGTGTTCCTCGACGATAATCCTTTTGAACGGAACATCGTCCGCGAGAATATCAAGGGTATCACCGTCCCGGAATTGCCGGAAGATCCAGGAGAATATCTGGAATGCTTATATTCCCTCAACCTCTTTGAGACGGCCAGCTATAGCAATGCCGACAAGGACCGTACCAAACAGTATCAGGTAGAGGCCAAGCGTGTATCTCTGTCGAAGACCTTTACCAACGAGGCTGATTTCCTCAAATCGCTGAATATGGTGTCGACCGTCAGTGGTTTTACCAAGTTCAATTCACCTCGTGTGGCTCAGCTCTCCCAGCGTAGTAACCAGTTCAACTTGAGGACTATCCGCTATACTGAGGCTGATATCACAGCGTTGGCTGAGGATCCGAATGTGATAGATCTCGGTTTTACACTTGAGGATAAGTTTGGCGATAATGGTCTGATTGCTGTTATCATCATGAAACGGCAGGATGCTGAGACGCTCTTTGTGGACACTTGGTTTATGAGTTGCCGGGTGCTGAAACGTGGCATGGAGAACTTTACGCTCAATACGATGGTGGAGCGTGCCAAGGCTGCCGGTTATAAGAAGATCATAGGCGAGTATCTGCCTACTCCTAAGAACAAGATGGTGGAGAACCACTATACAGGTCTTGGCTTCACGAAGATAGAGAATTCGGAAACGGCTCGTTTTGAGTTGGATGTTGAGGCTTACCAGCCAAGAGAATGTTATATTGACACAAAGACACTATGAACTATACAACAGATCACGTAGGTTATCTGACTGGGGATATCAGTTCCACGGCCAAGGAGTTCGAAAGGTTAGGGTATGTAACTGGGGATATCGTCGATGACGACACCCAACGTACTAAGATATGTTTTCTGACCAAGCCTGGTGAGGTACGTATCGAACTGGTTCAGCCTTATGAGGACAATAAAACCATGCAGAAGATGCTGACCAAGCGTGGCGTCACTCCCTATCATATGTGTTATGAGGTCGACGATGTGGATCAGGAGTATGACAAACTGATTCAGGAAGACTGGACGGCATTATTCAGGCCGGTAGCAGCTCCAGCCTTCGACAATAGGAAAATCTGCTATTTCTGGAATTCAGAGATAGGTTTTATAGAGTTAGTGAATCGTAAAAAGTAAAATAAATTAAGAAAATATGGAAAGACAAGAGATTTTTGAGAAACTGAATGAGATTTTTACCGATGTGCTTGATTTGGACGAGTGCAACTTGACCGATGAGACAAGTGCCAATGATATTGAGGAGTGGGACTCCTTGAGCCATATTCAACTGATTGTTGCTATCGAGAAGGCATTCAAGATCAAGTTCACTTCACTTGAAATTATGAAGTGGAACAATGTTGGTGAAATGGTTGATTCGATGATACAAAAACTGAAATAATGGTTGTTAATTCTGTTAGATTTCTGTTTTTCTTTGTCGTAGTATTCACGATATACTACCTTCCAGTCAGCAAACGACATCCCCATTTTCAAAACCTTTGGCTTCTCCTCTCTAGCTATTTCTTTTATGGAGTGGCAAACTGGCTGATGGTTCCGCTTTTAATGGGGGCAACGGCTGTGTTCTATGCTTTAGGCATTTGGCTGAAAAGTGAGATGGATAAACAGCATCAGAAATACGCTTCTTGTCTGACGACGTTAAGTGTTTGTCTTGGTATAGGCTTGTTGTTGTATTTCAAATATCTTAATTTCTTTGCGGAGTCATTTGCGGAATTGTTGAGCGCCATAGGACTGAAAGCGACTTGGACTACGTTGAATATCGTTCTGCCAATAGGTGTGAGTTTCTTTACTTTCAAACTCATTAGTTACATTATTGAGATTCACAGGGAGCATATCGAACCGTGTCGTAATGTGATGGAGTTTGCTACTTATATCGCCTTCTTTCCGACACTCCTTTCTGGACCTATTGACCGTCCGAATACCTTTATCCCACAGCTTCGTAAATCGCATTCACTGGATTATGCTCAGGCTGTTGACGGTTGTAGACAGATTCTTTGGGGTATGTTCACTAAGATCTGTATAGCCGACCATTTGGCTTTAGTGACAGATTATGTGTGGGCCGACTATTCCCATCAAGCAGGATCAACCCTGTTGATCTGGACATTGTTATACACGATGCAGATCTATACCGATTTCGATGGTTATTCCAACATGGCTATCGGCGTGGGAAAGATTCTAGGCTTCAATATTACCCGCAACTTCAACCATCCGTTGTTGGCTCGTAATATCGCGGAATTCTGGCGCAATTGGCATATTTCACTGACTTCATGGATTACAGACTATGTGTTTATGCCGTTGAATATCGCCTTCCGCAATATGGCCAATTGGGGCGTGATGCTTGCTGTGGTCATCAATATCGTGCTCATTGGTCTCTGGCACGGAGCAAATTGGACTTTTGGTTTGTTTGGTCTCTATCACGCCATGCTTTATGTGCCATTGGTTCTATCGGGAGCGTTTGGAAAGAACAAGAAGCTGAGACCCAACGACCATGGTCTGCCCAAACTGAAGGATTTCTTGAAGATGGTACTGAATTATGTGTTGGTATCACTGGGCTTCATTGTCTTCTATGCCAGTAGTGTTACAGATGCTTTCCGTTTCTTCAGCGGCATTGTATCGGCCTCACTGTTCTCAATGCCAAGTCTGCCCGTTAAGAAAGTGACCATCCTGTTTATGCTGATTGTGCTGATTCTTGAATGGACGACGAAGAAAAAGGAGCATCCTCTGCAACTCTCGGTCGACGGTATTTTCCGTCATTCCATTGCCCGTTATACTCTTTATGCAGGCATTGGCCTGATGCTTTTCTTCTTCGCCGGCGAGGTCGAGACGTTTATCTATTTTAAGTTCTGACGCCATGAAGAAGTTTCTCATTAAATTATCCTATACGGTATTGCCCGTGTTCCTGCTGCTTTTTGGACTTGTGGCTTATGTCACACTGGTTATTTGTCCAAGGTCTGACACGGGTGATCTTGGAAATCTTGCCCTCATCACCTTCTGGCCGGAATATGGCCAGAAGATTGAAGAGCATGAAATGAAGGACACCTTATTTATGAAGGTTAATCATACGGAAGATTTGCGCAGTATACATGTCAATGTGTTGACTGTCGGTGATTCTTTCTCTCAACAGGAACATGCTGGCTATCAGAACTATATGCCTGGCGAAGGACTCACAGTGGCAAACTGTAAACGAAGTCTCTACGACAACCCTATTCAGTATGCATATAACATCATGGACTGGGGAGTGGTTGACTCAACCAATATCGATGTGATGGTCGTAGAGGTTGGCGAACGTGATTTTGCGCTCAGGATTGCTAATTTTGGAGTGGACAAGGTCGAGGTTCCAGAGCCTGACGATCCAACTGAAGATGACGATGAAGAAGTGAATCCTAATGAATGGTCACTTCTCCGTGCACGTGACTTCGTTCTTTATCGGTTTGCCGGGCGTAGTCCTGTCTATGTGGTTGATATGAAAGAGGATTTCTTTAGTAGTCCGGAGCCTCGTAAGTTATACTTTTATTGCGCCGATATTCTGAATGGCATGACTATCGACGAGGCAATACGGCCTAAGGTTAAGGAAGTATTCAACCTGTTGACGCGTATGGCACAGGAACGGGGCTTTAAACTGATGTTTATGTTACCTGTTGATAAGTATGATCTCTATCAAAACTATATCGTTGATAATCCATATGCTCATCCTAAACGGATTAATGAGGATGTGCGCGAGATATTAGGCGATATCCCGGAGGTCTTGCTGGCCAAATTCTGTCTGCAACCTCTTATAGATAATGGTGAGAAGGATATCTTCCTTTTTGATAACAGTCACTGGAGCTACAAGGCGTCCGAGGTGGTCGGAAAAGAGCTTAGCAGACGGATTAATATTTTAATTGATTAGTCATATGAAACGTATTATATCATTCGACGTTATGCGGACTGTTGCGGTTTTTGCTGTAGTCTTTGAACATATCGCCGGTCAAAATTTTTTCTTCTCATTCCCGTCTTTTGAATGGGAAATACGGAATGTCTATATTGCCTTAGGACGAGGTTTCTTCTCCCTCTTTCTGATGATTTCTGGTGCTTTATTCTTATCTTCAGAGAAACCTCTCGTTATCAAGAAACTATACAGTAAGAATATCTTCCGGATTATCTATGTATTCCTTTTCTGGTCTGTTATTTATGTGATTTATATTGAAGGAATACATTCTGGCTTAAAAGTGGCTTTTCTCAGTGTTCTGAAAGGACCGCCACATTTTTGGTTTTTGAAGATGATGATAGGCTTGTATGTCTTGATACCTCTTTTGAGAGTTGTCGCTGCAAATCGTCAGGCATTACATTATCTGGTTGCCTTTTTATGTGTTACAACATTCGTCATGCCTGCAGTGTTTGATTATATGGAGTTGTTCTGTGGACCGAGGCAGTTTTTTTTGAAAGATTTTTATGACGCATTTGGCTTTCAATCGCTTGGCTATGTTGGCTATTTCGTCTTAGGTCATTATTTATATATATACTCAATTGACAGACGAATAAAGTATACCATTTACGTTTTGGGTATATTAGGTATGATTTGTTCTGCTATAGCAACTAGTATCTATTCACATCAAATCGGGGAGACATCAGGTTTCTTTTTTGATGACTTCCATGTGTTAGTGTTGTTTGAAACTCTGGCAGCATTTCTCTTCTTTAAGGATCATTGTAAGGAAGGATCCTC
>CAMJDL010000099.1 GCA_946404405.1 uncultured Prevotella sp.
GCAAAGCGATTGGCCTCACTTTGTTCCAGTCCGTTCTTTGCAACCAGAACCTTAGCTATTTCTTGTATCGTTAGTCTGCCCATAGCCTACTCTCCCCCTTTCAGTTTTTCCTTCAATGTCTGGTTAGGCTTGAAATTAAGCACCAGTTTTGGTGGTACCAACATGCGTTGGCCGGAAGCCGGATTCACCATGATACGTTCCATCTTTTTCTTCGTTTCGAAGACTCCAAAGTTAGGCACAAGTACAGCATTGTCCTCTTGAAAGGCGTCGCCCATAGCATTGACAATGTTGTTTACCAAGGTTTGCGTGTCCTTAGCACTAAACCCTGTACGTGATGCCAGTTCTGCGATAAATTCTTTGTTATTCATATCGTCGTATTTGGATTTTGTATGTCAAAACTTTGTCGTTGCGTATAAGTCGAATTCTTCTGAATCCGTGATTCGAGCCATATAGAAATTACCGATTGTCAGTTGTTCAGTGGCAGGAATCAGCACTTCGGGATCTACCTCTGGCGAACAGTATTCTGTACGTCCAATAAACCAATCGCCCTCCTGTCTGTCGATTATCACTCGTAATGTCTTACCAACCTTTTGGGCTTCTATCTCGGCGCTGATATTCTGCTGGATACGCATCAATTTGTCAAGTCTGTTCTGCTTCACATCCTCAGGCACATCGTCCTCATAATGCTTTTCAGAATAGGTGCCCTCTTCTTCCGAATAGGCAAAGGCGCCCATACGTTCGAAACGAGCCCACTTGGTAAATTCAATCAGTTCGGCAAAGTCTTCATCTGTTTCACCTGGGAAGCCAACCATCAAAGTAGTACGCAGACAGATGCCAGGAACCTCTTTTCGCAACTTCTCTACCAACTCGTAAGTCTCTTGCTTGCTGACATTTCGCTTCATGCGCGACAACATGTTGTCAGAAATATGTTGCAGAGCAATATCAAGATACTTGCAAACGTTTGGTTTCTCGCGCATCACTCGCAACAGGTCCCATGGGAAATGTGTAGGATAGGCATAATGCAGGCGAATCCATTCAACGCCAGGAATATCCGCCATCCGCTCTATCAACTCTGCAATATGCTGTTGGCCGTCAATATCAATACCGTAGTAGGTTAGTTCCTGAGCTATGACATTGAACTCCTTGACACCCTGCCCCACCAGATAGCGCACCTCATCCAGAATCTCCTGCATCGGACGACTCTGATGTTTGCCAGTAATCAGTGGAATGGCACAATAGGCACAATGGCGGTCGCAGCCTTCCGAAATCTTCAGGTAGGCATAATGCGGAGGTGTGGTGATATGACGGTGAGCCTCTATTTTTTCTAGTTCCTCTAGTTTTTCTAGATCTCCTAGCAGTTGCTTGTAGTTGAACTTCCCGTACCAGCCGTCAACCTCAGGGATTTCCTCTTCCAAGTCAGCTAGATAGCGCTCAGAAAGACAACCCATCACGAAGAGCTTTTTGATTTTTCCTTCCGTCTTGGCTTGTGCAAATTCCAGAATCGTATTGATGCTTTCCTCCTTGGCATCAGCTATAAAGCCACAGGTATTTATCACCACGATGTCGCCCTGAGGATCGTCACTATCGTGCGTACACTGATAGCCATGAGCCTCCATGAGTCCCATCAGCATCTCGCTATCCACGAGATTCTTCGAACATCCAAGTGATATGAAATCTATCGTCTTCAATTCTTTAATCCTTAAACAGCGAGTCAACAAACTGTTTCTTGTTAAACAACTGCAGGTCATACATACCTTCGCCAAGTCCGATATACTTCACAGGCACCTTCAACTGGTCAGAGATACCGATGACGACACCACCCTTGGCCGTACCATCGAGCTTGGTGATAGCCAAAGACGTGATTTGTGTAACAGCAGAGAACTGCTTAGCCTGTTCGAAAGCATTCTGTCCTGTAGAACCGTCGAGTACAAGCATCACCTCGTCAGGAGCCTCAGGCATGACTTTCTTCATGACCTCCTTCACTTTCTTCAACTCGTTCATCAGGCCTACCTTGTTGTGCAGACGACCAGCCGTATCTATCAGCACCACATCGGCACCGTTGGCTTTGGCGCTCTGCAACGTGTCGAAGGCAACTGAAGCAGGGTCGGAACCCATTTGCTGCTTCACGACAGGCACGCCGACGCGCTCGCCCCAGATGCACAACTGCTCGACGGCAGCAGCGCGGAAGGTATCGGCAGCACCTAAATAGACCTTCTTGCCTGCCTGCTTAAACTGGTAGGCTAACTTACCAATAGTAGTCGTCTTGCCTACGCCATTGACACCTACAACTAAGATAACGTATGGCTTATGATCGCTGGGCAAATCCCAATTCTCATTATCCTCGCTATTGTTTTCAGCCAAAAGGGCTGCAATCTCCTCACGTAAGATGGCATTCAACTCCGATGTTGACACGTATTTATCGCGAGCCACACGCTCCTCGATTCTCTCAATAATCTTGAGCGTTGTATCCACACCCACATCAGAGGTTATCAACACCTCTTCCAGATTGTCGAGCACATCATCATCCACCTTCGACTTACCAGCTACTGCACGTGCCAATTTGTCGAATACACTGGTCTTTGTTTTCTCCAAACCCTTGTCCAGCGTTTCCTTCTTATCCTTATTGAAAAAACCAAAAATACCCATAATGCATTATAATTCTGTGCAAAATTAATCATTTTTTTGCAAAAAGCAAAAAAAAGAAGCTGCAATTTCTATTGCAGCCTCTCTTTTTATGTATTGAATGAATATTAGTTCTTGAAGAAGTCCTTAACGGCCTCGTTAGGAACCATCTGCTCATCGAAGACGTAAGCACCAGTCTTGGGGCTCTTAACCATCTTGATAACCTTTGTGTATGCGCGACCATCCTTTGAGCCTTCGTGGAGGGTAGCAACGGTTTTCTTTGCCATACTTCAGTTCGGATTATTTAATCTCCTTGTGCACAGTCATGCGCTTCAGGATGGGGTTATACTTCTTGAGTTCCATTCTCTCAGGGGTATTCTTACGATTCTTGGTCGTAATATAGCGGCTTGTTCCGGGCAGTCCACTTTCCTTCATCTCAGTGCACTCCAGAATCACCTGAACGCGGTTACCCTTTGCTTTCTTTCCTGCCATGCTATTAGTCTCCTATTACTTTAATGTCCTTCCAGTCTACAAAACCTTTAGCAACAGCCTGCTTCAGGGCAGCGTCCAGACCTACCTTGTTAATCATACGCAGACCAGCAGCGCTGATCTTCAACTGAATCCAGCAAGCCTCCTCTACATAGTAAAACTTCTTGCTGAACAGGTTTACATCAAAGCTGCGCTTTGTGCGATGCTTTGAGTGAGACACATTATTACCAATCTGTGCCTTCTTTCCCGTAATCTGACAAATTTTCGACATTTCTATCTACTTTTTCTTGTTCCTTAATTGTAACTTACTCCAAACAGGGTGCAAAGGTACACATTTTAATTGAGAATTGAGAAATGAGAATTGATAATTATCTCATTCTTAATATTTTTTAACCATCTATCTCCTTTTTATCCTCAGTTTTAAGGAATTCAAGGAACATTTGCATGGCTTTATTGGTTGCAATAGCCAAATTAATGTCGCGTCCATGGTCCTCTTCAACCTTCATCGTCATCTGCTTTTCAGGTGAACCACAAGCCAGCCAAATCGTACCAACGGGAATCTCTTTAGTGCCGCCTGTAGGACCGGCAAAACCTGTTGCAGAAATAGCATAATCAGTATTCAATGCTTTGCAGGCACCCTTCACCATCTGAATGGCAACCTCCTCACAAACAGCCGTTTTCTCTTCCAGCACCTCAGCACTGACACCCAGCAACGACTCTTTGATTTCATTGACATACGAGATGATACCACCCTTGAAATATTTCGATGCACCAGGAACGGCAATAATGGCTTCAGCAATGCGTCCGCCCGTGCAACTCTCTGCTGTGCCGACGGTCTTCTCCATCTCCCACAGCATCTGGCTTATTTCCCTACTGATAATCTTACTTTCAAAATCCATATCTAATCTTATTTAAATGTCACTTTCGAGAATGCAGGTGCATCAATGCCGCAGAATTCGCCATCCAGATATTTGTAATAGCCCACAATACCAATCATGGCTGCATTATCTGTCGTATAGCTGAACTTAGGGATATAGATAGTCCACCCAAAACGCTTGGCATGGTCGTGGAAGGCATTGCGCAGACCATTATTGGCACTCACGCCACCAGCCACAGCCACGTGTTTGATACCCGTCTGCTTCACAGCCAGTTTCAGTTTCTTCATCAGAATGTCAACAATCGTCCATTCCAACGAGGCAGCAATGTCCTCCTTATGGTTCTCAATGAAGTCTGGTTCTTCTTCCACCCACTTGCGCATATTATAGAGGAACGATGTCTTCAAGCCTGAGAAACTGTAGTCCAGTCCAGGGATATGCGGTTCTGAGAACTGGTAGGCTTTGGGATTGCCCTGACGAGCCAAACGGTCGATAATCGGACCACCCGGATAGCCCAGCCCCATCACCTTCGAACACTTGTCGATGGCCTCGCCAGCCGCATCGTCGATGGTCTGACCCAATACCTCCATATCGTTATAGGCATTCGCCTTGACAATCTGCGAGTTACCACCCGAAACCAGCAGGCACAAGAACGGCAACGGCGGTATAGTGCCCGTTGGTTCTCCATCGGGTCCCATTTCCTTGATAAAATGCGCCATCACGTGTCCCTGCAAGTGGTTGACGTCAATCAGGGGAATACCCAGCGAACGAGCAAACCCCTTGGCGAAGTTAACACCTACCAACAGCGACCCCATCAAACCCGGGCCACGTGTAAAGGCGACTGCCGAGAGCTGTTCCTTCTTGATACCGGCACGCTTGATGGCTTCATGTACTACAGGCACTACATTCTGCTGATGGGCACGCGATGCCAACTCAGGCACCACACCACCATACGACTCGTGTACAGCCTGCGATGCTGTCACATTCGACAACAGCACACCATTCTTCAGCACGGCTGCACTCGTATCGTCGCAACTCGACTCTATACCTATTATATATATATCACCTTCAGTAATCATATCTCTCACTTCTCATCTATCATCTCTCATCTAATGACTCAGCACTTCCACGCCGTGTTCCGTCATCAGCAACGTGTGTTCCCATTGTGCACTGGGCTTCTCGTCCTCCGAGATGACCTCCCAGCCCCATGGGTCGTCGGCATCGATGAATACCTTCCATGTACCCATATTAATCATCGGTTCTATGGTGAACACCATGCCAGGCACCAACAGCATACCGTTTCCTTTCTGTGCAAAGTGGCACACTTCGGGTTCTTCGTGGAAGGCATTGCCTACCCCATGGCCACACAGGTCGCGCACCACACCATAGTGATACTTGTTGGCATGCTTCTGAATGGCCTTGCCTATCTCGTTCACAAAACCCCACGGCTTGGCGGCCTCCATACCTATTTCCAGACATTCCTTGGCCACGCGCACCAGTTGTTCTTTCTCGGGCGACGTCTTACCTATTATATACATACGCGAGGCGTCCGCATAGTAACCATCGAGAATCGTCGTGAAATCGACGTTGATGATGTCGCCCTCTTCCAATATGTCATCAGCCTTGGGTACGCCGTGACACACCACTTCGTTAATGCTCGTACATACACTCATGGGGAACGGAGGGGTTTCCTCGTCGCCGCCATAGTTCAGACAAGCGGGCGTAGCGTTATGCTTGGCACAGTAGTCACGACAAATCTGGTCAATCTCCAGCGTCGACATACCAGCATGAATAGCCTCGCCAACAGCATCCAGCACACCAGTATTAACGACACCCGCACGACGGATGCCCTCTATTTGTTCAGGGGTTTTAATCAAGTCTGGTGTAGGCACCAGCGCCCCCTTATTCTCCAAGTACATGATGCGCTTATCCAGCTCAGTAGGTTGCTCTCCAGCTTTGCAGCGCCATCTTCTTTTTACCATATTTCCGAATTTTGGGTGCAAAGTTAGTGCAAACTGAACGAAAAACCAAATATATTTGAGTTTTTCTGAGGTACAGCCTAACACAAACCTTGTTGGTGTATGAACAACAGTTTACTTGACAGTCATAGAAACTTGTCTATAGGCCTTGTTTATACATCGTGAACGATGACTTTGACTTTGGCAATGCGGCGCTCTTCAAGTTCAACAATCTCAAAGGTAAAGTTCTTATACTCAATCTTCTCATGCAACTTGGGGAAATCACCCTTCAACTCCAACAGAAGACCAGCCAACGTATCGGCATCACCCTCTACGTCTTCGAAGAGCGTATCGTCGAGTTTCATGATTCTATAGAAATCACTAAGCAGCGTTTTTCCTTCAAAGATAAAGGTGTTGGAATTGATGCGGACATAGCTCTTCTCGTCCTCGTCGTATTCGTCGTTAATCTCGCCGACAATCTCCTCAAGGATATCTTCAAGAGTGACGATACCGCTGGTGCCGCCAAACTCATCGACGACAATGGCAATATGAACCTTGTTCTCCTGGAACTCGCGCAACAGGTCGTCAATCTTCTTCGTTTCAGGAACGAAATACGGGGGACGGATCAATGACTGCCAACGGAAGTTGTCGCCCTTGTTCAGGTGGGGCAGTAAGTCCTTGATATACAGGATGCCGCGGATGTTGTCGCTGTTGTCCTGATAGACGGGAATGCGCGAGTAGTTGTTCTCGACAATGCACTTGATGACCTCGGGGAAAGGCACCTTGAAGTCGAGGTCGACGACATCCTGACGCGATGTCATAATCTCCTTGGCCGTCTCGTCGCCAAAGCGAACAATGCCTTCCAGCATGCGCTGTTCTTCCTTGATGTCTTCCTTGTCAGTAAGTTCCAGGGCCTGTTCCAAATCGTCGACACTCAACACGTGGTTCTCTTTCTGGACGACCTTCCCTGCCAGCACACCCGTACGCAGAAGAATGTTGGCGAGAGGCCAGAACAGCCGACGGCAGAACATGATGCCTCCCACGGCCTTGCGACAGAACTGGAGCGGATTCTTGGCCGTATAAATCTTAGGCATAATCTCGCCAAACAGCAACAGCAGGAAGGTGAGCAGCACCGTGATGCAGAGGAACTGGATCCAATAGGCCTGACCAAAGTCAACGACATGTGCAAAGAAGTAGTTGCACAACATGATGATGGTGACGTTGACCAAGTTGTTGGTAATCAATATGGTAGCCAATGTGCGCTCCGAATCCTCGCGCAACATCTTGATCTTTGCATCGGTATCATTTTTCTCCTCGTCGAGTTCGTTCAAATCGGACGGCGACAAAGAGAAGAATGCTATCTCAGACCCTGAAGCATAACCCGAGACAAACAATAACAAACAAGCCAACACACCAGCCAAAACGGCTCCAAGTGTTGGCGTCATCAGTGTAACCTCAGAAAATAACTGTTGAAAATAGTCTATGTCCATAAGGCGTTATTCTGTGGGAACAGGCTCAGGCTCAGCAACCTTCGGAGTCAGCATCTCCATATTGTCTGCCCATATCTCTGTCACATAGCGGCGCTGCCCCTGCTTGTCGTCGTAAGTCGTATAGCGAATGCGTCCTTCGACATAGAGTTTGTCGCCCTTGTGGACATACTTCTCGACAATCTCTGCCAGCTTCCGCCACAACAGCACGGTATGCCAGTCCGTACGGTCAGGAACCTGTGTGCCGTTCTGAAGTGTATAGCCGCGTTCTGTTGTTGCCAAACGAAGACGGGCAACAGCAACATCCTTGTCGACATAACGGATCTCGGGTTCGGCACCGACATTGCCTATCAGCATGACTTTATTCATCGTCCCGACCTCCTATTGTTTGCAATCGCCAAGAAAAGCGAACTTGAAATTCTTGCCCTTGGATGAAGGGAACTGGCTACGACTGTCGACACGCTGACTCAAGTGGTCGACTATACGATTATAGCAATCCTGTCCGGAATAGGCCTTGCAACAAGCTACGAAATGTGTATCGCGATACTGGAACTTACCCGTACCAGGCATCATCGTGACCCGTTTGAAGTCCAACGCGCCTTCATACCAGCCATAGCGTTCTTCGTTCAGGCGAAGAACGGCAGGGGCTGCCGCTTTAGGAGGTTCGTTACGTACGGCACGCTTTTCCTTAAAGTCCTGCATAGTAGCTGCGTCGGTCTTAATAATAATAAAGTACACGCGAGGACGCACCTTGTAACGCTTAGGATACTGTATATCGCTGGCCACATAGTCGCGAATGTCTGCTTCAAGCATATGATTCATGCCTATCTCGTCGATTTCGGACAAGAATGCAATAGCTTCATCAGCATTGTGGACAAGTATTTCACTGTCAAAATATCGTAAGTATAAATTCATCGAATTAGATTGTTTTCCTGTTGAATAAAAAAAAGAGCGGAAAACGGGACTCGGACCCGCGACCCCAACCTTGGCAAGG
>CAMJDL010000100.1 GCA_946404405.1 uncultured Prevotella sp.
TGGGTAGTTTTCCATAATACCTTATTTATATAAATAACGTTTGATACTCTTTTTGGGTGTTTTCTGGAATTCTTCCTTGAACAGTTCCACCTGCTGAATCTTGCTGTAAACAGGCAGCTGAGCGTTTAGCTCCTGACGGTTCTGCTCCATAATGTTGGCAATATCCTCATCGCTGAATCCCATCGACTTGGCTTCGTCAACATCTGGATGAATCAATGCCACCAACTTGTCGTCACGCTGTACAATGATGCTTTCGTTTACCATAGCCATTGAGTTGAGCTTGTCCTCAATCTCTTCTGGGTATACGTTTTGTCCGTTGGCACCCAGCAACATGTTCTTGACGCGTCCACGGATAAAGATATGTCCGTCTGCTGACATGGTGGCCAGGTCGCCCGTATGATACCATCCGTCGCTGTCAATGGCTTCGCGTGTAGCTTCCTCATTTTTATAGTAGCCTAACATGACGTGTGTACCTCTACAGATGATTTCACCCTCTATGTTCTGTGGGTCTGGCGACAGGATTTTTACCTCCATGTGGCTCACTGGTGTACCGCACGATGAAGGAACAAAGTTCTTGTAGTCACTAAACGAGATGAGTGGTGCACACTCTGTCGTACCATAGCCTACGGTGATGGGGAAATGGATGTCTTTCAGGAACTTCTCAATCTCCTGGTTCAGGGGAGCACCGCCTACAATGACCTCGTAAGCCTTGCCTCCAAATGCCTCGTACACTTCCTTGCAGATGCGTTCTCTTACCTTGTCCTTGACCACAGGCATCTGCAGCATCAGTTTCATGGCATTGTTCTGGATCTTGGGGAATACGCGTTTGCGGATAATCTTCTCGATAATCAGCGGAACGGCAATCACCACGTCAGGACGAACCTCCTTGAAGGCTTGGGCAATGATGGCCGGTGACGGCAGACGTGTGAGGAAAAAGAGGTGGTAGCCCGAACAGAAAGCAAACAGAAATTCTACCGCCATACCATACATGTGAGCCATAGGCAGGATGCTAAGCATACGGCTGAAACGTGGTATGTAGGTGCCTAAGTGTTTCTGACAGAAATCGATGTTGCCCCATAAGGCACGATAGGGTAGCATGACGCCTTTTGAGAATCCCGTCGTACCACTGGTGTAGTTAATCATACACAACTCCTCGGGATTGTCCACATGCCAATGGATATCGTCCCTGCGGAAAGCATTGGGATATTTCACTCCAAACAGTTCGTTCAGTCGTTCGCGGGCATCCGTCAGTTTCTCGTTTCTACTGGTGTGCAGCGAGAAGTCGGGCAGATTAAAGATACCCTCCAACTGAGGCATCTCGTCAGCATTGATGATGTTCACCACATAGTCGCCTACAAACAGCAGACGCGACTCAGAGTGGTTGACGATATTGTGAATCTGTTCACCATTGAATTCATGTAGAATGGGTACGATGACGGCTCCATAGGTCAGCGTGGCAATAAAAGCCACTGCCCAGTGAGCTGAATTGCGTCCGCATACGGCAATGCGGTCTCCCTTTTTGATGCCTGCAGCTTCCATCATGATGTGCAGTTTCTCAACTTTGCGGGCCACATCGTGATACTGTAATGTGAAGCCCTGATAGTCTGTCAGTGCATCTAGTAGCCAGTTGTCCTTGATGGATTGTTCAAAATAACCGTTTAAACTTGGTATATTGCTCATTGCACAATTTTCAAATTTTTGTGCAAAGGTACATCTTTTTATGCACATTCGCAAAAAAAATGTGCAATATTTTTAGTTAAAAGGGAAAAAATACCAATATTGTTGACAACTAAAACATCAATCTTTATTAAAAAGTGCATCTTTATGATTTTTTTTCGTAATTTTGCAGCCGAAAAGATAATAATAAGGATTTCGTATGAGAAAAATCATCATTGCCATCCTCTCACTGATTGTTTCAGTTGCCGTTGCTCAGAAAAAAGAACTGAGTCAGGCTCGCTCATATATAAAAAGCGGTAAGGACTATGATAAGGCTGAAAAGCTGATGACCGACCTGATAGCAAAAGATTCCGCCAATCGTCATAACAAGAAGATCTATGCCACTTGGTATGAGGCCGTGTTGGGTCAGTATCAGCAAATCAATGAGAAGATTTATCTGAACCAGAAGTATGATACGGCAGCCGTTTATAACTTGCTTGCCCGTATGTATCGTGTTGCTGAGAGCCTTGATTCGCTCGATGCTTTACCTGATGAAAAGGGGAAGGTAAAGCTGGACTATCGCAAGAGCAATGCCGACCAGCTTGACAAACTTCGTCGTAACCTATATTTTGGAGGTACGTATAATGTGCGTCGAAACAAGTTTAAAGAGGCTTTCAGTTTTTTTCAGACGTATATTGATGCTGCCCAGCAGCCACTCTTTACAGGTTATGACTACTCCAAGAATGACACCTCTATGCCGACAGCGGCCTATTGGGCTACGTTGTCAGGCTATCGTATGAAGGATGCTGCGAGCACGTTACGTTACAGCAATATGGCTCTGACCGACGACTCTAAGGCAGTCTATGTGCGACAGTATATCTGTGAGGCATATCTCTGGCAGAACAATGATACTGCATATCTGAAGGCTTTGGAGGATGGTTTTGAACATCATCCTGAATATGCATATTTCTTCCCCCGCTTGGGCGATTATTACAACAAGAACGGACAGATTGACAAGACGTTACGCCTTTCTAACGAGGCTCTTGCCAAGTATCCCGACCGTTCTATTTTCCTGTTGGCTAAGTCGGTAGCATTGCTTCAGCTTGACCGTTACGACGAGTGTATCGAGGTGAGCAACAAGCTCATTGCCAAGGAACCAGAGTTGCCAGAGCCCTATTTTAATATTGCCACATGCTATCTGAATCAGGCATTAGAACTGGAAAAGAAAAATGAGCCCCGACTTTATCGTCAGAAGCTCACAGAATTATATACTAAGGCTCGTCCGCAAATGGAGCAATACCGTAGTTTGTCTCCAAACGATGCCAAACGCTGGGCTCCAGCTCTATATCGTATCTATCTCAATCTGAACATGGGTCAGCAGTTTGAGGAAATCGATAAGCTGATGCGTAGCCTGTAATATCCGGAAGTCTATTGATAGTCTTTTTGCATAAAGGTCACGTCAAACAGCGTGGCCTTATTTTTTGACGAGTGATACACATAGCGGAAGCCGTAACCCGCATCCTTGTAAATCTTCAGGTTGGTAGAATTCTTCACTTGCTCCAACAGCATCTCACGTGGATTGTTACGGTTGAGGTATGTTGTGTCGTCCAGCGTACCGCTCAGTGAATAATGGTATCCGAAGGTGTGTGATGCCTTGTCGAATGTCATACTATCCATCGTCACCTCATAGGCAACGGGGGCAGGGCAATGCTTTCCCGTATAGTCGCGTGACTCACGGTCTGCCCGCTCTTCCAGCGTCTCCTGACAGCCTGCCAGCAACGCCGTTATCATCAGAATCGTATATATCTTTCGTTTCATATCTGTGTGCAAAAGTAATAAAAATATGGATAATAATAGCGTGCAGATGCATTTTTTTCACTTTTCACTTTTCACTTTTCACTTTATTTAGTACCTTTGCACAAAATAATTAAGAAGATGGACATCAAACAAGCAGAATTCTCACTCTCAGCACCTATGGTCAGCATGTGTCCCAAGGACACGAAGCCTGAATATGCCTTCATTGGACGTTCGAACGTAGGTAAGTCGAGCCTGATCAATATGCTCACCAACAACAAGAAGTTGGCCAAGACATCAGCAACGCCAGGAAAGACGCTGCTCATCAACCACTTTATCATCAATCGTGAGTGGTATCTTGTCGACTTGCCCGGCTATGGCTATGCCAAACGTTCGAAGAAGGAGGTCGACAAGCTGGACCAGATGATTCGTGGCTATATACTCCAGCGCGAACAGCTGGTAAACGTCTTCGTGCTGGTGGATATCCGTCTGGAGCCCCAGAAGATTGACCTCGATTTCATTGAGTGGCTGGGTGTGTCGAGCATCCCCTTTAGCATCATATTCACCAAAGCCGACAAGCTGACGCCCAACAAGTGTCGTCAGGCTATGGAAGCCTATAAGAAGAAGTTGTCTGAGACGTGGGATGAGATACCCCCGATGTTTCTCACCTCTGCCGAGAAGAAAGATGGTCGTGACGATGTGCTGAATTATATTGAGCAGATAAATGAATCCTTATCTTGACGTACAACACCTATCGAAGTCATTCGGTGCTCTGACACTGTTCCGTGACATCAGTTTCTCTATTGGCGAAGGCCAGAAGGTGGGACTGATTGCGAAGAATGGTACGGGTAAATCGACGCTGTTGTCTATACTCTCTGGCAAAGAGGGTTATGACACGGGTAGCATAGTGTTCCGTCGTGACTTAAAGGTGGGTATGCTCGAGCAGTCACCTGTCTTCGATCCAGATGAGAGTGTGCTCGATGCGTGCTTTAATCATCAGGGCGAGGAGGAAAAAGTGCTGAAAGCCAAACAGGTACTGACACAGCTGAAGATTCGCGACCTCAGTCAGCGTATGGGAGAGTTGAGTGGTGGTCAACAGAAACGTGTGGCACTGGCTAACGTGCTGTTGACGGAACCCGACCTGTTGATACTCGATGAGCCTACGAACCATCTGGATTTGGAGATGATTGAGTGGCTCGAGGGCTATCTGACTCGTGGCAATCGGACGCTGCTGATGGTGACACACGACCGTTTCTTCCTGGATCGTGTCTGTTCCGTCATCTTGGAGTTGGACGACCAGACAGTTTATACCTATCGTGGCAACTATGCCTACTATCTGGAGAAACGCCAGGAACGTATCGATAACCGTCGTGCTGAGGTGGCACGCGCCAATAATCTGTATCGCACGGAGTTGGAGTGGATGCGCCGTATGCCTCAGGCGCGTGGTCATAAGGCACGCTATCGTGAAGAGGCTTTTTATGAATTAGAGAAAGTCGCCAAGCAGCGACTGGAGGAACGCCAGCTACGCTTGAAAGCCTCCAATGTGTATATTGGAAGTAAAATCTTTGAATGCCAGTATATATCGAAAAAGTTCGACGATATCGTCATTCTGAAAGAATTTTACTATAATTTCTCGCGTTTCGAGAAGATGGGCATTGTGGGTAACAATGGTACGGGTAAGTCGACGTTCATCAAGATGCTGTTAGGACAGGAGCCCGTCGATGAGGGACGTATCGTGATAGGCGAGACGGTGAAGTTTGGCTACTTTTCGCAAGAAGGTCTTCAGTTTAACGAACAGGAGAAGGTTATCGATGTCGTCACGAAGATTGCTGAATATGTGGATTTGGGCAGCGGCAAGAAGCTCAGTGCCTCGCAACTGCTGCAATATTTCCTCTTTACACCCGAGCAGCAATATAATTATGTATATAAGCTGAGTGGTGGCGAGCGTCGCAAATTGTACCTCTGCACCGTTTTGATGCAGAATCCCAACTTTCTGGTACTCGACGAGCCCACCAACGACCTCGACATTGTGACGCTGCAAATCTTGGAGGAATACCTGCAGGATTTCCCAGGTTGCGTCATCGTCGTCTCGCACGACCGCTACTTTATGGATAAGGTTGTCGACCATCTGCTGGTGTTCCGTGGACAGGGCGACATCAAGGACTTTCCTGGCAACTATACGCAGTATCGTGAGTGGGAGAAGATGGAAGCTGGCTCAACTTGTAAGACTAGTTCGAATAGTCCGATTAGTCAAACTAGTCCAAAGGCCAGCTATCGCCACGACGACCGTCGTCGCCTATCGTACAAGGAAAAGCGCAAGATGGAACAGCTGGAGAAGGACATTGCGGCACTTGAGGACGAGAAGAAACGCATTGAGGAGGCGCTATGTGGTGGTACCACCTCTGTCGATGAGATTACTGCCATGAGCAAGCGACTGCCCATACTCAATGATGAACTCGACGAGAAATCCATGCGCTGGCTGGAGCTTTCTGAAATTGAAGGGTAATCATAAATGTCAAACTTCAAATGTCAAACATCAAAGTTAAATGATACAGCAACAATATCCTTCACAACTGCTGGAACGGGCCGTGCAAGAGTTTGCAAAGTTGCCTGGCGTGGGACGTAAGACGGCCCTGCGACTGGTGTTGCACCTATTGCGACAGGACGCTGAGGACGTAGAGAAACTGACGCATGCCATCCAGCAGATGAAGCTTGAGGTCAAGCGTTGCAGCGTGTGCCATAACATCAGCGACAGCGAGGTGTGTCCCATCTGTAGCGACCCGCATCGCGATGCGTCCACCGTTTGTGTCGTCGAGAATATCCAGGACGTGATGGCTGTCGAGAATACCCAGCAGTTTACTGGACTTTACCATGTTTTGGGTGGTGTCATCTCACCTATGGACGGCATCGGCCCCAGCGATCTTGAGATAGAGTCGCTTGTTACGCGCGTGCGTGCGAATAATATTAAAGAGGTGATTCTGGCATTGAGCTCAACGATGGAGGGCGACACCACGGGTTTCTACATCTTCCGCAAACTGGCTCCCTTCAGCGATGTCAAAATTAGCATCATTGCACGAGGCATCAGCGTGGGCGACGAACTGGAATATACGGACGAGGTGACGTTGGGACGCTCTATCTTGAACCGAACACCCTTTGAGGGACGTTGAAATTTGAAAATTGATAATTATGATATGAACGACGAAACATTGCAATTTATACTGACTACTCTGATGGAACTGGCTACACTGGCCTGTGCCTATTTAGGATTGCGTCTTTTCAAGAAGAACTGGAAACTACGCATGGCTCTGATTGTTGTGCCCCTGTTGGTCAACGCTGTCCTATATGCCATCTATCGCACCACAGCCTTCTTCTATCTGGGTGTCATCCTGTTACTTTGTATTCCATTTGTATGGCCCAGAAAATCAGCGTAATTATCGTCAGCTACAACGTCTGTCAACTGCTGGACGAATGTCTGCAGAGCGTTGAGCGGGCTCTCGATGGTGTCGAGGGCGACATCTTTGTGGTCGATAACCGTTCGACTGACCATACTGTAGAGACGTTGCGCCCCAAGTATCCGAAGGTGCATTTCATTGCCAATCCGAAGAATGTAGGTTTTGCACGTGCCAACAATCAGGCCATCCGTCGCTCTGATGCCGAATACGTGTTGCTGCTCAATCCTGATACGGTGGTCTATGAACCAACTATCAAGGGCTGTCTCGACTTCATGGATGCCCATCCGGAGGCGGGTGGGGCAGGCGTGCGCATGCTGACTCGCGAAGGCCAAGCTGCTCCTGAATCGCGCCGAGCCGTTCCTACGCCCTGGGTGTCGATGCTGAAGATGCTGGGTTTTACCCGTCGCTATTATATGAGCCATCTGCCTTGGGATCAGCCTGGCCGCATCGAGGTGGTTAGCGGTGCCTACTGCCTGTTGCGCCGTAGGGCACTCGACCAGGTGGGACTGCTCGACGAGGACTTTTTTATGTATGGCGAGGACATCGACCTCTCGTTCCGACTGCTGAAAGGCGGTTGGCAAAACTGGTTTCTGCCTTTCGACATCATCCATTACAAGGGCGAATCGACCGAGAAGACCTCCTTCCGCTATGTCCACGTGTTCTATGATGCCATGCTTATCTTCTTCCGCAAACACTACGGACACCTCAGCATCCTGTTCTCGCTGCCCATCAAGATAGCCATCTACTTCCGTGCTTTCCTGGCGCTGATGCAGATGTTGGTACAGCGACTTCGCAACTTCCTCCATCCTCAAAACGATATCAAAGCATGAAAACAGAAGCATCCGTCAACGTCACCCTGCGAGCCATAGAGCCCGAAGACCTCGACCTGCTCTATCAGATTGAGAACGACCAGCAATTATGGCATGTCGGCGCCACCAATGTGCCCTATTCGCGCTATACCCTGCATGACTATATTGCTACGTCCAGCGACGACATCTATGCCGACCGCCAGGTGCGACTGATTATTGAGAATGCCGACCACCAGACTGTAGGCATCTGCGACATCGTGCGTTTCGACCCACAGCACTTGCGTGCTGAGGCTGGCATCGTCATCATGAAACCCTATCGTCAGCAGGGATATGCTGAGGCAGCTCTGGGCCAGTTGTCACGTTATGCCCTTTCCATTCTGCATCTGCACCAGCTCTATGCGGTGGTGGCAACCGACAATGAGGCGGCACTCAAACTCTTCCGTAAAGCGGGTTTTACATGCGAGACACGACTGCACGATTGGCTTTTCGATGGTCATAATTACGCTGAGGCGGTGGTGATGCAAAGTTTTTTATAAAATTTCTGCGAAAAAGTTTTGAGAATTCGAAAATTCTATGTACCTTTGCACCCGCAAATGACAGGCGTGTCATTGTTATCCTGAATTTATTGGTTAGGTGCGTTAGTTCAGTAGGTTAGAATGCCTGCCTGTCACGCAGGAGGTCACGAG
>CAMJDL010000101.1 GCA_946404405.1 uncultured Prevotella sp.
AGACCTCCAGAGCGTCTATCTGGACAACGAGCAGTATATCATGGAGTTGAACTAATATTCCTGCATCTCATCGTCCAAACGATTGCTCCAAAGATACTTCTTCGTCTCTTGGGCAGCAACGCCACTGAGCAGCAACAGGGCAATGAGGTTGGGGATGGTCATCAATGCATTCATACAGTCGGCAATGTTCCAGATGATGTCAAGATTGATGATGCTGCCAAAGAACAGGGCCACGATATACAGAATGCGGTAGAAGCGATTAGACTTGCGACGCTCAATATAGTTGACGGCACTCTCGCCATAGTAGCTCCAACCCAGGATGGTGCTGAAGGCGAAGGTCAGGATACCAAAGGTCAGCAGGGGTGCACCAACGTACGGAATCTTGGAAAAGGCCACCTTGGTGAGCGCTGCGCCATCAGCGTATGTAATGTCAGGATAGGCAATAATGCTGCTCACCAACACGATACCCGTCAGGGCACAAATCACGACGGTATCCCAGAAGGTACCAGTACTCGAGACTAACGCTTGGCGAACGGGGTTGCGCGTCTGTGCAGCAGCAGCTACGATAGGTGCAGAACCCATACCACTCTCGTTAGAGAACAGACCTCGGGCAATACCATAACGGGCGGCCATCATCACCGTCGCGCCCACAAAGCCACCACCTGCAGCCTCTGGATTGAAGGCGGCATTAACGATGAGCTGGATAGCAGGCCACACGTATGCGCCATTCAAGCACAGGATGACGATACACCCTACGACATAGAGCAGCGCCATAAAGGGTACAAAGACGGTACACACTCGGGCGATGGCCTTAACGCCGCCCAAGATGACGCAAGCAGCCAAGCCACAGACAAAAAGCCCTACAATCCATGTAGGAATGCCAAACGTCTCGCTGGCCAGCAAAGCGATAGAGTTAGCCTGAACGGTACAGCCAATACCAAACGACGCCAAAGCGGTAAAGACGGCAAACAGGATGGCCAGCCACTTCATGCCAAGTCCACGTTCCAAGGCATACATGGGGCCTCCGTAGGTATGCCCATCCTTGTCGTGAACACGATACTTGACTGCCAACAAGCCTTCGGCATACTTCGTAGCCATACCAAAGATACCCGTCAGCCAACACCAAAGCACAGCACCAGGACCACCTAAGGCCACAGCAGTAGCCACACCCACGATGTTACCCGTTCCAATAGTTGCTGCTAAGGCGGTAGCCAAAGCACCAAACTGGCTGACATCACCTGATGCTCCAGGGTCTTTCTTGATAGACAAGCGGATGCCTGTCAGGAGTTTACGCTGAGGAATACGCAGACGGAAGGTCAGGAATATATGCGTACCTAACAGTAGTATAATCATGGGCCAGCCCCACAGGAAGGAGCTTAGCAGTTGGAAGAATTCAATAATCGGTTCCATAGTCAGGTGTTATTGTTTGTTGGTGTATTGAATGGCAAGCATCGTGAGGTCGTCGCTCTGTTCGGCACCATTGACAAAATCGCGAACAGCCTGGTACATCTCGTAAGTGATGTTGATAGGTTGATGCTCGTGTTTTGCCAAGAGGCGGTTGGCTACTTCAGCTATTCGTTCGTCGCCAAACTGTTCGTGGCAGGCATTTTCTGCCTCGTTCAGTCCGTCTGTAAAGAGGAAGATGGTGGTGTCAGGATCAAGGTCCACATCTTGGGCTTCAAACTGGAATTCTGCTAAGATGCCTAACGGCAGATTAGGCTGACAAGGCAATTCTCTGACCTCTGGTCTGAGTGTGGCGTTGCAATCACCCACATCGCGCCCAACCAGCAATGGAGCATTATGGCCTGCATTACAATAGCGCAAATGGCCAGTAGCCAGATCGAGCACACCCGTAAAGAGTGTGACAAACATGTTGGTCTCATTACCTTCGGTCAGAGCATTGTTGAGTGTATAGGCAATACGCTCTGGGAAAGCCACATGGGCTGAAATGTTACGGAACAGCGAACGGGTGACAGCCATGAACATGGAGGCAGGAATACCCTTGCCAGACACGTCGCCAATGCAGAAGAACAACTGGTTGTCGCGAATGTAGAAGTCGAAAAGGTCGCCACCCACAGCCTTAGCAGGCGTCAGGGTGCCATAGATATCGATATCGTCACGTTCAGGATAGGGTGGGAAGGTCTTGGGCAACATCGACATCTGAATGTCGTGTGCAACCTTCAACTCACTTTCCATAGAAGCTTTCTGGGCTGTCGTATCGCGCAATTCGCTGATATACTTAGTTAATGAATGCTGCATGTTCTCGAAGGAATCGCGTAATTGATGAATCTCGTCGCGACTCTTGATGTCTGGCAAACGGGTTTCAAAGTTTCCCTTAGCCACCTCATCAGCAGATGCTGCCAATTGCTTCAGCGGTTGAGTGGCTTTCTTGATGGATCTGCGGCCAAAGAAATAGACCACCAACATACCCATAAGAATGAACATGATGGCAATACCCGCGGCTGCGTAACCTACTGCATCGATAAAGATTTGAGGTATCACGATAGAGATGCTCCAATTGGTGTATTTAATGACCTGCGTACAGAGGAGTACATCAATACCTTCTACCACTTTCGTTTCTTCGCGACTGTCGGCGAAGGACAGATTGTCCAAACTCTTATCTGCATCATTGATATAGGGTTGCATATTCTCGACGACAAGGCGCTTCGTGTCAGGGTGAACTAATAAGGTGCCCGTACTGTCGGTCATAAAGAAATACACTTGATATTCAGGGTTCCATTCCTCTGAGTTTTTCGAGATTAATGCCCGTGTTGGCTGAATCTTTTCATTCAACCAGGAAAGAGACAGATCAACTCCTAACACGGCCACTGTGCGGTGTTGAGGATCATGGATGGGCAACAGGTATGAAACTAATGGTGACTGTGCGCTGTCATTGTCAAGGAAAGGCTTTGCCCAGTAGCCTTCCTTGCTGGAAATGGCTTTCTTGAACCATTCAGCCTTCACATAGTCATTGCCCTGATCGCACGCGTCCTGTGACTCCTTGATGATGCTGTCCCGCCGACTGGCATAGGGGGCAAACAAACGCCCCTTCTGGGGATAGTATCCTTCAACGAAATAGATGCCGCAGCTGCGCATGTATGGGTTTAGTTTCAGCATCCGGTTCATGAGCTCGTACATTCGGTCTGGGTTGTCCAAATTCTCCTCAATAAAGGGTGCCGTATTGGTTGCAGCCATATAGAGGTCGGAAGTGATGCGCCGAACTTCTTCTTTTTCACCTTTCAATACTCGATCGAATAAATTTATTGC
Organism: uncultured Prevotella sp.; assembly: GCA_946404405.1. Taxonomy (GTDB): domain Bacteria; phylum Bacteroidota; class Bacteroidia; order Bacteroidales; family Bacteroidaceae; genus Prevotella. The sequence goes on from CAMJDL010000101.1 coordinate 3,268, forward strand.
ACCTATACTCACAATGCCATAGGTTAACCAAAAGAGCAGAAATACTGGGATAATCATAATGACCATCATCCTCAGCATAATACGCCAAGTGAGCCGTTTGGCAAAAGAACGGGGATAGGGCTTATTATTTTTGTTCTTCCAAAAAAAGATATTCATAATGTTAACAGCTAAAAGAAGTTATACTGCTTGCAAAATTACAAAATATTTAGTACTTTTGCAAACAAAATGGCAAAAAGCTATGAATGTACAGATAGAACCGACATGGAAGGAACATTTGCAGGGCGAATTTGACAAGCCTTACTTTGGACAATTGACCAACGCTGTCAGACAAGAGTATGGCACTACTACCTGTTATCCGCCAGGCAAACTGATATTCAATGCCTTCAATTTGTGCCCTTTTAATCAGGTCAAGGTGGTCATCATTGGACAAGACCCTTACCACGAGCCAGGACAGGCCCATGGACTAAGTTTCTCTGTACAGGATGGCATTGCGTTTCCACCTTCTTTGCAGAACATTTTCAAGGAGATTCAACAGGATTTAGGCACACCAATCCCTACGTCTGGTAATCTGACGCGTTGGGCAGAGCAAGGCGTCTTACTGCTCAACGCCACATTGACTGTTCGTGCCCACCAAGCCAATAGCCATTCTGCGTTAGGTTGGCAGACGTTTACCGATGCTGCCATCCGTGCGTTGGCAGCACATCGCGAACATCTTGTATATATGCTGTGGGGCGGCTATGCTCGCTCAAAGGCATATATGATTCCTAAAGATCGGAATCTGGTCCTGGAATCCGTTCACCCTTCTCCGCTCTCTGCTAATCGAGGCGGCTGGTTTGGCCAGCACCAGTTCTCTCGGTGTAACGAATATCTACAGACCAACGGCATAGACCCCATCTTATGGTAATCATAATTTCTCATTCCTCATTCCTCATTTATGAATACAGTTCCCCCAATATTAGAAATCGGTGGCATTCTGATTTCCTCTGAGATACTGACTGAGTGCTTCTGTTGCGACTACGAGAAGTGTAAGGGCATCTGCTGTGTTGAAGGCAGCGATGGTGCCCCAGTAACGATGGACGAGATTGCAGGTATTGAGGCTTCTCTCGATACGGTATGGCCTATGCTGTCAGCATCAGCACAAAGCGTTATCGACAAACAGGGCGTAGCCTATAGTGATAAGGATGGCGATTTGGTGACCAGCATCGTACGTGGTAAGGATTGTGTGTTTACTTGCTATGAAGGTGATAACTGCCTCTGTGCATTAGAGAAAGCATACAGGGAAGGCCAAACGCAGTTCTGTAAACCCATCAGCTGCGCTCTCTACCCTATCCGCGAGAAAAACTTCGGTAATGGACTGATAGGTCTTAATTATCACAGGTGGAGCGTCTGCAAAGACGCTATCGAAAAAGGGAAGGCACTTGGCCTTCCCATATATCAGTTTCTGAAAGAACCACTCATCCGTCGTTTTGGCGAGGCGTGGTATCAGGAGCTCTGCGAGGTAGCTGAACAGTTAACAGCCACCACCAAACGCTCATCACCTTAACTCTTGCGATACTCCGTGGGACTCATACCCATGTGTTCTTTGAAGAACTTACCAAAGAACGACTGGTTGGGGAAATTAAGAGCGATGGCTATATCCCTGATAGACTTCGTGGTATTCTTCAGCATAACACGTATTTCCAACAGTATATAGCTATCAATCCATTCGTTAGGTGTACGCTTCGATACCTCCTTTACCATCTCCGAGAGGTATTTGGGCGTGATACCCATTTGTTCAGCATACCAGCTGACACGACGCTCCTTACGGTAATTCTCTTCCAACAAACCAATGAACTCAGTAAACAATGCATCAGCACGCTTACGTGTGCTATTGCTCTCGTTGCGTCCTACACGCCAGATGACGTTACTCATATCGTAGAACATAGCCAACAACAGGGCTTTCACGAGGTTGGTACGAAAGTGGTGTCTGATATCGGCCATCTTCCGACGGATGGTCAGATAGTAATTGGTGTAGACTTGAATTTCACGAGGCTTCAAGGGAACAACAGGATTGTTCATCGAGAAAAGCAGCAACGAGGACACGTTCTTGACGTTCATCACGAAACTGTGATAGAACTCAGTAGACACCATAATATAAAGACACTCATAATTGGGCGAAGGCTCGTAGGCATCCAAGATATGGCCCTCTGAGATAAACATCAGGTCACCAGCCGTTACCTTGAGCTGGCGAGTGTCAACAGAATAATTGGCTTCGCCCCTCTTACACAATCCCATCACGATGAAGTTCATACGGACGGGACCATGCATCAAAAGCGAATGGGCCATACTGTCAGTCAGTACAAGCCCATTAGTCATATACTCGGCATCACCCCATTTGCGAGCGTCGTCGAGATAGATGTTACGCGTCGATATTCGCATAAGTAGCGTTCTTTTCAATAAACTGTCGACGTGGCTCCACATCATCACCCATCAGCATAGAGAAAATCTCGTCAGCCTCAGCAGCATTCTCGATGGTCACCTGCTTCAGCAGGCGGTTCTCAGGATTCATGGTGGTCTCCCACAACTGCTCTGGGTTCATCTCACCAAGACCTTTGTAGCGCTGAGTATGAAGTGCAGTAGCATTCTCGTCGCCATCTACGTACTTGTCGATGAAGGCCTGGCGCTGCTGGTCGGTATAGCAGTACTCAGAGAACTTCTTATACGTGCATTTGTAAAGAGGTGGCGTGGCGATATAGAGGTGTCCCTCCTGAATCACCTTTGGCATGAAGCGATAGAACAGTGTCATAATCAGTGTGTCGATGTGAGAACCATCGACGTCGGCATCGGTCATGATGATAATCTTGTCATAACGCAACTTGTCGACATTTGCCTCACGATCACCTTCGCCATCTACACCAAAGCGTACGCCAATAGACTGGATGATGTTCATGACTGACTCGGCCTCAAAGACGCGGTGCCACTGAACCTTCTCGACGTTCAGAATCTTACCACGCAAGGGCAGGATAGCCTGGAAGTGGCGATCACGTCCCTGCTTGGCTGAACCACCGGCGGAGTCACCCTCGACGAGGAAAATTTCACAAACCTTAGGATCCTTCTCTGAACAGTCAGCCAGTTTACCAGGCAGACCGCCACCCGTCATCGGGTTCTTGCGCTGGACGCTCTCACGAGCCTTACGGGCTGCAATACGGGCTGTAGCAGCCAGCACCACCTTCTCGCAAATCTGCTTAGCCTCCTTGGGGTGTTCCTCCAAATAGTTGCTCAGAGCCTCACCAACGGCCTGCTGAACGGCACCAGCTACCTCTGAGTTACCCAACTTGGTCTTTGTCTGACCCTCGAACTGAGGCTCTGCCACCTTGATAGAGATGACAGCAGTCAGACCCTCACGGAAGTCGTCACCAGCCAACTCAATCTTAGCCTTCTCAATCTGCTTAGAGATGTTGGGATCCTCGTCAGCATACTTCTTCAACGTACGGGTCAATGCCATACGGAAGCCCTGCAGATGGGTACCACCCTCAATCGTGTTGATATTGTTGACATACGAATGGATGTTCTCACTGTAGTCGGTATTGTACATCACAGCGACCTCAATAGGCACGCCTTGCTTCTCAGTCTTCAGATAGATGACATCGTCGAAGAGGTGGGTGCGGTGACGATCGACGTAACGCACGAACTCCTTCAGACCTTCCTTGGCATGGAACACCTCTTCCTTGAGGTTGCCTTCCTCGTCAGGACGCATATCCTTCAGCGTAATGGTGATACCTGCATTCAGATAAGCCAGTTCGCGCATACGCTTGGCAATGATATCATACTTGTATTCTGTCGTCGTAAAGATGCTGCCATCAGGCCAGAACTGCTGGCGTGTACCAGTCAGGTCGGTGTCGCCAACAATCTTCACATCGTAGAGGGGCTTACCCTTCTCGTACTCCTGTTGGTAGATGTGTCCGTTGCGGAATACCTGCGACATCATGTGGGTTGACAAGGCATTTACACAGCTCACACCCACACCATGCAGACCTCCAGACACCTTGTATGAACCCTTGTCGAACTTACCACCAGCGTGCAACACAGTCATAACAACCTCAAGGGCCGACTTGTGCATCTTCTCGTGTTCATCGACAGGAATACCACGTCCGTTGTCCTGAACGGTAATAGAACCGTCTTCATTGATAGTTACCTCAATGTGCGTGCAATAGCCCGCCATTGCTTCGTCGATAGAGTTGTCGACGGTCTCGTTTACGAGGTGGTGGAGACCCTTCTCACTGATGTCTCCAATATACATGGCCGGACGCTTGCGCACGGCCTCCAATCCCTCGAGTACCTGAATGTTACTCGCGGAATAATTCTGTTCTTGATTCAGTTGTTCTTCTGTCATTGTTTGTTGTCTTCACAAATTTGGTTGCAAAATTACAAAAAATCTAAGACTTAAACGAAAGAAAAGTGTTTATTTTTTATAAAAATAAAAGGGTTCGTCATAAGAAAACAAAAAGCCGTACTCCTTGGGGAATACGGCCTTCGTATGCTTGGTATAAATTGCTTATCCGAGCTTGTTGATGTGCTGTGAAAGACTTGACTTCAGGTTGGCAGCCTTGTTCTTGTGGATGATATTGGTCTTTGCCAGTTTGTCAAGCATCTTCTGCACCTTTGGATAGAGAGCAGTAGCCTCGTCCTTGTTAGTCATAGCGCGCAACTTGCGAACAGCGTTACGCATGGTCTTTGCATAATAGTGGTTGTGCAAAGCCTTCTTCTTGTCCTGACGAATTCTCTTCAGGGATGATTTGTGATTTGCCATTTTTTAATTTTTGTTTTTTACTTGTTTAACTTAAAGCTTATGGGTCTTACGTCTTCATGGCTGCCCTGGGCGGGTCTCTTGCGAGCCCTCTGCCACCATTCCCCTTACGAGTAGCACTTGGCTGTGCAGATGACAGATTTAATATTTGTAGTCCCTAGGAGAGTCGAACTCCTCTTTAGAGAATGAAAATCTCTCGTC
>CAMJDL010000102.1 GCA_946404405.1 uncultured Prevotella sp.
ACGTCAGCAACGAGGACAAAAAGGACTTCGGCGGTCGCGTGCTCGACTCGCTGCTTACCGTCCTCACGCAGCCCAATCCTGACATACTCGTCGTCTTTGCCGGCTATACCCTTGAGATGGAAGCCATGCTGAACTCCAATCCCGGACTCTCCAGCCGCTTCCCTTACCGTTACCAGTTCGACGACTACGACACGGCCCAGCTGATGGAGATTGCCATGCGACTCTTCGATCGCGATGATTACATCCTTACTCCCGAGGCCTCCAAGGAGATGCGCAGTGCCATCGACCAGGCCCTGAAGACAAAGGACAAGCACTTCGGCAACGCCCGCTGGATAGAGCAGTTCGTCCGCAACGGCATCATCCCCGCCATGGCCGACCGTGTCATCTCTGCCATGAATGTCGACGGAGTTTCCACTCCTGTCGCTGACTTCCAGCGCATTGAAGCCTCCGACGTCACGAAGGCCTTCGAGCGCTTCCGTCCTCAAACCGCCCCGCTGAAGCCCCACCACAAAGTGGTGTCAGGCTTCAGCGCCTGACGGCGCTTTTTTTCATTAATCCTTAATAGTTATAACAATGTATAAGATACTACAAGACAAAGATGGAGATCTGATACTCCTGATTGACCCACAGCAGTGTGAACCCGATGGCCCGTTATTTATCTACGACGGTGGTGACACCGCCCTTCTCTTCCGCAACTGGAGCAGTTCTGTCCGTCTCCGCAATATCAGTGAGCAGTCTCGCCCATTCTTGAAGGACGCAGAAAATATCTATGTCTTCGAAGTGGACGGCGATGACATACTGCGAGACTACGTTGCCCCAGTTCGCATCGTCAAGAACGTCAAAGCACTGATAGCCGCATGAACGAAAAACAATGTAAACGATTAAGCTGATGAAAACAGAAATCTTTAAGAAAACCGGAAAAAACATTTTAGAGTATCTCCGCAAGTTAGGCGGAATGTCAAACATCTATTCTGCCTGTCGTCAGGGCTTGGAGCCTTTGCTTTCCGATAAAGACGCCTATATCTATGCCACGGAAGAAGAAATCATCCTTGTACTCATGGATCCTGGAACCAACAAACGGTATGAAGACAAGGATGAGATGGCATGGTATCTGGCGCTTACCTGCGAACTGTACCGCAATCGTCTGCAACGCCTTAGCAAGCATATTCCGAATGTCTATGGCGTTCTGGTGACTTCCGAGCATGTTATGGTGTGTGATGATTTACAGGAGATCTGGGATGCCCTCGACATCGCCCTCATCGACAGCGTAGAGGGCCTTGACCACCTCTCCCTCCCCGTCAACACCGACGATAACCTGCCCGTCGCCTTCCCCTTGGATTTCCTCTATAACGCGGAGTTCACGGAATCCGACTATGCCTTCGCCGAGTACAGCCTCATCTCCCTCATCGACCCTGACATCACTCCAGATGAACGTGACGAGGAGATGGACTACCTCCGCGAGGAATTCGGGCTCGATGAAATCTTAAAGGACTAAGGCGTGACGGAAAAAGACAATACCCTCGCTTTGGCCCGCGATTTCATCAAGACGGCCCGTGACTACGCCAGGTTCAAACAGGTTGATGGCTATAACGAAGACGACTACTCTGTCTTGGAAATCTTCAATCTCGATGCCTGTTATACCATCTGCGACAGAGGCCCGGCCGATTATTACTATGAGAAGGCCTACGACATGCTCTGTGCCTGTCAGGGGAGGGATCATCCGGAGACACGGCAGCTTGTCAGTGAGATCATCGACTACCATGTCCACAACATCCAGCGGATGATGCAAGAGAAGTACACCATCGTTCTGGTTATCGTACTGCTCTATCTGGTGCTGAACCTTCCGGAATTCATCGCTGACAAGAACCAGTGCGCCTTCTACATCGCCGCCTGTAACGCCGCCCTCGCCCTCTTCTGCTATCTCGAGCAGACCTTCATGTGTTTCATGGAGCGCCGCCACTACCAGCGAGTATATAAATAACAATAATTCCAAATCCCCACAAGGCTGAGAATGCTTTGTGGGGATTTTTTTTGTATCAAGACTGTCTCGCCATCAGCCGTCACATGCACCACGTGCCAATAGTGGAGCGTAATTTGAGCAATGCTATTTACTATCTTCACTAATACGATAAAGAGCGCGCTCTTGTTTATGAATAGAATTCCATTCGCCCCTTTAGCTCACATGCCACTTCAACTTTGTATAAAGTACGTAGTATTGCCCATATAGATACACCGCGATTAGTAAATAACATATTATAGTTGTTATCATTTAAAATGCTACACAAGTGATCATATAGCTTTTTATGTGTAGAATCAGGTTTTAATTGAACTACATATTCATTATTTTGACAATCAAATTCATTCATCGCACGTTCTACATGCTTAAACTCAAAGTTTATTGATGCAAGGTCTTTTTCGGACAACTTCATAATATCTTCAGAGAATCTGGTAACGTACGCATGGTGCTTCTCCAGAACGCAATTGGCCAAAACCTTTTCATTAAAGTCGCAATTTACCCCTGACTGTTGAAGCTTTTTAGAAGCAATCAACATCTCATGTATAATATGGAAAGGCTTGAAGCTAATATTGCTGAACATTAATCTGTAACGCTCCTGATATTGCGAAAACGAAATGCTGTTGTTTTTCATATCATTGATGAGCCTGATGGCGTCATCATGTTCAATGTTTACGAGATTCATCTGGTTCAACAAGTCGCCAAGGGCTTCCATGGCAACCTTATTATTCACAAAAGGCTGAATCGGGAACAGTTCCATAAATGGTTTGGTCTTTTCTAGGTATACCTCTTGGGGATAATAGTGTTTGCTTCCAGACGAAGGCTGATTATGTTTAACATCGATTGCAAGAGCATAGACCAATGTTCGGTACATGTGTTTTGTCTGACTAGCAAAGTCTACATATCTTTTGTTTTGTTCTCGTACACCTTCTTGTGTGAGCTTCTGACTTCGCCAGCCTTTAAAGGAAAAATACGCAGCTAAAAGACCAGCAACACATGCTATTGTGGCTACAATAAGATCCACCCAGGTGATATCAATGCTCAACATAATATGTGGAGTCGTGTTATGAGCTACGACAGTTAACGTGTCTTGAATATTGCTCAGAATGAGAGGACGATCATCACTAAGTGATGGAATGGAGTCAATAGTCGTCTGGATAGTATCAATCATAGGAGATGAGTTTAAATTTCTTTATTTCGGTGACAAAGATACGAAAAAAATCATAAACCACCAAGAAGTTATAGTATTTTCTTGTTATTTGTCTAATTTGTGCATGTAAAAGCTTAAAGTTGAGAGTTCGTGTTAAGCTGGTTGTATTGGCTAAAGTAAGCCTCCTATAGGGGTATAACAGGCATTACTAACAGCGTAAACAGGCATACTTTACTCACTTACTTGGCACCCCTGTCCGAGGGCTATTTAAAGACTTTCTTTTTGGATGGCAGCAGGTCTTTACCGTAGAGCTCTTTCATCAAGAGGTCATGGGCCTGTGTAATGACGAGCGGAAGTTGTTTGGCGGCGAATATGTATCTGAGCCAGGTGAGGACGGCCTCTTGCGGCCAGTTCTCGATGCCTACGCGGCGGGACATGTGATCGACGAGATGTCTTCTGATGTAGATGTATAGCGCCTTCATCGCCCCTTCCTTGCTCTCCTTGTACTTGTGGACGTACTGGTATAGGAATTCGCCGTAATATAGCTTACACAGTTCGTCATCGTTGAAAATTTTCCACAGCCCGTCTTGAATTCGCTTGAGAGCCTCCGTGCTGGGGATGATGTGAAACTTGGGGACGTTTCCTGCCAGCAGCACGTGCATGTCGATGCCGTTCCTGTGTTGCCGCTGGTTCTCTGAGATCTTGTCGCGGTCGTTGTCATTGGCCAGCGCGTTCGCCTTACAGAAGAAAATGTCGTATGGGATGGCAGGCTCCTCGATCTCCTGATTGGGCGCAGGTACGAAACGGTCTCTCACCAGTGGCGACATGAAGGCTACGATCTGGTGGGTATCTTTGTCGCGGACGATACGGAATGCCTCTGACTGCTCAATCAGTTCGGTCAATTCCGAATCCTGCTTGAAGCCGAGGGCTGTGCGCAGTTTGTTGAAGTGCCCGCTGGTATAGGCCAGTGTCACCTCGTCCATATACTCGACGGCCCCGTCGAAGAGATATTTGATCTTGCCGATGGCCGACCACGACAGTTTCTTAGCCCGCCAGTGGCGGTCGTAACTACGGGCGCTCGAAGCGGCCAGTGCGATGTCGTTCTTATGTCTCATGTCTATATTATTTATTTAGCTTCGGCGTGCCCCTTCATTACAAAGGGGCACCGCCGTATAATTAAATTTATTTGCCTTATTTATAAGGATAAGGCCAATAACGTTTATTGGCTTAAAGGAAAGTTCGGCATTTCCCGAATCTCCATTATGTTTTTGCATTTTTATTCTCTCAGACTTTCCTTGCCACTTTCTCCGAGAAAGTAGGCATTTTTCTTGGGGAAACTAGGCATCTTTCTCGGAGAAACTAGGCATCTTTCTAACATGAATATTTATTCTAAACTATTGATCACATCTAGCATGGTGCTATAATCCGTCACTTCATGGTAGCGGACTTTGCTCGTTGAGATATTATTGAAGAGCTTCTTGGCACATTCTATCTTGGCCAGCTCCACCCCTTTCAACTGCATAGACTCCATACTACCCTTGGTTTCCGCAATGAAGAAGATGTGCCTCACACCCATGTTGTCATTGAAGGCGATGGCCCAGTCTGGTGCATAGTCACCTACTGGCGTCGGAATCTGGAATGAGCGGGGCAAACGTGCATAGACGCATACCTCATCTGCTTTGTCAAGGTCTTCCACAAACTGCCGTTCTCCCTTACTGTCCGTAAACACATAGTCGAGAATATGCTTCTTGGCTTCATAAGCCCTTTCAATTGGCTGACGTGTCTTCTCACGGGTGAAAATGCTGGTGTCATATTGATTTTCCGTCTTATTATAGGTAATATGCTCCACTATCATCGTGGCCTTTTGCTCCTTAATCAGTTTCACCACATTGCGGATAAACTCCTCCGGATTGTTCCTAAACAGATAGAGTTGCTGCCGATGGATGCCCTGAAGGATGCGAACCACAGTCCGACGGGTCAGCGTAGCACCTTTGGCGATTTCACCTACCAGGTCGTATGGCACATTACTCGTTGACACCTCCCGCATCTGCTGAGTCCGGGTAGATTGCTTTCCTGTAAAGTCCATATCGTCCTGTCCTTGCTCTCCTGTAGTTACTACATATTTTAATTGCGTCACCCGCAGGTTCTGGTTGATGGCACCAATAGCCTTAGTAATCAGTTCCTCACTATCATAGTGTACTGTATAGACATAGCGGGGATTAATCTCTGCCCACAGGCGTTTGAACGCCTCTTTGTTGGCATTGTCGTTCAGATGCTCGTTGAGAACGGTAGCCGAACCGTTTCCGTCTTCAATCATATCTGCCAAAGCCGACGGATCGAAGATACCCTGAACAAGTTGATGCACCTGCTCACTGATAGGTTGCAGTTTCTTTCCCATCGGTGCCAATGTACCAGCATTCAGGTCTTCATGGTAACTTTGTAGAATGTTACCCTTCTCATCCACATAGTCGTTTTCGTATAGGTAGTTGACGATAGCCGTTGCTTCCATCGTTGAAATCACATGCACCTCATCGCCCACCATAAACTTACGTCCTTCGAAGTATGCCACTGTTGCCAGAGTCGGACGTTCACGCAGTGCCTCACGGGTCTCTTTCTGGAGTGCATCTACAAACGTGCTGTAACTCTCGTTGGCAATCACAGTCAGTTGGTTAATGTCATGGACAGCATCGCCCAATCGCTCTACATCCATACGGTTACCTTGTTGATCAACACAGATACGCAGTCCTCGACCCACCTCCTGACGTTTGGCAGTGGCACTGCCAGCATGTCTGAGGGTACAAATCTGGAACACATTCGGATTGTCCCAGCCCTCACGCAGTGCCGAGTGTGAGAAGATGAATCGTGTCGGCTCGTCGAAACTCAACAGCCTCTCTTTATCCTTTAATATCAGGTCGTAGGCTGGTCGGTTATCCTCGCTATCCTTTTCCTTACTGTTCTGTGCCCGTCCTTTCTTGTCGATGGAGAAATAGCCATTGTGTACTTGGTCGGCAGAGAAACGACGCAGATACCGCTGATAGTCATTTTCAAACAGATTCAGATTATCATTCAAGAACTGCTGATACTCCTTTTCAAACATCTGCCACAGCGGGCCTTTTACCACTTCGCCCTGCTCGTCGTATCCTTTGTAGTTAGCCACCTCATCAATAAAGAAGAGCGAGAGTGTCTTGATGCCCTGCTTGAACAGCAAGGCTTCTTTCTCGAAATGAGAACGGATGGTTTCACGAATCTGAATAAGTTGTATCTGCTGTTCTGATACATCACCCATCACCTCCCCTTTCCGCAGACTGTCACCATTCAGGAAGTAAATGGTGTTAGTCAGTGGATTGATATCTGAAATGACGAACTCCTTGTAGGCAGGCAAGCCCGAAGCATCAAACAGAGAATCATGCAGACCAAACTTACATATCTGCCTACGAGTGGCAGTAGCACCTTTCACTTCAATCTCTAACTTCACCTCTGGTGCCTTATTTTTTGAAAGCACGATGCTATCGAAGTAGATATAACTCTGGTTACCCAACAAGTTCTGTAGCGTGATACCCTTCACCTGAATCTTTTTTACCAACCGTTGACGGTAGGCATCGAAGGCATCAAGGGCATAAACGCAATTATGCGAGGTTTTATGCGTGGCCGAATAGTTCAGCACAAACAACGGTTTAAAGTTCTTCAATGCCCGTTGTGTCGCCTGTCCTTCCATCTTCTGCGGCTCGTCCATGATGATAATGGGACGGTTGGCGGCTATCACGTCAATAGGGCGACGGCTCTGAAAATCATCGCGTTTGGAGTACATAATCAGACTGACCTTATTACTGGCACCTTCTTTCAAGTCACGGGCAAAGGCCTGAGCATTGATAATCATCACATTGATGCTGGCATCGCTACTGAACGAGTCAATCTGTGTCAGGTTACCACTATTATAGATGAAGAAGCGGGCCTTCTTTCCGTACTGCTCCATAAAGTGGTCTTCGAGCATCGTAAAACTCTTGAACACACCTTCACGAATGGCAATGCTGGGCACCACCACAATGAACTTCGACCAACCATAACGTTTGTTCATTTCGAACATCGTCTTGATATAGACATAGGTCTTACCTGTACCCGTCTCCATCTCAATATCGAGCGAACAGGCACCAAGTCCTTCTGGCTTACTCAGCAAAGCACTCTGTGGAATGTTCCCGTTCGTCTGCATCTGCTTGATATTGGCAAGCAGTTGTCCGTCGGTCAACTCCACGTCTGCATTCCGATAGCCCACATATTCCTCATCAAAGGTGATGGTGCCACTCTTCCGCCGTCCGAGGTCACGACGATATTGCGCATTCGTCTTCGACGGTTGTCCTGCAAAGACATTCACGGTTGCATCCACCGCCTCCGTCTGATATTGTTGTATCTTAAACTTGAATTTCATTTCTTGTCTTCTTTCTTCAATGACTCAGCTTTCTGCTCATCTGTTTCTGCCTTAGAAATCAACTCTGCTTTCTTCTCTGCATTTTGTTCTGCTTCAGCTAATTTCCTATAGCATTTTGCACGGTTCTCATAAGCTTTATAGTAATTAGGTTTTAAGACTATTGCCTTGTCATAGTCATCTAATGCCCCAGTTAGGTCACTCATATTGAATTTCAAAAAGCCACGATTGTTATACGCCTTAGCATTATTGGGGTTCAGGGTGATCGCTTTGTCGTAGTCAGCCAAAGCACCCATTTGGTTTCCCATTTTTAATTTTAGATTACCACGATTCATGTATGCTTCAGAAAAATCAGATTTCAGAAGTATTGCTTTGTTATAGTCAACCAAAGCCCCAGTTAGGTCACCCATATCAGACTTAAGGATGCCACGATTGTTATAAGCCTTTGCATTATTTGGCCCCATAGAAATCGCCTTAT
>CAMJDL010000103.1 GCA_946404405.1 uncultured Prevotella sp.
TCACAGTCAGGTGTTCACCATCAAAAGTAATCGTGGTATGGTCAAAGCCATACATACGATAGACATCACACTGCTTTGCCCTCAGACCCTTGTCGGTCATCTCCATATCAAGCAACAGTTCAGGACAGTCCTCGCCTACCCAGCCCCAATCGCCTGCAAGTGTCTTTGCCTTCTCATGAGCCTCCTTGCCCTGTTTAATCACACGACGGAGAGAAGCCTTGTCATCATTTCCGTCATCTGAAGGACTGAAATCGTCGATATACCAGTCACCACGTTCAAAACGCAGGGCGATAGTGTTTTCCGTATCGCTGAAATTGTGGATGATCATATCAACGAGCGCCGTAGAGTCTGTGACTTGATAGACCTTTGAAACCTTGTAGCTCCAGTCATCAGAGATATCCTGTCCGCATACCCAATAATCGTAGTCATAAAGGATGTCACCCGTCTCGTCACAAATTGCCGAAGCCTGCTGCATCAGGGCATAGTAACGTTCGGAGCAGTAGGCACTGTCAAGATTGAAAGGACTATAATTATAATCACGGTTCCCGTCGGCATCATAAGTAATCTTGCCTACGAACTTGTAGATGGTGTCGATGCGCTGACGGATATAAGCCTCCGAATGCTTATCAACAACAGAGCCGCTGATGGAATCAACAGCCAAAGAGTCTGTATCACTTACAGCCTTTCCTGCTTTACCGCCACAAGCTACAGACATGATAGCGACTAACGAGAATAAAAAAATCTTCTTCATCTGTTCGAATGCTTAGCCGATTACCTCGTTTTGCTTATAGTTTCTGATAGCGGTCTCAATCAGTTCACATTGTGCCATGAATGAGGTGTAGCATATCTTGACCAGCTCCCAATTGTGGGTCAGCATTAGCACACCCAGACATTTCTTGATGGTTGGCCAGAAAGCATTACGGTTGGTTCGCATGTAGTCACGGATGATATCCTCGTCGCTGACACCATACGATTTCAACAGAGCCATACTCACAATACCCGTCCTATCCTTGCCCGCCGTGCAGTGGAAGAGCGTACATTTACCCTCTGCGGCATTCTTTCTCAGTATATCAACAGCTTTATCCAACTGGCTACGGCAGTATTCATCGGTAACGATGTCCTTATATAGTGCTTTGAAATCTGGCACCATTTCCTTCAGTTTCTCCGGGTTCTTTCTCAGATTGCGGATGATTGTCATCGCATCAGAACCTGTCTCGTGGGTAATCCCGACGGCTGCATCCTTCAGAATCGGGATTTGCAGGAACTCCACACCGGCAGGAATAGGATCAGGATATTCGGCAGATTCAATAGGTGTGCGGAGATCTATCACACAGGTGATATGATATTTCCGGCACAGTTCGGCACATTCCTCCTTTGTGAGAATGCTGAGCTTGCCACTACGCAGATAAAGTCCTTTTGGAACAATACCTCCAGCAAAAGGTATTCCTCCAAGGTCGCGCAGGTTTAGCTCAAATCGTTTCATTCAATGGGTTCCACAACCGCCTATACCAGAGTAGATGGCAGATGGTATGAACTATATCTTCTCTTTACAAGTTCCAATTTTGACATAGAATTAAAGTTTATGCCAAGAGTTTCTTCACAATCTCAGAGATGACTCGGCCATCAGCCTTTCCTGCCAACTGCTTGCTGGCTGTGCCCATTACCTTTCCCATCTCCTTCATACTTGTGGCTCCAACCTCAGCAATGATATTCTTCACCTCTGCCTCTATCTCCTCTTGGGAAAGTTGTTTCGGCAAATAACTCTCAAGTACCTCCACCTGTGCCAACTCTGCATCAGCCAGGTCTTGACGCCCTGCTTGAGTGTAGGTCGTTGCTGTTTCCTTGCCCTGTTTGGCCAGTTTTGAGATAATCTTCAATGCATCTGCATCAGCCAATGTGTCGTTGGCTCCTGGAGCGGTTTTTGCTTCCAGAAATACTTTCTTAATGTTGCGAAGCGTCTCCAAACGCACCTTGTCACGAGCCTTCATTGCGGACTTGATGTCCTCACTAATCTGATCGAATAAAGTCATAATGCTATTATTTAAACCTTAACATGATGCAAAGGTACAGTTTTTTTTCTTAACAATCCCTTTTTACGTGAAGTCTTAGACTTTTTTAGCGATTGAACTCACGCGCTGTAATATGGACGTTTTCGTCATAAACTTTTCTAAAAGTTGGTGCAAAATTAGCGATAATTCAGCGATTATCACTATATTTGTACTCAGATTTAATAGTATTTGTGATATGCCATTCATCACATTTCCGCGCAGAATCTGTGGCTGCACCCGTCCACTGGATGATAAACCGTAGTTAAGTACAAAAACAAATAAATAATAAGATGAAACACGAGATTATTACATTAGCCGATGTGCAGATTATCGGCATGGCTAAGGAAATTGCATTCTGCAAAGGGCAGGAAGAGTGCCCGAAGTTCTGGGGCGAGTATGTGGAAAGAATCATTAAGCCCGTGTTTATGGAGCACAAGACGCCGGATGCCTTTCAGCAGGCAGCCATCGATAACGGCGTCGGCGAGTTCGGACTCTGTACCTGCGACATCCCAAACCACAACTGTATGACTTGTGCCGAACAGAACTTCGGTGCTTGCAACACCAAGACCTTCACCTATGTGATTGGTGGTATCTACAAAGGTGGCAACGTGCCTGAGGGTATGCGACTCTTTCCTATCCGCAGCAGCAAATGGGTGAAGGTTCATTTCGAGGGCGGTATGAAAGCCTTCCAGCAGCAGTTCCAGAAGTTCTATAAGGAGTGGCTGCCCCAACATCCTGAATATCGTTGCCCCAACAACGCCATGACGATGGAATGGTACAACGGCACAGACATCGACTCGCCCGATTACCAGTGCGGCGTGATGATACCCATAGAATAATCATTTCTCACAGAGCCAGTATTCCGAGCAGCCGTTCACCATACGGTGACGGAAGTTGAAGCGGAAGTTGTTCATCGCCTTGCCCAACACGGCCGGAGTGGCCCGCTTGGCGTCGAAGTAGGCATAGCGGTCGGCGAAGGTGGAGAGAATCTCCGTGGTTCCCCACCAGCGACCCTCATCGTCCTTCGGCTTGCGGAAGGTCTCGTTGATCATCTCCACCAGATCGACGGTTCGCTGATAAGGCACGTTCTCCTCAATCAGCGTCTGTATCTCGTCATCGTCCAGCCAGAATCGCTCCCCTTTATTAAATAGGTATAGGGCCTGGGCATAGAGCTGGCGATGGTCGAGATTATCCGTAAAGTCGATGTTCTTGCCTGCAGGAATGCCCACGCAGACGAAACGTCGCGAACCCGTAGGATCCACCAACGGCTGTTGCTGATTCGTAGTGCCTATAAAAGAGGTATAACGACGATACTGTTTGATGGTCTTGCCGTAGGGCGGACGGAACTTGACATCGCTCGACGACAGCAGGTACTTCAGCACGATCTGCTGCGAGTTGGTGGTCTTGTCAAACTCGTCGATGTTGATCAGCGCAAACGAGGTCAGCGCGATGTTCAGGTCGAACTCATTCTTGAAGTTCAGCTTGTCATTGTAGTAGTCGCGCAGTTCCGGCGGCAACAGAATCTTGCAGAAACGCGTCTTGCCGCAACCCTGACGGCCTATCAAGAGCGGCGTTAAAGCATTGCCAGTCAGCTGCTTGTCGCTCTCGCGCCACTGGGCCACCATACCTATGAGCCAGAACTTCAGATACTTCTCCCAATGGGGCTGATCCGTGGGAACGCGCTTGGCAAGATCGGCGATATAGTCGTGCCCATCCCATTCAGGCAGGCCGTCCAACCATGTGTTCACAGGATCGTACTGCTCTATGCGCGTCGAGTCGATAAATCGGTTCACGTCCTGATCCCACGACTTCAGTCCCTGCTCGCGGGCCTCAATGGTCATATCGTTGCGCACCTCTTCCGTCAGCGGCTTAAACGTCTGATCCTCAGAGTATTTCATGCGATATTCGGCCACACCCGTCATCAGGTTCTTCCGCATGTCGTAGTTGGCCGTCAGGAAGATCTCCGTCCGCATCGTCTGCAATGTCTCCTGCGGCACACTCTTCAAGGGTTTCATCTTATGATTCTTGCGATAGTCCTCCATCAGCGTGATTTCGTAGGCCGTTGCAAAGACGCTCTTCACCAGATCGGGGTCTTTATGAAACAACGGATGCTCCAGCGTCATTCCCTGAGCATGCGAGAGGGGGATGCCCTGCTCCAGCGACTTACGGGCTATCTGCTGCAGCAGTTGCATCTGACGATCCTCGTCAGGCAAGTCAAAATACTCGCCCAACACTTCGCGAACAATAAAGAGCCAGTTGAAATGATAAGTACGCGTGATGGTACGTCCGGGCATCAGCATGTCGCTCTCCAGCGAGATAGGTGTCGGCTCCGGCTGGTCGTGCTTCTCGCAGTCTGCCTTGAAGGGACGCGCATCCGGATTGAAATACATCTCAGGGTCGGCACTCATATAAACTGTCCGCTCCAACTTAGGCTCCAGATACTCTATATCCAACCCGAACTGGTTCTGATACGCCCTCCTCGCCGTCTCGTACAGGTTCTTATGAAACTGCCGCATCTCATCTTCCCTCGTCGGTAATATTTTCCCCTCCTGAGTAGGAGGGGTGCCGTCAGGCGGGGTGGTCTGATCCGCACTCATATCTGCTTTTCTGAACATCTCCCCTCGGCACACAATCTTGACACTCTTTCCCGATGCCCCCAAAAACGCCATCACCGTCTCATCCATCCTTGCCGCCTGATTCCTAATGCCGACAGCCTCCTCATACGTCTTCAGTCCGTTCACCTCGACCACCACCAGACCATTATACTTCAGTCCCTTCTGCATCTCCTTGTAGTTCATACCTTCAACGGCAAAGAGCAGACGCGGCAGGTTCACCGTATGCTTCTGGTCGTCGAGCGTAATCTGCCCGTCAGGCATTCTCTGGGGCTTATAGAACTGATAGTTCAGACGCAGTTTGAACACCCTGTCCTTTTCAGGATTCTCACGGATCATTTCTGCCACTTCCGACAGTTCGATACGCTTGATGACCTCCTTCTTTCGTGACAATTTCAAAAAACTTATCTTCATAATTTCACCTCTTCTTTTAATTCTATAATTCTTTAATTTTCCTTCTCCCTCTACTAAATGATTGGAATTTGCCTGCAAAGTTACTGATTTTAAATGGTTTCTGCAAATATTTCCACAATTATTTTCTTCTATTTTGCTTCTACTATACATCTACTAACCTTCTACCTTGCCTCTACAAGAAGAAAACCTTAGGCTCACAGTCTATTCCCATGGCGGGAATGCCATGTTCCCATCCTGGGAACATCATATTCCCACTATGGGAACAGTTCTTCCTCCTAATGAAAGTCTTGAATCTTGAATCACCTTAAGGACAGCACTATGCCTTCTTTCTATTTGCAGAGGACTGGTAGAGGCAAAGTAGATGTAAAATAGAAGCAAAGTAGATGATAAGTAGATGTAAAATTTCAGCTAAACAGCTTATATACAGCAATATAATGGCATTTTGGTAGAGGAAAATTAGAATTTCCTATTATTCAAAGTCCCAATCTGTCACATAGTGATCAAATTCAATACCTTCTATGCTTCCAAACATGGCGACGACTTTCAATATCTCTTCCTGTTTTTGGGGCGAAAGCAGATTCTCACCGTGATGCACTCGATAGTACGGCCCATTCCCGCCACCGAATAATGCATGCACACACTGGCGAGCCTCAGCCCTTTGCCAATGAGGCACGTTATCATAGAGTTTCGTGAAGCCCCATGCTTTCTTCACCAGTTTCTTCTCACGGAAACATCGGCACTTGTCGTCCTCCCAGGCTGTAGGATAGACGGCCGAACCACTATATCGATCCTTGGGCATCAGCAGCCTGGCCTGATAGTGCATGCACTTGTCCTTATCCACACACTCACTGTTGAAACACAATGGATACCCCCAAGGTATATCTTCCAATTTCAGTTCTCTTTCTTCCATATCCGTCATATTTTAGTTGTTCATTGATACATCGTCGATTTGACTGCAAAGTTACGAAAAACGAGAGAAATACAAAAGGAAAACTCGTTTTTCTTTTTATTTCCGAGTGCAAAGTGACTTCTCCGAAGTTAATGGCATCCCTCATGTTGTTAAGGAGGATGGTAGAGTGTTGAGGCACATTTATTGTCGCAACGCCCAAACTTTACAGACATTGGGCATCCTCCTAAGTGTTGAGGGATGGCGATACGTAGAACACATAAATGTGCTTCTCTTTTATCCATGCCTTGCGGTTAATGGCATCCCTCAGTGAGATAGAGGATGTCCGAAGTTATGAGAGTAACACCTTGCAGTGCTTTGCATTTTCTCTTATGCCTCACGGTCATAAGCATCCTCTAATATGTGGTTGAGGGATGTGGACGTTTTTGTTACGACATCATTGTTGATGTTCCGTGTTATACACCTCTGCCTTGCGGTTAGAGGCATCCCTCAGTGATATAGAGGATGGTCGAGCTTCGATACCTTTTGATGGATATATTACCCCCAAGCTTTACAGACATTGGGCATCCTCTTGTATATTGTTGAGGGATGATGCAACTGTCATTGACGCATTTTTGCGCTCTCGTCTTTCCCCTCCTTACGGTTGGGGCATCCCTCAGTGTGTTAGGGTTAGGATGTTGCCGCCTTGGAAGCTCACATTTCTGTGCCCACAAAAGTTCCCCACTCTCTCGATGATGGGCATCCTCCCCTATATATTGTAAGAGGATGGTGGTTGTTTGAGCCGCAACGAATTGCAATTGCCGTAATACTCCCAAGCTTTACAGACATTGGACATCCTCTTGTATGTTAGAGGATGGTCGGAGATTCTGTACTTGACACCATGCAGTGCTTGGCTATTTACCCCTATGCCTTTCGGTCATAAGCATCCTCTAGTATGTGAATGAGGGACGTTGCTACGGTTTAGAACACATTTATGTGTCTCTCGATTACCCATCCTTACGTTTGGGTTATCCCTCAATATGGTAGGGTTAGGATGTTGCTGACTTGAAAGAACACTTTGCAGTGCCACGAAAAGCTCCCCACTCTCTCGATGATGGGCATCCTTCCCTATGTATGTTAAGAGGATGGTGGTTATGTACAGTGAGATAGTCTTACGATTGTGCGGAATACGACCTCCAGCCTTACGGTATGGAGCATCCTCTTATATGTCAATGGGGATGTTGGCGTTTTCAGGAAGTTCATCAATATGATGCTTGCGCTATTCACCTCTGCATTGCTGACAAGAGGCATCCCCATGTATTTTAAAGGAGGATGGATGCTAACAAATAGACTCCATCCGAAGATGCTGTGTCTATTACCCCATGCCTTACGGTCAATGGCATCCTCCTATGTAGTTGAGGGATGTGGCAATTCTGTGAGCAAGCATCTAAATGCTGTGTACAATTCGCCTCCACATTGCTGCAGGAGGGCATCCCTCAGTATGATAGGGTTAGGATGTTGCGGACTGAGAAAGAACACTTTGCAGTGCTTGTTATAGCTTCCCACTCTCTCGATGATGGGCATCCTTCCCTATGTATGCTAAGAGGATGTGCCAGATGACTTTTGGGAACAATCTTTCGATTGACGTAGAAAATATCTCTCCCTTCCTTACGGTTTAGGGCATCCTCTTATATGTCGATGGGGATGTCCACGATTTAGACCTCAATCTGCATCCCTCCGCATTGCTGCATGGAGGCATCCCCATGTGTTTTCTGTGAAAGAAAAGGATGTTGGTCATTTATTTGCGAGGACATCCCACGTAAGGGCTGCGTCTTGAAGATTTTTACTTTTTCCATGCCTTTCGACAGTGGGCATCCTTTTCGTTTCGGCCACAAAGGTACAAAGAATCCACGACAATAACGAATAAATGGAGAAAAAACTGCGAGACG
>CAMJDL010000104.1 GCA_946404405.1 uncultured Prevotella sp.
TCACCTTCGACTCGCCAGTAAAGCCCTGATCGGCCACACAGCCCAGATGGGTGTGGCTGGTGAAGTAGCCCACCAGGTCGTTGAGGATATACACCTCGCCATTCTCTGGCACGCTCTCCTCGTCGATAGAGGCTGCGGTGATGTACGCACCTTCGGCATTGATAAACCATCCGTCGTCGTCCTTGTACCAGCCGTAAGTCTCAGGGGTATGCACACTGGTATTGAAGAAGTTCGTGTAGTTGTTCTCCGAGATGTACGTGTACTTTACACCTTTGTACGTGTAGGTGTAGTCTTCACTCGATGCACGCCGAGGCACTTGCATCGCCTTCACAGTACGGCCATCACTCATCTGCACCTGTTCGGGGATGCTGTCGGCCACTGTTTCGGGGCTTTCTTCAGCCCATACGCCCGTAGCTGCTATCGTCAGCCAGAGGGTCAATAAAAATCTCAGTTTTTTCATTTATATAGTTATTTATAGTTTCTTTGACGCCGGTTATCCGACTATACACACATTTAGTAATTTATGTATTAGGGTACAAATATAATGTTTTTATTTGAAATAAAATAGACTTGAGTGCACAATCGTCTCTGTATTAACTTTTTTTCACCATTGTTTGCGCAAACAAAGAAGTCGTCTGGTCAATTTGTGGGGGATTGTTGCCTAAAAATAAGCATTGCTTACCTGCAAAGTCCTGCAAAAGCAGATTCACCAATAGTAGGTATAAAGAAGGCAGAGCAGGAAATGCGTGAACATTGGAGGCAGGTACATTGTCACACTCGCGCACGTGTGCGTAAAAAATTTTTGTTATTTTTGGGGTTTAATATCATTATCTCTGTAATCTACTGATGTACCTTTAGTTACACGAATGATATTGAAAGATTTACTATCATTCAATATCATAACAGTAAAACAAGTTGTTTTACTATCGAAAATGCCATACTTTACGATAATAAAGGGCTTTTCTGCGCATGTAAAACAACTTGTTTTACTTTAAGCCGTGACTTCTCTTATGTAAACAATGTCATTCCCTATGCCATTTGCCGCGCATCAGAACCATGTTCAGTCAACATGGTTGCCGGTTGTCTGTTTAGGGACCTGCCGTTGACACACATTTTTGCGAGAAAAGCAAGAGTTTTACATAAAATCGCTAAAAAAACGGCAATTTTATGATAGTAAAACTTTCAACATCATTGCAGTAAACAAATGAAGCATAGTAAATTACAAAGAAAATGATATTAAACCATCTTTTTATAACTTTTAAATCAGAGGACAGAAATGGGACCTTTGGTAGAGCGATGAATTATGGGGTAAAAGGCACTCATGCCTTATGTGTCACGGCCTCGCGCATTTCCTTCAGCAGGTCGCTGGCAAAGATGAAGTCCGTCAGGCGCTTATTGGTAGAGCCCATGATATCGGCAGAGACGCCCTGCCATTCTTTATGGCCTTCATAGATAAAAATGATGTTCTCGCCGATGCCCATCACCGAGTTCATATCGTGGGTATTGATAATCGTCGTCATATTGAACTCCTGCGTGATAGAGTGCAGCAGGTCGTCGATGACCAGCGACGTCTTGGGGTCGAGGCCGGAGTTCGGCTCGTCGCAGAACAGGTATTTGGGATTCAGGGCAATGGCACGGGCAATGGCGACACGTTTCTGCATACCGCCACTGATTTCGCCGGGGAACTTCTGCTCTGCGCCAACCAGATTGACACGGTCCAAACATTCCATAGCCCTGCGTTCGCGCTCGCGCAGATTCATCGTCGAGAACATGTCAAGTGGAAACATCACATTCTCCAAGACGGTCAGCGAGTCGAAGAGGGCTGCCGACTGGAATATCATGCCCATCTCGCGACGCATGTGTACCTTCTCCTGCTTCGACATACCTACGAAATCGCGACCGTCGTAAAGTATCTGTCCACTGGTCGGGTCCAGCAGGCCTACCAGATTCTTCATCAACACGGTCTTACCCGAACCGCTCTGTCCGATAATCAGATTGGTCTTGCCATCCTCGAAGACGGTGCAGATATCCTTCAGCACCTCTTTGTCTTCAAAGCTCTTATATAGATTCTTAACCTCAATCATTTCTCATTCTCTCATTTTCTAAATTTCTCAATTTAAGACAACAGTTGGGTTAAGAACACGTCACTACACAATATCAGTACACTTGAGCAGACCACTGCATCTGTCGAGGCCTTACCGACATTCACGCTACCACCTTCGACCGTATAGCCGAAATACGACGGTACGGCACTGATGATAAAAGCAAAGAAGAGGCTCTTGATGATACTCATCCACACAAACCAGGGCTGGAACGCATGCTGCAGACCTAACGTCAGGTCGTCGGGCACAATGATATTACCAATATATGCCGTACCATAGGCACCAACGATACCCATACCAGAAGAAAAAATAACCAGCAATGGCATAATGGTCAGCATTCCAAGGATTTTTGGTAAAATCAGATAACAGGCTGAGTTGACACCCATAATCTCTAAAGCATCTATCTGCTGAGTCACACGCATCGTACCAATTTCCGATGCGATGTTCGAGCCCACCTTACCGGCCAAGATCAGACACATGATACTGCTCGAGAACTCCAGCAGCATGATTTCACGCGTGGTATAGCCACTTACCCAACGGGGCATCCACGGACTCTGGATGTTCAGCTTCATCTGGATACAGATCACAGCACCAATGAAGAACGATATCAGCAGCACGATACCAATGGAGTTGACACCTAACTGGGCCATCTCCTTCACATACTGTTTCCAGAACATGCGGAAACGTTCAGGTACACTAAAGGTACGACCCATCAACATGATGAATCGCCCTAACGTCGTCAGCCAATTTTGCAGCAACTTAATCATATCAGGGGACAAAGGTACAAAGAAGAGAGCAAAACACCAAATTTATTTGAGTTTTTTCAAACTTACATAGCATTGATTAACATCAAAAAAAGGAGGCTGTTTGCGTTAACAATTAGGTATTTCCTTGTATATAATATAAAAATGTAGTACCTTTGCACCATCAAAATGACATAGGGGCTGCACAGCGGTAGCAGTCAGAATATGGATAACAATAATTATAGAAAGGTAAAAAGATTATGAAAATGAAAAAGTTAATGAAGAAATGGCATAACAGTCATGCCTACTACGAGTTCTGCTTGAATATGGCAAGAATGTACAACTATCAAGTAAAATAAAACGGATTATTTGCCCCCAGCATCTAATCCGTTTTTCTTTTATTTCATCAGCCACTGTCCGTCACGTTCTACCATGGGAACGACGATGGCCTCCTGCGTAGAATCAGCATAACAAAGAATTAAAGTCGAGAGTTGCGAGGTATTGAAAGCTGACTGATTGTCGGCAATACGCACCTCACGCAGACCGCCATGCTTCTGCTGGATGTCGCGCTGATACTGACGGACGGCCTCCAACAACTGCTCGCCGAAGTCGGCTGACAACGTATCAATACGGGCCTTACACTCTAAGAAACGTACGGCATCGTCCTCTATCAAGAGGTCATAGCACGCTTTGGCCGCCTCGGCAGCCTGTTTCTCAGGCGACGAACTGCTGCAGGATACCAATAAAATGATGAAGAACAGACAAAATACCCGCATTACTTCTGACGTATGAATACATTAATCGGTGTACCCGTCAACGACCAGTTCTCACGCATCTTATTTTCAAGGAAGCGACGGTAGGCCTCCTTGACATATTGAGGCAGGTTGGCATAGAACACGAAGGTGGGAATCTGCGTGTCAGGCACCTGCGATACGTATTTAATCTTAATATATTTACCCTTAATGGAGGGCGGTGGTGTCTGTTCAATGATAGGCAACATCACCTCGTTGAGCTTCGACGTGCCAATCTTGATTTTTCGGTTCAGATAGACCTCCTTAGCAGTTTCGAGCACCTTGAAGATGCGTTGCTTGGTGACTGCAGAGGCAAAGATGATGGGGAAGTCGACGAATGGGGCCATACGCTGACGAATGGCCGTCTCGAAAGTCTTGATAGCAATCTGCGATTTATCCTCGACAAGGTCCCACTTGTTGACAACAACAACCAGCGACTTACTATTCTTCTGGATGAGCTGGAAGATGTTCATATCCTGAGCCTCAATGCCACGGGTAGCATCGATCATCAGGATGCAAACGTCACTATTCTCTATGGCACGGATAGAACGCATGACCGAATAGAACTCGAGATCCTCGGTCACCTTGTTCTTTCGACGAATACCAGCCGTATCGACCAGATAGAAGTCGAAGCCGAACTTGTCGTATTTGGTATAGATGCTGTCGCGTGTAGTACCGGCAATATCGGTAACGATGTTGCGATCCTCGCCTATGAAGGCATTGATAATGCTGGACTTACCGGCATTGGGACGTCCCACTACAGCAAAACGCGGTGTACCATCTTCAATATCATCAGTCTCGTCGGTCTTCAATTTAGACACCACATAGTCTAGCAAATCACCAGTACCAGAGCCTGTTGCAGCACTGACACAGAACATGTCGCCCAGTCCCAGTTTATAGAACTCATACTGGTCATAGAGGTGTTTACCATCGTCGGCCTTGTTGGCAACAAGAACTACAGGAAGTTTGGAACGACGCAGGATGTTAGCCACATCCATATCAAGATCGGTCATACCGTTCTGGATATCAACCAAAAAGAGCACGAGATCAGCCTCCTCAGTGGCGATAATCACCTGCTTGCGTATCTCCTCCTCAAAAATATCGTCGGAATTAACTACCCAACCGCCAGTGTCTACAACAGAAAACTCACGGCCGTTCCATTCGCACTTACCGTACTGACGGTCACGCGTGGTACCAGCCTCATCGCTCACGATAGCGCGACGAGAGTTCGTTAACCTATTAAACAGTGTGGACTTTCCGACATTAGGGCGTCCAACGATCGCTACTAAATTTCCCATATTCTTTCTAGTTTTGCCGGTCGTTCTAGTTAATCTAGATTATAACCAAAATTATTCAGTTCTCTGTCTGACGAGCGCCAGTCCTTATCCACCTTGACAAAGGTCTCAAGGAATATGGGCTTTGCAAAGAACTTCTCCAAAGCCTTTCGGGCCTCGGTGCTTACCTTCTTTAAGGCAATACCCTGATGGCCGATAATGATTCCCTTCTGAGAGTCGCGCTCAACATAGATAATGGCATTGATATGAATGTTCTTCTCTGTTTCCTTAAAACGCTCCACACGCACCTCCACCGAATAAGGGATCTCCTTATCATAGTAGAGCAAAATCTTCTCACGGATAATCTCTGAGACAAAGAAACGGGCAGGTTTGTCAGTCAACTGGTCCTTATCAAAATAGGCAGGACTTTCGGGCAACAGTTCCTGAATACGTTTCAGCAACATGTCAACACCAAACTTGTTCTTGGCAGAGATAGGAAGGATTTCAGCGTTGGGCAGCAGAGTATGCCACTTCTCAACAATGTCACCTAGTGTCTTTTGGTCACTCTCATCTATTTTGTTAATGAGCAGCAGTACAGGAATTGTCATTTTCTGCACCTTCTCCAAGAAGTCCATATTCTTCTCGGGATTCTCTACGACATCCGTCACATAGAGCAACACGTCCGCATCCTGCAAAGCGGACTCCGAGAAAGCCAACATCGACTCCTGCAACTTGTAGTTAGGCTTCAACACACCCGGCGTGTCAGAAAACACAATCTGCATATCATCGGTATTAACAATACCCATAATACGGTGACGCGTGGTCTGGGCCTTAAAAGTCGCAATTGAAATACGCTCACCAACCAACTGGTTCATGAGCGTACTTTTACCTACATTGGGATTACCAACGATATTTACGAATCCAGCTTTATGAGTCATTTTTCATTTCTCATTACTCATTTCTCATTTGGCGCTTGCGCCATCATACCCCCATTTAAGGTAGCTTGCTCCATGTACAAAGCCCGCACCAAACGCTGTCATGATGATGTTGTCGCCCTTACGCAGTAAATGTTCATTCTCCCAAAGGGCCAAAGGAATGGAAGCTGCAGAAGTATTTCCAAAATGCTCGATATTTACCATCACCTGTTCCATTGGTAACTCCAGACGCTTGGCCACAGCTTCAATGATACGCATATTGGCCTGATGAGGAATTACCCACTGGATATTGTCCTTGTTAAGTCCGTTACGTTCTGCTATGAGCGCACAGTCGTCACTCATATTGGTCACAGCATAGCGGAACACGGTGCGCCCCTCCTGATAGAGGAAGTGCAAGCGGTGGTCGACAGTGAAGTGGCTGGGCGGACAAACAGAACCTCCGGCTTTCAGATGCAGGAAAGGCAAGCCCTTACCGTCAGCACGGAAATATGAATCTCTTACACCGACATTCTCTTCCATCGTAGCTTCCAGCATCACAGCAGCTGCTCCATCACCAAACAATGGGCATGTGGCGCGATCTTTGTAATCTGTCACCGACGACATTTTGTCAGCACCAATTACAATAATTCTTTTGAATCGGCCACTCTGAATCATGGAGGCCGCTACATCGAGCGAGTAGAGGAAACCACAGCAAGCGGCCCAGAAGTCGAAAGCAAAAGCATTCTTCAGTCCGAGTTTGCCAAGCACGATGCTGGCCGTGGATGGGAACTTATAATCTGCCGTCGATGTGGCTACGATAATAGCATCGATAGAGTCTGGATCCGCACCAGTCTTTTGCATCAGCTGTTTGGCTGCCTTACGAGCCATATAGCTGGTGCCCAGACCTTCCTCAGTGAGGATGCGGCGTTCCTTGATACCGACACGCGTCGTAATCCACTCGTCGTTGGTGTCTACCATGCGCGACAATTCCTCGTTATTGAGGACATAGTCGGGCACATAGCCACCAACACCGGTGATTACAGCATTGATTTTACTCATTATTCAGCAGCTTCGTCCATTACAATAGCAATCTTACCACGATAGTAGCCACAAGAGGGACATACTGTGTGGTAGATGTGATAAGCACCACAGTTGGGGCATACTGCCAGTGTGGGAGCTACAGCCTTGTCATGGGTACGACGCTTAGCGGTACGAGTGTTCGATTGTCTTCTTTTAGGATGTGCCATAATTCTATTACCTTAAAATTTAATTTTTAATCTTTAATTTTTAATTTACTTAATACTTCCCAGCGTGGGTCTATTGCTTCAGCCTCCTCTTCGCCGCTTCGGACTGCGCCGCTCAACTCTTCGAGTTTCTGCGTCATCGCACTATTGCATTTTCCAGGTGCATGAACGTGCTTGATGGGTATGGCCAGCATAATAAACTCATAGATGAACCACGACAGGTCAAGTATTCCTTCGTTCTCGTCTACTGTCACGGTATCATCATCTTCACTGTATGTGTCGCCAAGCTTCACCACGAGGTGATTATCTGCTTCAATCGGCTGTTCCATGTCGTCCAGACAGCGGTCACAGCTGATTGTGACTGAGCCCACAGTATGAAACTGGAGGTCGAAAAAGCCAGTCATCTTGCGTATAGACACTGACACATGCAATGCTCCATGCTCCAATTGCGAGCCGTCGAGAGCCCTAAAGAACTCGTCGTCCAGGTCGAAATCTCGGACGGTCACGTCCTCTATCAAACCCTTCAAATCTATCGTATAGGTCTCCTGACTACACATTTCGGGGTGCAAAGGTACGAAGAAAATAGCAAATATGAAATAAAAAATAAGATTTTTTTGCAATATTCGTTGGTAATTCCATATTTTTTCGTAATTTTGCACGCCAAACAACACAAAAATAATAAGGTAA
>CAMJDL010000105.1 GCA_946404405.1 uncultured Prevotella sp.
AGAAAACTATCGCCCCGTCGTGTTTAAGGACATGTCCAACGGCGATATGTTCCTTTCGAAGTCTACAGCAAAGACGAATGACACCGTGGAATTCGAAGGCGAAACTTACCCCGTGGTAAAGATTGAAATTTCGAGCACTTCTCACCCCTTCTACACCGGTAAGAGCAAGCTCGTCGACACCGCTGGTCGTGTTGATAAGTTCATGAGCCGCTACGGTAAGGCTGCGAAGAAATAAGATATTTCACGCCCGAGAACAAGACATCTAAGGCGCGTCCAAAGGTAGTTGCATATGCCTTGTGGTCGCGCCTTTTTTCAGCAAAACAACAATAACACTAAAAACTATAGCTTATGAAAACTACCAAATTCTTATCCCTTTTATTGACTGCAACCCTCACCCTTGCTTCATGTAGTGACGATAACGAGGACATCATTATCAAACCAGGTGAAGGCAAGACTTCAGGAGACGTTACAAATGATAACAAAAATACTTCTGGGCCCTCAGAAGCACAGTATCGCATTGAATTTCCTAAACTGAAAGGGGAGAACACTGTAGTTGTTGTCCATAAAGCCATTTTAAACAAGAACTCAAAGGAAGAGGACATCAACTACTGCGTGGAGTGGGATTACTCTATCCACACTCAGCACTGGAGCTGTTATCAGCTGTATAGTAGCATCAATTACCATAAAGATTATAACGTATCGAGATACGGTAGCAATGACCCAACCATTCAAAATGACGGATCGTTGTCTGCAACATGCCAGTATCCAAACGACCCCGACCTACCATCTCAGTATAGACTAACCGCTGACCCTTATAAAGGCTCTGGTTATGACCACGGACACATCTGTCCGTCAGCTGATCGTCAACGGGCAACAGAATGCAATTACCAGACCTTCTATATCACCAACATGCAGCCTCAAACTAAAGTATTCAACGGCAGCGACAAAAATACACCAGCAGATTATAGTCCCTGGTACCGGATAGAAGATAGGACTAGGACATGGGCTGGTAAATTTGATACACTTTATGTCTGCAAAGGCGGTGTCATTGGTAATAGCACTAAGACCATTGGCAGTGGCAGCAATAAGATTCCCGTTCCAAGCTATTTTTTTGTGGCTTTATTAGGTAAGAAAGGAAGTACATATAAAGCTATAGGCTTTTGGATGGAACACCTAGGCAGCTATTCAGAGAAGAAAGCACTCTCTAATTATGCAGTAAACATTGATCAGTTGGAAAAACTTACTGATTTTGACTTCTTCTGCAACTTGCCAGACGAGACAGAAAATGCTGTAGAGAAGTCCTTTAAGGCTAGTGATTGGGACAACCTTCAATAAAAATCGTTAATTATTTGGTAAAAAGAGATATAATTCGTATCTTTGCTGACTAGTAAAGATACGAATTATTATTTGTAACACATAACTAAAGAAAATGAAGACAGTTTATGATTTCTCTGTCAAGGACAGAAAAGGTAAGGATGTATCACTGAAAGAGTACGCCAATGAGGTTCTGCTGATTGTCAACACAGCCACCAAGTGTGGTTTTACCCCACAGTACGACGAGTTGGAGGCTCTTTACAAGAAGTATCACGGCCAGGGTTTTGAGATTCTCGATTTCCCCTGCAATCAGTTTGGACAGCAGGCTCCCGGCACTGACGAGTCAATACATGAGTTCTGCAAGCTGAACTTTGGCACGGAGTTCCCCCGCTTCAAGAAGGTTAAAGTGAATGGCGACGATGCCGAACCACTTTACAAGTTCTTGCAGGAACAGAAAGGTTTCGCCGGTTGGGACATGGAGCACCCCATTGCCCATATTCTGGACGATATGCTTACTAAGGTTGACCCAGACTACAAGGAGAAGAACGATATCAAATGGAACTTCACGAAATTCCTTATTAACAAGAAAGGACAGGTCGTAGCACGTTTTGAACCTACAGAAAAGATTGAGAACATCGAAGCACAGATCAAAGAACTGCTGTAATTAGAAGAATGGAGACAACAAAATGTTTGATTATAGGCAGCGGGCCCGCAGGGTATACCGCTGCTATTTATGCCAGCCGTGCCAATCTCAGCCCCATTGAGTATTGCGGATTGCAGCCTGGCGGTCAGCTGACACAAACCACGGAGGTTGAAAACTTTCCTGGCTATCCTCACGGCGTTGACGGCAACCAGATGATGATGGACCTGCGCGAACAGGCTGAACGCTTCGGAACAGATATCCGCGACGGTGAAATCGTGAAGGTTGACTTCTCGCAGCGTCCATACAAGGTATGGGACGATGCAGGACGCGAAATTGAAGCCGATACCGTCATTATTGCCACAGGCGCCTCAGCCAAGTACTTAGGACTACCTGACGAGCAAAAGTACAATGGTATGGGCGTCAGCGCCTGCGCTACATGCGATGGTTTCTTCTACCGTAAGAAGACGGTAGCCGTTGTGGGTGGTGGCGATACAGCCTGCGAGGATGCCCTCTATCTGAGCGGATTGGCCAAGAAAGTGTATATGATTGTTCGCAAACCCTTCTTACGTGCCTCAAAAGTCATGCAACAGCGTGTGATGGAGCGCGAGAACATTGAGATTCTGTTTGAGCACAACACGCTTGGTCTCTATGGAGAAGATGGTGTAGAAGGTGCCCATCTGGTCAAGCGCAAAGGTGAAGCTGACGAGCAGCAGGTAGATATCCAGATTGACGGTTTCTTCCTGGCCATCGGCCACAAACCTAACACGGATATCTTCAAGGAATGGCTTGAAACAGACGAAGTAGGCTATCTTAAGAAGATTGACGGCACACCACGTACCAAGCTGCCTGGCGTCTTCGTAGCAGGCGACTGTGCCGATCCCGTCTATCGCCAAGCTATCAGCGCAGCAGGAACAGGCTGTCAGGCCGCTATCGAAGCAGAACGCTTCTTATTGGAGAATAACTAGTCAAACTAGTATTACTAGAAAAGCCCATACAATGGAAAAAGCCTCGCTTCACAGCGGGGCTTTTTCGTAAAAACTAAATTAATCAACCATAAACCTTAACCATTAAAAATCTTCAAAGCCAATGAAAAGGGCAATGCCCTTTGTGAAAGAATCAGAAATGCGCTCATTTCTTTAAGACATTGCAAAGATAAGACATTTAATTAAAAAAGAGGTTTAGATAACATTAAAATAGGTTTGAAAATCGTTAATTATACGTTTTTTCAACCTAATTTGTCGTTTTTCAAACTAAAATCACACCTTTTAAGACTTTTTTTCTTAAGAAATTATCGTTTTTTGGAATAAAATATGTACCTTCGCAGCGTAAAAATCTTCAAATATGCATCATTTTGACCTTATCATATTCATTTCTACCTGCACAGTGATACTTATGACTGTGCTTATAAGGTGGTTGTATGCACGAAATACGCGCATCAGAAACCAGTTACAAATGAATTTTATATTCAATAATATCACTCACGAACTGCTAACACCTCTCACTATTATATCTGCTTCAGTGGAAAAACTGCGTGAAGAACATCCCGACAGCAGGCACGATCTGGAATTAATGGATCTGAACATTCAACGAAGCGTACGATTGCTCCAGCAGATTCTTGAAACCAGTAAGATACAGGCTGGCGGTTTGAAAATACTCGTCAGCCAGGGTGACGTGATGCAATATATTAAGGAGACTGCGCGTAGTCTGGAGCCATTGATGATGCGCAAACATCTGACATTCACCATCAACTGCAAACCAGAAAGTATGATGGGATGGCTGGATACTGACAAAATGGATAAAATTATCTTCAATTTATTGTCGAATGCCGCCAAATTCACGCCAGAAGGAGGATTTGTAACCTTGAATGTGACAACCAACAACCACTTTGACCGCGTCATCATACAGGTAAAAGATACGGGTGTAGGTATACCAAAAGACAAGATGAAACACTTGTTTACCCGTTTCTATGATGGCGACTATCGCAGTAACCTCACCTTTGGCACCGGATTAGGACTGGCTCTCACGCGCGAACTTACTTTTAATATGGGTGGCACCATTACATGTGAAAGCGCGGAAGGCCAAGGCACCACCTTTACACTTGAAATTCCTATCAACAAGGACTCCTTCGCTCCTTCGCAGATTGACGAACAACATCAGTTGCAGATACCAATCCCAGAGGCAAGTATTGCCGACCTTCCGCAGGCAGAGAGTCTGACGGAAGATACAGTCCCCGAAGCAGGTGCCAGTGCCTCACGTGTACTGATTGTGGAAGACAACATCGAACTGTTAAGGCTGATGAAACGTTTGTTGCAACACCGCTATCATGTTTTGACAGCCAACGACGGTCGCGAAGCCCTCCAGTTGATCCAAACCAACAAGATTGACATTGTGGTATCTGACGTCATGATGCCAGAGATGGATGGCTACCAGCTGACCGACCACATCAAACACAACGAAATATACAGCCACCTGCCCATTATCCTTCTGACAGCCAAGACAACAGAAGACGACCAGCAAAAGGCCCTATTAACGGGTGCGGATGGTTATATCACCAAACCCTTCAAGATTCGCGATCTTCAGCTGCGTATTGATAATCTGATTGCTAACCGACAACGTATACATACAGAAAGTCCGATAGTAGAAGAAACGCCTGCAGATGACATGAATCCTGACGACAGAGAGTTCTTGGAGCGGGCCGTACAATGTGTGCATAAGAATCTGAGCGATTCGGATTACGACCGTGAGGCCTTTGCTGCCGATATGGGTACCAGCGTCAGCACGCTCTACAACCGGCTAAGGGAGCTGACAGGCAAGAGTATGGCCAACTTCATCCGCGACATCAGGATTCAGGAAGCCTGCAAGATTGCCAAAAACGAACACAACACCCGTGTCAGCGATATTGCCTATCGTGTAGGATTCCGCGATGCGAAGTACTTTGCCACAGCCTTCAAACGAATCACGGGCAAGCAGCCTAAGGAGTACTTTGCAGAGTTAAGAGAAGAGAGTTGAGAGGTGAGAGTTTAGAGTTTAGAACTGAGGTATAATCCCACGAAGGTTATCAGGCCATTGAGCATCAATAGCTCATAGCCGAAATGGTAACCAGTCATCTGCCCCACCCCATAGTCGATGGCATAGCACAACAAAGGCGAAGCTACAGCAATATATGGCACCAAACGGTCGTTCACCCCTTGTTTGGTCAACAATCCGTAGGCAAACAAGCCCAACAAAGGTCCATAGGTATAACTGCAAATAATGTAGATGGCATCAATCAGACTCGTTGAGTTGACAACCATGAAAAACAGGATGAACAACACAAAGATGGCACACATGGCCAAATGGGTACGTTTGCGCAACAGTTCATTATCCTTCTGTCCTAAAATATCCACGCAATAGATGGTGGTCAGCGAGGTCAGCGCAGAGTCTGCACTTGAAAACGATGCAGCCACAATGCCAAGAACAAACAACACCATCACTAACGAGCCCGCCTGTCCGACATACATCGGCAACAATTCATCGCCCATAACAGGCATCGTCATTCCCTGCTGCTGATACCACATCGTCAGCAATACGCCCAACGACAGGAACAGCAGATTGGCTGGCAGAAAAGCAACGCCATAAGTACACATATCCTTCTGGGCACCGCGTAACGTCTTGCATGTCAGGTTCTTTTGCATCATATCCTGATCGACGCCCGTCATAACCAGCACGATAAACACACCACTCAGGAACTGTTTCCAAAAGTTTTGCTTCGACACCCAGTCATCGAACACAAAGACACGCGACAGTTCGCTCTGGCTTATAGCACTGACAGCGTCACCCATCGAAAGGTTCAAATCAGTCGCCACCTTATATATAATAATAAGGAGGGCCGTAAACAGGCACAGCGTTTGTAGCGAGTCCGTCCATACCAATGTCTTAATGCCGCCTTTTCGTGTATAGAGCCATATCAGCAGCACCAACAAAAGCGTTGTCACCGCAAAAGGGACGCCCTGTGGTTCAAACACAAAGCGCTGCAGAATGATGCACACCACATAGAAACGGACGGCAGCTCCCGTCATCTTCGACAACAGGAAAAACCACGAACCCGTTTTGTGTGAGCGCTGTCCCAATCGCTGACCCAAATAAGCGTAGATAGAGGTGAGGTTTAGCTTATAATAAAGTGGCAACAAGAGAAAAGCAACCACGACATAGCCCAATATAAAGCCCATACAGGTCTGCAGATAGTTCATCTGAGAAACGAGTACCATACCAGGCACACTGACAAACGTGATGCCCGATATCGACGCACCAACCATACCAAAAGCCACCATATACCAAGGCGACTGACGGTCAGCCCGATAGAAAGTCTCATTGGTTGCTCTCCTGCCTGTCCACCTGCTAAAGGCAAAAAGCAGGGCAAAATACCCCAAAACAACAGCAATTATTGTCATAATCTTGTGCAAAGGTACAAAATAATTGATAATGAATAATGGATAATTGATAATTATTTTGTAATTTTGCAGGCGGTAATTATTCACCAACAACAAAAAACAATGTCAAAACAAAAGAAATTTATCCTTCAAGAGAGTGAAATTCCAACACAGTGGTACAACATTCAGGCCGACATGCCCAACAAGCCTATGCCGCCCATTCATCCTGCTACCAAGCAGCCTTTGGGTGTCGATGACTTGGCACACATCTTCCCACGCGAATGCTGTGTGCAGGAACTGGATACCGAGCATCGTTGGATTGACATCCCTGAGGACGTCCTCGAGAAGTACAAGTACTATCGTTCTACCCCGTTGGTACGCGCCTATGCCCTCGAAGAGGCCCTGGGCACACCCGCTCACATCTATTTCAAGAACGAGTCAACTAACCCATTAGGTTCTCACAAAATCAATTCTGCCCTGCCCCAGTGCTACTATGCCAAGCAGGAAGGTACTAAGAATGTGACCACCGAAACGGGTGCCGGACAGTGGGGCGCTGCGCTCAGCTATGCTGCCAAGATCTACGGTCTTGACTGTGCCGTCTATCAGGTGAAGATTACCATGCAGCAGAAGCCTTATCGTTCCAGCATCATGCGCACCTTCGGTGCCGTCGTTGAGGGTTCTCCCTCGATGTCAACCCGTGCCGGTAAGGACATTCTGACAAAAGATCCCACGCATTCCGGTTCATTAGGCACAGCCATTTCTGAGGCTGTTGAGTTGGCAACAACTACACCTAATTGTAAGTACACCCTTGGTTCTGTGCTGAACCACGTAGGTTTGCACCAGACCATCATCGGTTTGGAGGCTGAGAAGCAGATGCAGATGGCAGGCGAATATCCCGACATCGTCATCGGTTGCTTCGGTGGTGGTTCAAACTTCGGTGGTATCTCGTTCCCCTTCATGCGTCATAACCTGCTCGACGGCAAGAACACTGAGTTCATCGCTGCAGAGCCAGACAGCTGTCCTAAGCTGACACGCGGACAGTTCCGCTACGACTTTGGCGACGAGGCTGGCTACACGCCCCTGCTGCCGATGTTCACCCTGGGTCACAACTTCAAGCCCTCTAACATCCACGCTGGTGGTCTGCGCTATCACGGTGCCGGCA
>CAMJDL010000106.1 GCA_946404405.1 uncultured Prevotella sp.
CGCGAAACATTATGATTGAACTGTATTTGACTCAGAACAATGTGCCGAACAGTCCTACTTTCGGCAAGTACTACCCCCGCGTCAGCTATAAGGAGACGCTGAACATCCATGACATGGCTGTCCACATGGCGGAGCACAACACCCCGTTCTCAGAGGGCACCATTGAGGGCATCCTGCGCGACTTCGTCAAGTGTACCCGTGAACAGACCCTGATGGGCAACACCGTGAAGGTTGACAACCTGGCTATATTCAAGGTAAGCTGTATCGGCAACGGTTGTGCCAAACTGTACGATGCCGAAGCAGACAAGGTTATCTCAGCCAGCATCGGCGTACTGAAGAAGACCGACAAGACAGGCCCAGCTGTGGAATCGTTGAAGTTGCTGGCACAGGCTACCGGTGACTACACCCGTGAGGAACTGAACAAGGACGGTCGTCTGAGCTGGACTGACAAGGCTGCCGACCAGATTGCTGCTGCAAAGGGTGGCAGCTCTAACGCACCAAGCAATGGTGGAACCACGGGTGGTGGAACTACGGGTGGCGGAAGTTCGAACACCGGAGGCAATAACGGCGGAGGCGGCGGCGACGACGAGCCGGATGAAAATTGAAATTTGAAAATTGAAAATTATGAAATGTATGAAGAAGGAGACATGGAAGGCGATTGTTCAGGTTGCAATCACAATCCTGACCGCTATTAGTTCAACAGTATTGGTACAGAGCTGTATGGCTTAATTAGGAATGAGGAATGAGGAATGTGGAATGAGGAATGGTCCCAAGGCGATTGTCAATGAAGAATTGAGAATTCTACATTCAGACATCGCAGCGAAGCGAGAATCATTCAACATTCAACAATCAACATTCAACCATAGATGTAGCTCACGAGTATCGGGATCTGCAGCCGAAGTAAGATGGTTTAACACAATAAGAGGATATGTCAATTAGGCACATCCTCTTATTGTGTTTACTTCTAACATCATCTTACTTCTTGATCGGATAGACGTACAAGAGTGCCAGCATGAGTCCTGCGATAACAGCTGGGAAGATGGAGAACAGCAACCATATCATGCGGTTCACGGCATCCTGATCGGTAATGGTGATAACGGTCTGACCCGTAGCATCGGTACCGGAAATGAAGCCTGCAATGCCCAACAGCAGGGCAACCAGGGAACCGGAGATAGCCGTACCAAACTTCATGGCCATGGTACCGCTGGAGAAGATAAGTCCCGTTGACGAGGTACCGTTCTTCTCGGTAGCATAGTCGGAAACGTCAGCATACATAGACCACAGCAGGGGCGAATAGATGCCAATACCGATAGACGTCAGAATGACGACAGCCACCATAACCCAGATGTAAGCTGGATCCATAGGTACGAAGAAGAAACCGACGGAGGTAATAGCGCAGATAACAGCAGCCCACATGAACGCCTTGCGCTTGGAACCCACCCACTTGGTGAAAACTGGTGATACGCCACCGAAGACCATGCACGTAGCCTCGCCAAAGGTCATGAAGACGGTGTAGTTGATGATAAGTCCACTCACCGTCACGTCGCCATGCATACAATACTCGAACATGTAACCTGCCACAGCATAACGGAAACCGTTGAAGAAATTGGTGCAGACAC
This sequence comes from uncultured Prevotella sp., assembly GCA_946404405.1. Taxonomy (GTDB): domain Bacteria; phylum Bacteroidota; class Bacteroidia; order Bacteroidales; family Bacteroidaceae; genus Prevotella. The sequence continues at coordinate 1,620 of CAMJDL010000106.1, forward strand.
CAACAAGCGTCAGGATAATCCAAGGACGGTTGCGGAAAAGGTCGGCAAAGGGCTTGAACGAGAACTTCTCAGCACGGATGGGCTTCAGGCGTTCTTTGGTCAACAGTCCGCAAGCCAGCGTACCGGCAGCGGCTATCACACCAAAGAAAGCGCCAAGGACGGCGTACTGGTGCTGGTCGCTGCCGCCAACCAGTTTCTGCAGGTACGGGAACGACAACAGCGTGATGAAACCCATAGCGTAGGCACCCACCATACGGAATGAGGAGAACTGGTTCTTCTCGTCGTCATTATCGGTCATCACACCTAACAGCGAACCGTAGGGCACGTTGACAGCGGTATAGACAGCCATCATCATCAGATAGAGCGAGTAGGCCCAAATTCGCTTGCCCATAGGACCGAAGTCGGGGGTATAGAGCAACAGCGCAAAGATCAGTCCGAAGGGAATAGCCCCCAGAATAAGCCAGGGGCGATAGGTGCCCCAGCGCGATTGTGTACGATCGGCCAACGAGCCCATCAGGGGGTCGGTGACCACGTCGAACATGCGCGCTATCAGCATCAATGTTGCCGTATCGGCCACAGTGAGTCCGAAGATGTTGGTAAAGAACAGAGGAAAGGCAATCGACATGACCTTCCATGTGATGCCACCAGCAGCAGCATCACCTAACGCATAGCCTATTTTTTCTTTTAATGTAGCCATTTACTTTTTTACCTTTTTACTTTTTTTACCTTTACATTGTTACTTCTACGACGTGGTGACCCGGGGTGGCCGTAATGACGGTGCCCTCGATGGCAGAACCATCGAGAACAATGGAGCGCACACCACTCTGGCGGCCATCAGGATTCTTGATGGTGATATCGAACGAGGCATCGCGCAGCTCACGGTGTACAGTGTACTCTTTGAGCGTCGATGGGATACATGGGTCGATCTCGATACCATCGTAAGTAGGCTTGATGCCAAGGATATACTGCGTGATGGTAATCCAGTTCCAGGCAGCAGTACCTGTCAGCCACGAGTTCTTGCCCTCGCCAGGCTTGGCGGCATCCTTACCAGCTACCATCTGACAATAAACGTAGGGCTCCACCTTGTGCAGCTGCTGGTCCTTAATCCATGCGGGACAAATCTTGGTGTAGTGGTCCCAGGCATCGTTACCACGACGGGCTACGGTCTCGCCGATGATGACCCATGGATTATTGTGGCAGAAGATACCTGCATTCTCCTTATAACCAGCAGGATAACTACTGATTTCGCCCATTTCGACATAGTAGCGGGTGAAGGCGGGATTGTTCAATACCATACCGTGCTCGCAATCAAGGTATTTCTTGCAGCTGTCGAGGGCCTTGTCGACCATACCGTCCTCCAGTCCGATACCAGCCATGGTGCAGAAGCCCTGCGACTCGATGAAGATTTTACCCTCTTCACATTCCTTAGAGCCTATCTTGTTGCCGTAGAAGTCGTAGGCGCGCAGATACCACTCTCCGTCCCAACCATGTTTCTTGACAGCATTGACCATTGAATCGATGCACTTCTGGGCACGCTGAGCTTCGTCGTGCTTTGCAATTTTCTCGCAAAGTTCAACGTATTGCTTACCCGTCAGTACAAAGAGACCAGCAATCATAAGACTCTCAGCCTTAGAACCCTCGCTATTGTTTTCGGTTGTCTGGAACGACTCGTTGGGATCCCATGAGAAACAGTTCAAGTTCAGACAATCGTTCCAGTCGGCACGACCAATGAGCGGCAGCATGTGGGGACCAAGATTCTCGACAACGTGGTTGAACGAGATACGCAGGTGTTCGAATAGAGTTACCTCAGTGCCTGGCTGATTGTCCCAAGGCACCATCTCGTCGAGAATTGAGAAGTCGCCCGTCTCCTTGATATAAGCCACAGTGCCGAAGATGAGCCAGCAGGGGTCATCGTTGAATCCACCACCAATGTCATTGTTACCACGCTTAGTCAGCGGCTGGTACTGATGATAGCAGCCACCGTCTGGGAACTGCGTAGAGGCAATATCGATGATGCGCTGACGGGCACGGCTGGGCACCTGGTGAACAAAGCCCACGAGGTCCTGATTGGAATCGCGGAAACCCATGCCACGACCTACGCCACTCTCGAAGAACGAAGCGGAACGCGAGAAGCAGAACGTAATCATGCACTGATACTGGTTCCAGATGTTGACCATGCGGTTCAAACGCTCATCGCTGCTCTCGACAGTAAACTTCGACAGCAGACCATCCCACATCTGGCGCAGTTCGGCAAAGGCGGCATCGACAGCCTCAACAGTCGAGAAGCGTTCGATGACGGCATGAGCCTTCTTCTTATTAATAATAGTACGGTCGAGAGCGCCGAGAGAGGTGATAAGAGAGCCCTCGGGAGAACCCTCGGGAACGGTGGCATATTTTTGATCCTGTTCGTTTTCAGCGTAACCCAGGACGAAGATGAAATCGCGGCTTTCGCCAGGCTGCAGCGTCACCTCGACATAGTGAGAAGCGATAGGACTCCAACCGTGGGCCACAGACATAGCGGGTTTGCCAGCCATTACACACTGCGGATTGGAGAAATCGTTATAGAGTCCGATAAACGACTCGCGATCAGTATCGTAACCGTCAGCTTTGGCATTAGTCAGTGCATAGTAGGCATAGTGGTTGCGACGCTCCTTATATTCCGTCTTGTGGTAGATGGTCAAGCCCGCAGGAAAACCTGCGGGAACGGTGGCGGTTTCGATTTCTACCTCGCCTGTCGACCAGTTGCGCTGGAAGTTCTCCATATCGGTAGCAGCATTCCACAGACACCACTCCGTAAAAGAGAAGAGCTTCAAGGTCTTCACCTCGCCAGTCGTGTTCTTAAGCGTCAGTTTCTGAACCTCGGCCCATGTCTTCAAGGGTACGAAGAAAAGCACAGAGGCCTCTACCCCGTTCTTTGCACCAATGATACGGGTGTAGTTCATGCCGTGACGACACTCATACTTATCGAGAGGCGTCTTACAGGGTTTCCAACCCGGACTCCAAACGGTGTCTCCGTCGTTGATATAGAAATAACGACCACCGGCATCCATGGGAACACCATTGTAACGATAGCGGGTGATACGACGGAACTTGGCATCTTTGTAGAAGTCGTAACCACCAGCGGTATTCGAAATCAGTCCGAAAAAGTCCTCGTTACCCAGATAGTTAATCCAGGGGAACGGTGTTGCGGGGTCAGTAATAACGTATTCGCGATTTTGATCGTCAAAAAATCCAAAAGTCTTCATATATTATTATTTCGTTGTTTCGATGTTTTGAGATTTCGATGCTTCGAGATTTCGTTATTTAGCTGTCAGCAAGTCAACAAGGCCCTTATCCTTGAAGGTATGCTTCTTCTGATCCCAGAAACCGAAGTCGGCATCGTAGCACCAAGTGGTCCAGGCAATGTTGTTCTCCTTGAAGACGGTCAGCATGTCCTTCGTCCACTTGTAGGCCAGTTCGCGATCAACGGGTTCATAAACACCCCACTCGCCACAGAACAGTTGCAGATTATACTTCTTAGCAGCTTCGATGGCATCCTTGAAGTCGGCACGGATTCTGTCGATATTCCACTCTTCAGTGGTGAATTTATTTTCGTCGATAACCTTCTTCACCGTGTCGTTGGCAGCCTCATAGTCTTCCTTCGATACGAGAACACCTGGATAGTTCACCTTGCCAGTATACTTGCCTATCGGCGTCCACCATGCACCATAGTGAGTCAGAATCATGGGATTGTAATAGTGGAACGAGAGAATGATGTTCTTGTCGCCCTCGGGCACCTTCAGATGCTTGATAGTGCCGTAGCTCTGCCACATATTGGAGCCAATGACAAGTGTACGCTGGGGCTCACGCTCGCGCAGGACCTTATGAACTTTGGCAATAAGCTGGTTCCATTGCTCGTGGTCTTCAGCAACTGGTTCGTTCATGAACTCGTATGCTACAGAGTCATTGCTATAGCCCTTTAGTACGTCAGACAGCTGATACCACATATTAATCAAATCTTGCTGTGCCTTCTCTGAGGTAAACAACGTATTGGCATCGCTGCCGCCCTCGTTCACGGCATTGAAATAGTGCGAACGAATAATGTGCAAGTCTACGATGGTACGCAGATGATGCTTCTCTGCCCAGTTAATGGCGTTAGTCATCAATTCCCATGCCTCAGGCAGTTTGTTGCCCTGTTCGTCCCAGAACTGCACCTCGTCAATTGGCAGACGTACGAAGTCAAAGCCCAGCGAATCGAGGCGGGCAAAGTCGTCCTCCTGAATATGCTGGCGGCGGGCCTCACCACGATCATCGTTGTTTTGCGACAGCCAGTGACTAATATTAGTACCACGCTGAATGCGGAAATTGTTTACTTCATCGGTTTTCTTCTCTGTACAAGCTGAGAACATCAGCACGGTGATGGCAGCGAGTGCCATACTAATAAAGGTTTTCTTCATAAAAATATTAATGTAATGATTAGTATCCAACAGTTATTCTATTACTATAATGCCTGAGCAAACTGACGCCCATACTCCGTACAATCGGCCAAAGTCGTCTCGTCGGGTACCCAGAGTTTCTGCAAGCCTTCGTTGACAAGAGCAAAGCCTGCCTCTTCCAGTTTTGCACTGATCTGCTTGACGGCACCACCACCCCAGCCGTAAGAGCCAAAGGCTGCTGCCTTCTTATTTTTCAGCTTCAGGCCACTGGCCATCTCAAGCAATCCAGCAATGGCAAACGAGTGACCGTTGTTGATGGTAGGCGAGCCAACAAGCACAGCTTTTGAACGCCACATCTCAGTAAGCGCACCGTTCTTATCGTCGCGATTGATGTTCATGATTTTCACCGTCGTCTGAGGAGTCACCTCGCGAATACCGTCGGCGATAGCCTCAGCCATCTTACGCGTAGACTGCCACATAGTATCATAAACAATCGTAATCTGGTCTTCCTGATAAGCATCAGCCCACTGTTGATATTTTTCAATAATCTGCTGAGGATTATCTTTCCAGATGACACCATGACTTGGACAAATCAACTTAATGGGAAGATTCATGGCTATAATCTGCGGAATCTTCTTAGCCACCATGGCACTGAACGGATTCAGAATGTTGGCATAATACTTCTCGGCCTCATATATCAAGTCGGCAGCACAAACACGGTCGTTGTAAAGCGACTCCGTAGCAAAGTGCTGACCAAAAGCATCGTTCGAGAACATCACGCCACCATCTCCGTCATAATACGTCAGCATCGAATCCGGCCAGTGCATCATCGTCATCTCGACAAAGGTCAGCGTGCCTTCGCCTAACGACAAGGTGTCACCCGTCTTCACATTCACAAAATTCCAGTCCTGATGGTAATGTCCACGGATAATAGCCTCACCCTTTTTCGTACAATAGATAGGCACGTCAGGTATTTCGCGCATCAGTTCTGGTAGTGCGCCACTATGGTCAATCTCGTTGTGATTCATGACGATATAGTCAATCTTCTGCAGGTCAATCTCCTGTTTCAGACGACTAACGAATTCCTTGTCGTAAGGCTGCCAGACAGTGTCAATAAGCGCCACTTTCTGATCGCGCACAAGATAGGAATTATAACTGGAACCACGAAAAGTTGAGAGTTCGTCACCATGAAAATGTGTCAGTTCCCAGTCGACCTTGCCGACCCAACTGACTTTGGGGGTAAGTTGTTTTGCCATCGTTTTTAGTTAAAAATTCGTGGAGCTGGAGGGAATCGAACCCTCGTCCAAACAAGGAAACCATACGCTTTCTA
>CAMJDL010000107.1 GCA_946404405.1 uncultured Prevotella sp.
GAATTGGGTGTATTTTCTAAGAAATATACCCAATTTTTTTGTTGTCTCAATATTTATTTGTAATTTTGCCACAAATACACCATATTAATTAATGAACGCGAAGAAATTCTTTAAAAAGGTATGCAACCGTTTCCTGCTGTTGAACCTGCTGGCAATGGTCGTTGTTGTGGTATTGCTATGTCTGGGCGTGGGTTACGGATTAGATCTCTATACACATCACGGAGAAGGTATTGAGGTTCCGGAATTGAAAGGCATGCGCTATCAAAAGGCTCGTCTGTTGCTGGAGGAGAAAGGACTGAATATTGTGGTCAGCGACTCAGGCTACAACAAGACACTGCCTGCTGATTGTATTTTGGCCCAGATGCCTGGTCACGGACAGAAGGTCAAGGAAGGACATACTATCTATGTAACGGTGAATTCGCCCTCTTCGCCCACATTCGCCATTCCTGATATCGTAGATAATAGCAGTCTTCGCGAAGCTGAGGCCAAGCTGACAGCTATGGGATTCCGTCTGGCGCCTACCCAGCGTGTGACGGGTGAGAAAGACTGGGTGTATGGCATCTTATGTCGTGGTCGCAGGGTTTCTAATGGTGATCGTGTTCCTATCGATTATCCATTGACATTGATGGTTGGCAGTGGTGCGTATGACGATACTGACAGTATCGACTATGTGGATTCCAACTATTCTATGGATGTGACGGACGAGGGTGGAAACGATGTCGACGAATTTGTGGAGGTGACGGAACCACCGGCAGCCGAATAGACCAAATTAGAGGATGATGATTGACGAGTTGGAAGATATTGACCTGATAGACGATGTAGATTCTGCATCGGATACCGACGGACAACTCTATGAGCACATGCGCATGGAGGTGGATCGTGGACAGGAACCTGTACGTATCGACAAATACATGTCGGAGCACGTGCAGCACTCGTCGCGCAACCGTATTCAGAAAGCTGCCGATGCTGGTTTCATCCAGGTCAATGGGACGCCCGTCAAGAGTAATTATAAGGTTCGTCCTGGCGACGTTATCACGTTGATGCTTGACCGTCCGCACTATGATACCACCATTGAACCAGAAGATATACCATTGGATGTGGTTTATGAGGACGACCAACTCATGGTGGTTAACAAGCCTGCGGGTTTGGTGGTACATCCTGGTGTAGGCAACTTCCATGGCACATTGGTTAATGCCATTGCTTGGCACCTGCGCAATCTGCCCAGTTATGATCCCAACGACCCCAGCGTAGGCTTGGTACATCGTATAGATAAAGATACCAGTGGACTGCTGGTTGTGGCGAAGACCCCTGAGGCCAAGACGGAGCTGGGTGCTCAGTTTTTCAATCATGACACACATCGTAGCTATGTAGCGCTGGTATGGGGTAACTTTACGGAAGATACAGGTCGCATAGAGGGCAACATAGGGCGTGACCCAAGGGACCGTCAGCGTATGGCGGTATTTCCGTCTGGGGGCGACATAGGAAAAACGGCTGTCACACATTACCGTGTATTAGAGCGCTATGGCTATACGACACTGGTGGAGTGCCGATTGGAAACAGGACGTACCCATCAGATTCGTGCCCACATGAAGCATATCGGTCATCCGTTGTTTGCTGACGAGCGTTATGGTGGTATGGAGATTCTACGTGGTGAGCGTACGGCCAGTTATAAGGCCTATATCCAGAACTGCTTAAAGCTCTGTTCGCGACAGGCTCTGCATGCCAAGACCTTAGGGTTCGTGCATCCTGTGACTCACGAGCAGATGGACTTTACCAGCGAATTGGCTGATGATATGGCGGCGCTCATTGACAAGTGGCGCAACTATACCCGAAACATCGAAATAACGAAATAACGAAACATCGAAACATCGAAACATCGAAAAAATAATAATATAATGAAAAATTTGAAACGTAACATTGCCATCGTCTGTGGTGGCGACTCTTCTGAGCACGACGTATCGTTGCGCTCTGCACAAGGACTGTATTCTTTCTTCGACAAGGAACGTTACAACGTTTATATTGTCGACATCAAGGGACAAGACTGGCACGTAGAACTGCCAGGTGGCATTACGGCACGTATTGACCGTAATGACTTCTCGTTTGTAGAAGACGGCAAGGCCAAATGGTTCGATTATGCCTATATCACCATTCATGGTACACCGGGTGAGAATGGTATTCTGCAGGGTTACTTTGACCTGATTGGTATTCCTTATTCTACCAGTGGTGTACTGGTCGAGGCTATGACGTTCGACAAGTTTGTGCTTAACCAGTATCTGCGGGGCTATGGTGTGGCTGTTGCCGACTCTCTCCTGATTCGCCAGGGTTATGAACAACTGGTTAGCGATGAGGAGATAGAGCGTCGTATCGGTATGCCTTGTTTCGTCAAGCCTGCAGCTGATGGCAGCTCGTTTGGTGTGTCGAAGGTGAAGAACAAAGATCAGTTGGCTCCTGCGATTCGTAAGGCTATGCTGGAAAGCGACGAAATCATGGTTGAGCAATTCCTGGAAGGAACAGAAATCTCTATTGGCGTCTATAAGACCAGGGAAAAGTCCGTGGTATTGCCTGCTACAGAAGTGGTGACCCAGAACGAGTTCTTCGACTACGACGCCAAGTATAATGGTCAGGTACAGGAGATTACCCCAGCCCGTCTGTCGGAGGATATCACCCGTCGTGTACGCGAGATAACCGGTCATATCTATGATATCCTGCATTGCAACGGTATTATCCGTATCGACTACATAATCTCGAAGGAGGGCAAGATCTTTATGCTCGAGGTGAACACCACACCAGGCATGACACCTACCAGCTTCATTCCTCAGCAGGTGCGTGCAGCAGGTATGGAGATGAAGGATGTGCTTACAGATATTGTAGAAAACCAATTCTAAATGCGGGCAGAGCCCTAGTGAATAGTGAAGAGTGAATAATTTTGCTACCGCAATGGAGTACGATATTAAAGAGTTCGACGAAATTAGACCTTATGAAAGTGGCGAGATGAAGCAGGCGTTCAATGACTTGTTGAACGACCGCCAATTCTCGACAATGCTAAAGGGTTTTGTGCCCTGGTTGCCCAAAGGCTTGCGCAATGGGTTGTTGAAACTGGCTTTTGTGGGAATTAAGACGCCCCTCGACTTCCAGAAGCGCTTCATGAAACCCATCGTGTGGCATATCGTTCACAAGCACAGCGATGGCCTCACCTTCGACGATGCACAGTTGCCTGAGGACAAGACGCTGCGCTACACTTTCTTGTCGAACCATCGCGACATCGTGCTTGACTCTGCTTTCCTCGACGTTTCACTGGTAAAGGCGGGCTATCCCACAACGGTGGAAATCGGTATTGGCGACAATCTGCTTATCTATCCTTGGATCAAGCGCTTGGTGCGTATGAACAAGGCTTTCACCGTTCGTCGTGGTTTGACGGCTCACGAAATGATGCGTTCTTCACAACTCATGAGTCGCTACATCCACTATGCCGTTACCCAGAAGAAAGAGAATATCTGGATAGCCCAGCGTGAGGGACGTGCCAAGGACAGCGATGACCGTACGCAGGATTCGGTGTTGAAGATGCTGGCAATGGGCGGTAGTGTGGTAGGTGGTTTTGCCGTCGACAGTCTCCGCGAACTAAACATCGTGCCCCTCACCATCAGCTATGAGTTTGACCCTTGCGACTACTTGAAGGCACAGGAGTTCCAGCAGAAGCGCGACAATCCTGCCTTTAAGAAGTCGCGTCAGGATGACCTCGACAACATGAAGACGGGCATCTTCGGCTATAAGGGTCGTGTACACTACCATTGTGCTGCTCCCATCAATACTTGGCTTGACGAGCTGAAGGACCTGCCCCGCAACGAGTTCTTCCCAGCAGTCAGCCAGCGCATCGATAGCGAACTGCATCGTAACTACCGGCTCTATCCTTGCAACTACATTGCCTTAGATATTCTAGATAAATCTAGTGCATCTGGTAGCTCTAGCCATTATACCTCAGCAGATGTTGAGCGCTTCGAACAGTATCTTCAGGGACAATTGGCCAAGATTAAGATTCCTAATAAGGACGAGGCTTTCCTCCGTGAGCGCATGCTGACGATGTACGCAAACCCCTTACGAAACTATTTGAAAGCGGGCGGAGCCCTAGTGAAAAGTGAATAGTGAAAAGTGAATAGTGAATAATTTGCTACCGCTATGAAGAATTATATTTTACCTGTTTTGTTTACCTTTTTACTTTTCTCCTGCGAGACTGACAGCTATGAGAAAGGTCAGGGCAAGTATTCACTCATGTTGGCTGACATGGGTGAGATAGTGATTAATAGCGAGAAGCAAGCAGTATCTTTTACGACTGACGATGGTGACGGCTATACGTTGACATCTCCGGTAACAGGTCAATGGATACAGACAGCCGATACCACCTATCGGGCTATTATATATTATAATAAGGTGGAAAATGGTCAGGCAGAGTATATGGGACTGACGACTGTTCCTACGATGGTTCCTGTGGAACATTGGCGTTTCAAGGAGCAGCCACAAGATCCCGTAGGTTTTGAGAGTGCTTGGCTGGCAAAGAGTAAGAAATATATCAATCTCGGACTGCTGTTTAAGTCTGGCTATGTCGATGATGCGATTGGTCGCCATCTTATCAGTATCGCCCAAGATACAGTACTTGTCAATGCCAATCAGACCACAACAGCCTACTATCGTTTTCTGCATGGCCAGAACGAGACGCCTGAGTATTTCACTAATCGCCACTACGTTAGCATCCTGCTCCCACAGGACCTTCCCGACACCGTTAGTGTCTCTATTGTGACTTATTCGGGAATTGTCGAGCGCCGCTTTGGTTTAAAGTGATGACTATTGGGCATAATAGCCTTCGACCAGCTGTGCTACCTTCTGGATGTTGAAGTAATCGTCGTTATCCAGTTCGTAGGTGGGCACAATGCCTGCATCGATATTTTGACCTTTCATGTCGGTCAGACGAGACCGATGTGTCGAGTAGCGATAGCCAAACCCATCGGCTGACGGGTTGTAGAGCACGCAGCACGAGCCGCCACCCGACCGCTTACCCAGAAGGGGAATGCCATAGTCCTTGAGCAGGGCGGGCAGCATGTTGCCACACGAGAAGCTGTAGGAGCTGGTGAGCAGGGCAAAGTTCAGGTTGTACTTCACCTCGGCATCCTTCTCGTCAAACTTGCCATCCAGATTGCGGTCCACGTCGTAGCTGCACTTCATCCTCTGGCCTGTCAGCACGTTTTCATAGTACACATCAGCCTTGTTGCAGAATATGGAGGTGACGTACACGACGACATCCGACGAGCCACCGCCGTTGGTCGAGATGTCGAGCACGAAATTCTTGACTTCAGGGTCGTTCTCAGCCTTCTCAAGCGCATCGGTCAGTGCTATCAACCAGTCGTTGGGATAGTCGGCAACGGTGGGTTTGGGTCCTTCGCCCTTGTAGAACTTACGCCAGCCGGAGTCGTCGCACAGGAACGAGTCGAACCAGCAGTAGACGGTTGCGCCCTCCTTGTAGTACTTCACGCCACTGCCCATCTTCTCCGTACGCTTATTATTCAAAATGCTACGAGTGAGGTATCGGTCAATTGAGACTTGTTGAACGTCGGCATATTCGGGACAGTAGCTAATGAATTCTGCTACCTTGTCGGTGCTGACGGCACTCAATTCCGACCAGAAAGTGCCCCCCCTGTCTATCTCGCTGATAACGGTTACGTCGGTATACGTATGACCGCCATCGTTCAGCAGACAGCCCAGCGTCACCGTGCCGATTATATATTCGTACATGTTCTGCGATTTCAGCAGTTCACGCGTCATCTGACCAGCCTGACCGTAATCCAGCAAGGCCTGATCCAGGCCCTTCTCCTTCAGTCCCTTGTTCTCCAGGAGCGTACGTCCCGGGTAGCCGAAGAAGTTGGTCAGCGTGAAGCAGAGGTTCTTGTAGGCGTAGTCGGCCATATCGGCTGTGCGTGTCTCGTTCAGGATGGGTGCAATGAACTGCTGCGGATAGCCGTTTTCCAGGCTGTACGCTCCGTTGGGTGCCACCATCACCGTCTGTCCGTTGAAGCTGGCCAGATGCATAAAGCCGTCTACGTAGAGGTCGGCTATCGTGGCAAAGGGGAAGTAGACATTCATGTCGTCGGCCCTCAGGTCGATGCCGAATTTGCCGTAGTCCAACGCTACATGCACCTGCTGGGGTGTCTTCTCCAACGATTTCCATCGGATGATGGGCAGTGCGTCGTAGGTGGTATTAGGCATACCCGGCTGCACCATACCCATCATGTTGGTGAAGGCCTCATAGTCGTCGCTCTCGAAGATGTCCTTCACTACGTCGACCGTTGCCGTGCCGCAGGGACTGGTCAGCGCATACCGGCTGTCGGCAGTCTTCGCCACCTGTACCGTGGTACCAGGATACATCATGCGTTGGAAGTCGCTGATGCTGACGTAGGCCACGTGGGGCATGTCGTTGTAGAAACGCAGCATTACCGTGCCTTGCGACTCACCGTTGGGCGCAACGACAGGTACCAGGCGTTCCACGTAGTCTTTCTGGTCGGGATTGACGGGTTCGGGTACTGGGTTGTCATCAATAGAACAAGCTGACAACACGAAAACGGCAACCAGCAGGCAGAGCAGCTGATGCAAGTGTAATTGTTTAGGCATATTCATCATCGAAATATTTTTAGTTTATCACTTTTTGTGCGGTAAAGGTACAAATAAAAGTGCAATCCACCAAATATTGAAACAATTTTCATCCCATTTGGTAGTATTTTCCACCCGATTCCAGCTATTCTTGCGTAATTTTGCACCCGAATTGCAACGCCACACTCTGCACCTTTAGGTCAGAGAAACTACCGAAACAAACTAATGAAACACAATCTACTAATGACAAAGGCTGCGGCGATGCTGCTGTTGGTGACAACAGCGGCACGCGCCCAGTATCCCCAGGTGACGAAGGAGGCACAACGGTATGCCGACTCTTTGGGGCATATTGCCAAAGCACATCGTGACTCGGCGTGGGCGGTGGCCTTCCCCATCGTGGTGAAAGAGGCCAAAGAGGGACGGCCATACGTGCCTTGGGCTTCACGACCCTACGACCTCCGTCAGGCTAAGATTCCTGCATTTCCAGGTGCCGAAGGTGGGGGCATGTTCACCTTTGGAGGACGTGGTGGCAAAGTTTTGACGGTGACCAACTTGAACGATTCGGGACCAGGCTCGTTCCGTTGGGCCTGCGAACAGGGTGGTGCACGTATCGTGGTGTTTAACGTGAGTGGCATCATCTGGTTGAAGTCGGCCATTAACGTCAGAGCACCCTACATCACCATTGCCGGACAGACAGCACCAGGCGAGGGCGTCTGCATAGCCGGCGA
>CAMJDL010000108.1 GCA_946404405.1 uncultured Prevotella sp.
TGACATAGCCGACAGAGAGGTTATAGTTTGCTACAGCATCACCGCCTTCTACATTAATACCATAGTTCTGAGTCATGGCATTCCGGTAGAGATAGTCCTTCCAGTCTGTATTCTGGTGGTACTGGGTATAATAGTAGTAATCAGGATCCTCTTTCAGGAACTTAAACGTACGGTTACGGGTGTTGGTGCTCTTCAGCATTTCAGAAGCATAGCTGCGATACTGTTCGGCATCCATTACTGAGAGAAACTTCGGCTTAAGAGTCACACCGGCAGAGATATTGGCCGTAATACGGGTGGCCATAGACTTGTTACGCTTGGTTTGGACGAGAATGACGCCATTGGCACCTTTGGCGCCATAAAGTGCCGTACCATTACGCATAACAGTCACTTTCTCGATGTCCGATGGATTAATGGTCGACAGGATGTCATTGAAGAAGCCTTCATGCAACATTGTTCGACCATACTGCTGGTCGATAATCACATCGTCAACAACGACCAAAGGTTGTGCGTTGACATTGAGTGAGTTCAGACCCTGTATAAACATCACGTCTCCTATACCAGGCATACCGTTGCGGGAGATGGCGTACACCTGTCCGCCGAGATTCTTCTGAACCTCGTCCTTGATATTGACCACATTGGTATAAGCGAAGTTCTTGGTGGTGTAGTCACTGAGAACGTTGATGTCCTTGTCATATTCAGCAGAGAACGTCGTCGGATACAATTTGATATCATGCTGCTTTTCGCCAGCCTGAAGTCCCATACGTACGGGGTTAAAGTCTGGCATGTTAACGTAGATTGACGTCGTAAACTCTGGTACCTTTAACTTGTAGGTTCCGTCCTCCTCAGTGAGGGTACTATAGCCTTCAATGTTGTCTGCACTGATAATGCTACCAGCAATAGGATTGCCCGTCGTAGCATTAATGATGCGACCACGTATCACTCTGGTTGGATACTGCTTTTGCTTTGGCTTCAGCCTGCGGGCCAAGGCTTCTAATTGGTCCTGACCCGATTCCTCGTCTTGAGCTACTGCGCTAAAGGGAAAAGCCATCAGCAGTGTAAGTCCTAATATAATATATTTTTTCATATCCTTACAGTTATAAATTCATACTCAAATATTATTGCTTCAACCAGAAGAAGGTGTCACCGTCACCATGTGGCGCAACTTCAAATCGATCTTCTGAGACATTCGAAATACCATGTGGTACCAGCATGATACAGTCAATGCGCAAAGTACGCGTAAACGACTTATTTCTCTGTTCCTTAGCAGAAACGTCGGTCTCTACTTCAAGAGTTACCTGTGGCTCACTCTCATTCAGGCCGAAAGTGGCTGTCGGGAACTTAAAGTCTTCTGCCAAGAGGATATAATCCACGATGTTGGGATTATTTTCTTTTTCCATCACGAGGAGCTTTCGCTCTGTCTCGCCCTGTTGGTTATGATAATTGATGTAACAATCCACTTTGGTTGGCAGGCACTCTTCAGCCGTCGCATTACTGTCGTTAGCCAAGGCCGGTGCAGTGACTAAATAAATATCATAGCCAATGTTGGAAAGGATATTTTCGATGTTGAACGTGACTTTGTGCTGGACAGTTGTGGCTATCTGTTCAAATTCTACGAACTGATTACTCCAAACCTTGTTATGGAACTTGTTGTCGTTCATAACGTCGCGGATTACTGTCTTAACGGTTGGTTTCATCTCTTTGCCATCCTGTATTTTACTGACTTCTTTGATGGCTGTCCTATTCTCTGCCTCAACGATAATCCACTGGTAGAAGGTGTTCAACTTGTTAATCTTCCAGTTGTCAGACTTCATGACCATACCATTGGAACATTCCACGTTCTCTGTGTCAGTGAAGATGCCCGTTGCAGAGAATGGTTTTTGTGTATTATCGGCAGACTTACCGCCAAACTGGTAATAATGGAGATTCTTATTTCCCCAATAGCTTTCGCGGTATATGTATGTCTCTGCTGCACTGGTTGACAAGGCAGAGTCACTTAGGTGGGCATCTGGGTTCATGGTGCGGCTGAATATCGTACCATCGACAATAGCGATACGGGGCATGGTGTAAACCATTGAATCGCGGAACCTGGTGTTGTCATCATAGTTGAAATAGGGTTGATATTCCTCAATCAGTTTCTTCCACTCCTTATTGGTGGGAGCAACCATCCAATAAGTACTATCCTCTTCGTTTGTCAGTGCCCACAGATAATCCCAGAGGTCGTTCTGCTGGACAAATACAGAGTCAAGATAAACAGTTTTACCGTTCTCTATGCCACCGGCAACGCTCCGAGCGGGTATAAATTCCTTGCGATAGAAGCGCGAGTTATAGAAAAAGCTTGCAAGACTGTCGAGGTCAGCATCCTTACGCAGGTATTCGAATACGGTGGGGAAATACTGTGCTTTTCCTTGAATTGTGAAAAGGATACCATTGGCATAATGCTGGTTGGTAGTCAGGATGGTGTTATTACCGAATGTTTTGGCAGTCAGTGTTG
Organism: uncultured Prevotella sp.; assembly: GCA_946404405.1. GTDB lineage: Bacteria > Bacteroidota > Bacteroidia > Bacteroidales > Bacteroidaceae > Prevotella. Next base: position 2,492 of record CAMJDL010000108.1, read on the forward strand.
TCTTCTTACCATTCATTAAAACCAGAGAGTCATTGCTTGTTGGTGCGATAGAGTGGTTATACATAACGATATGGTTCTGAATAAACTCCTTGATAACCGTGTTGTCGTCGTCTACAACCTTTCCTTTTTCTGCATTATAGGCAGCAATAAGCTCTTGTGCCTCTTGGGCAGAGAATTGCTCATTGGTAGGTGCAAAGACCGTGAACACCTGACTGCTGCCTAATGCCTTGTCATAGCCACAGGCCTTGACAACACTGGCAAAGTTACTCAGGTTACTATTCTCGTTGATGGCCTGCCAAAGTGATGCGTCATTCATCCCTTCACTTTTGCTATCATAATGGTCATCCCATTTGTCAGCACAGGCCGCGAAGGTGAGGGCTGCGAGTGCAAACCCTAACACCTTATAATATATATTAGAAGTAATCATAATTTCTAATTTCTAATTCTAATTTCTAATTATTTAGAGGTCATCCTCTGTCTCGCCGTCGCCGTCAACGCCGTAGACACTCTTTGGAACCAGTTCAAGGAAGTCGAGCGCGAACTCGTTGTCACGACCTCCCTTACCGTCGGAAGCCACCCTGATTCTTATATAGTGGTCCTTGTTACAATCCAGGTATGACTGACTGATGATTTTGCGCTGACCGATTGCCTGTGCGACATTATAACCCTTGCTGCCACTGCCCGCGCTGTTATAATAGAAGGAACGTGGATGGGGATAGACACCGAGGTTCTTTAACGCCTTGTAATACTCGGCTTTCTCCTCTTCACTCATATTGTCGTAAGTGTCAATGTCGTCAATGAAGTCATCGCCGATATAGTAGTCTGTGTTCAAGTCCTTAGTCATGTCAAGGGGAATACCTTGAGGTACACCGTCAACGTAGAACTGGGCGACGCCACGCGTAGTCTGTGAAGTGTAGCCTAAGCGTACCTGCCATTCACCGCTGAACGGTATGTACGGAAGGCGGAAGGTAAAGTCAAAGTTCCCATAGAGGTTAAACTCATCCCACATGTAGATGTTATACATCGAGACGGGTCTTCTCCATATAAATTTGCAGTTGGTGAACGATACACCGTCAAGATAACCTTCAGGGAAACACCAGTTGCGACCATATTTCTCTTCAACAGCATCAGCTTGCGTAGGGTCTCCTAAGATGCGCAGACCGTTTGTAATGAACTCGGGGAAGACGGTGTTGAAGTCCATACGGATACGCTGATTCTGAATCTTATCCTGTACATCCTTGGTGAAGGCAACAATGTCATCAACATAGAAATAATGGCCGTTGATGCCGTCGTGCTTATATTCATCATCAATTGGTTCAATGCGTTGTCCTAGGAAATTAAACTTCGCATCGTAACGTCTGTTCACATAACGATCACCTCTTTTGCTACCGCCACGATATGCTGACACAGTGACCTTGTCCACCTTGAGCATCCTGTGGGGCAGGAGGGTGTGATGCCAGTCACAGGGGTTTACAAGGTTTTCAAGAATACCGATAGCACCATCAAAACCTGTCAAACCTTGAACATTGGCAACTTCTTGTGGAGTAAGGTCATCGGCGCCGGCTGCAATCTTATTCAGAATGTGATATTGGATGAAGCGATGTAGGGGGTTGACGCTGTCCGTCAAGTTATCGAAACTATGACCTGGTGCATTCACGTCGTTAGGATAAACTGGGTCATAAAGTTCACAGGCTAAGTCATAAAGTGCTTTGATGTCACCCTTTTGTATGCCGTATTTCTCCTGTAAAATAGAGTCAGGCTCGATAAAGAAGGTATAGCCGTATTTCTTGGTGTCAGGTGCCTCATACTTCTTCTTCTTTTGTTCGTAACCGCCAGACTGTGTGTAATACGGTTCATAATCCTTGGAATTATAGTTCTCGTCCTCTACCAACATCACATCATTGATGACACCTGTAGCTATCAGCGCACTGTAGAATGTGCTGATCTTGGGATTATCGCGCATCAAGTCGGTGATATAGCTATTCGATTTCTCAATCACTTTGTCAATGGGCTGCATGATACCGTTCTCTACCGAGTCGTTCTTTAGTTCGTATATGATTTTGGCCAGTCCTTCAAGAACTATGACGGCATTGCTGTCGTTGTCGAAGCCGGGTTCGGTAGCCAAATAGCGGTTCAGCATGTTCACCGTCGGCATTTTATGTCCGACCATATCATAGGTGGTATACATATAGGAAACCAGATGGGTGCGGGCAATGGTGTCACAGTCGGCATTGCTCAGTTCGGAGACGCTACTAAGACCACGGTCTTTTAGGAATTGGTCAACGGCGTCATTATTGGGAGCAAAGCATGTGTAGTGACCATAGGCAGAGAGTTGGTCCATCAGACCAGCTCTTTCCACAATCTCTGCGAATTCACTGTATTCCGGGCGATTCTTCAAGTATTCACTCATCATCTCACCCGTGAATGTGTAGAAATATTCGCTGTCTGGCTCGTCTGAGCAACTGGTCAGCATCAGTGGGCTGAGGGGAGCCAACATGGCAAACATAAGACCTCCCGCAATTGTCTTGAATATATTCTTACGTTTCATAGTGTTCATTAATTTTTAGTCGTCTTCTTGTAACTCTCGTCTTCACCACTGCTAAATGCAGGATTTTGTACAAGGTTCTTGTTAACCTTAATTTCATCCAGATTATATGGCCAATAGATGGCATCCATCTTTGACAGATGATTGCTAATCAGGCCACTGCCTGTCGTGGCCTTCTGTAAAGCGGCTTCTTTCAAAATATTTGTGTTGCCGTTGCGTTGTGAAACGCGAACCAGGTCAAACCATCGCTTGCCCTCGAACATCAGTTCACGCTGACGTTCCTGAAGTACCAGATTTTCCATGTCGCCCTTGTTGCTATAGTTGCTTCTGACGAGGGTGTCCTGAAGCAGAGTCTGGCAGATGGAGCGTTTGTTGACGGCATTGACCAGCCAAAAGGCTCTGTCAAGTAGCGACTTGTTATAATCGGAAGCTTCTGCATCTTCACCTTCCTGGACCATCTGTGTGAGGGCTTCGGCTTTCAACAGCATGATGTCCGAGAGACGGTAGATAATCCAATTGGAACCATTCTGGTTTTCAGTATATTTTGTATCATACGATGCTTCTGGAGCTGTACCGCCCGAGGCACTGATGTCAATCGTCCTTGTTGTGTATTTGTGGATACCTTTGTTGCTGCTACTGCTGCTACTACCTCTGTAAGTATGATTGATGTAGATACGGGCATCCCACATCTTGTTCTTATCGGCATACACTTTACGATTCTGTGTGGCCTCAATTTGAGAATAGATATAATCCGATGGAGCTACCAAACCGGTAGAAGAACGCTGGTTGCCGTAGAATGAGTTGACGGCACCGTTAGCAATCATACCAGTTCCGTTCGGATCGTCACTGAAGATCAGCTGGAAAATGATTTCCTGATTGACTTCATCTGTATTCCTATTATCCCTACCGAATAGTGTGGTGTAGGCATCTCCGTACCAATTGGTCTGTCTCGAATTGCTAACTAATGGGAATCCGTTGAAACGGTCAATATCATTATTAGTAGATACAGTACTGGTACGCTTCTGACGGTTTTCTTCATAGATGAGTTTCTTTGAATCAATGACCAAATCGGCATATTTGATGCAGTTTTGATAGTCCTTTTTCCAAAGGTAGAGCTCACAGAGCAGGGCATGAATGAAATCCTGTGTGATACGTCCAGTCTGGTAAAGCTCCTTGTTTTCGGGATAGCGCTTCACGGCATAGCCCTTTACACCTTCCAAATCATAGATCAGCGAGTCAAGTACTGCATTGAACTTCGTGGCAGGCAAATCCATGGTCTGATCGTCATCTGTGTACGCCTCTCTTGAGAAAGGTACATCGCGGAAGGCACGAATCAGATAGAAGTAGCAAAGACTGCGGATAGCCACCATTTCAGCGATATTGGCCTGCAGTTCACTCTGCGTATAGGCAGCGTCGTTGGCAGCGACATCAGGTGCATACTTGATAACCGTGTTACAACGGTTGATGACAGAATAGAAATCTCTCCAGTCTGTATAGGTATTCTTCGCATCGATATTCTCCTTCAGGAGCTTCTCAAGATTTCCGTCAGACTGGACATTGCTGCCTGGACCGATGTTATCGCTGCGAAATTCACCCCAAACCATCATGCGTTTAATGACGCCTTCCTCCTGTAAACCAGAATAGCATCCAGCTATGATAGCTTCGACGTCGGCTTTCTCGTTCCAGAACTTATCAAAGATAATCTCGTTCTGAGGCTCTATCACCAAGAAATCAGAGCAGGCAGAGAATCCGGCTATTACGCAAATAGCGTAAACAATATTATAATATAGTTTTTTCATAATCATAATCTCTTTAGAACTCAACAGTGATACCTAATGTGTAAGAGCGTGAACGTGGGGTCTGCGCATTGTCGATGGCAGGAGCATAACCACCACTTGAAATATCGGGGTCTACACCGGAATATTTGGTGATAATGAATGGGTTGTTGGCACTGGCGTACAGGCTGACGCGGTTGACACCGGCCCATTTCAGATACTTTTTACGAATGGTATAGTTCAGCTGAACATAATTCATTCGGAGATAAGAACCGTCTTCTACAAAGCGGTCGCTCACCAAGGTGTTGTAGTTCGAGTTGTCACCGTACATGGCGCGTGGAATAGTGGTGACGTCACCTTCTTTACGCCAACGGTAGTTCACGGCCTGACTCTGGTTGTCGTTACCTATCATGGCTTCGGCATGCAGGCGGGCCTTGTTCAGAATCTTGTTACCAACGCGGT
>CAMJDL010000109.1 GCA_946404405.1 uncultured Prevotella sp.
AAGCTCAAAGTTCAAAGTCTGGGCCGCACAGAACTTGCGGCCCGTTATTTCCCCTTCATCCAACCCAAGTCTGCTTGGGAGAAACTGAGGTCACTCTTACAGGAAGATCCCGGCCTCGCGCATCTTACAAAGTTGAAGCGCCGCACGTTTCTTCCGGCAGAAGTAAACATTATTTACCAACACTTAGGGCAGCCGTAAGCTGCCTTTTTTAGGCCATTTTCGCGCCTCCGATTTTCCATAGACCAAACTCAGACTTTGCTTTCTTGAAACTCCGACTTTCCTTAGCCCAAACTCTTACTTTACTTTAAGTTTAAATTGATAGCAAACAAGAGAGTATTGTAATGTAAAACAAATTCAATTTCTATCACCTATAGTTTTAGTCATTTAGTCAATTAGTCATTTGCTAAATCCAATCGTTCATTTACAAACCTATAAATATATTATATTATTATATATATTATAATATATATAATAATATAATATATTCTAAATGAATAATTTCCCATTTTCAAAAACCAATTGACTAAATGACTAAATGACTAAATTTTTGAGATTGTAGAGAGTCAAAGTAAGTTAATGAAAACAAATAATTCAGACCTGTGCCTTGTTTTTGCACACCTTATTTGTATCTTTGCACCATCAAATCTTTAAATGTATGGCAAAGAACCTATTAAACAAGTATGTATGTTCAAGGTGCCAATTTGGCATCTTGAAAGTTCATCACGAGTAAGAACGATCATAAAATCGTCACTCTCAAACAATAATGCAAGTATCGGCTCAAAAATTTGTGTTGCTGAATCGTTTTTTAGCACAAGATGAGCCGATAATTGGAAAATTATGATTAACTTTGCACCGATTACAAGTTCAAAGTTATGGACATATATAGAGAAATACTGCAGTATCTGCATTATCATCCACTATCTTCACGCGATGAGATAGCCAGAGGAACAGCCTTTGAAGGTAGTGATGCTACCATGAAACGACTCATTGCCACTGCTGTGACTCAGGGCGATGTGGTTGTAGAAGGTAAGGCGCGTGCCACAAGGTATAGACTGTCTGATCAGGCCTATCTGCTGATGCCGCTGAATCTAGACACCTACTTTGCACAAGATGTTGATGAGCGACAGGTACAGACATCGTTTAACTTCGAATTGATTCGTAAGCAGTTGCCCGCTGTGCATCTGTTTACGGATGAAGAGATGGCGCATTTGGAAGAACTTCAGGCAGAATTCAGTCAGCATGTGAGCGAAATGACGGAAAACGAGTATCGCAAGGAGATGGAGCGTCTGGGTATAGACTTGAGCTGGAAATCGTCACAGATTGAGGGTAACACTTATTCGTTACTTGAAACGGAGCGACTGCTGCGTGAGAGCAAGACTGCCGACGGCAAGACGAAAGAGGAGGCAGTGATGCTGCTGAACCATAAGGATGCATTACGTTTTATCCTCGACAATCCTGACTATCTCGGGGAACTGACGGTAAGTCATATTGAAGACATCCATCAACTGCTTACCAAGGAGCTTTCGGTAGATAGGGGTATTCGTCATCGCCGTGTAGGTATCACTGGCACCAACTATCATCCGTTGGATAATGAGTTTCAGATTCGTGAGGCCATGCATGACACCTGTGACTTGATAAACAGCCGGGAGAACGTCTTTGAGAAAGCACTATTGGTATTGGTGCTGTTGTCATATATCCAGGCTTTTTCCGATGGCAACAAACGTACGGCTCGCATCACCAGCAATGCTATCTTGATAGCTAATGGCTACTGCCCGCTGAGTTTTCGCTCTGTTGACTCCATCGACTACAAGAAGGCAATGCTCATTTTCTACGAACAGAATAATCTGTATGCTTTCAAACAGATTTTCATTGACCAGTTTGACTTTGCTGTGAAGGAATACTTCTAAGAGTATGGTAAATTAAATATGAATCTTTTTATAAGGTGCGCCCCAATCCGGCGCACCTTTCTTGTATCTTTGCTAAAAATAGTTTAGTTTTAGCAATGTAACAATTACAAAGGAGAATTAGTATGAGTAAAAGAAAACCGAGGTATGAAGGGCCGGCTTATCGTGATTACCAAGACCTTTTCGATAGTATCACTACCGAACTGGAGAATCTTTACCATACGCTTTGGGACAAGAGGAATGAGGCTCCTAAGTTTCGTATGATGGGGAAACAAGCGAAAACGGCATGGATGCTATGGAAGCATTGCGATGAATTTCCCTGCCTCTGCCCCTTTTCGCGAGCACCCTCACAAAAAATCTTTGCCTAATCCTTGCAACTCTCGGAAATATTTCCTATCTTTGCCCCGTCAAAACAGGCTCATGGAGAAGAGGATATGAAGTTTAACATCGAAAGACTGAAAGAAGTGGCCCGTCCGGCTTCGGCAGAAGAGCTGAAGGATGCTGAGTACAGGAAACAGAACTATGGCTGGCTGCAGAAGTCGGCCCTGATTGCACTTGACATACACACATACCTGCGTAGGAACAATATCTCGAAGCAGGAGTTTGCCAAGATGCTCGACGTTACGCCAGCTCAGGTGACGAAACTGCTGAGTGGTAAGGAGAACTTGGGATTGAAGACGATCAGCAAGATTGAGAGCGTCTTGCAGATGGACTTGGTGGCCATTCCCAATTATGAGCAATACTATTCCATACATCCTACTCACAAAGTGTCAGACACCTTGTGAGGCGACCAGAACAATGCGCTTGCCCGTCGTAAGCTAGCTCACAAAGTGTCAGACACTTCGTGACGCAGGCTCATCACTCCCACCAACAGCACCATCCCCATCGTGCAGGCAGCCACCGAACTGCTCGACCGTCTCTTCATCCAGGGCCTGCAGTACAAGCGCGCCGGAGTCATCGTCAACGGCATCTCGCCGAGCAGTCCCCTGCAGCAGGATCTCTTCGATGTCGATGCCGGGCAGATCCGGAAACTGAAGAAACTCGATGCCGCCGTCGATCTCCTCAACAAGCGCTACGGCTCCGAGACCGTCGTGATCGGTGCCCAGCAATACACCAAGCCCCACGGTGAAGGCAAGGCCGATGTCTTTGCCGATGCCATCAAGCACGACCACAAGAGCAAAAACCCCACCACAAGATGGAGTGACATTATTGAATTGAAATAGGGACAATAAAACATTTAAGCATATGGAGTTTAATCAAGAACTATTAGATCAAATCATCAAAAGTGCAGAATTTCTAAAAGCATTGAGCATGTCTGTAGAAGTTGGCGAATATAAAGGCTGGACTGTACGTGTAAGTTTAGAGAAACCTGATTCAAAGCTAAAAGATATGCATGTGATTTAGAGTATGATGCTGGAAATGACAAAGAATCCACGCCACCCGAGACGCCGCCGCCCGTAGTCGCGGGGACAGGCATCTGGGTATACCCAAGAATCTGTCCCCGTGACTACGGCTTCTTATTCTCTTGATGAACTTGCGGGACCTGTCCTCTGTGAGTTCACGGAAACATCAATATAGCAGTGGTAGATTTCAATATATCTTGGATAGTAACCTTACCGCCGTTTACCTGCTCCAACTCTTCCTTTGTCAACTCCTGAGCCTTCTGGCTGTTCATTTCATTCTGCTTCATAATCTTATAAATTTTAAATTGTTAAACTTACTGTCTTTTCTCTTGTCGCTCAGACGTTGTTTGTTCTGATTGACGATGCAAAGTTACGGCGATTTTCTTCTGATTCCAAGAAAATTCACGAAATCTTCTCTCACTTGTAGCGACAACCGTCCCCACAGGCGACATATTAGGCAAACACCCTCATAATCTGTCGTCTCTAGACAAGATAACACGGATCCAGGCACGTTTGAGATACCCTCACTCGAAAAAACTCAAATAAAATTTGGTTTATCGCTCGCTTATTCGATCTCACAAGGTGTCTGACACTTCTTGTGAGTACGCTGTGACGCTGTGACCCTCCTCAAACGTTTACGTGATTTTTATAGAAAAAAATCGGCGGCTATTTCGTAGAAATAGTGTACCTTTGCATGCTGATTAGTATATAAGAAGGAAAAATGTAAATTTATTAATATAAATGAATACAAACAATGAAGGAAATTAAGACAAGGAAAGCGTATGAGAGACCCTCGATGAGAGTCGTCGTGATGCAACACAGAACACATCTGCTGCAGGCCAGCGGTGAGAGGAGCCCGTATGGATCACCCGAAAAATGGAACTGGGAATAGAAGGAGGACACGACTATGCAGAAGTTTATCACAGACATCAAGTCCCTGGCGACCCTGCTGATGGCAGGAGCCGCCTTTGCCGCCTGCTCAAGCGAAGACAATATGATCGACGGGCAGCCCGCATCACAGCAGACTTACACCATGACCATTGAGGCCAGTAAGGGAGGTGGCAGCGATGCCACTACCCGTGCACTCTCGATAGACGGTAGTGGCGCACTGAACGCCACGTGGGAAACCAGCAACGAGGTGAAGGCGTATAACTACACCCAGTCTTCAGCATTCACCGGCAGTCTGAAGCCCCAGAGCAACGGCGTGTCGGCCACGCTCACGGGTACGCTCACGGGCAGCGTCGCCGTTGATGACATCATCTACCTGCGGTGGCCGTCGGTCGATGCCGACTACACCGGACAGGACGGCACGCTGGAGACCATCGCCCAGCGCTACGACTACACCACGGGCGTCGCCAAGGTGACGAGCGTCGACGGCACGACCATTGGGGCCGAGGACTCCTCCCCCAACGGCGGCCCCGTGCAGTTCACCAACAGCCAGGCCATCGTGAAGTTCACGCTGACAGACCAGGCCGGCTTGCCCATCAACGCCACCCAGCTCACCATCGACGCAAAAGTCAAGGGTGAGTCGCGCCTTATACAGTCCATCACGTACCCCAACGCTTATAAGATTGGCCCCATCACCATCAACCGTACTGCGCCTGCCGACAATGTCGTCTATGCGGCGCTGCAGTTCAGCAGCCAGGCCCATTTCACCTTCAACCTCGCCGCCACTGACGGCACGAACACCTACACCTACGAGAAGGCCGGCGTGACGATGCTCAACGGCCGATACTACGAGATCACGGTGAAGATGAACACCAGCCAGGCCACTCCGCTGACCTTCGAGGCCAAGGAGGCCGGTGCCAGCGTGACGTTCAACATCCACACCTCTACTGCCACCAACCCCGTGGAATGCAGTACCGACGGCAGCAGCTGGACGACCTACACGTCGGGCACGGCCATCAAGCTGGAGAACGCCGGCGACAAGGTGATGTTCCGTGGCGACAATGCCGCTTATGGCGGCAACGGCACAAATGAAGCCAGCACCTTCGTCTGCGACAAGGACTGCTACGTCTATGGCAACGTGATGAGCCTTGTCAGCTCCACCGGCTACGAGACGGCCACGGCGCTGACCGCAGGGAACACTTTCCGCAATCTGTTTTATGGGAATACACACCTATTGAACCATCCCACCAATCCCATCGTTCTGCCCGCCACTACATTGGCAGACAACTGCTACTTTGGAATGTTTGATGGCTGTACAAATCTGACCAAGGCACCCACCTTGCCCGCCACAAAGATGGAAGTAGGATGCTATCTTCAGATGTTTAAAGGAACGGGAATAACCGTAGCACCCACACTACCCTCCACGACGCTGGCCAACGCATGCTACATGCTCATGTTTTGCGAATGTCAAGGATTGACGACCCCCCCGGACCTGCCTGCCACGACGTTGGCAGATGATTGTTACGACGGGATGTTCACCCTAAGCCGGAACCTGGAATATGGTCCTGTGTTGCCTGCCGCCACATTGGTAAAACAATGTTATACTTCAATGTTCCAAGGCTGCACAAAACTTAACAGCGTCACCTGCCTGGCTACCAACATCTCGGCTGAAGGTTGCACAGCGATGTGGCTCAGCGGCGTCGCCGCCACCGGCACGTTCACCAAGGCCGGCACGACCAGCTGGCCGACGGGCGTTAATGGCATCCCCGAAGGGTGGACGGTGGAGATGACCGATATCAGCAAAGTGATGCCCCTGACCTTCGAGGCCAAGGAGGCCGGTGCCAGCGTGACGTTCAAGACCTACACCGGTTCGACCCTCAGCGCCCCGGAATACAGCACCGACGGCAGCAGCTGGACGCGCTACAACTGGGGCACGCCCATCACGCTGGAGAACGTCGGCGACAAGGTGATGTTCCGCGGCGATAATGCCACTTACTCCGGCGGAGGAAACTACGATTACAGCACTTTCACATGCGACAATGACTGCTACATCTATGGCAACGTGATGAGCCTCGTCAGCTCCACCGGCTACGTGTCGGCCACGACATTGACAGCAGGGAGCACCTTCCGCAAGCTGTTCGAAGGAAACACGCACATTGTGAACCATCCTACCCTTTCCATCGTCCTGCCTGCCACCACACTGACAAACAGCTGCTATTATGCCATGTTTGATGGCTGCTCGCAGCTGACCAAGGCACCCGCACTGCCCGCCACGAAGATGGAACAAGGATGCTATTGGGGTATGTTTTCCGAAACGGGCATCACCGCTGCCCCCGCATTGCCCGCCCAAACGCTGGCCAACGCATGCTACATGCTCATGTTTGACAATTGCCCCCATCTGACAACGCCTCCCGACCTACCCGCCACGACGCTGGCAGAATCGTGTTATGCTGGCATGTTCTCTCGATGCTCCAGCCTGGAATATGCTCCCGCACTGCCTGCTACAACAATGATGAAGAACTGCTATTACGCCATGTTCACCATGTGCGGGAAAATAACAACAGCACCAGAGCTGCCAGCGGCTACACTGGCGGAGGGATGCTATATGTCAATGTTCAGCCAGTGCACAAATCTGAACAGCGTCACCTGCCTGGCTACCAACATCAGTGCCAAAAAATGCACTTACGACTGGCTGACCGGTGTCGCTGCTACCGGCACGTTCACCAAGGCCGGAGAGATGACCGGCTGGACGACGGGAGGCAACGGCATCCCCGAAGACTGGACGGTGAAGTAGTCGAATTATAGTCGCTGGGACAGGTACTTGGGTATGACGGCTCCTATCGATCAAGGGGACAGGTCCATGATACTGGCTTGCCAGATTACGCGACCTGTCC
>CAMJDL010000110.1 GCA_946404405.1 uncultured Prevotella sp.
TATTATGGCGTCGCCAATGCGGCGTAGTTATTCAAAAATTTAACGAACTATTGCTTTAATATTTTTAATGATTATACTTATCTTTTTACCTTGTCGTCTGTTTCCTTTCGACGGTGCAAAAGTATGGCGGTTTTCTGGGATACGCTAAAATATTGCTGACTTTTGCCGGAAGTTGTGGCGACACTTGCGGAAATTTGCGACAAATCAGCGACAAGGTGGTAGGAAAGTGTCGCAAAACAGTTTTCGCACAGAATGACAAAGGCGATAATCAAGCCGATGGAATAAAAAGAAAAGCTCCCATAATGTGAGCCTTTCTTCATAAATATCTATAGTGTGATGCTTAACAACTCGTGAGCAAACTTGTGAATGCCTTCACGAATCCTTTCTGCCTGTTTCTTTCTTGGAACTGCGCGGTGATTCAGATAGTTGGACAATTGTTTCTGGTTGATACCTGTCATCTTTTCCATACCAGCCAAAGACATAAAGCTAGAATAATATTCCAAGAAGCTTGCCACCTCGAACTTCCATTCAATCTCATAATCATCTCTTATTTCGTCCGGCCATTGGCTTTCTGGCAGATTCTCCTTAAGCAAGCGAATAGCCTTTTCTGCATCGGCCTTAACATCGTCAATGCTGCTGCCGGCAGCGTAAATACCGTCACAATTATCTGAATAAGCGTCAAAGTAATCCTTAGACCTTTCGATCATCATGATAATCTTTCCCATAGTCGCATTATTTTATACATTATACTTTCGAATCAGTTTGTTTGCTAGACCTTTTCCTATTTCATGAGAGCCATGATAGGGGATCGGTTCTGACATGATGCCATCTTTCACATAGAAATAATGGCTTCCTTCTGCATGGTCAAATTTCCAACCAGCTCTCACAAATCTGCGATGGAGCTCATTATATTTCATATGCTAAGCACGGTGCAAAGATAGCGAAATTTCTATTATTCACAAAGTTTTTCACGGAAAAGTTCCGTTTTGGGACACAATTTCTACCACTCATACACTCTTTAAAAGGCATGATGACCAACTGTTTTGATTTGATGCTGTTCATAAATACTATATGTTTAAGTTTAACTTAAGATGATGCAAAGGTAATGGATATTATTGATACCACCAAACTTTTATCTGTTTTTCTTCAGATAAAAGCAAGAGATTATCACATTTTTCTGCATTTAGCATATAAATATGGCAAGCAACAATAATGAATCTGGGCAGCCACGATGGTGACTGCCCAGATGACTATGAGTGATTAAATATGCTTGTCATTGTCCTTTAACCAAGCCTCATACATCGGAAATAGTATCGCCGGACGGTTGTTATGCCAGCTACGGATGCACATATTTCTTTCCGTTTCGGATGTAGATACCCTTTCGCAGTGGGGTCGTGACGAGACGGCCGCTGAGGTCGTATATCCTGTCATCCTGTTGAAGTCCTGCTTTAACATCTCTGATGCCTGTGGATTCGATGGGTTTATAACCCCAGATGGTGACACCGTTCTTGGCTACTGCCGTAAAACCAGCGACTTTCTCAGAGGTGGGTTCGAGCGTCTGCTCCATCATCACACCCTTATACTCATCGTTACCTATCTGGATGGTCATATAAGAAGTGCCTTCCTTGACAGACCACTTGCCTGAGACTTCACCACTGATGGTGCCATCGGCATTGAGTTGGACATCCACTGGGGTGGCCAGCTCACTATGGGTGTGGTCGAGCTTAAACTTATGCGTCAGCAGTTTATAGTTACCAGCTATCTGCGAGGTCGGAATCTGCTGTGAAGTGGCAATGTCGGCACTCTTGACCTGCTCTCCCGTATATTCGAAAGGAGCCGCAACAAGCCAGCCATCTTCGTTCTGGAACACCTGATGGACACGTACCTCATGCTCTTCACCACGGTTCTGGAAACGGGTATGGTAAACCAGATATGTGCGCCCATCCTCTGCAGTGATGATGGAGTTATGGCCCTGAGAACGCTCGCTGTTTTTGCCCGTGGTCTGATTACCCCAGTCACCATAGGCTCCAAAGATGTTCACACCACGGCTGTCAGTAGCATCAGGTCCAAAGTCTAACCTATAATTAATAAAAATAGCATTAGTACCTCGTACATCCTGATAGGGTCCGTCAGGTTTCTCAGAACGGAACACGCGCATCTGATAACCGCCATAGTTGTAGTCACCAGCAATACCTCCTGCTGCCAATCCGCCATAAGTGACAAAAAGGAAATAATAACCTCCTATATACTCAATATAAGAAGCTTCGCCTGAGACATAATAGCCTCCTGCTATCTTCTTGCCGAAATAAGGATCGACGGTGATGCCATTGCCAGAGCCTGTAAGTTCGTAAGTGACATCATAATCGCGAAGACCAGTATTCTCATCGAGTTCGATCATCCATATACCACCGCTCCAGGAACCATAAGTCATCCATAACTTGCCCTCCTCGTCATAAAACACGCAAGGGTCGATATTATTAGGATAACGGTCTCCCCATTTGTCACCAGTAGCATAACGGTCAGGTAACGAACTTTGAGGGCCTACTACCAATTCGAAGTCGGTTTCCTTATATTCCGTACCATTCTTAAAACCACTGATAACAACTGGTCCCTGATAGAGGTAAGGGCCCTCGATGTTGTCGGCTGTGAGAAGAATAATGCTGGAGTACCATGCATTGCCATTGATGCTGAGGTACATGCACCATTTCTTCATTTCCTTATTATATATAACATCTGGTGCCCACATATTTCCATCGACACTGTAGCCAATGCCGCCTTTAGCCGACCACTTCGTAGCACTGAAAGACGGAAAATCGACATCAACTCCACCTTTCTTTATTTTATTTACTGCTGGGGTCTCAAAGGCCATGTTGTTGGCGGCATTGTCGCTGGTAGCCGTCTTCCAAGATGCCGTAAAGGCTGTCCAACTCATCAGATCGGTCGTCTTGGCGGCTGCACGATGCGAGCCGAAGATATAATACATTTTTGAGGCAGGATCCCATACGATACTGGGGTCATGCACACTGACTCGTTGCAATTCATAAGCGGTTGCTGAGACCGCAAACTGGACTGAAAATAGGCAAAACAAATATCTTTTCATCATTACGTAGCTTATTTTTGATTTTCTCTGCAAAAATACATAATCTTTTTCTAATTTGCAAGTTCTTTGGCTTTATTCTTCCCAACGAAATACAGCACCATTGCGACGGGCAGGGTCTGCGCCTGGGAAATCCATCGAGTAAGGACTGCCTGTAGTCGGGCTTTTACCGATATATTGATGGGTGCGCATCGACATCAGCATAAATTCATGATTCAGATAGTCCTGCCACATGAAAACTTCGGCTTTCGATTCATCAGTAGTCAAACGTACATCGCCAGCGATGCCATAACCAGAACAGAACACATAGCGCCCGTCCTCACACTGAAGAATGACTTGCCCTTGTCCCTTGTCGATAAGTCGGAAACGCGTCTGCACGCTATGATCAGAAGCTTCTGTCTCGTATATCAGACCATGAGGCAGCGCTATCATTGGCTTTTCTGTAGCGAGATTGATGATGCGGAACGTCTTGCCATAAGGGATGTTACCACTGCGGTCTGCCTGTGGTTCCTCTACAGTGAAATTGTCAAACTCTGCATAACCTCCGTTCTTTCCCTTAAAGTTGAAAGCAAAGAGTGCATGGCGCGATCCCTGAAAAGAGATAAGCTGATAGCTGAGCGGCATTTCACGCCCCAGCTGCTGATACTGCCGGCCATCAAGGGAATACTCATAATGGGCGCAGTCATTGTCATAGTCGCCTACCATACGCAGCCATAGCTTCTCATTTTTCACTTCTTCACTTTTCACTTCTATTGTGTCATTAGTAGCTTGTTCGAAACAACGGAGAGTGAGTGTCCTGCCATCCTTAACGACACCGATCCACGAGCAGGGAACATTAATATTTCCAAGGCCAGCTACATCACCATCCTCCATCCTCTTCGTAAATAACTCAACAGTGACAATGCTCTTGGGACCTATAACACGTTGGGTAAGCGTGTTACGAGCCCACATCAATTGCTCTGCAGGCATCGACTGCAGACGCAGGCGACCGTTCTTCAATCCCCATTTATTGTCATCTGGATTATGATTCCATTGCCAAACCCGCCCGAGAGTTTTGCTATTGAAGTTCTCACTACGCTCATATGAAGCATGAGGTTGAACACCTGCATTGATATTGGGTTTGAGCCAGGTTCGAGGTGCACGGCCTAAATTGCCTTCCAGACCAAGCATTGGCCAGCCATCTTTCCAAGTAATGGGGGCTAACGTTACTGTGCGTCCTATGCTATGGAAATCCATCATCAGCAGCGCCCACCACTGGCCACTTTGGTCCTCCACGATGCCACCCTGATGAATATTCGTGCAGGCTGTGGCATCCTTGTCGACCTCAGGAATACCGAACTTCGTACCATCGTGGCCAATACGGTACTGTTCATCCTGAGGAACTTGCGTCAGCGGAGCTGCATGATAGCCAAAGGTCTCATCGGCTGTGATGGTAATCGTTTCATAAGGTCCCCAGATACTCTTCGAGCGTGAGCAGAGGGTACGCCCATTGGGGCGATAATCTGTAGAGATCAGGTAGTACATTCCACCTATCTTATATATATGATGCCCTTCCCCTACAGCATTACCTTCTGGGATGATGGTACGCTCCGTCTCTTCGATGGGGCCGCTCATATCTGGTTTAAGTTCCGTACACTTCACTTCGCCATAACCATGAATGGCGTAGATCTTACCATCGTCATCGAAGAGTACAGAGAGGTCGTAGATACGACCCTGCATATTATGGTGTTTCCAAGGTCCGCGAATATCTTTCGAAGTATAGCACTGCAAGCCTTTGCCATTGATGTTGGTAAATACATAGAACTGTCCGTTGGCATAACGGATGGCAGGTGCCCACACTCCTTGACCGTATATTTCCTTGTGATTTTTCAGAGAAAAAGCATCGTCATCAAAATCGAAACGGTCGAAACAATACGAGATATTCTCCCAGTTCACGAGATCCCTGGAGTGCAATATGACCAATCCTGGCACAGTATGCATAGTGGTTCCTGCGAGGTAGTAGTCGTCGCCAACACGAAGGATATCAGGGTCGGAAAACTCGTCGTAGAATAGTGGATTGGTAAATGTACCATTGCCGTTGTCGGCAGTCCACGACTGAGCGTGAGCTGTCATTAACGAAAAGTGAAAAGCGAATAGAATATTAATCGCTATTAATTTAATTTTTAAACTAACTTCGAGCCTTTTTTTACTAACTTTACAATTCATAACTATTCACTTTATCACCTTTCGTTTTGCTTTTCAATTCAATTTGGGCCATTCGTCAAAAGTCCAGTGGATGGGGCGCTGAATCAGGATAGAGGCACCTTCGTGGGCGACGCTATAGCCGTGACAGATGAAGATGTCCTCACCCCCGAAGGTATACGCAGCACAGTGTCCGGCGGCTTCGAATGCCTTTTTGTCGCCTTCGAGGAAAAGCATGCCGCCACCATCGCGCATGTCCTTGCCTTCAGGATCGAGATAGGGGCCATCAACAGTCTTGCTGCGTCCAACAGCCACTCGATAATTACTCTTTGAGCCCTGACAGCAGTAATCCCATGAGACGAAAAGATAATAATAGTCGTTGTGTTTGAAGATAAATGGAGCTTCGATCGCATTAGGTCCGGCAAAGTCGGACGTAGGATTCTTGGGAGGATTAGGATTGGTGGAGAGTGCCTTCTTACCGTCGGGGGCAGTCAGGTTATAGCGACGGGCGATGGTACGAGGCTTCTCGCCAGCAGCAATATGCATGGTCGTGTCTAAACGGGCAAGTTGGATGCCATCCCAGAAAGAGCCCCAGACAAGCCAAGGCTGGTCGTTCTCGTCGATGACAAAGTTGGGATCGATGGCGTTCCAGTTGTCGCGGTTTTCACGCGACGTCACGATACAACCCTCATCGTCCCACACAGGGAAGGAGAGGCTGAGACTGCTGAGCAGACCTATGGTGGAGCCGTTGCGCCCGAAGGTAGAACAGCTGTATGCAAGCCACCAGCGGTTGTGCCACTTGATAATGTCAGGTGCCCATACATGATGGGTGAAGCCAGGTACGGAGTCATGGGCCCACTTGGGAATGACTGACATGACGGGGTTTGGGGATACGGTCCAGGTCTTGCGGTCCTTTGAGGTCATCTGTTGGATGCCCATGCCAGTGGCATAGATATGATACGTGCTGTCCTCGTAAGCCATCACGGGGTCATGCACCATAGGGGTGTCGGTTTGAAATGGTTCGGTTGGAAAGTGGCGACGCTGCTGTCCTGCGGCTGAAACAGACACAAAGAGTGCTAACAGCGACCACATGATTGTCTTCGCTTTCATCGGATTGTTTTTTAGAGGGAAAAGATAAAGGGGACGGGCTTCAAACAGTCCGCCCCCTCTGCAAGTAATACTAACTCTAATTATCTAACAAAAACCGTAGAATTTTATTTGAATACCAGATGGTCGCCATCGATCACGAACGCGAAGTTAATATCGTTGGCATCGTCACTGGCAATACCGAGGTAATACTGGAAGTAAGTGTTGCCGTCGGCACCGTTCATAATGGCTACAACGTCGATCATACCATTACCGATGTTGGTGATATAGACAGTAACCTGAGCCTCGCTCATAGCTGCGAGCCAAGCACCCCAGTCAGACTGTCCGCCACTGAGGATGAGGTTAGGATTGCCTTCGTAACCACTACCCCAACCATAGTTGTCGGCACGCACCACGCCATACTCAGCCATATTGGCCTTGCGGAGCACGATGTTCCAGTTGTTCCAGTTAGAGCCACCGCCATAGTTGGTAAAGTCTACCTTATAGGTCTTGCCGGCAGGAACCTTGATATCGTTGGAGAAGTAGGTCCACCAGCCACCGGTGTTATCCTCAGGACCAAGTACGGTCGGTTTCGGATG
>CAMJDL010000111.1 GCA_946404405.1 uncultured Prevotella sp.
CCAAAGAACTCCCCGTTCCAGCCGTTACTGGAAACCTGGTAGAACTGCATACGGAGATTCTCCGTATAGATGGCATATTCCAAGAAGGCCTCCAAGTCTGATTGCTTAAAGTCTTTCGCGATGACGGGATTGGAATACGGGATTTGTTCAAAACCTTCCGAGTCGTTGATTTCATCACTTGAACTATTGCAAGCCGTGAGGCCTGATAACAGGAAGAGGGTGCTCAGCAAGGTGAGCATCCATCCGTAGTTTTTGGTCGTTATTTCCATACTTCGTAATTGGTTTAGTTTGACTTCTGCATGTTAACTGTCATTATGGAGACTTTGCATCATTTCTTAATGACCTTCTTGCCGCCGATGATGTTGATACCTTTGCGTGGCTTGTCCAGCCGTCGGCCGTTTAGGTCGAAGACGGGTAAGTCCGTCTCTTTATCGTGCTTGATAGCGTCGATACCGGTGCCTTCAAAGCAAACTTCGATGGTGACGAGCTCGTCCTTGAAATAGATCCAATAGGCCTCCTCGCTCCATGCGTCAAAATACTGGATGGTTGCGAGGTATTTTCCAACAGGAATATCTGTCAGCGGCATCTCTAAGTTTACGATAGTCTCTTCGCCGCTCTTGAACCGTTTGCTAACAAAATCACTGGCGGCAACAGGCTCCATATTCATGTTCCAGATCCTAATGCGGGTATAGACGTTGTTTGTCTCTCCTGTATTCAGGACGGTGGCACTCATTTCCAAGACATCATCCTGCGACAGGAAGTCAGGAAACCAGTTCTCACATCTGACGGAGCTGATTTCTATATCTGGTGCGGAAGGAGCCTCTACCACCTTGATGTGCTTAGTCATCGACGGCACATAGTACCAGTTGCTTGGCCCTTCTTCCCACCAAGCCTCGTAAAGCAGCGTGGCAATGTATTCTCCGGGCAACACGTCTTCTAAGAAATAGTCCATGCTGAAGTGGGTCTCTGTATCTTTTTTGAAGGTGATGTTAGACTTCTCGCTGACATATTTCCTGTTCGTGTCGTCATTCCATACCATGATGATCGTCCTGCAGTCGCCTGTCTTCCCTTTATTCTCAACGATACCATGGAATGTCAGTCTGTCATACTTCGTGAGGTTCTCCAAGCTCTCGTTTTCGCAGGTGACGGAAACCCAGAACATCTCCGGATGTTTGGCATCCTTTACAAAGAAGTCAACCAGCTTGTCTCCAAAGTAGTACCATGTGTTGTCAGTCCAGGACTCTAGATATTGAACGCCTGCAATGTATCTGCCTTCAGGAAGATCCGTAAGTTTGAAATCAAACTTCACTTTCGTTTCGGCATCTTGCTTGAACTGGACGGTTTGGACATCGCTGAGGGTCACAGGCTCCATGTCCTGATTCCAGATTCTGAGGCGGGTCTTGATTTTGTCTGTTTGACCCGTGTTCTTGTAGGTAGTCCAAACTGTTAAGACATCCTCATGTGTCAGATTGTCCAAGTTGTTGTTGTCACTGCCGTATGAAACGGGAATAAGGTTCGGCGTTGTGGCCTCTGCAGCAATAACGGTGAAGTTTATCAGTTTGGACTTGTTGTACCTCCAGGTGGGATCATCTGCCCACGCCCTGTAGAATTGCGCAGTGGCGATGTAGTTTCCTTCTGGCAAATCCTTCAGAGAAAACTCAAAGTCCACCGTCGACTCTGAATTCTTCGGCATTGACTTGGTGATGGTCTTACTGTAGGTGATGGGATTCATGTTCTCGTCCCAGATCCTGAGGCGGGTATCCACGTTATCTGTCTTTCCTGTATTCTTATAGATGCCGTGAATGATCAGCACGTCGTTCTTCGTCATCTTTGTCAGATTCTTGTTGTCGCTGGTCACGCTGACAATATCCACATTCGGCGTCGCGGCAATAGGCTTTGGGTCGCCTTTCACGGTCACCTCTATCTTGCCGTTCTTCACCTGCAGCAGGTAATAGTCTGTGTTGCCTCCCAAAGTGCGGATGTAAGTCTTTCGTTTCTTGCTCTTGTCAAAGACGATAGGATACAGGAGATATGTGGCACCTTCAGCAAACTTATTGCTACTGAGGATTTTGCGAAAAGTGCTGTACCCGGTAAATATCTTATTATTAGAAACGTCATCGTAGTCGTATTCCGACTTGCCGGTGGCGGTATTTGTCAGTTCCCACCCTATGCTGCCATTAAAACCTCCAATGTATTTGGTGGCATCCGGACTGTAGCACCACACATTGGAGAGGGTGCTTGTTAGGCTGTTGGCATCAAACTCAAACTTGTCGGCAAACCAAGGATCTTCATAGTCGCTAACCTTGTTTGGCGATATATGGCAGACCATAGTCTGATAATTGGAGAACGTGTCGTTTCCAGGCCTCATCGACGACAATTCGTAATAGTCGTTCCAGCTTCCGCCCCATCCCCAGTTGAAATGGTAGCGGCCCGAGCCGTCCATACCATCCAGCACAAAGGCATGGCCAGATGTGTTTCCGTTCTTGTCAGGGTCAGTCCTTCCATTATAGAGCATGGGGCGCCCGGCATTCAGCTCTGCCTGGATGATCTGCTCCCATTCCTCTCCATTAAAATAACGCCTATCATAAAAGACAGTACTACGGTCATATTTGAAATAATTCGTCAGGGCGTATGGTACGTCAGAGGAAAAAGCAGCAGACCCGCCAGAGGCACCATTCCCATAGTCCATACAGACCGCCACGCCACAGGCATGCATCAGTGCTGCCACCGCATTTATTGAAGCTGTAGATGATGACTTGTCGTATTTTGTCGTCATGTTCTGCCAGTCGAACTTCACGGTTGAGAAATCCAAGCTCTGCTTGATCTGACGACTGTCGGAAGTGTAGGAGTTCTTCCCCTGACCTACAGACGGGTAGCTATGATAATACATAATCTGCGCCATTGCCGTTGCCACGCACCCCGTGACGCACTGGTCACCGTATTGGGGATCCATCGGGCAATCTTTATTGTAATAAGGTGATTGATCCCAACTGGTCTTCATCAACGGCCCTATCGCTGCCCGAGTGCCTCGAGTCTGACTTCCTTCTTTTTCGTAAAGACGGGACAGGGATGGCTTCTCGGTTCCTTCTGCCACTTTATTACCTTCGCCGCCTTCTGACACTTCGAGAATCCCATCGCCATGCATTTGCAGATAATCGTATTCTCTGCTGTACTGCTCCAACAGCATGCGCAGGCCGCAAGGAATGTTTTCTGAGTCGAAAGACTTGTTTGGGGAATAGCCCAGCACCTCCACCTGGCGCTCATCGCCAGAGACAACCACATAGCCGCCGTTTGCCTCGTCGTTGAACACATAGAAGCCGTCTGCATTCTGTGAAGAATTCTCTCCCCGGCTCTTCGCAAGACGGACAAGTTCTCTACCCTCAACTCTTGCCATCCGGGGTGTCTTGCGGGCATGCTGCTTCTGGTTTGAAAACTGCCGGGCAATGGCCTCAGCCTTCATCACGCTACGTGGCTGGGCGCTTGCTGCAACGCTCATCACCGACAGTACTACCGTCAGTACCAGCCTGGACATATTACACTTTCTCATTGTACTGTTTTGGGTTACTGGGGGCAAAGATACGAAAAATTTTTGAATTTTCGGCAAACATTTCGACACTTTTGACTAACAAAACACGTTTTGTAAGTCGATTTTCCTGCAAAGGTAGCCATTTCCCGTGAGACCGCCAAACAATCGCCAGAAAAACTTCAGAAAGACAAAAAGAGGCGGACATCACTGCCCGCCCAGTTGTTACAGATTATTCTAGCCCCTTATCTGAAGTGCAGTTTGATTCTTACCACATTGCTTGGGTCATCGACTAGAGTAGCTCTTTTTGAAGAAGAATAAACAACTTCTCCGTCATCATTATAAGTTACGGATGAATATTTATCAACGAAATTACTAAAGACTATGCCGCCACCGGCTGTTCCGCCCCATTGGTTCTCTCCATTCATGGGTATGCTTGAAATTTTAATTCCCTCTTCACCATGTGTTGTGCTGGAGTCTGACTTATCGTCTTCCGTCAGATGGAAACTCAAATTAAGTATTTTGGCAGTCTTTGAACTTATGCCGTAGATATCATCAATATCAAAGGTCACGGTGTAATTGTATAAATGCCAATAGTCAATCGTCTGGCTGCAAACTACATGCAAACCATTCTTACCGTATGGTGACGTTGTGATTTCACCCTTGTCTGTAGATACTGTCGCATCACGATCATAAGTACCACTATAAGTATCACCGTCATCATAAATAGTATTTTCTGCCACCTTGAGAGAGAGGTCAATGCTTGAAATCTCTCCAAAGCCTACGCCGGCATCCTGAGTGACCTTGTAGTACAGGACACCCTCCTTGCCGTCTTTCATAATGACATCAACCCTGAATATTCCATCCCGAGCTTCCGGTCTGTCATTCTCCTTGACGAGGACTGTTACCTTCAGGCCAGAGCCGGCAACGCCAATCCAGCCGGAGTAAGCAGTGACATCGGTGATGCGGTCGACGTTAGGAACATCAATGGTGAAGGTCTGGTCACCGCCCTTGGCTGGGAAATGCAGATCACCCGCATCGATGATGTTCGGATCGCCAGCCAGCGCCAGCTGGAGTACCTTGATGGTGCGTTCGATGACATCGCCTGTGGTCAGTGTCAGTTTATAGGTGACGGTATTCTCACGATCCTCTTCAACGGGGTTGGCCTCAGCATAGATCTCGATAGTAGAGCCACTGATGGAAGGTATGATCCATTCTGCATTGGGCGTAACTTCTTGATCTTTGATGAGGGAGGCAATGAAGTTGTCGTAAGGCGTAATTTCGATTTTGACAATCTTCTTGTCGCTGTATTTCGACTCTTCATCCTCTTGTGCCTCTAAGGTCACCTCGCCAGGCTTCGGCTCCACCTTCAGTTCAAGTGCAGACTGCTTCACTTCGACGGTCTTCGTGACCGTAGTGCCGTCGGCCTTGGTCAGTTCCACGGTGATGGTGCCCTTTCGGGGATTTTTCATGCTCGTGTTTCCATCGATGGTGACGTTGCAGGTGTTGGAGCCGGAGCCTATGCCGCCACCGTTGTCAGCCCTCAGCCACGACTCGTCACTGCTGGATAAGCGCAGGCCTATTGCCGACTTCGGGTAGGTGACGGTGATTTGCTTCGTTATCTTTCCGTTCTGGAACTCATTGCTATATCCCGGTACCTCTATCGGAGTCGGAGAGACAGTGAACTTGATTCTGTCCTCGCTGGCTTTCTGGATTACTGTAAATTCGCGCTCTATCAGCGTTTCTCCCTTGGAATTCTTGGCATCTATGTATACGATGGCCTGCCGGCTGTCCATCTCATCAGGCAACTCTTTATGCTTGATAATGAGAGTTCTGCCGAAATCCCACCAATAAAATTCGAGCCAGTCGGCAGAACTGAAGGGCGCTACAACCGGTATGTTTGTGGGTATATCCACTTCCGTTTGTTCTTGTTTGTCACTGACTTCTACCTTCTCTGGTACATCAATATAGGCAGGCTGCATCTTCCATTCATTCCAGTGGGGCTCAAGAATGGGATAGCCCAGGACAGACACCATCGGGTAGATGTAGTATTCCTTAGTGTTATTCAGGACTGGGTCGAATGTGAAGGTGTGCTTCACCTCGGCATTGTCGCCAAAACTGCGGTACCAGTCTTCGCGCCACCATGTATCTACCAAGTTATCTTCCAAGTCGTACATAGCAAAACCTACTTGCACAGGAACAGCCAGATGCCGCGTCATCTGGTAGCTAGCATTGCCATAATAAGGTGCTTCCTCCTCATCGACCTCCAGTTTGTGGCGGTAGATAGCCGGTACAAGACCGGCAAAATCATGGAACAGGTTGACAGAAGGCTTGTCAAGAGAAAACTGCCAGTCGAACACCGATGCGTAAAGATCCCAACTGGCATAGAGGTCGGCCGTGAAGATGTCGTCGCGGTCGAGCTTCGGATAGGCTTCGTCTTTCCATATCGTTTCCATCAGGTCGTCGGAGAAGTCAATATGATCGCCATCAACTCCGAGCTGGATTGCAAATTCTGAGCGGTGACCAAAGTTTATCTGGCCTTTTTTCGTCAGCGGATTGTTGAATTCTAACTGTGCTTCGAAGAACAGCCCACTCTTATAATCGCCTTTGTGGTTAGAGAACTTATAGTTAATGTTTGGCGGAAAATACGAGGCGTTTGCGTCATTAGTCCAGTGGCCAAAGCCGAGAAGGGGCTTGTAATAGCCAATGGATGCATACGTATTCAGTTGTCCGGTAGTACCAAGTTCAAGCTTTACTTCGCTGTCGGCTTGCATGAACAAACCCATCTTCAGGAGTCCCTTGAAATAGAATGGCTGGTCTTTTTTGCCAAGTACGACTCTGATGAAGCTGCCCGGGAACTTGAATGGGGCATCCAAACGCGTAGTAATGGTACCCTGTACCTTGGCATAGAGGTCGACATCAGCATCCAGTTTTACATAGCTGTCTATATTTATGGCATTGTTGTCATCTACACAGAAGAAGGAACGGAGTTCGACGGTAGGCTTGATGTTGTATCTGATGCTTCCCAACGGAGATACACTAAAAGAGAATAGATCGATGACGTTGATCAAATCCTTTGATCCCGTCAATGACGCCTCTCCCTGGAAGGGGCCTATCACGATGGGTTCTTCTGAACCGAAGAGCGTGTTCTCGCCACGGGTCTTTTGAGTCGGTTCCGAACTGGCAGACATCTTAAACACGGCGCGCTCGAACGCTTCCTCAGGCTGTAGGGCCTCGGTGGTGACGATGGTGCCGATGCTGGTCTTCTCAACGCTGGTCACGCGCCCGCCGAAACCTTCAGGTATGAGATTGCTGCTGTAGTTCAACAGGATCTTGTCACCCTTCTTGGGAATTAGGTTCTCTGGGGTGCTGTTGTCTAAGCGGATCCAGTTGAC
>CAMJDL010000112.1 GCA_946404405.1 uncultured Prevotella sp.
CCTGTGTGAAACGGAAGATGTTGTCGATGAAGAACAGGATATCGGCAGCACCGCCATCCTTACCACCACCGTCACGGAAACCTTCAGCAACCGTCAGACCTGACAATGCCACAGAAGCACGTGCACCGGGGGGTTCGTTCATCTGACCATAGACCAAGGTAGCCTGACTCTTCTTGAGTTCCTCTGGGTCAACAAGACTTAAGTCCCACTTACCCTCGGCCATAGCCTCCTTGAACTTCTCACCATAGCGGATAACGCCACTCTCAATCATCTCGCGGATCAGGTCATTACCCTCACGAGTGCGCTCACCTACACCAGCGAATACCGAGAAACCGTTGTGGCCCTTGGCAATGTTGTTGATGAGCTCCATGATGAGCACCGTCTTACCTACACCGGCACCACCGAACAGACCAATCTTACCACCCTTCAGATAGGGCTCCAGCAGGTCGATGACCTTGATACCTGTTGACAGCACCTCCTTGGTTGTTGACAGTTCCTCAAACTTCGGAGCTTCGCGATGAATGGGATAAGCGCCCTTCATGTCGAGCTGTTTCATACCGTCGATAGGCTGACCAATCACGTTCAGCATACGACCTTTGATCTGTTCACCAGCAGGCATCGTGATAGGCGATCCCAGCGGCTTTGCCTCTAATCCACGCTGCAGTCCGTCGGTATTGTCCATAGCCACACAGCGTACAGTATCCTCGCCGATGTGCTGCTGCACCTCGACAATAAGCTGGTCGCCATTGGGACGTTGGATTGACAATGCTTCGTGAATCTTAGGCAACACTTTTTCCGCATCCAGTCCCTTGGTATCGAAGAAAACGTCGATTACAGGACCGATAATCTGGGAAATGTGTCCATTAATTTGTGACATAAGCAGTTATTGTTTTAGAATTGTTATTATTTTCGTATAGTGATTGCAAAGTTACGAAAATATTTTCATACGCGAAAACATTTTCGTCGAATTTTTCTAAAAAAATGAGGTTGGTAGAATCCCAGTCTTCTTAAATGCGATATTTTATTCTACAATATTCAATAGAATATCGCCCTTGTCGCTGACAATATTGTCCACCAGATAAGAACTGGCACCATTAGGCTGACACAGCGAAGCCACAAAATGGAAACCTTGTGCATCAACCTTATCGAATACCATATCGTTTAAGATGGCCTTATCCAGGAAATCACCATTTACGTGCTTGGCATAGTCCTTTTTGTGCATGTCGCGCTTAAAGAGCTGACGGTTATCCTTAATGATGCAGATATTGACAATGTTATCGTAGAAAACTTCGTCGACACTCAAACCATCGTTATTAACCGTTTGACTAATCACCTTATAATGAGTCGGGTTAATGGCAATATAGCAATGATATCGCTGTCCGTCTTTGAATACAACGGTGTCGCGCTTCAAGACTTCTGTTAATGTCTGTATTGTTGTTGGTTGGGATTGTGGCTTCTTCTCTGCTTCTGTCAAGTCTTCCTCATCCACTTTTTCCAACTTGACGATTTCACCGTTCTGATTCTTAAACCAGAAGATGTGATCAGACTGTTTTTCAATGCGATAGCCTGCTCTTGAGCCAATATAGAGCGTATCGCCTACCACCTTGAAGTATGCTGGCATAGATGTTGAGTCGGCATAGTAAACGGTATCGCCTTTCATACTGAACAAGACGTCTTCCGTTTCGTTGTCCATCCATGTACCTTGAAGCAACGCCTTGGCCTCACGACTTTCCTCCTGTGGTGCACAATTTCCACAGCTCCAAAGCATGCCTGCCAGTACAAAACCAGTAATTATAATCAGTAATCTATTCATCTCTTAAAATCTATCATTCAAATACCTCTGCATCGCTTAGCAACGGTTGTTTCAAGTCTTTCTCGCTGGTCAGCACATCGTTCGGATCTATTGGCCACTCGATGCCCAGCTCAGGATCGTTCCAGCGTATGCCAGCCTCTGACTGTGGTGCGTAGGGATTATCTACCTTATAAGTAAAGATAGCCTCCTCAGACAATACCAGGAAACCGTGAGCGAAACCTCTGGGAATAAAGAACTGGCGTTTGTTTTCGTCGCTCAACTCCACCATGACGTGTTTGCCAAACGTGGGACTACTCTTACGCAGGTCAACAGCTACGTCAAGCACCTTGCCCTTGATAACCCTGACTAATTTAGCCTGCGAGAGGTCGCCTTTCTGGTAGTGCAACCCTCGTAGCACACCATACGACGACTTCGACTCGTTGTCCTGGATGAACTCCACATCGCCTATATTCGCCTTGAATTCCTCGCGCTTCCAAGCCTCGAAGAAATAGCCCCTGGCATCGTTAAACACGCGTGGTTCAATGACATACACACCTTCAATATCAGTTTTCTTGAACTCCATCGACTGCCTAATTCTTATGTTTATGGTGCAAAGTTACGAAAAATTGAGCGCAAAACCAAAAATAAAACAAAAAAATACATCGTTATTCTTGCATTTCTCTCTTTTTTTTAGTACCTTTGTACCTGATAATATAACAAATATATTAAGGTAAGAAACGCTATGCCACGCAAAACAGACGGAATGCCCTTTGAACTGTACACCCGCCCTACTAACGGAGAGGACGGCAAACCCCTACTCTATGTACGCCCAGCCGCTCCCTACAAGCGGACGATGAAGGACGTTGAGAACTATTGTGGATACCACGGGGTGAGCAAGGGCATTGTCGACATTGCCTTCGAAACCTTCATCGAGGTGTGCAGCGAATGGCTGGCTGAAGGCTACCGGGTAGAGACCCCACTTGGCACCTTTGCACCAAAGATCAGGCTGGAAGGCGAGTTCACCGACCCAGCAAAAGTTAAGGGCAAGGACGTCAAGTTTGCTGGCTTGGAATTGACACCGTCCAAACGTTTTGTTAAAGTAGTGGAGCGTAAACAAAAGGGGTTCTATAAGAAAGTGACCAATGTTGGTAATGCCCAAATGCACGACGACGCCTTTATGGCTGAAGCCCTGCGTCGCTCATTGTATAACGGCTTCGCCACTATCAAGATTTTCATGGCGACGTCAGGCCTAAAGTACCACTCCGCCCAGCGCTATCTCGAAGGGCTCTGCTCAGGGGAGCATCCCACGCTGAGGAAGATGAGAATCGGCACCACTTATCATTACTTCCCATTGCAGAAGTAAAAGAGGAAAAGGTTCGTTGTTTGGCGTCCGCAGCAAGACATTTGTACGTACGCTACAAGATATTGCCCCGCCCGCCGCAAGACATTGCTACGGACGGGGCAAGCTCGTAACATAACGTCTCGCTCCCTGCTACATGCCGTATTAATCCCTGTTACTAAGCGTCTCGCTCCCTGTTTCCTCGTGTATTCTTCCACTTTAGGTATCCCATGCTATATTTACATATCGAAAATACAAAATAAATCGCGTTTTATTTTGCATTTTACTCGATTTGCACTACCTTTGCACATTAATAAATAATAAGGAATGAGTGACTATATCGAGATAAAGGGCGCGAGGGTCAATAACCTGAAGAACGTCAGTGTGAAGATTCCACGCGACAAATTGGTTGTAATTGCGGGTGTTAGTGGTAGCGGCAAGTCGAGCTTGGCATTCGACACATTGTATGCCGAGGGACAGCGTCGCTATGTAGAGAGCCTGTCAAGCTATGCTCGCCAGTTCTTAGGCCGCATGAACAAGCCAGAATGCGACTTTATCAAGGGATTGCCACCTGCCATAGCCATCGAACAGAAAGTCATTTCTCGTAATCCACGCTCAACAGTAGGTACGACAACGGAAATCTACGAATACCTGCGACTGCTGTTTGCTCGCATCGGACGTACCTATTCTCCTATTAGCGGACAAGAAGTGAAGAAGCATTCAACGGAGGACATCATTGAGTGTACACGTCAGTATCAGCCAGGCACGCGCTTCGTGGTAATGTCACCTATCCACCCCGTTGAAGGTCGCTCGCTGGAGCGACAGCTGCAAATGTACGTGCAGAACGGTTATGCCCGTATGGCTGTAGGCAACGACATTGTGCGAATTGACGATTATTTGTCTAACAATCAGACGTCAGACATCAGACATCAGACATCAGACCTCTACTTGGTTATCGACCGCTTGGCTGTTGACGATGCCAAGGATGCCGTTTCCCGACTGGTTGACTCTGCTGAAACGGCCTTTTATGAGGGGCATGGTGAACTACGACTGATGTTCCAGCCATCTGGCATCTGCTACGACTTCTCGATGCGATTTGAGGCTGACGGTATGACGTTCGAAGAGCCCTCCGACCAGATGTTTTCGTTCAACTCGCCTGCAGGTGCATGTCCTGAGTGTCAGGGCTTTGGCAAGATTATCGGCATTGACGAACATCTGGTGATACCCAATTCAACCCTATCAGTATATGATGGGTGTGTCGTATGCTGGCATGGCGAGAAGATGAAGATGTGGCAGGACGAGTTCTGCAGACGTGCAGCCCTCGACGATTTCCCAATTTTCGAACCCTACATGTCGTTGACGCAACATCAGAAGGATATGTTGTGGCATGGGCTTCCCAGCGACCGCAAGCGTCCCAAAGACGAACGGGTATCAATTGACGCCTTCTTCGATATGGTGAAGGAGAACCAGTACAAGATTCAGTATCGTGTCATGCTGGCACGCTATCGTGGTAAGACGACGTGTCCGAAATGTCACGGTACACGTCTGAAACCTGAGGCAGATTACGTCAAAATTGGCGGACGCAGCATTACCGACCTCGTACAGATGCCTATCAAGAGGCTGAAGGAGTGGTTCGACCAACTGGAATTGTCAGAACAGGAACAACAGATTGGACGTCGTTTGCTGACGGAAATCAACTCGCGCCTGCAGTTCCTGCTCGACGTCGGACTGGGATATCTGACGCTGAACCGTATGTCGAACACGCTATCGGGTGGTGAAAGCCAACGCATTAACCTCACTACCGCATTAGGATCGTCGCTGGTTGGTTCGCTATACATTCTGGACGAACCAAGTATAGGTTTGCATACACGTGATACTGACCGCTTGATTAAGGTACTTAAAGAATTGCGCGATATTGGCAATACGGTGGTGATTGTTGAGCACGACGAGGAGATTATGCGTGCTGCCGACTATCTGATAGACGTTGGCCCGGATGCAGGACGTCTGGGTGGCGAAATCGTGTTTGAAGGTCCTGTTGCCGATGGTTCTGCCGTCGGCCTCGGCGACAAAATCACCGAGAACACTGACCGCAGCTATACAGTCCGATACCTCACCCATCAGGACGAAATACCCGTACCATTGTCTCGTCGTCCCTGGAATAGAAAACTAACCATCAAGGGCGCAAGAATGAACAATCTGAAGGGCATCGACGTCGACATTCCATTGAATGTGATGACTGTAGTGACGGGTGTATCTGGCTCAGGCAAGTCAAGTCTGGTAAAGGGTATCCTCTACCCTGCCCTGAAGCGACATTTAGGCGAGGTATGCGATGCACCAGGCGAATATATGGGACTGGGAGGCGACTACTTGGCTCTGAAACACGTGGAAATGGTGGATCAGAATCCTATTGGCAAATCGACACGTTCGAATCCTGCTACCTACGTGAAAGCCTACGATGCCATTCGCGACCTCTATGCCGACCAGCCCCTGTCGAAACAGATGGGATTTACAAGCCAGTACTTCTCGTTTAATGCCGATGGTGGCCGTTGCGACGAGTGTAAGGGCGCTGGTGTCATTACGGTTGAAATGCAGTTCATGGCCGACCTCGTATTGGAGTGTGAGGCCTGTCACGGACACCGTTTCAAATATGACATTCTGGACGTGCGCTACAATGGTAAGAACATCGACGACGTGCTGAACATGACCATCACGGAGGCCATCCAGTTCTTTAGTGCCGACAAGAAGGCACAAACCATTGTCAAGCGCCTGCAGACGTTGGAGGACGTTGGTTTGGGATATATCAAACTGGGACAGAATTCCAGTACGTTATCCGGTGGTGAGAACCAGCGTGTCAAACTGGCCTACTACATCGGTCAAGAACGCCAGGAGCCCACGCTATTCATCTTCGATGAACCCACAACAGGACTTCACTTCCACGACATTGAGCGATTGTTGCAAGCCTTCAATGCACTAATAGAACGCGGACACACCATTCTCATCATCGAACACAACATGGAAATCATCAAGATGGCCGACCATATCATTGACATCGGTCCTGATGGTGGAGACCGTGGTGGCGAATTGGTAGCATATGGAACCCCCGAAGATATAGTAAACAGCGAGCATAGCATCACAGGAAAATACCTGAAAGAAAAGCTATATGCAAAGTAAACTGTTAACAAATTATAATTCTCAATTATCAATTATCAATTTTCAATTTAATTGATTACCTTTGCACTCGCTTTTCAAAAGTGAGGAGCAAAAGAGATCTGTGAAATGTTGCCGATATGGCTCAGTTGGTAGAGCAACGCATTCG
>CAMJDL010000113.1 GCA_946404405.1 uncultured Prevotella sp.
TAGAAGATACCTTAGAACCACCCATGATGGCAACGAATGGACGCTTGATGTTAGAAAGAACGGCGTCAACAGCCTGAACCTCCTTCTCCATCAGCAATCCGAGCATCTTGTTGTCAGCATCGAAGTAATCAGCGATAACAGCAGTAGAAGCGTGCTTGCGGTGAGCTGTACCAAATGCATCCATTACGTAGCAGTCAGCATAGCTAGCCAGAGTCTTAGCAAACTCCTTCTGGCTGGCCTTCATAGCCTTCTTAGCCTCGTCGTATGCAGGATCAGCCTTGTCGATACCTACTGGCTTACCCTCTTCCTCAGGATAGAAACGCAGGTTCTCGAGCAGCAGAGCCTCACCCATCTTCAGAGCCTTAGCAGCATCAGCAGCCTTAGCGCAGTCAGGAGCAAAAGCAACGGGAACACCCAGAGCCTTCTCTACAGCCTCGCGGATCTGACCAAGAGACTTCTTAGCATCTACCTTACCTTTGGGCTTACCCATGTGCGACATGATGATGACAGCACCGCCGTCAGCCAGAATCTTCTTCAGTGTGGGCAGAGCACCACGAATACGGGTGTCGTCAGTAATCTTACCATTCTCATCGAGGGGTACGTTGAAGTCTACACGTACAATTGCCTTCTTACCGGCAAAGTTGAATTCGTTAATTGTCATAATGCTTTTGTTATATTAATAAATGTAAGTCTCAAAAACGACTGCAAAGGTACGAAATTTCATTGAACAATGAACATTGAACATTGAACATTTAGCGTTTTTTTGCTAAGTATATTAAATAATGTAAGGTGGGCTTTACAAAAACACCTTTAAACCGCTTATTATCCAGCATCCAGGCTGGGGCACGTTACCGTAATCCACATAGCGATGACTGGTCAGATTGTTGCCTTCCACATATATGGAATAGGTGTCTTTTTTCCAAGCCAGGCGTGCATCGACGACAGAGTAGGGACGATAGTCCTTTACCTCACCGTCTATCGTGGTATACTGTCCCATTCGGTCTTGCCAGCGATAGCCTAATGTCAGGTCGAGGCTCTCTGTCAGCTTCATCCTTAACTGTGCTGTCAGCTTGTGGCGCAGATACTCCAATGAGTATTGCGACTGCAGGTGGTCAGCCTCCTGCTTCTGTTGATGCAAGTAACAGTAGGACAGTTGAACGTTGAACATTGAACGTTGAACGTTGACAGTGACCTCTTGTCCCAGTGTATTCACCTTGGTGTGGTTTACGCTTTGCCAGACGGGGTCTGCCTCGCGCGTATCCATCACCCAGTCTATCATGTTGCTGGCATGATGGTGGAAAATGCTGGCCTGTGCTGTCAACCATCGTGAGCTGTATTTTACGCCACCCTCAACGGCCTGCATCTCTTCTGGTTTCAGGTATTTGTCTGCTTTATGACCACCGACGCTGTAGTACAGCTCTGTGAACGACGGCATGCGTAGCGACGTGTTGTACGAGGCATATACTTTCCAGTTGTCGCCAATACGGTAGCTGGCGTCGATGCCTGGATACAGTGTGAAGGGCATCTCGTTCCACGTGTTCTTTACAGCTACAAAACCAGCTGACAGCGTGAAGCGTTTCAACAGGATGTTGTGCTCTAAGTGGAAACTGAGGTTCGAACGGTTCAATCCGTACTTGTAGTCACCATGTGGATTGTTCAATAGCTCGCCTAAGTTGCCGCTCACAATATCCTCGTTGCGGAACTCGGCACCAAAGGCCGTGCGTCCTGCCGCCCAGTCGAAATAGCTGTTCAGATTGATGCCAAATACGTCCGTCCGATGATGGTTGAAAGGCACCTTCGACTCGTCGCCTCGAATCAGTTCAAACCTGTCGTACGAGCGGTTCCAGTAGATGGCAGGCTTGAAATGCAACATGCCTGTATTCACTTCGCCTTGAAGAGCCGTAAATAACTTCGTGGTCTTCTCGTATTGCTCGTCGAACTTTGCACTATAGAACGTGTTCGAGCCAAAGCCCTTTGTCGTGATGCCTGCGTGCCAGGAAATTTTAGAGGAGAGAGGAGAGAGGAGAGAGGAGAGAGAATAGCTGCCTTGATAGAAGGCCTTAAAACCCTCGTAGTCCGCATTCAGTGCCCCCGACTTAGCGCGGCTATAACCATCGCTGCGCGTATAGCTGGCGCTGAGGCTATGGCCGCCTATGCCGGCACGTCCAGCAGCTGACAAATAGCCAAACGAGCCACCTTCCATCCGTGCGCTGCCGTTCCATTTCTCATTTTTCATTTCATATTTCTCATTTCTCATTTCTAATTTCTCATTTTGTCGTGTAACGACATTAATTGCTCCCACCAGCGACGACGTGCCATACACGCGGGCTGCAGGACCCTCCAGCACCTCGATGCGCACGATGTCCGAGATGTCGCACGGAAAGTCAAAGGCATTGTGGCCCGTCTGTGGATCGCAGATGTTGATGCCGTTCAGCAGAATCGTAATCTGCTCGCTGGTACTGCCTCGGATGCCGATGTCCGTCTGGGCACCGATGGGACCTCGCTGGCGCACGTCAACGCCAACAGCCATTTTCAGTAAGTCGTTAATACTTTGTACTGGCGCCGCTTGAATTTCTTCGCGGCTCAGTACAGTGACCATTCTCGCTGCTTGCCCAAGTGCAAGCGGAGCGCGTGAGCCCGTCACCTCGACGTCGTCGAGCGTCGCCTCCTTTTCCGTTACCCGCATGGTGTCTGCCTGTTCCTCATCCGTGCTGACGTGACGGTGGGCAGCCGTTGCCGACTCCAACGTTGCCACACTCAGCACACCAATGGTGACTACGCGACCCAAACAGGCAAACAAGGTATATCCCTTCCGCGTAAAATGGCGGAAGCGGAGGGCTTTGCGCTGATTGAATAGTGTCTTGTACTTCATGTTATCTTGAATAAAACGGCGCGAAGGTACGTAAAAATATTGAATTACGCAACAATTTACGCATTTTTATCGACGTTCATGCTGTGGACACACGAGAGATACGGCCTTTCTCTCATTGCGAAACGCCGTTTCGCTTATAGCAAAAGGCCCTTTTGCTACTTCCTAAAAGGTCGTAATACGGTTTCTTTAGTTCATTCCTCGTCGAGGAACGTTAAAACCACGTCGAGGAACGTTAATTCCACGTCGAGGAACGAGAATTCTTCGTCGAGGATTGAACTTTTCAGAACCATTTGGAACATCTCTTTTTAATTTTCTTCCTCAAAAAAATGATTTCATCGAATTATTTCGCGACTCAGCAGAGTAAAAGTGAACTTTTTTCTGCATTCGCTGCTCAAAAATTTGGATTCTTCCATTTTTCTTTCTATCTTTGCATTCGAAGAAATGAAAAAATGAATAAAGAACCAAAGTTCAAATACCAAAAACAAATTGACGAGTTGTTGGCAATAGGTTGTCAACTTCCTGAACTTTTTGCCCCCAATAATACGCAGGCTTGCCGTTTTGCATTCTCTGAAGAAGGACATCAGAACCATGTGCCTCAATATATGAGCAATCCAAAACGCATGCTTCAGGACATAAGCAAAAGTAAGGCAAATACTTCGTTGCTTGCACTCTCATGTTTCACGACCTCTGACAAAGCAGAAACGTTCTATTCCAATCTTCGCAAGGCTTTTAAGAACGTATCTACTTCTATTGGCGATTCCCTTGCAGAAGGAATATTGGCAAATGAAGACGGGCTGAAAACTGTTGCTAGTACAAATGGTCATTTTGACTTCTATGAATACGAGTCATGCGACCTGAATAAAACATTTCAAATTACAAAGAACTTAATTGAAACGACAGATGAGAAAGATTGAAGGTTACGAAATACAATACGATTTCAGTGGATTCAAGAAGATAGCCGACTTAATTTTCTTTGAAGGGCCACTCTTATCACATTACATCAGCGACAAGGGTGACGACTACTTATTCTATTGGGTAGACAAAGATGATATGGACAATCGCTGGCTTGTGCTCCGCGTTAGCCTTGCCAATCTTCAGAAATATATAGGTAAAAAGCTTTCTTTGCGCCAACTCATTGAAAGTCCTAACGATGGATATCTTTATACTGTTGACGTTGACAATGATGTAAATTATCATCATGTCAAACTTGTCCAGCCTTCAGCCCTGCCTGAAGAATATCTGCCCGATGCAGATTCGTACTATGATTTCGAACCTATTGCAGCAGAGGATGCAGGCGAGTTGATGACTTACGAGTTAACTATCCCTTACAATGAGCGCAATCGCTTTGAGGAACTGCTCCACAAGATAGGCATCCCTGTCTCTACCCTCAAGAAGGTTGTAAGTAGAGCGGCAGTGTTTTAAATATAATAGAATAATGTATAAGTAAAATATAGATAACAAATGTTGAACCCTTAAAACTGGAGATGCCTATGGGCTGAGAGTAATATAATTAAAGGACATATAGGATTTGAACATCCACTTTTGATTCTGGTTCTAGAAATTTCGCCAAAATATCTCCCAAGAAGAAAAGAGTTGATGCTCGCGCAAAGGCGCGGACTGAAACTTGTATCTGGGAGAACGGCGTTTGGCGATGCCTCTAGAACCGATGCGGAATCAGTACCGCGCCGTTTTAAATTAATAACAACATAAATATCAAGTAATATGGCACTAATGAAATGTCCAGAATGTGGAAATGAGGTATCAAGCTTAGCACCTTCATGCCCCAAATGTGGTTGTCCTATCTCAACGAAAGATGTGGCAATACAACCAAATTCAGAATTACAAGTACAAGAATCTGAAATTGTACCGGAGCCAAAGCCTGAAGAGAAATTTCCTGCAATACCAACGGTTATAAATATAGGAAAACAGAGATGGTCTGAAACTGGTGGAATGCTAACAGGATGCTACTATCTTTCTGAGATCAACTTTACCAATTATATAAAAGAAGGAAAAGTCACTTTATATGTTCATACAAATGGAATTGAAATTCTGTCCGGAATTGAAAAGTTTTATATTAGTTTCGACCAACTCGTAAGTTTGAAATTTATCCCAGAAGAAAAGTTGACTCAAGAGAACAAGTCTGTAATAGGTCGTGCAGTAGTTGGAGGATTATTATTGGGCCCGTTAGCAGCAGTAGTAGGAGGTATTTCAGGAATAGGCAAGAAAACGAAGAAATTGGGAAATTTCTTGTTAGCAATCAACTTTTGGGATGTATACTCTCATAGGATACAAACAATTCTTATTTGTAGCAAGAAGGAAGAAATAGCTTTCTTAAATCTAATTGAAAAGGAAAAAGCTAAAAGGGATACGCCTGAGGGCAATAACTACCTCTGTAATATTTTGGATGAAAACGGAATTATATCTGAAAGTAGGCTATTGGAAGCATTGAAAATAGTAGGTGAAGATAATCTTTCCAAGGAAGTGATGCGTATTGAGAATTGTGGTCCTGCAACTGCTCTTCAGAAAATTCAGAGTATCGGTTCGAAGAACAACATAAACACTTCCCAATATCGGAGTTCAGGTTGTATAGTCACATTGTTGGTTGCAATTGCATCAATTATTAGTATAACCTTCATTGCTTGTGCCATATAACTGTCATTTGCAAAACAGAAAGGAAAGTCGAAGACCTGATATGACTACAGGCAGGGTGAAGTCGAACGTTTCTCACACCTAAAGAAGTGTGGCTATGCAACCTAGTGATTATTTAAACAACTACTGCACTAGTAATTCCAGCTACTATGCTTGTAAAATTAATAACTACGCTTGCTGTTGTAACAGGAAGCGTAGTTATTGTAATTACTAGCTGCATAATTAAAGTCGGAGTATTTTAAAATAGTGCGTAAGTATTTTAAAATAATGCGGGAGTATTATGTAACCCGTGGTTATCCGATAGTAATCTCGTATTTGCTCATGAAACTGGCGCCGGGCTGGAGATGGTTCATGAGGGGCTTGTCCTTAAATTCGCCGTTGAAGCCACGTGGGTCACCAATGCCGTACCAAGGTTCGATGCAGACGAAGGGAGCCTGCTTGTCGTATGGACTCCAGAATGCGATGACAGGTGTGCGGAAGTCGACGGTGACCTCGGGCTTACCGTCAGG
>CAMJDL010000114.1 GCA_946404405.1 uncultured Prevotella sp.
GCATCATTGGCCTCACGCAGATTCTCAATCAAACCATTTCCTGTCGTCGAGCAATTGTTGAAGGCAATGTCCTCCAGATAGATGGCCCCGCCATTGTTCTTACAACCAACCAGTGCATAGTCACCGCAGATAAAGTCCTTGAACTCAATGTTGGTCAGATAGAGCTTTGTATTGTTTTCACGACGGGTCACATAGTTATTATTAAAGGTGGAGCGATCGTCATTGATACCGTCTAAGGTTATCTTGTGTTCCTTAGAGCCGATGATCATTGTTCCATCATTCTTATTGGCGAGGAACCACATGGCGTTCTTTGGGCCTTTGATGGTAATATCCTTGGTGGGGATGATGCTGATAGAGTGGGCCACATTCCAGGTCAGACGGGCTGTCAACTTCTGGTCGGCACTAACCTCCAGCACGGCATCAGCATCAGCAGCGACCGCAGCTGCGAAAGCATCGCTGAGTGACGCATAGCTCTCACCGGTTGTGGTATTTACCACGCTGGGGGTCTCAGCAGTAACAACCAATGTGGGACGGTTTTCTTCTGCATTCTCGCTATTGTTGCTCAGATACGAGCGCTTGTTACTAGTGTCTGTCAGTTTGTCGTTGGTCAGCAGCAGCGTGAAGTTACCGTCGGCATCGGCATTAGCCTTAATGGTTGCCAGTGCAGTGCCCTGAATTGTAAAGGTAACTTTGGCAGGATTGCTGTCCGTCACTTTCGAACCCTTTATTAGCGGTTCATTGGGTGTACCCTCAGTATCACGGGGTGCAATACCAACAACAGAAGTAACAACGGGCACGATATCGTCAACGCCCGACTCAGCTGTCCACGTAGTGTTGGGGAACGACCACAGGCGAACGGCATCTACACCCGATTTCGAACCGACAGTCAGCGTCAATACCAGTTTGGTAGTATTCTTTAGTTCTGCCACGGTATATTTCTGTAATGCGAAAATACCAGCCGTATATGTCAGCTCGAAGTCCTTGTTACCCTCGTCGGCAGCACTTTTGGGGAATCCGCTGTTCCAAGCAGTATTACCGGCAGCAGTACGGAAATTGACATCCAACGTAGGAGCATACGTAGTTTCAGATTGTGCCGAAGCACTAATACACAACATGGCAACTACAGTCAATGCAAATGATTTAAGTAAATTCTTCTTCATACCATATCCTTTTATTAATGATAATTGTTACGTATAATACGAAAATCCATCCCAACTTACGTAAGCAGGGATGGATTTTTTATCACTAAACTCTAAACTATCAGTTCTAAAGCATTTATTGGTAGAGCATCAGTGTTCCCCAACCTATCTGGTCAAAAGCACCTGAGTTCTGACCATAGCGGTCGTCACCAGAGCCACACTCGGGACGATTTACCTCGGCATACTTCTTAATATAATAGCTGCCACTGGTATTCTTGTAATGCTTGTTATAGATTTCAAAGCCTGGACGCAGGCACCCACGGTCTTCCTCACCAAATGCCATCTGCATCTTTCCTGCTTCGTGACTGGGGTTGGGGCACCACTTTCCTACAGGAGTAAATGGAATCTGAGCCAGGCTAACAACCCACTCACCTCCCTGTACACCGCTGCCACCAGAAATCGTAATATCGGCATGTGTACCAGTCTTTAAGTTGGCCATACAGTTATACTCGGCCATGTGGAGCACAGCATAGTCATTCGTCGAGAAGTAATCGAGGTCTGTACGTTCAGGGTTATCCTCGTAGAGAGCCCATGCCGACTGACAGAGATTAGCGACAACAGCCATAGCCATTGTGGCATGTCCCTGGTCACGTCCAGACTCCTGTGCCTGAGCCACCTTTTCCACACCAGCAGGTGTCGTAATGTCGTAGGTGGCCTGCAGCAGATTGGGAATGGCTCCGAATCCCTCGCCAGTCTTGGTGAAATAGGAGGTCACGAAGTTGATGATGTCTTCATTCTCCGTCAATATGCCTATCTGCAAGTACGAGCAGAGGTTTACCAGTTCCCAGTTGGACATGTAGTGCTTGGGCGAGCCACAGTTGCTCGAGCCGTGCAGCATGAGGAACTTATAGTTCTTTGTGCCAAACACGTCAAGCATCCAATTCTTATACTCAGTGAATTGCGACTCAGACCAGCCAGAGTAGTCGCGTAGCAGCTCACCAGCCAGTGCGAAGGTGAAACCCTGAGAACCAGTCACCAGATAGGGGTGATTATCGTTGGCCGTCACTTCCTTACACACAGCCACCCATGCATTCAGTATCTTGATACCTTTCTTTGCATACTCTTCATTCTTGGTCAACTGCCAAAGCATACCAAACTGATGGGCTGCAGCAGCATCCTTCATGGCATCTCCGGCATTCTCCACGCCTTCTATCGTTCCAGTGGGATCGCCACGGACGATTTGCTGGTGTTCATGAGTCACTACGCCATAGTCGCCAGTAACATAACGGTTGCTCTTCAGGGCGTTGAACTCTTCTTGCTGGGCAGCATTCAACGTACCATCAGCAATGGCCTTGCGGACACGGGCAAAGTCTGCCGCACTATACAATGCACAGGGGTGGTTATAGGTCAGCGTAACCTTTGGTGCAGGCTTATAGCCGGAGAGATCCACCGAACCATATTCATTCTCTTGGCAGGAGGTAGCGGTTGCGCCAAATGCGCAACCCATCATACCTGCAATAAGGATATTTTTGAAACTAATCATAATTCTTAATTCCTAATTATTAATTCCTAATTATTTTATAACCTCATACGTCAGTCCGTCCACATCGGTCACATACTTCTTCACGTCGTCCACGCTCTTGAAGGTCTGGAACCAGTAGAGGTTATACGTAATCTGACGGTTGATGGTCTTGATGTCGGCATACTTCAGCTGGAAGGTGCGGAACGAGATGCTCTCATTTGTAGGAGCCATACCGCCTGTACCGAAGGCAAGTACTGAGAGGTCGTAGATGAACACGTGGCTGCCGTCCGAGCACTTCAGGTCGCCAGAGTACTTGTTGTTACCGCCGCCCAAAGCCTTGTACTCTACTCCACCCTCAGAGGTTCCGACTACGTCGAAGTTCAGGTTGCGGGCTGTGACACCGTCTGCTTTGTAGAGATCCTTTACGTCGTCCACCTTGATGGCGATGATGGGATAGTTGCCGGCGTGGAGCACGGCTGGCAGGTCATACCACTTCAGGTCGGCACGTTGTGTCGTGGCGTTGACGGTATAGGTGGTGATGGTCAGATAGCCATTGTGCCACTCGTGACTGGTGCTCGTGCCGCTTCCGCTCTGCTTGGCATCGTAGATGCTGTAGTGCTTCTCGTTGTGGAAGGTCTCGCGCAGCAGTCCGCAAGGCACATTCAGCTTGATGCTGCTCTTATTACCTGTTGTAGGACAGGTAGCAGTGATGGTCACTTCACCGAAGCCCTTGAAAGTGACGTTGCCGCCCTCGACTGTGGCAATGGCCTCGTCGCTCGATGTCCACTCCAGCTGACTCAGTGTAGCCTCTGCAGGAACGGTGGTAAACTTCAATGTTGTGCCCTGCTCGTTGATGGCGAAGGCATAGCCGTTGTCAGCAGAAACGGTCTGGTCGATGGTGACATCGGTAGGATCGACGATACGCTTGACGGTGATTTCGATAGAGGCAGAAACACCAGAACCGTCCATCGTCTTACCCGTGATGGTCACGACTTTAGAAATGGCTCCACCCGTGCTGACACCTGTCACCACACCTTTACTGTCAACAGTAGCAACAGACGGATCGCTTGATATCCACTCCAATGTGCGGTAGGTACAAGCCTCTGGTTCCAGCTCATAGCTGATAATAGTCTGTTCACCCTCATAAACTTCTGTTTCCTTTGCTGAGAGTGTCACAGCTGTAGCCTGCTTCATGTGGGCATCCACCTTAACTTTCAGGGTACTCAGTACACCAGAGCCAGCATACATACCTGTTGGAGCTACCGTAATGATGGAATAGCCCAGTCCTTTCTCGCTCAGGGCCTCCACCTTACCATCGTTAACAGAGACTATGGAAGCATCGCTGGTAGTCCATGTCACATTTTTGAATGTGGCCTCTTCAGGTTCGAGGGCATAGCCCAACTGGATCGTCTCGCCAACAATCATTGGCAGTACGTCGGCACCAGTATTATCGGTATAGATGAGCTTTGCCATTTCAGCGGGAATCTGCATCTCAATGGCACTGGGGCACAAGGCAGACTCCACATTAGGAATGCGGTCGTCATCCTTGCTACAGGCACTTAGCATAACACAACCTATTAAGCCTGCAAACACGTATTTATATATCTTGGTAATCATAATTTCTAATTCCTAATTACTAATTTCTAATTTAATCATTACTCCCAACCAGGATTCTGAGTGAGGTTCGGGTTCAGCTGACGCTGGTCCTGAGGCAACGGATAGAGATAGTTCTTCTGTCCCCAAGTACGACCAGAGTACATGATGATGCAACCCTCTGAATTAAGAGGACGAGCCTGAGCGGCCCAGTTGGTCTCAAACCAAGTACCAGTAATTTTTACACCTAATTGGTCCTGTGGCATCTCCGTCTCAGCTGTCTTCCAACGTTTCAAGTCATCGATGCGGAAACCTTCAAGAAACAGTTCTACAGTACGCTCACGACGGATCTCAGTACGCATGTTCAACCCACTGGTCGATACAAAGTTGTTCGAGAGTTTCGGCATGTTAGGATTCACGCGTCGGCGAACAAGATTCAGACTGATGTCCAAGTCACTGTCGCTGATGCTCTCATTGAGTTCATAGGCAGCCTCGGCATAGTTCAGCAGCACCTCAGCATAGCGGATGACGGGGAAGTCCATCGACTCATAATAGTCGGCCACCTCGCGTTCAACGCCCCACTTATGGTTCTGATAGCCACTATTAGAACGTGCATTGGCTGTCAGACAGTTGTTCAGGTCGTCGTCATTCCATGCGGTACGCCACTTGGAGTCGTTGTTCCAATACTTTTCTCCATGCCAAAGCATGTTGTTGTCCATGCGGGCGTCACGGTTCTGGAACTCACTGGTAGCCTGTGTATAGCCTTGGAACAGCGGACTTTTGTCGATGGGCAGACCATCTGAGCAGAGATACATCTGAGCCATCTTGCGAGTGATGTAGCAGACGTTGGCCAACATGGCATGCGTAACATTCAGGGTCATCTTATCAGTATCGCGATGGCGCTTAGAAAGGATGTACTCAGTATTAGCGGTTTTCTGCAGTCCGATGGGGTTGCACTGTCCGGCATCCTCCAGGATGAACATATAGCGGTAGCTCTGATTGGTGTTATTGATATTCGGATTCACCAGTCCTTCATTGTAGAATAGCGAGTAGTGTTTATTGTCCATCACTTGCTTGGCAGCATTCTTGGCAATGGTCAACAGTTCTGATGCACGCTGAGCATTGCTATTATGGAACTTTTGCCAGGTGCCCTCGTACAAAGCGACACGACTCAGCAGGGCGTATGCTGCATCTTTGCCTAAGCGTCCTTCTTCGGCAGGCGTCTCTGGCAACAGTTTTACTGCCTCCTGCAAGTCAGCAACACACTGGTCAATCACCTCACTACGAGGGTTACGCGTGCCGTAGAGTTCTCCTGCATCAATGTCAAGAGGATGGGTCAGCAACTGAGCGTCACCATAGATCTGTACCAATTCGAAGTGTAGATAGGCACGGAACCAGTAAGCCTCACCCATCGGTACGGCGATGCTGGTCTGATTAGCAAAACCTTCTGCGTTCTTCAACAGCAGGTTTGTATAATAGATACGCTTATACAAAGCGTTAAAATTACCGTCTTTATCAGGGATGGAGTTCGTACCCTGACTATAGGTGTTCACACTGCTGGTGCAAATCAGATCGGAACGATAGTCTGAGTGGACACCGTCCGAAATACCATTCTGATAGTCGCTACCACCAGCCAGGTCGCGTGTCCAGCCATAGAACTGGTTGGCAAAGAGCTGGAAG
Source organism: uncultured Prevotella sp. (assembly GCA_946404405.1). Classification (GTDB taxonomy): domain Bacteria; phylum Bacteroidota; class Bacteroidia; order Bacteroidales; family Bacteroidaceae; genus Prevotella. The sequence goes on from CAMJDL010000114.1 coordinate 5,935, forward strand.
TTCTCAG
>CAMJDL010000115.1 GCA_946404405.1 uncultured Prevotella sp.
AGAGAGAAGTAATGATGGTTGACTACAAGTTTGATCAGGCAACCGATCGTGAAGGACAGATCGCAGGTATCCCCCGTGGCGGCAAAGTAACCATCCGAGTAAAGGCCTTGAACGACGGCAACAATGAGCTGATTGCCTGGATGCTCGATCCGACGAGCCCGAAGAATGTCTCAGTGAAGTTCGTGAACACCGTGGACGGTGCAGCCATGAAGGAACTCAAGGGCACCAACTGCTACTGCATCGACTACATCGAGAAGTGGGAAGACGGTCAGCAGCACTACGAGCAGATCGAGATCGTTTGCCAGAAGCTCGAGAACGGCTCCGTCGCATACGACAATCCTTGGAAGTAGGCGATTAAGCGAGAGCGGAGCCAAGCTCGCTTGAGCTCTGCCGAGCGTGAGCCTACTCGATGCGCAGCATCAAGTAAGTGAGAACCCACTCAATGCGCAGCATCAAGTAATACAAAAAAATCCGCATATCTTGCACGATATGCGGATTTTTATGTATCTTTGCACCCGAATAACAAAACGACAGATATTACTTAAAAAGCCAAATGAGAAAGAAATTCTTTATTGCAGTATTGCTGATGGCCCTGAGCATCACAGGTGCATGGGCTGAAGAGAGGTCAGAGAGAGAGGCACAGATGTTGGCCATGAGGTTCGTCAGCGGACTTTTCGACGGACAGTACGATGACACAGAACTCACGTACCAAGGTCAGATTTGCGGACTCTATGTGTTCAGCCTGGGTGAGCAAGGCGGCTTTATCATCGTCAGCAACGACGACCGCACCCTCCCCATCCTTGGTTTCAGCGAGAACGGGACACTCGACATGGAGAACATGTCCGACGAACAGCGTGCCTGGTTGCAGGGCTACGCCGACGAGATTGTCTGGCTGCAACAGCACAACTACGGTGAAGCACTCTCCGACACCCTCCCGCAGATACCCTCAGATACCCTCTGGCAGACCCGTGGTGGATCGCATGCCAAGGAAACCATCGAGCCGTTGGTCACCACGTCATGGAACCAACGTTCACCCTATAACGACCTATGTCCAGAATATGCACCAGGCAAAAAGGCCGTCACCGGTTGTGTCGCCACGGCGATGGCTCAGGTGATGAATTATCACAAGTGGCCTGTGGCTGAGACGAAAGCCATCCCGGGGTATCGGGACGGCTATGGCGTAGATCATTTGCCCCTTGAAGCCACCACCTTCGACTGGGGCAATATGCTCGACACCTACAGCGGCAGTGAGACCGCAGAACAAAATACAGCCGTTGCCAAACTGATGCTGTATGGCGGTTATTCTGTTGAGATGAACTACGGTCCCTCATCCGGTTCATATATCATCAAAGTGGCAACTGCCCTAAAGAACTACTTCGACTACAACAGCACGGCGACATATATCTCGCGCAGCTCCTACTCAAACGACAAATGGGAAGACATCATCTATCATGAACTGGCCTCCAAACGTCCTGTGCTTTATGGAGGTCAGTCGACTGGCGGTGGCCATGCCTTCGTCTGCGACGGTTATCGGCAAGAATACGCCGCCGACTACTTCCACATCAACTGGGGCTGGGGCGGCAAAAGCGACGAGTACTATGTTTTGTCCGTCCTTGACCCTTATTCAGGACAAGGCATCGGAGGCAGTAGCTCCAATGGCGGTTTCTACTTCGGACAGGAAGCCGTCATCGGCATACAGAAGTCTACTGACGACGGAACGATAGCCGACATCACACCAGCAAAGATCGATCTGGCACCCAACAATATGACGCTCAGCAACGACACAATCATCCTGGGTGAGACGGAAACCATCACAGTCAACGTCACCAACAATAGTACCGACGACTTCGACGGTGATATCTATATCGGCATATCCGGGACTCTCCTTGTAGGCAGCCATTTCGCCATCCCTTCCGGACAAACCCAAGACTGCGTCTTCACCTACAAGCCCACCGTGACTGGCGCCTACGACCTGATCTTCTTTGAGCCGCTGGATAATGGCTACTATGGTAGTAAAGGAGGCGTTCTGGCCACCATGACCGTCGTCACCGAGATACCAGAGACGCCTGAGACACCCATCGAACCCGCTCCCAGTCCGTCTCCGGAGAACCTGACCGTCAGCGACATCACTGCCACTTCGGCCTTGGTCAGCTGGGAGTGCGGCGCCAACAGCTACGATGTGCGTTATGGCCTTGTCCCAGAAAGTTACAGTGTCTCTTCGGAATGGTTGCAATACGACGATGATAACATCACGTCGATGTCAACTCAGGGATTCGGTCTCCCTGAAACCACTTGGGGCGTGATGTATCCCGGCAGTATGGTGACAGGAAACAAACTGACCAAGATCGCCTTCTACGAAACAATAGTCAACACCGAGGCCATCACAGTAAAAATCTATTCCGGGGGCGACAATGCCCCTGCCACGCTGCTTCATACAGAGACCGTCACTCCACTGAAAAATGGTTTCCACGAAGTGACACTGTCCTCTCCCGTTGCCATTACCGCTGGAGAGAACCTGTGGATTACGCTGACAGAAAAGAGTCCATATCCGGTAGCCTGCTACCAGCCCTCAGAAGTCACGCCCAACAACCAATGGCTATCCTATAATGGCAAATGGTATCTGACCAGCGATCTTGTTCCCGGCTTTGATTATTGCTGGCGGATTCGTGGCTTCATCGAGACGGAGAATCTCGATGCCATCGAATGGTCTGCCCCTGCCAATTGTACAGAACAGTCATACAGTCTGGCAGGTCTGACCGCTGCTCAGAACTATATGGTTCAGGTGCGTGCCATCTATGGCGATGAGGACATCAGCGAATGGGAAACGCAGACCTTCTTGACCTTAGAGGATGTCAGCCAGCCCGAGGCCATCAACAGCGTCATCGCAAATCCCCAAAACGCCAACGTATGGTATCGTCTCGACGGCCTTCGCCTGAACCATAAGCCCACGACGAAGGGCGTCTATATCAACAACGGCCACAAGATTGTGATGAAATGAGCGCAATAGCAAAACAAATAGCCTCTATTTACATTACTTTATTGGAAAAAGAAGGAATGACTGCACATTTACAGCCATTCCTTCTTAAAAGTGAGCCACGAGAAATCCTCTATATGAGGGCCATCGTGCCAATAGTCAAAAAAGTCTTGTGAACATGGAGGAAGATTGTCGCCTTGGGCATCACGGAATAACTGTTCAGTTTCCTGTTCAGCTTTGAACTCCATCATTTTTTCTTCCCATTCACCAATCAACTCATCGTAGTAGCCATCGTACCTTTCCACAAACAGGTAATAGTAACATGTTCCGAAGTACAGACCGGTTAAATACTCAATCCGCTCGTCCCACCAATCATATTTTGGAAATCCCAGTGCTCTCCAAAGTTGACTACAGCGACGTTCGAGCTGTTCGCACTCTGTTTCTGAAATCACATCTCGGAGACTAACTCGATTATTGTCAAACCAGACATAACGCCAATCGTCATAATCTTTGTTTTCAATGAGACCAGCCGTGAATCTCCAAACCTTTCGTGCCCACCAGAAATGCCCAGTCTCAGCGCAGAGATCACCGATACGCATACCTTTCATGTACTTCTGTTTGCAACTTGCTGCACAACGAATAGGATGAATCTCGCGATTTACCAAATCCTTCAGCAGTCGGGCTTCAAGATGAGTTACAACACCGTTGGGCATGCAGCTGCACACCCGATAAGGAATTCTTCTTCTCATATGAACAGTTATTTAAAATCCGATTTTGTTTTTTGGGCGAGGAACCTCAATAGGCACAATATCTTCTGGTGTAAGAGAAAACAACATAGACTTTCCATTTGATTGTTGCTTCACACATCGGGAAGCATGCTGGATATAGATACGCTCAAGTTGGTTTCCTATGTATCGGGCATTTCCCCACGTTTGAGGATCGCGAGTCTGATAGGCAGACAACAGTATGCTAACATATTTTTTCCATGCTTCAGTTGTAAACGTGTAATTATACTCCTTAATGCGAAGTTTTGTGATTTCCAAAAGTTCGTCAATTGTAAAGTCTGGGAACTCAAACTTGTTGGGAAAGCGAGACTGCAATCCTGGATTGAGGTCGATAAGTTTCTGCATCGGCTCCTTGTAGCCGCATAGTACAACGGCAATATCACGCTGTGACTTATCTGCAAGAATATTCATCAACAATGGTATCACCATTTTCCCTGGGTCATGTGGGTTAGAACTATTCAACAAATAAGCTTCGTCTATCATCAGCACACCGCCTTTTGCCATTTCAAGAACTTGTCGTGCCGAGCGTTCTTCATCACCCCAAAGGGTGCCAATAAATGTACCTCGATCACAAACCACCACATGTCCTTTCGATAAAGCCCCAGCCTGTCGAAGCAAGGAACCATAAATCTTACAGACGGTTGTCTTTCCTGTACCTGGGCGGCCAAGGAATAAACTATGTAGTGAAACTGCATGTTGTTTGCCTGTAGGACATAGTTCATGCATCATCTTATTGTAGCAAGTTAGTTTTACCAGTTCATCCATGCGGTGCTTAATCTCACTACAGCCCACAAGTTTGTCGAGTTCTTCGCGAGGATTAGGTATGGGGCGTAATATTTCTACCTTTACGCTGAGATTCTGGTTCTGCTCAATCTCACCACTAGGGAAATTTGTGTCATCATTAAAAGTCGTGTCATCTTCTGTCGGTTCCAAATTGCTCTCCTCAGAACTGTATTCAGGATCAGTATCTTGATCTTCTTCTGTATGCTTTTCAGAAGAGTCCTTGCTTTCGTTATTGAAAAATTCGTTAAGCAGTTTTTCGAATTCATCGTCATCAGATTCTGATGCCTCTTCCTGATTCGTTTCTATTGGGAGTGATATTTCGGCTTCGGGACAATCTGCATCCAACGCTTGCAGTGGTGTTTCGTTCAAAGCGTACACGTAAGACTTACAGGCCAGATCTTCATCTTCATTCACCCGTATTTTTCGAGACTTAAGCCTCTTCATATAATCTATGACCGTGACATTGTTGGAATCCCACATCTTATAAAGTTCGTATGCGTTGGTAATGTCTGCTTCTGTTATTAACACGCCATATACGGGTATCATGAGCTGGTTCCCGATTGAACGAACAGTTTGTGCCAATTTCCAGACTTTGCTGACACGAGGATCATGGCCATCAATTAAAATAAGGGGACTAAGTGTTTCGGATTCTTCGTATGTCTGTTCTTCGCAATGACCGCAGCAGTCAAGACATACCACGACCATACTTGAATTGTCGCAATACAGATATACGTCGAAGTCCGTCAAATATGGGGCTAAGCCCTTCAGGTGAGAGGAATAGACGGCATAATTCACCGCCATAGCATCTAAGTGTTTCCAAATAGTTTTTAGTGTTTGTTTCTTGAAATCATTAATGAGTCTATACTCTTTCCACATAATCTACATAATTCTAATCACTATAAAAAAATGAATGTGTGAATCCCTTTGGAATAGGGACACAAGAGTTAATAGGCAAGTGCTCCTGCACCGACCTATGGAATTATAGAGTATTCAGAGAATACACTATCACAATCCCCGACTATTGTAGCAATATGTCAAAGAACGCGCAAGCCGAATGCAAAGTGAAAGCTCGCTTTCATACTTTGCTGAGGCGCAGTCGTTTTTCGAGACAAAGTCTCAAAAACGCACAAAACGACAAGGTACAATCCTCCTGTCGATTCTCAGATTCAGTTCTTT
>CAMJDL010000116.1 GCA_946404405.1 uncultured Prevotella sp.
GCCAGGTCGCGTGTCCAGCCATAGAACTGGTTGGCAAAGAGCTGGAAGTTCTCAGCCTTGTTCCATACCAGGTTATCACCCAGCGAATCCTTCGGATCCAAATTCAAACAGCTGGTTAGAGTTGCAAGAATACCGCAACTAACGAGACAACCTGCGATTATTTTGTTTATCTTAGTAATCATAATTTCTAATTTCTAATTCCTAATTTCTAATTAAAAGGTAACGTTCAGTCCAAACGTGTGGTTGCGTGTGAAGGGATAAAGTGACGTACCGCTCTTGGCAATCTTCGACTCAGGGTCCCATCCGTCCTCAATCTTGGTAGTCTCCCATAGGTCTGCTCCTGTATAGTAGATGCGCAGGCTTTCAATGAATCCCAACTTATTCAGCAAGTTCTTGGGGAATGTATATCCTACCGTTACATTCTTCAGTCGCAGATATCGACCGTCCTGTGCCGTAAGAGAAGAGGCCTGATAGTTGTACGTATTAATGTTACTGTCGTTAGTATAAGGAGCATAGTAGGCATCAGTATTCTCCGTTGTCCATGTATTGCCAACACTTGACTTCAAGTTGTTCATATACAATCCACGATAAGGAACCGTCCAGTTGGTATCGTTGCCACGATAGATGAAACGATTAGCTGCACCCTGGAACACCACGTTCACGTCAATACCCTTCCAGGCTGCACCGAAGTTGAATGAGTAGCTGATTTCTGGCTCACTGCTTCCCAAGAAGATGTAGTCGTTCTCATCCAGCTTGCCGTCACCATTCTCATCGCAATACATATTGTCACCTACACGAAGGTTAGAGGGCATTCCGATACCATTGTTAGGATAGTAAAGTGCAGTATAGGCTGCCAGCTGCTCCTCGTTCTGGATCTTACCTGCATAACGCAGTCCGAAGAGTGACGAGATGCCATAGCCTACCATATTAGAAGTGTAGCCCGACGACTTCACCGTTGTTCCCTCATACTCTGTCAACTCGTTGCGAGCGAAGGTAAAGGTTCCACCGGCATGGATGTTCACCTGACCGACCTTACCAGTATAGTCAATCTGACCTTCCCAACCGTAGTCCTTGAACTTACCCTTATTGGCAGAAGGAGCAGCGTCACCCAGCGTTGCAGGCAGCGTCACACTGACCAACATGTTGTTGTTACGCTTCTGGAAATACTCAACAGTACCATTGATATTGTGGCCAGGAGCCAGTTTCACGCCGAAGTCAATGGCTACGTTATAGTTCTTGATGCGCTCCCAAGATCGGGTCTTTGAAGCAAACGTTCCATTGGTGGTAATCGTAGAGGACAAACCGTTGCCTAAATAGGGACCACTGTTCGAATTCACATTATACAGCTGTACACCGTCGTAGTTGCCGATACCGCTCTGATTACCCACCTCAGCGTAAGAGGCACGCAGCTTCAGATTGTTCAGCCACTTCACGTTCTTCATAAATGGTTCTTCCGTCAGACGCCAACCAGCGCTCACACCCCAGAAGAAGTCCCAACGGTTCTCGGGCAGGAACTTAGAGCTACCGTCGTAACGGCCATTGAATTCTAAAAGGTAACGTCCCAGATAGTCGTAGTTGAAACGTCCAAAGTATGAGAGGATGCTGTTCTGATACTTGCCTACATTCTGCAAGGTGATGTCGCCAGTACCATTGACCACCTCCAGACCATCCAGGATGTCAGTAGCACGAACGCCAAACTGCCTGTACTCCTTGAACTCATACTGTGTACCCAAGGTCAGTGACAGGTTATGATCGCCAAACTGCTTGTGTCCATTGACGTAGGCAGAGAACGAGTAGTTGTCAATGCGCTCCGAATTCTGCTGATAGTAAGACTTAGACTGTACAGGATCGGTCAGTGTTGGAGTCATACCGGTAATATTGAAGAACTGTACAGCATTCTGTACCTCGTCCACCATCTTATCAGCGGTATTGTAGCCCAAGTTGACATTGGCTGTCAACCAGTCTGTAATATCATAGTTCAGCGTTTCGCTGATATCGATGCGTGAAACGCTGGTGGTCTTGTCGCCACCATCTTCTACCTTAGCAACGGGAGAGCCCCATGTACCCCATGCATAGCCCTTGCCGTTCAGAGCAGCCATAGGCAGACCAGGCTGAGGTAATGAAGTGGTCAGCGCTGCAGCGATACGCGTAGGAGCAACCTGCTCCTTACGGAAGTACCCAATGCTTGACTGCAATGACAACTTATCGTTGAACTTATAGGTATCATTGAATCGCACGTTGAAACGCTTATTCGAGTTGTTGCCATACTGCAGGTTGGAACCATCGTAGTTATATCCCAATGAGATGCGATAGCTGTTTTTATTCGTACCGCCACTCACACTCAGGTTGTGCTCTGTGTTATAGGCATTGCCAAAAAGACCACCCAGCCAGTCAACGTCTGCAAACACGAAATCGGCCACATCCGTAAAGGCTGCCGTACCAAAGGGGTTGGCACTCTCCGACAAGTCGATGTAGCGACCCTGATACTGCTTGGCCAACTGTGCATAGGTGTACCATACGCTACTCATGTTGTTGTCGTTCTCCAGTGTCTGCATCAGTCCGTCGGCCCACTCCGTCAGCGACATGGTCTCAGGCTGCAGACCTACAGTTTTCACTGTAACAGATCCAGAATAGTTAATCTTAACCTTTCCTTCCTTACCCTTCTTGGTGGTAATGATGACCACACCGTCGGCAGCACGCGAACCGTAGATGGCAGCGGAACCGTCCTTCAGGAAGTTAATGCTCTCAATATCGTTTGGATTGATAGAGCCCATATCACCTGCCACGCCATCGATGATGACCAGCGGGCCACCAGAATTCTTGGAAACCGAACCACGTAGTTTCATATTCCAGCCTTCATCACCTGGAGCACTGCTGCTACGAGTAATCAGCACACCAGCCACCTGTCCTTGTAAGGCTTCAAGGGGTGACGACAGCGAGCCCTTGTTTTCAAAGGCTTGGGCATCGACAACCGTCACAGCACCTGTCAATGATTCTTTCTTCTGTGTACCGAAACCAACGACTACTACTTCCTCCAACAGGGCAGCGTCCTCCTTCATGGTGACATTGATGGTGGTTTTGCCAGCAATAGCAATCTTTTGGTCTTGATAGCCGATGTACGAGAACTTCAGCGTAGCGTTAGAAGCGGCTTTGAGACTGTAATTGCCGTCAAAGTCGGTCACTGTACCACTGGCCGTCTGACCGTCAATCATCACGGTCACACCAATCAGCGGTTCATTCTGCTGGTCTGTCACCGTTCCTTTCACGGTAACAGTACCCTGCGCCCATGTTAGCGTCGCTAACATTAGGAACAAACTAAGGAACCATTTTCTTTTTTCCTTCATAATGATTAGTCTTTATTATTAATAACGTTTAAAGATGTTTCTTTGTAATACGTCCAAAAGGTATTTTTACTTTTTTACCTTTTTACTTTTTCAAAAGCCGATGGCCTTGCGGACAGCATCGCGAACCTGGATGCGGGTGCGGTAAATGCGGCTCTCGACGGCACGCTTCGACAGACCTGTCTCCAACACGATTTCGTCGGCACTTTTCTCCTCGAAACGGATCATTTCGTAAATCTTAGCATCTTTCTCCGACATGCAGTGGATGGCCTGCATCTCGACGTTCAGAATGTCATTCACCTCAGCCTCGGTATGAGAGTAGCTCTGCTCCATGCGCCAACCCAGTTCACCGTGCACCTTATTGATAATAGCCTTACGGCGCAGGTAGTCGGTACGCTTCTGATAGGCAATCTGCACGGCCAGACCTTTCAACTGGTCTTCGATGATGATGTCTAGACCAAGGATTTTCACAAACACTTCCTGTACCATGTCCTCGCACGTGTCCTCTGCTATACATGCCTGACGGAAGATGGAGAAGATTTCCTGACGAATCTTCTGGTAAACGTTGCCAACAGCTTGGCGATTTTTGAATTCGATAGTAGTCATACGCTAATTGTTTTAATGATTTTCTGCTGCAAAGATAGAGCAAAAAAAGACTGCAAACAAGAAATTTCGCCTTGCTTGCAGCCAACTGGTTTAGCATATAGTCCAAATAATTCAACTACCTCATAATCAAATATTTACATTTCAGTCCATCTAAATTAGCTATACCCGTATACCGCGTTTCTTGAGATATTCGGCTGGTGTAAGCCCCTCAACTTTGCGGAATGTCGAGAAGAAATTCGACTTCTTGAAACCGCATTGTTCGGAAAGTGCCGTAATGGTAAATCGTTTGTATTCGCCTGCCTCGATAAGACGTTTGAACTCCTCCAGGCGGTAGCGGTTGATGAAGTCGTAATAGTTCTCACCTAGATAGATATTGAACACCTGCGAGAGTTTTGGCGCCGACAGATGCAGCACGTCGGCCAGATCTTTCATCTTCAAATCGGCATTGGTGTACACGCGCTCACGCTCCAGATATTCCTTCATGCGTTTCACGATGTCCGCACATTCCTCCTCGTCAATCTTCACCTTCTGGTACTTTTGTGTCGTTTCGTCAATGACGGCAGTAAATTCTTCACTCTTCTCCAACCTGAAGGTAGGAGTGTGGCACGCAATCACTCTGAACTCTTCACTCTCTTCAATGAGTGCCTGCTCCGTCAACTGATGCTCAGCTATCACTTCTTTGGTGTACTTCCTGTAGCGCCACCACAACCATAAGGATACAACGGCTACAATGAAGAGTACCAACTCCAGCCATGCCCATACGGAGGGGTTTACCATCAACTGCCACGTAGTTTCCGTACCTTCTACACCCATCAGGCGTACTGTCAATGTATGCTGTCCCATCAGCAGGTGACGCACATCTATAGGCTCACCGTTGTCTATCTGCTGCCACACGCCGCCGTCCACACGATATTCATACAATCGACCTTGTTGCGGCGCATAGTCCACTAATACCGGCTCAGCCTGTAGCACCTGTGAAGTGAAATTCCAACTAAGGCTGATCTCGCGGTTCTCTACCATGATACTCATCTCACGTGGTGTCAATAAGTCGCTGCCCTTACGCACAGGATAAAGCATGACCTTGTATTGACGACTGGCAAGCCAGTGGTCGAAGTCGTTTCGCAAAGACGTAAACAACCCATTCGACGTAGCCACCCATAACTGTTCATTGCCATCCAGCCACACTTCACTCATTTGGTTACCAATCAGACCTTCGCCAGATCCCATCTGGACTAGTTCACCACCATCGGGATTGATGTGTAGCAGACCGCGTTCTGAAGCCAATAGCAAATAGCCACGACCATCATCCGTCATGCTGCGGCACCATCTGTCCGAAAGCATAACAGGGAGTTTGATCTCACCAAAATCACTCATGTGGTTTCTGGTATAGAACAGCTGTGGCCCGTTGCGCATATAGACTGTCCCATCGTTTCCCAAGCAACCACGCATATAAGGTTCCTCGTTCCAGAATCCTGAGGGGAACTTTGTCGCTACGATATCACGGCTGGCGGCACTATAGAGCGACAGGCCCTTGGCTCCCGAGAGCCATGCATTGCCATCACGATCGAAGGTAATGTCGATGATAATACCTCCAACAATATGAGAGTTCTGTTCAGTAAAGTGACGTACAACACCTTGCTTGTTGATGATGAATAATCCGTCAGAACAGCCTATCCATAGGCAACTGTCAGGACCTGCTACTATTTTGCC
>CAMJDL010000117.1 GCA_946404405.1 uncultured Prevotella sp.
CCTCGATAGCATTGCTTTTCATCCTTGATAGCACTGCTTTTCACTACCTATGCGATAGCTGGGGAGCAACCATATCACCTTCAAAACACAAAGAGGAAATTGGTATTCGCAGTTTTCTATCCACCCTTAATGTAGAATAATTAGTCAAAATACGTAGAAAAATCGCTCATGGCTGATTTTTCTACATCTTTGAACGTTTGCAACGGGCGTTACATTCATTATATATATACATTTGCAGTGTTCTATTAAACTTCGGCAAGTATCATATAAAAAACATATAAACATGAAACACGTCAAGGCAATATTATTCTTTACCCTGTTCATTAGTATAAGTTTGACCAGTTGCCAATCTCAATTGGCTGAAACAGGAATCAATTACTACATTGATTCGGAGCATGGCAATGACTCAAATGACGGCACATCGCCTCAGTCGGCATGGAAAAGCCTGGAAAAAGCCAATAGCCTCCGTCTTCAAGCAGGCGACAATCTGCTTTTCCGTCGAGGTAGCCATTTTACTGGACAACTCAACGTCAGCGCCCAAGGAACATCTGCCAATCGCATCGTAGTAGGAGCATACGGCTCTGGATCCAAGCCATGTTTCTCGGCACCCGACAATTCGCTCTACACCATCTGCATTGCCAATTCTAGTTTCCTAACCCTTCAGGACTTGGATGTGGTAAATACGGGATCCAGTCGCATGCCCAACCGCACTGGCGTGAAGGTTGTCAGCGAAGACTATGGATGGTCGCGAGGCATTACCCTCCATGCACTCGATATTCACGACGTGAATGGCAGTCTCTTGAAAAAAGCGGGCGGCGGCTCAGGCATATTGATAGAGAGCCTCTGGAAGACGGACAGCCTTGTTTCCTTGTTTGACAGCCTTACCATTGAAGATTGTACCATTCGCCGATGTGAGCGTAATGCCATCATCTGGAATGCGCCATGGAGTCGCAGCGACTGGCACCTGAGTACTCATACCATCGTGCGCCGTAATCTCATCGAGGAAGTGCCTGGCGATGGAATTGTGCCTATCGGCTGTGACAGTGCCCTTGTCGAATACAACCTCATGCGCCGTTGCAGCCGTCTGCTTCCACTAGGCGAGGCTGCCGCTGGCATCTGGCCTTGGAGTTGTGACAACACAACCATTCAGTTCAATGAAGTCTCCGACCACAAAGCGCCTTGGGATGGCCAGGGGTTCGACTCCGATTTTAATTGCACCAACACTCTCATACAATACAATTATAGTCACGACAACGAAGGAGGATTTATCCTGATTTGCAACCCAGGAAACAGCAATCCCGCCGACAACATCGGCAACTTGGGAAGCATTGTACGCTATAATGTGAGTATAGATGATGCCGTCCGACAGCAGAAAACACACACAGATGAATATTTTTCTCCGACCATTCACATTGGCGGTCCCTGCAAGAATACGCTTATCGAGCACAATATTTTGCACATTGGAAGAAAACCCGGTTCGCAAGTCGATCGTACCACCATTGCTTCCCTCTCATGGGAAGGCTATGCTGACAGTACTACTATCAGGGAAAACCTGTTCTTTGCACCTGAACCATCGGCTTTCAATCTTACCAAGTCAACGAACAACCTGTTTGAGAAGAATTACTATCTGGGAACATTCCAAAATATGCCTGTTGACAGCCACTCACATGATTATTCTGCATACTATGAATCGATTATGAACTCTCAAAATGGTTCTTCTGAATCTCTGTCTTTCCTTTTTGAAGACGTGACAGTGGGTGATGGAGCAGCTGTAATGAAGGCCGTGAGAAAGGATGCCATCACGGAGTTTTTCAAAAAAACAACTTCCAACCAATAATGAACAATATTCAAAAAACTATAGTAAACATTCCGCTTTTCCAAACGAGTTTTGTTAGTAGTAGTTAGGTTAGCTGGGCGCCCAAGGGGCTATTCCTATAGCCCCAAGGGCTTTGTCCAAAATGATTCTTAAAGCAAATTGACAATAATACACAAAAGTATGAGACTCTTAATAGTTGCCGTTGTCACAGCCTTTGCACTGGATTTGCCGGCCCAACCACACGATTGGGAAAATCCGCAAGTGGTAGGCATCAACAAACTGCCTTACCATGCCACGTTGCAGCTGCCTTCGCTCGAGAAGCAATGCCAGGAAATTGTGTCGCTCGACGGTCAGTGGCGCTTCCACTGGTCGCCATGCCCAGAGCGGCGGCCTAAGGAGTTTTGGCGTACCGACTACGACGTCAGCCAATGGGACTTCATTACCGTTCCAGGCAATTGGCAGATGCAAAATTATGGCCTGCCTATCTACACTAATTCTACGTACCCCTTTCAGAAGAACGCACCTAGTGTGACGAGCGAGCCTCCGTTCGAGTGGTATGCTTATGGCCATCGCAACCCTGTGGGATCGTACGTCACCTTCGTCACTGTTTCTCGCGAGATGCTTGATAAGAATCTCATCCTGCACTTCGGCGGTGTGAAGTCGGCCATGTACGTCTGGGTTAATGGGCAGCGGGTGGGCTATAGCCAGAATCCCACTTCGCCTGCAGAGTTCAACGTGACACGTTTCATGCACGAAGGCGAAAACCGCCTGGCCGTGGAGGTCTACCGCTGGTGCGACGGCTCTTATCTTGAGGACATCGATATGTGGCGACTGAGCGGCATCTTCCGCAGTGTGCAGTTATGGGTACGGCCGAAAAACCACATCAGCGACTATTGCCTAACCACAGAACTGAGTCCCGACTACAGCCAGGCCGTGGTGACAGCCGACATAGAAATTTGTAACACCGCCCATAAGGCTGCCAAAGATATTACCGTGGCATTCCTGCTCGACGGAAAGGAGGCCGTGGGCAAGCTGAAACAATTGGCTTCCGGCGATACCACCCATGTGCAGCTCAACTGTCAATTGCAGTCGCCACGCCTCTGGTCGTCCGAGAAACCTAACCTCTACCCCATTGCCATTGAGTTGCGCGACCGTAAAGGCAACGTCGTAGAGCACTTCGACAACCATCTCGGTGTGAAGAAGGTAGAAATTGTGGGCGAGGTGTTCAAAATAAACGGTAAGAACGTGAAACTCAGGGGTGTCAATCGCCACGAACACCATCCGCGCACAGGACGCTATGTCGATGATGCAACTCACGAACTCGACATCCGGCTGATGAAACAGTGCAACATCAACTTCCTGCGTACATCAGTTTATCCCAACACACCGCTACTCTACGAACTCTGCGACCGCTATGGTCTCTATGTCATGGACGAAGCTTTCAACGAAAGCCATGGCTACGGCATCGGAAACACTCTGTTGGGTGACGACCTGGCATGGCAAAAGGCTCACGTGGACAGGGCTGCCTCGCTGGTGCTGCGCGACCGCAACCATCCAAGCATCATCCTCTGGAGCCTGGGCAACGAGGCTTGCAGCGGGCACAATGCCAAAGCTATGTACGACACCATTCGTTCACTTGATACCACACGACCACCCTTTTACGACAGCGACCGCCGCTATTCAGCCATCTACGACGACAGCTATCTTTACCCCGAAGAGATGCGAAGCGTGGCACGGAATGTCAGCGACCGCCCGTTCATGATGCGCGAATACGCCCACAGCATGGGCAACTCTACTGGCAATTTGCAGGAATATTGGGACATCATTTATGCCGACTCAAGCATCTGTGGCGCTGCCATCTGGGACTGGGTGGATCAAGGCATAGCCAAACCCATTGACGGTTCGCAGCTGCGATACTCGAGGTCGCTATCGCTACAGTCCGACGAATTCTGGGCTTATGGCGGTGACTTCGGTGACGCACCCAACGATGGGCATTTTCTCATCAATGGAATCGTGGCTCCCGACCGCACGCCTCATCCACAATACTATGAAGTGCAGCATGTCTATCAGCCTCTGCAGTTTGTTGCGACTGAGGCGCCACATGCGCCCCGTTCCCTTGATGCTATACACGTCATCAATCGCGACCTCTTCACCTCACTGGGCGAATACGATTACACTTACACACTACTCATCAATGGAGAAGTTGCCAAAGAAGGTTCGCTACAACTCAAGGACGACAGCCTGCTATTGCCATCGTGCCCAGTATATGAAGGCGAGGTAGCTGTTAACGTCTACGCACGTCTGCGCCAAGCCACACTCTGGGCAGAAGCAGGCTACGCCGTCGCTCATGAACAGTTCATTCTGCACGACTATGATTATGACAAAGTATCACGCACCACAGATTATTCTGGTTCTGCCGAGAGCACGAAGGCCTCAGTCCGTCGCACCACTAACGGCATTGTCGTCAATGGTGCCCATGGGGCTGCTGTCATCGACCACACTGGTGCACTCGTCAGTTGGATGAAGGAAGGAAACGAGTTGCTCAAAGCACCCCTTGTGCCTTCTTTCTGGAAACCGGAAAATGACAACCAAGCCGCAGCCGATTTTGCACAGCGTACAGCAGTTTGGAAAGAAGCGACTGCAAAGCGACAAGTAGGTGACATCTGCGTAGAACCGTCAGATTCAGGCGTGGTAGTAACCTGTCCTATGAAGTTCCCTATCGGTGTTGACTACACCTTAACGTACCATTTCACACCCGAAGGACACATTCAAGTCTACGCCGACTACCAGCCTACGCAACCTGTCGACAGTCTGCCACTGATGCCTTGCTTCGGAATGCAAATGCGCCTGCCATCAGAGTTCACGCAGATTGACTTCTACGGTCGCGGTCCTTGGGAGAATTACCCCGACCGCAAGCATGGTGCCATGCTCGGGCGCTATCAGATGTCGCTCAGCAACTTCGAGACAGAATACATCCATCCACAGGACAACGCCAATCGTTGCGACATACGTTGGCTCAGCCTGTCGTCGACCTCGACAACCATCCGCATTGACGGCAAACAGCCTCTCTGTATAAGCGTCTGGGACTATGGCGACGAGGATCTTGGACCGCTTCACCCCTATGAAGTGCCTCGTGGCAATCTTGTCTGCGTGAACATCAATCTGAACATCCATGGCGTGGGAGGGACTGACACATGGGGCAAGCGTACACTGCCGCAATATACCATTGATGGCAACGTGCCCCATCACTTCGGTTTCACCCTCACGGCTACACCCAAATAAAGAGCGATAAAAACTCAATGTCAATCTTTGTCTGTCGAAACGACAATCTGTGAAAATAAATGATAATAACGCTCATTATTGATTAAACAACTATAGTAAATGAAAAAAACATTCTTGTTCTTGCTCTTCGGAGCTGCATTGACAGTTTCGGCACAGACCGACGTCACAGCCCATTACCTGAAGAACTATGGTTTCGACAGCGGTTTTCATCATGCTGCCGGTGAAACCACCGAAGTGAAACAGGAAATCAAGACCATCACGGGATGGACGGCAGGCTTTACTGTCGATTACACCATC
>CAMJDL010000118.1 GCA_946404405.1 uncultured Prevotella sp.
AGATGAAGGAAGCAAGAAAGACTCTTGTCATCTTGAAAATACATTCTTTTTTAGAGTAAGTCATAAAAACAGCATAAAGTGAGACAAAATTTTAGTCTATCTTCTAATGTGCGGCCCAATAATTTTTATCAGCTGCATATCATTAAACTTTTTCTTGTAAGGATCGAACTTCCGCATTTTAAGCGCATTCGGGTTGATGTCTCGTGTCATCTTTTGGTCTATGCTAATAAGAGATAGTCCATGCTGCTGTAGGCAACTGTCTTGTTGAACCGTATCACAATTACACACAGACCTGCTGCAGCATAACGAGTCAGTTCTAATTGCCACACTACTGTCTTGCTTGGCCACTATACTATCTAAGCTGTTTTGGGCAATAGCAAAACGGGGTATTAAAAATAGGACAATCAGTCCAATATATTTCTTTGAGACAATCATAAATTCCGATTTTTACAGGTTCATTTCACTTTTGTAAAACGAGCTATCTCTTCTTTGGTGCCGGGCTTGTTCCAAATCATCTGTGTGCTGGTGAGGCGGCGGATGTCGCAATCGACGGTGAGGGCTTCTGAGGTGTCATCGGGCTTGGGAGAAATCATCAGATGCCCAGCGTCGGTGACGGTGTAGATACGATAAACGGTGGTGTCGCCTGCTGCCCAGTCGGAGGTGAATATATCAACGGTGCCGTTATTGGCAGACTGCGGATGGAATGTGTACTGTACCGTGCCAGCATCGGCCACACCTTCGTCATACACCTTTTGCCATGTGCCACTAAGTTGTGCTGCTTCGTAGACATCGTTGTCATCATCGCTGCTGCAAGAGGCGAGGGAGAAAGCAGCAAGCATCACAAAAGCGATTCTCCAGAGTTTCATTGTTTTCATTTTTGTTTTGTATTTATTCGTTATTGTTTCTGTCTATATAAACGCGAACCGACGGAAATCTTGCATCGTCGGGCGTTAAACTTTCCTAATCCATTGGGCATAGAGAAAGCGTGAACAACCCATATCTTTCCCTCGTGGCTGTAGGAAGTGCCATAATAGTCAGATAAGTTTCGCCCACGCTATAACGTGAACGCTCACCTTATCTATTCTCTGACTATTATTCCTTGAAACTTCCTACATTTCGAGGTCTTTGAATGAGATAGCGAACGCCATTTCTTTTGCCCACAATGTCTTTGGGTATCGCACGAATGCGAAATCCAGCGACAAAGGTACGAAAATATTAGAGAAATAAGATACAAATAAGGAGTTTTTTACGCTTTGCGAACAAAAATCGAGGATTTTGCGAACAAAATGCAGATACCAGAGCCTTCAGGAGGTATGCACAATGTTCCATGAAATATCATTTTGTTCGCAAATTGTTCGCAAAAAGAGAAATCAGCAACCTTCGATTGCTCGCAAGTTGCTGATTTCTAATGTGGACCAGCCAGGGCTTGAACCTGGGACCTCCAGATTATGAGTCTGTTGCTCTAACCAACTGAGCTACAAGTCCTGTTTTTGTGGGTGCAAAGGTACATTAAAATAATCAAATCTCCAAATTTTTTTGCTAAAATAGCAAATTATTCTTACCTTTGTGGCGCAAATGAAGACGATATACCTGAACAGACAAGTGGAAAGGCCCGTTCCTTGTGTGGCAACCATCGGTTTTTTCGACGGTGTTCACCTTGGCCATCGATATATTATAAGTAAGGTGGCGGAGATGGCACGCCGTGAAGGACTAGCCTCCATGGTTGTTACCTTTGAGCGTCATCCCCGTCAGGTGCTTCATTCTGACTGGTGCCCACAGCTACTGTCAACGCTTGACGAGAAGGTGGAACTGCTTTCTCAGACGGGCATTGACTATTTAGTGATACTGCAGTTCGACGAGGCTATGGCATCGCTGTCGGCGCGTGACTTCATGCACGACATCTTACAGCTACAGTTAGAAGTCAAAGTTTTGGTAATTGGCTACGATAACCGTTTCGGCCACAACCGCATGGAAGGGTTTGACGACTATGTAAGCTATGGCCATGAGATGGGGATGTCTGTTGTTCAGGGTGATCCTATCGAAGTGGGCAGTCTCAGGGTCAGCTCTTCCAAAATCCGCAGACTGTTGACAGAAGGTCAGGTAGAGCAGGCCGCTAAATGCCTAGGACGACCATATATGTTGTCGGGGCGAGTCGTCAGTGGCGAGCATATTGGCACGGAGATTGGTTTTCCTACGGCCAACCTGCAGTTGGCTGAAGACGGGAAACTTGTTCCCGGTTCAGGGGTCTATGCCGTCAAGGTAAAGCTGGAAGGATTACCAGATCTTTACCACGGCATGATGAATATTGGCAGCCGGCCGACATTCGGCGGACATTGCCAAACGCTTGAGACCCACCTTTTCCACTTCGACAATAACATCTACGGTCAGCAGATGACCGTATCGTTTGTTAGCCGTTTACGCTCTGAGACAAAGTTTGACAGCCGCGAGGCGCTGATGTCACAGTTGGAATCAGACTTGCGTCAGGCCGAAGCAGCACTAAATAAAGAATCTGAATTATGATAAAGGCCATTTTCTACACCCTTGTATTTGCAGCCATTCAGGCATTGATGCTTCCCTTAATGAAAGCCATCCAACGGTTGATAGGCATGGAGGTCAGCCAACAGAATGCCACAAACATGATTATAGCCATGACTGCGAGTAGTATCATCGTTTTGGCGCTATTCCTTTTCTTCCGCTGGGCTGAAGTGTCACGCAGTTATGTACGTTCCCGTCCATGGGCCACACTCTTTTGGTGCGCCTTAGCGGCAATGGGAGCCATCATTCCTTCAAGCTGCCTTCAGGAATTGATGCCCGAGTTACCGAATATCGTGGAGGAGGAGTTCGACATGATACTTCGCGACCGATGGGGCTATTTCGCCATAGGCCTGTTGGCGCCAGTATGCGAAGAACTGGTGTTTCGCGGTGCCGTTTTGCGCGCCTTACTCCGATGGACGCCCCGCCACTGGTTGGCCATTGCCATCTCTGCCCTATTATTTGCACTTATCCACGCAAATCCTATCCAAATGCCCCACGCCTTCCTCGTTGGCTTGCTGTTAGGCTGGCTCTACTACCGGACGGACAGCATCGTGCCGGGCATTGCCTATCACTGGGTAAACAACAGCATTGCCTACGTCGTTTATAACTTCTATCCTGATCCGCAGATGAAGCTTATCGATTTGTTTGGCAGTCAGCGCACAGTGGCGGCCGCCGTGTTGTTCTCGTTATTGATTCTGCTGCCAGCCCTCTACCAATTGAACCTGCGGCTGCGCAAGGCTAAATAAATGAAATGGGCCACCCCGGCATCCCGGTGGTGGCCCTTACCTTGTTTGTGCTTCAAAGTATGTTATGAAAATTTGAGAGAATCGAAGCCTCACGGCTTCATTTTTGTTTTAAATGAAATGATTGTTTATAGAGAAAGCTTAGATAAATATCTTTTCCTTTTTGTCAGTACTTCGGTGATGCGGGATTCACAGCAACATTCGTAGAGTCTTCCAAGAGATTCTCAGCTTGTATCGGTCCCAGCACGTCAACCGAGTCTTTCTGCTGCTGGTGATACTTGGCATACTCTTCCTGCGGATTATCCCAACCCCGATCCCACGGGGCCTGAGCTGCATTTCCGAGCGTCAGGACAATAGCGACCACAGCGGCAGCCTTGAACAGCGGCATCAGACGTTGTGTCAGAGTCAGCACGCGAGCTTTTACAGGCTCCTGCTGCTCCACCATCTCCAAGATGCGCTCATCGAAATCGTTGCCAAGAGATTCTTCCCTCTGGGCTTCATAGACAAAGAGCGTCTTGTACTTCGCCAGCCACACGGGAACATCCTCCTGCGTAAAGAAGGCACGCAGTATTTCCTCTTCTTTCAGCGTGGTTTCACACTGAAAGTAGCGTTCCAGCAACTGTTCGATATACTTATAGTCCATATTTTTCTGCTTCAATATATTTCTGTTTTATCACTTGGCGAGCCCTGTAGATGTTTATCTTAACCTGTTCCTCACTGATTTCAAGGATGGCTGCTATCTCCTTGTAGCTCTTTCCTTCGAAATCGCGCAACTGCATCACGCTTCGTTGTTTCTCAGGCAGGTTGTCGATGATACGTCTTACCAGCCTTATCCGGTCCTGCTGTATCGCCTGCTCCTCAGGGTTTGCCGTGTGGCTGTAATCTGGAGCATCGTGCTCGTCAGTCTCAAGGCTCTGGTCCAAGAATCCCATTTTCCGTGTCTTGTCAAGTGCCAAATTACGGCAGATTGTCAGACAAAAGGCTTCCATCGACTCAATCTGTTCCCATTGCTCGCGCCTGTTCCAGACTTTTATCATTGTCTCCTGTACGACATCTTCAGCTTCCGCAGGATTGAGAGTTATGCGGAGTGCCAGTCTGTAGAGCTCATTCTTCAGCGGCAGGACATCGTTTCGGAAACTGACTTTATTCACCTCTCTATATATTAAAGACGATTCAGAACAGGAAAAGTTACAATAAGTGGCTAATATTTTATAATCGTTCCGTGCTGGCCGTCAATAGCCGTCGCCAAAGTGATAATTACCTGATTAACGCCAGCCTCCACTGCCCCTAATGCATTCTCTATCTTGGGCAGCATGCCACCGCTGATAGTACCATCCGCCTTGTAACGTTCGAAGTCGGCCCGATTGATAACGGGTATCACCGAACTGTCGTCATCGGGATTCCGCAGAACCCCAGGTTTCTCAAAGGCGAAAATCAGCGTCACGTCGTAGAGTTCAGCCATAGCCTTTGCCGTTTCCGATGCCATCGTGTCGGCGTTGGTATTCAGTATGTTACCCTGTCCATCGTGTGTGAGCGGAGCGATGACAGGAACCATGTCTTTTCCGATGAAATGGGCTATTTTTGCACCGTCGGCTTTCTTTACGTCGCCCACATAGCCATAGTCGATACCGTTCTTCAGCGGGCGCTTCACCGAGCGGATGATGTCAGCATCGGCTCCGCAGAGGCCGATGGCATCAACGCCGAGCGCCTGCAGACCAGCCACGACGTGCTTGTTCACCAGACCGCCGTAGACCATCGTCACCACCTCCAGCATCTCTGCGTCAGTGATGCGTCGCCCGTCTACCATCTTTGTCTCAATACCCAAGGCGGCCGCCACCTTCGTTGCGCGCCTGCCACCGCCGTGTACCAGTATCTTCGCGCCATCGATGGCTGCAAAGTCACGTAATAACTGAGTGAGCTGCAGTTCGTCTTCGACTACAGCTCCCCCAACCTTTACTATTGTCAGTTTCTCTTTCATCATTCCAAGTAAGTATAGCCGTAGAGCCC
>CAMJDL010000119.1 GCA_946404405.1 uncultured Prevotella sp.
TTCCTGCTGTTCGCCAACTATCTCGATGCTGCAACAGAGATTGCAGAGTCGTGTGGCGGTGGTGGCTCAACTGAAAGCAACTGGGGTAGAAAAAACGATGAGGATGATATAGAGTGGGCGCGTCACTGCGCTCGACAGGCACGTCAGATGCACCAGCGTCCTATACGTCGTTCACGAGGATTGTAAATTAAAAAATGATCTTTTATGAATAATAATATAAAAAAGGAGAGCCTCGATTTAGAGGCCATGATGAATCACCTCGACCAGAAGGCCGAGAAAAAGAAAGAGTTTAATAGCGAGTTGGAATCTCTCAACGAGATGCTCAACATGCTGGGTGTCGAACTGTTGACGGTGAAGGATGGCTTGCAACAAATAGAGAATGGCAAGCATGAACTGGCGACCATGAATGAAAATATGAATGACTGGATCGCAAAGTCTGAACTGTTTGTAGAAGCGATGAGGGAGATTGCCTCAGGCATAATGGACTCGAAGCCAGAAGTGATAATCGGAGAAAGTGCCAAGCATGATTTGAAGGTAATTTTTAATAGTCATGTGAATTTTATGGCGGCCCTGCTTAATGGCTTTACTGATAGTCAGGATAAGGAACACGCCGAGTTCAAAGAAGAATTGAAGAAGGTATTCGAGGAATCAGAGGAGACGGAACGGAAGAAACTCTCCAAGTTCCATCGTGTTTTGGATGAAACCCTGTCGAACGCAGGAATCTGGTTCTCTGCTCGAATTTTCTATCTGATGCTTGGCATCTTCCTGCCTTGCTTCGCTTTTACGGTATTCATGCTGGCTTGGTTCATCGCAAGATAGATATGTAACTGTTTTGACCGTATTGCATAGCAATGAACTAATAAGGAATTCTTACCTGAATAATTCATAGAGGCACAAAAAAAGAAGCGTTTTTCTTTGTCATTTCGACAAAAATTAGTACCTTTAAGTGCTTAAAATACAAGGTAATAAAAACGCTTCTTATGTGCAAAGGTACTTCAAAATCTTCAATCCACCAAGAGAAAATGCTTTTTTCTCTTCCAGAAATGGTTTCTGACAAGAAAATCCGTGTTGATTTCGACTCTCCGGACATATCTTCCAATGGTGGTCTTGTGCTGATCGGCAACATGCAAAACTCTCTGGCCTGGCAAATCGGGCAGCTCATTCCCGATTCCCGCAAAAAGGAATTCATCCATCACACTTACATGGAGATGGTGAGCCAGCGCATCGGTCAGATACTCTGCGGATACGAGGATGCAAACGACTGCAACCAGCTTCGCGGCGACAGTGCGCTGAAGATGTCCGTGGGTCGCAAGCCGTCAGACTCAGACTTGTCCTCCCAATCCACAATGACCCGTCTTGAGAACTGTGTCGACAGCAAGACGCTCTATAAAATAGGCAAGCTGTTCCTTGACGAGTATATATCATCCTTTGAGAAGGCTCCAAAGAAAGTCATCATCGACGGCGATGACACGAATGCCAACACATACGGGGCGCAGCAGCTCACGCTGTTCAATGCCTATTACAACGAGTACTGCTACATGCCGATGCTGCTTTTCGACGGCCTGACTGGCAAGCTGATGCTCCCACTGCTGAGACCCGGTCGCAGGAACAAGTCACTAAGCGTAGCACGCATCATGCAGCGTGTGGTGGAATACCTGCATGAGCATTGGCCAAATACCATCATCGAGCTTCGTGGCGACAGCCATTTCGCCAGTCATGAGTTTATGGACTGGTCACACGACAGGTGGTACGTGCGCTACATGACGGGACTCTCCGGCAACAGCGTGCTCCTCTCCATGGTGGACAAGCCGAGACGGCGTGCAGAGAACGACTACAGGAAAGCCCAGAAAGCGGAGGATGAAAGGTGTGAGGCGCTGACAAGGCTGGGATTCCGTAGCGTAAGGCATGAGCGCGTCGTCATCAGGAGATACTACAAAATGGAGTACAAGGCCGAGTCATGGAAGCATGCCCAGCGTGTCATCGCCAAGATAGAGGTATCCTCAGAGGGAACAAACATCCGGTTTGTCGTGACCAAGAACAGGAACAACTCGGCAGAGACCATCTACAAGCGCTACTGCGGACGTGGTGAAATGGAGCTGTGGATAAAGGACCTGAAGTATTTCAAGGCAGACCGCATGTCGTGCAACTCATACCGTGCCAACTACTTCCGCCTGTTCCTCTATGGGGCAGCCTTTGTCCTTGCACATAGGATGAAGCACACCGTGTTCAAAGGTACTGAGGTGGAGCGATTCAACATGGACTCCATCATCAAGCGTATCATGCTCAGTGCAGTACATATAGTGGAAAAGAAAACATATATCAAAATCATTTTCTCGCCTCACCACAGGCATCGGGAAGAGATGGAGACAGCACTCACAAGAATGGCTGCATAGTCTGACAACAGCACTATAATCATGGCATAAAAGTCCTCAAGTAAGGGCGGAAGCTTTTGTGCCCATATGCCATAAACCATGCAGAAAATGAAGCTGAAACGGTATGCTGAATTGGTTCTTCTGCAATTTAGTTGAAACATCATAATTCTTGACAAATGAAACGATTTGATTGCAGCCCCAATACACTTAATTTTCCGACTCGGGTCATTTCATCATTTTTCCCGGCTCATTTAATCAATTTTCCCGGGTCATTTAATCAATTTTCCCGGGTCATTTAATCGATTTTCCCGAGTCAATAATTTGAAGGGCTTGTGTATTAATTACTATCCTATCTGAAATGTTGACAAAATCTTCAACTAAATTACAGAAGAACCGCTGAATTCAAAAAAACTTATCATAACACATCGTAATCCGGTGCGATCCTGTCGCGTGAGGCTAATGCCATAAGATAAACAGCTACAAATCAGAGATGAGAAAACTCCTATGAATTATGCAGGCTTATAAGTTCATTGAGCGTTCGTGCATCAACCTGATGTTGCACGAACGCTTCATCAAGGTCAAGCACCCTGACAATATCGTCATAGTCGAATGTATCTGTAATAATAGCTGGCATTGTATCAGAATACTATTTGTTTTTTACGACTTCCCAATAACCATCTTTTCGACCATCTTTTCGGACGACAACACCCATCGCCTGAAGCTGGGAGATATGTCGCTGGAGGGTTCTGAACTTTATGCCAGTCTTTTGCGCCATTTTACTAGTCGTAATAGACGGGTCGAATAGCATTTCTTTTAAAATAACCTCCTGAATATTAGAAAGTTCTTTTACGCCACCTTTTACGCCATTTTTACGCCACTTTCGGCATGTTGCTATTGTTCAATACCATTCTCTATCACTTCCCAATAGCCGCCCTTGTCGCCTCCTATGCGGCGAATGACACCATTTTCGCGCAAAGTCTTAATACGTTTTTCCACTGCACGCGAGGACACCCCAAGCTTCATGGCAATTTCAGCCGCAGTAACTTTGGGATTTAGCCTAATAGCAGAGATGATTGCTTGGTTTTTCTCCGAACTTTTCTCCGAACCAGAACCATTTTTCTCCGAACCTATGGCACTTTTCTCCGTAGTAATCACCGTAGTTTTCTCCGTAGCGGGTTTATTGCCACATCCAGCATGAATAGGGATATGAATCAGGAAGGTCAAGCGGTCTTCGGTAGTCTCAAAGGTGTCAAAGTCGTTGGCAAACGCACAGATACTGTGATAGATGTTACTTCTTCAACGCTTCAAGCATAGCCATGCCCAACTCCGTCACAATCCATTCACCATCCTTGCGGCCACCCTTACGAGTTAAGATACCACTTGACTGTAGGTTCTCTATATCGCGTTTAATAGTCCTTGTCGCAACACCAGTCTTTAGTGACATTTCTGGTATTGTCACAAAAGAATCTTCGGTAATCATTTCTAATATAACTGATTGTCTTTCAGTAAGTTCTTTGGTGACATCTTTGGTGACATTTTTGGTGACATCTTTGGTGACATTCGGTTCTTTTACGCCACCTTTTACGCCAATTTGTTCTACCGAGAGCGTTTCTTTCACAAATTCTGGATGGCAAGGAATGTCTATCAGGAAGTACGTCCTCTCTTCGTCAGTCTCGATAGTCGCCCTAGGCGAACCATTGGCTTTCAGTTCGTCCTGAATGGTAGGAATACCCGTTGCGCGACCCTCTGTCAGATCTAACTCCTTCAAGAACTCACCAAGCCTGCGGTTACGATAACGGCGCGAACGCAACGACTTTCCCTCACGCACAGCCTCCATCGGAATGGTGTGGTTAGGCCCAGAGAAATTCAGAATCGATATTCTGTCCGGTTCAATGGTTATCTCTACCGGCTCCCTAATCGTCCAATCGCGATGATACAGCGAGTTCACAACAGCCTCTTCCAGCGCCTGATATGGGTAATTGTAGAATTTGTCGGAATGCTCATCGTCCTTGGGCTTCACTATTTTCTTCTTCACGACGTTGGTATGCAGATAACTCAGCGTCTTGTCAATCATCGTCGGTACGCTCCCCCTGATGGGTTCCACTTCAATCAGGTTATTGGGATTCTTCTCGCGCCCTTCAGGGAACAACACAATCTCCACCTGTGACTGCTTGAAAAACTTATCTGGTCGCTCTGAGAACATCATAGCTGCCACGTTCTTGATGCTATATCCCTCGGGCGTTGGCTCCAGCAGTTCCATCTGCTCCAGCACCGATTCCATGTTCTCCGTCAACGACTCGTTGGCAAGGCTGCTTTTCACCTTCACCAGATAGTCGTGTAGCAACAGCGGCGAGATGTCCTTCAGCGTAATCTGGTCGTTCCCTCGGTCGTCAAACGGTGTACGGTTGGCCAGGTTTATCAGTTCGCGCTCATATTCTCCTTTGGGCACAATGCTGCTACTGTTATATCGGATGTAGTAGTTGTACGTCTTCTGCTTGGCGGTGATTTGGTCAGGCACCTTGTAAGGGCGACGTTCGCCAGCCGACACCTTGATGACCAGAATCGTCTTTCCGTCGGCCTCCTCGATATACAGTCGTGGCTGATAGTAAGGCTGCATCAGGTTGTTGAATCCCACCATATCCTTCTCGATAGGCTCAATCTGATTGGGGTCGATGCCGATGACGGGACGGACAGGCCGACCATTTACCTCTTTTACACCCACCACAATATAACCGCCACCTGTCTCGTCGAAGTCGTTGGCGAAAGCACACACGCTACGGTAGATGGCATCCGGAT
>CAMJDL010000120.1 GCA_946404405.1 uncultured Prevotella sp.
GCAGCATCTGCTGCCTTTATTTATTCTTGAGCCTCTTGTCGGATTCGAACCAACGACCCCGAGATTACAAATCACGTGCTCTGGCCAACTGAGCTAAAGAGGCGGGTGGGCAGCGGTCTGCATCGCGCCGCTACAACCAAGTACCCTTGCTATGTTCCCATCCTGGGGGATTCCGAGGGAGCTGGCCGTACAGGACTGCCCGTTTTTACTAATTGACAATTGACAATTGATAATTGATAATGAACAACTGCTTTGTCAAAAGCGGGTGCAAAGGTACAAAAAAAAATTAAAAGTGAAAAGTGAAAAGTGAAAAATTTGCTCCTGCAGGTGATATTTTTTGCAAAACAGGCAATAATTTCACTAATAATTAGTAATTTTGCACCCGAATATGACACCAGAGGAATATAAACAACTAAAGGCTTTTGCACGACAGGACGGCGCACTGCTCTCGCTGTTGTGGATTGGAGCGATGGCGTGTTACATCCAGGGACTGAACAGTCCGATACTGGGTATGATAGCCATGCTACTCATCGTGGCATCGCCATTCTATGCTGCCAACCGCCTGCGTAAGTTCCGTGACCAGGCTCGTGAAGGCATCATCTCGTTTATGCGCGCCTACGGCTACACGGTGCTGACTTACTTTTATGGCGGACTATTGTTGGCAATCGCAGTCTATGCCTATTTCCAATTCATAGACAATGGCTTTCTGCTGAGCAAGTTGACGGATATACTGAACACAGCGGAAGGTCAGCAAGTGATAAAGGCATACGGTATGGCTGACGATATCAGTCAGAGTATGGCAGAGTTGGCGAAGATGCGCCCCATAGACTACGCACTGAACATGCTGACTGTTATCATTTCAACGGGATTCATCCTGGGACTGCCTACCGCAGCACTGATGAGGAGAGAGGTGAACGTTGAACGTTGAAAGTTGAAAGTTGAAAGTTGAACATTAAACATTGAACATTAAACATTGAAGATGGATATATCAGTAGTAATACCTCTTTATAATGAAGACGAGTCGCTGCCAGAGCTCTACGACTGGATAGAGCGTGTGATGGCTGCAAACAATTTCTCGTTTGAGGTAATCTTTGTCAACGACGGTTCTACCGACCGTTCGTGGGAAGTCATCAACGAGTTGGCTAACCGTTCGGAACACGTGAAGGGCATCAAATTCCGCAGAAACTATGGTAAGAGCCCTGCTCTGTATTGTGGTTTCAAGGAAGCCCAAGGCGACGTGGTAATCACGATGGATGCCGACCTGCAGGACTCGCCCGATGAGATTCCTGAGTTGTACAAGATGATTATGGAGGAGAAGTACGACTTGGTGAGCGGCTACAAACAGAAGCGCCACGACCCACTGTCGAAGACCATTCCCACAAAGCTGTTCAATGCTACGGCCCGCAAGGTGAGCGGTATTCATAACCTGCACGACTTCAACTGTGGTCTGAAGGCCTATCGTCGTGATGTTGTGAAGAATATCGAGGTGTTTGGCGAGATGCACCGCTTCATACCCTATTTGGCTAAGAACGCAGGCTTCGACAAGATTGGCGAGAAGGTGGTACACCACCAGAAACGCCAATACGGCAAGTCGAAGTTCATGGGCTGGAACCGTTTTGTAAACGGCTACCTGGACTTGATGACGCTATGGTTCTTAGGCACGTTTGGCAAGAAGCCCATGCACGTTTTCGGATTCTTAGGCACCATTGTGTTTATCATTGGTTTCTTCGCTGCCCTATTCCTGGGTGTCGAGAAGGCGTGGGCCCTGTATCAGGGTATTCCCATGCGTCTGGTAACCAACTCGCCCTATTTCTATATTGCACTGACCATGATGATGATTGGTACACAGCTGTTCCTGGCAGGATTCCTGGGTGACCTTATCAGTCGTAACAGTGCAGGACGTAACGAATACCAAATAGAAGAGAACATCAGATGCGGAAAATAATCGTGATGTGCCTGATAGGTATGGCTGTCGCTGCCTGTACAAGCATTGACTGTCCCGTCAACAACAACGTGAGGACATACTATGCCCTGATGAAAGCTGACGGCAAGCCAGATACCCTCAAAACTGACACCATGTGGGTATGGACTCCGCGAGTTGACGGCACCGACACCGTGATAAGCCGACAAATCCAAGGCAATCTGGTGCTAAACTGCTTCTTTGGTTCGTCAGCCACCTCTTTCGATTTGCCCATCAGCTACACACAGCCAGAAGATGTACTCATTATGTATATGAGAAACGCTAAGGGTGAAAACCAGGACACCGTCCGCATCAAGAAGGAGAACATTCCGCATTTCGAGTCGGTTGACTGTCAGGCCTCCTACTTCCACACCATCACTGATGTCAGCGCCACGCATAACTTTATAGACTCTATTGTCATCAACAACCCCAATGTGAACTATGACTCAAACACCACACATTTCAAGCTTTATCTCAAGGCTAACCGTTAGTCTGCTGTTGCTTTTTGTGGGCTTGGGCAGTACACAGGCACAGGTCACCAAAATGTTCACCATGGAGAAAGACTCCATACCCTTGTTTTGCGGGCTATCGGTGTCGTTCGACCTTGTGGGGCCTGCCATGATGTTACTGAGCGACCATGGTGAATACGAAGGAGCACTGCGTGTAAATCTGCACGACCAGTGGTTCCCCATCTTCGAAATGGGACTGGGACGCGCCAATCACGAGAAGGACGAGGTGACAGAACTGACATACAAGACGTCTGCCCCATACTTCCGCATAGGTATGGACTGGAACATCCTGAGGAAGAAGCATCAGCCCAACCGCATGTATGCTGGTTTCCGCTATGCTTTTACCAGCTATAATGTCGACATCATCCGTGAGGATCTTCCTGATCCGGTATGGCAGTCATCAACAGGTTTTGGCGTAAAGGACATGTCGTGTAACATGCACTGGATGGAGATTGTTTTAGGTATTGATGCCAAGGTATTCGGTCCTCTGCATTTAGGATGGACGGCCAGATACAAGCGTCGTCTGATTCATAATGACGGTACGTTAGGAGCCACATGGTATGTGCCTGGCTTTGGCATCAACGACAAAGACAATCTTGCTGCCAACTTTAATATCATCATCGACATCTGATGTCTCGAAATGTCGAAATATCGGAACATCGAAATTACGAAATAACGAAAAAACTATGAATGATAACCGAAAGAAACGCCTGATATGGCAATTGCCTTTTCTCGCAGTGCTCATCGTGGGCACCGTTCTCATCATACGCCAGCAGCAGTCGACACCCTATCAGAAGAATGCGGGACTGATATTTGGAACGACCTACAGCGTGACCTACCAGTGTGACGACAACTTGCAGGAAGAAATAGAAACGGAACTAAAAAAGGTGGACGACGAGTTCTCGATGTTCAATAGCCAGTCTCTCGTAGCACGCCTGAATAATGGCGAGAACCTTGAGCTAACCAGCACCTTCTGTGACGTGTTTAAACTGGCCCGTCAGGTTTCTGAAGATACTGATGGTGCTTTCGACATTACCGTAGCTCCACTGGTCAATGCGTGGGGTTTTGGCTTTAAGCACGAACAGATGCCCACCAAAGAACAGGTGGACAGTCTGCGACAACTTATTGGCTACCAACATGTCACGCTCAAGGGCAATACCATTACGATGCAGAAGCCTGGCATGATGCTCGACTTCTCAGCTATTGCCAAAGGCTATGGTGTCGATGTCGTGGCCCGTATGCTGGAGCGTCACGGTATCAAGAACTTCATGGTAGAGATTGGTGGCGAGATTACCACACGTGGCATCAACCCTGAACGCGTGCCTTGGAAAATTGGTGTCAACAAGCCTAACGAAGATGCACTTAATGAGAGCCATGAACTACAGACCATTCTCAACGTGACAGACAAGTCGATGGCTACCAGTGGCAACTATCGCAACTTCTACGTGAAAGAAGGTAAGAAATATGCACATACCATCGACCCCAAGACGGGCTATCCCGTACAACACACCCTGCTTTCTGCCACAGTATTGGCAGACCGTTGTGCTACTGCCGACGCCTATGCCACCTCGTTCATGGTCATGGGAATGGATGGTGCCAAGCAGATTCTGGAACGTCATAAGGAACTGATGGCCTACCTCATATTCACCGATCAGAAGGGCAATCTGGCCGTTTGGTACTCACCTTCGTTGAAAGACAAGATTGTAAAAGACTAAAGCATGAACTCTGGTCTGAAGATATATGACAAGCTTCTGCAGTTCACGCTCTTTCAGGGCATGAGTCATGCCGATCTGATGGAGGTTGTGGGACATACCAAGTTTGGTTTCTCAAGACGTGCTGAGGGACAACGCATTGTCAAGGATGGCGACTTATGCGAACACCTTATCTTCCTGACCACAGGTACACTTTCTGTTGAGACTTACAGCGACGACCGCACCTGTCGCGTCAGTGAAACAGTAAATGCACCCTATGCCATACAGACCGAACAACTCTTCGGACTTACACAACGCTATACGTCAACTTTCAAGGCCCTTACCGATTGCAGCTTTATTACCATCGACAAACAGGAAGTGATGTTGTTGTTAGAAACCCAGCTTGTATTCCGTCTCAACATGCTTAACTTGCTGGCTGCCGATGGTCAACGTCTGCGCCACCGAGCTTGGCGTAGTGCCCCCCAATCGTTGCGCGACCGCATAACACGCTTCTTCTTCTCACGATGCCTATACCCTGCCGGTCCCAAGACGTTCTACATTCTGATGACCCAAATAGCTGCAGAACTCAACGACAGCCGCCTTGACATTAGCCATGCCCTCAACGAGATGCAGAAAGACGGACTTCTGACCCTTCATCGCGGACGCATTGAGATACCAATGCTTGAACGCCTACTGATGTAATTGGGGCTGAAATGAAAATAAATACTAATTTATTTTGCAATAAGTTCACTTATTCATACTTTTTTCTTAATTTTGCACGCTATATAGCAAGAAAGCG
>CAMJDL010000121.1 GCA_946404405.1 uncultured Prevotella sp.
GCCATCATGGTAAGTACAATCTGTTTCATAAGCATATTAGTTTTAATCTGTTATTCATAACTTTCGACTGCAAATATAGTGATTTTCTGTTTATCTTCCAACAAATTTGGCGTTTTTTTATTTCAACTGATATAATTATTTGGATAATAGGGAAAAAAGTTGTACCTTCGCAGCCGAATTAACTTATTAGCAATATGAATATAGCAATTGTAGGAACTGGTTATGTAGGTTTGGTCAGCGGCACGTGTTTCGCTGAAATGGGTGCGCATGTTACCTGTGTCGATGTGGACACGCAGAAGATAGAAAAACTGAAGAACGGCATCATGCCCATCTACGAGCCAGGTTTGGAAGAGTTGGTAAAGCGTAACGTGGAATACGGGCGCTTGCAGTTTACCACCGACCTGACAGAGGTGTTGGACGATGTGGAAGTGGTGTTCTCGGCTGTAGGTACGCCTCCCGATGAGGACGGTTCTGCCGACCTGAAATACGTGTTGGCTGTGGCCCGCCAGTTTGGTCAGAACATTAACAAGTACACTATCCTTGTCACCAAGTCTACCGTGCCCGTGGGTACAGCCAAGAAGGTGAAGGCTGCCATTCAGGAGGAGTTGCAGAAGCGTGGCGTGGACGTGCCGTTCGACGTGGCTTCGAATCCGGAGTTCCTGAAGGAGGGTGCTGCCATCAAGGACTTTATGAGCCCTGACCGTGTGGTGGTAGGTACTGAGAGCGAGAAGGCCAAGGAGGTGATGACGCGACTGTATAAGCCTTTCCTGATTAATAACTTCCGCGTTATCTTCATGGACATCCCCTCTGCCGAGATGACCAAGTATGCCGCCAATGCCATGTTGGCTACGCGTATCTCGTTTATGAACGATATTGCCAACCTCTGCGAACGCGTAGGTGCTAATGTCGATGCCGTGCGTAAGGGTATCGGTACCGACGCCCGTATCGGTACCAAGTTCCTGTATGCCGGTTGCGGCTATGGTGGCTCGTGCTTCCCCAAGGACGTAAAGGCCCTGATGCATACGGGTATCGATAACGGCTACCACATGGAAGT
This sequence comes from uncultured Prevotella sp., assembly GCA_946404405.1. Lineage (GTDB taxonomy): Bacteria > Bacteroidota > Bacteroidia > Bacteroidales > Bacteroidaceae > Prevotella. The sequence continues at coordinate 1,055 of CAMJDL010000121.1, forward strand.
CATCGAGGCTGTAGAGCGTGTCAACGAGAAGCAGAAAAGCATCGTTTATGATAAGATTATCAAGGCAGTGGGTAGTGTAAAGGGTAAGACCATTGCCATTGTTGGCTTGAGCTTTAAGCCAGAGACCGATGATATGCGCGAGGCCCCAGCCTTGGTGGTGATTGACAAACTGCTGAAGGACGGTGCCACCATCCGCGTGTTCGACCCCATTGCGATGGACGAGTGCAAGCGTAGGATAGGGGATAGCGTCACCTATTGTAAGAATATGTACGATGCTGCCGATGGAGCCGACGTCTTTGCCCTGATGACTGAGTGGCGTCAGTTCCGACTGCCTTCGTGGAATGTCATCAAGAAGGTGATGAACGGCAACGTCATCGTTGATGGCCGAAACATCTACGATCGACAGGAAGTCGAAGAACAAGGCTTTGTTTATACAAGAATAGGAGAACGTTGAGTTCTCCTATTTCTTTTTCTACTTCGGCTTTACTCAGAAACCTATACTCAGTGTCATTAGGAGTTTCAAGGGCTTCCTTGAAGAACGGGCATTGACTATTGCTGCTCATGAGCGAAACTTGTAGGAGTATTGTCTTGTTATGGATATTGTCTTATAATTTGAATTACTTTGAGTCTTTTTTGCTAAAAGATATAAAAAAAGGTGTGATAATAATTATCATTGCCTTTTTTTTTGTAAATTTGTGCACAAATACTGAACGTTATTTGTCAAATAATGGAAGAAAAGAGGCATTAAACCGTTTGAAGGTAGTCCTCGTAGAACAAGGAAAGACCAGCCGATGGTTGGCCGAGCAGATAGGGAAGTCTGAAAACACAGTTTCTAGATGGTGTGCTAATAAGGTACAACCATCTATAATTAGATGCAGTGTATAGAAAACAGTTAGAATAATAGTTTGTAATTTTGCAAACGAAATATGGCAGAAAGATGTTGGATGTATGATGTCTGATGGCTGATGGGAAAAATGTGGCAAAAGACATGTAACATTTTCGAGTTTTGGATATTATCTGAATAGGAAGCTGATGTAAGAAGGATGAAGAAAGATGGAATTACGAATCTACGGATTCACGAAATAAGAACGTTATAGAAATAAAGTAAGACGAGATATGACGAAAGAGAATAAAGACTTATTGATGAAGTTGCTCCAGCAACATAAGGCGCTGGGCATCTCTGATCAGATAGACTTCGACAAGTTCTATCTCTACTCCATCATTACGCACTCTACAGCCATCGAGGGCAGTACGGTGACGGAGGTAGAGGCGCAACTGCTGTTCGATGAAGGCATTACCAGCAGCAAGCGCACCATGCTGGAACAACAGATGAATCTCGACCTAAAGGTGGCGTACGACTATGGACGTGAGTGGATTAAGCAGCATGAGCCTATCACTGTGGATTGGCTCGTCCTATTGGCCTCGAAAGTGATGGCTCGTACAGGTAGTGAGTATCATTCGATTGGTGGTGACTTCTCTGCAGCTAAGGGTGAGTTGCGCAAGTTGAATGTCACTGCAGGAACGGGCGGAAAGTCATATGTGGCGTATCAAAAGGTACCTGCACGTTTGGCTGCCTTTTGCGAGGAATTGAATCGACGTCGCAAAGCCATTGATCCTACTGATGTAGCTGCTGTCCATGACCTCAGTTTCTGGGCGCACTTCGAGCTGGTGACCATCCATCCTTGGGCAGATGGTAACGGGCGTACTTGTCGATTGCTGATGAACCTGCTACAATGGGAGTTTGATGTATTACCGACCAAAGTGCTTAAAGAAGACAAAGCCGAATACATTCAGGCACTGATTGATACTCGCGAGAGTGAGGACATCGCAGTCTTTATCGATTGCATGACTAAACTGCATTGCCAACATCTGCAAATGGATATCGACCAATTTGTGAAATCGACATCGGAGAAAATGGTCGATAAATTAAATATAAGACAGAAACTGGTCGATAAATGGTCGATAAAGCCATCTTTAGCAGAGAAACTGGTCGATATTATGGAGTTCGTGGCCGATAAAGACCAGATTACAACAGAAGAAATCGTTAGTCATTTCGGTTTCAATCCCACTACCGCCAAGCGTTACCTTCGCCAGCTCACAGAGTTTGGCTATCTGGAGGCACATGGTGGCAATAAGAATAGGACATATTCATCCCGCGGGGATTGACCTTCGTGATCCCGCAGGAATTGACCTTTGGTCATCCCTGTAGGCTGGCGCCAGCCATCCTACAAAAATCTTAAAAGCCCCGAAGAATTGAAAGTAAACTTTCTTCTTCGAAGCTTTTAATCTTTTCGTGATCCCGCAGGGATTCAAACCCTGGACCTTCAGAACCGGAATCTGACGCTCTATTCAGCTAAGCTACGGGACCATTGCTTTTTTGCGAGTGCAAAAGTACAATAAATATTTGAGAATTGAGAATTGAGAATTGAGAATTATGATTTGTTAACGGGAGATTTGTTGGTGCAAATAGATAGCAAATATCAAGTATTTCTGTCATTTTGCAAAAATAGTTGGCGTTTTTGTTTGCAAATTAATATTTATTATGTACCTTTGCGCGAAAATTTGAAAATAAAGATATGAGTCAACTGATTAAACCCGTCGGATATGAAGCTCTGCTGGATACGAAACAGACAGAGCAGGGTATTAAACTAATCAAGGAGTTTTTCCAGCAGAATTTGAGCACAGAGTTGCGTCTGCGTCGAGTGACAGCCCCACTGTTTGTGTTGCAGGGCTTAGGTATCAACGACGACCTGAACGGTGTGGAACGTGCAGTTACCTTCCCCATCAAGGACTTAGGCGATGCACGTGCAGAAGTGGTGCATTCGCTGGCTAAATGGAAGCGTCTGAGTCTGGCAGAATACAACATAGAGCCTGGCTATGGCATCTATACGGATATGAATGCCATTCGTGCTGACGAGGAGTTGGACAACCTGCATTCGCTGTATGTGGACCAGTGGGACTGGGAGGCTGTGATTACCAAGGAACAGCGTACCATTGCCCATCTGAAGAATGTGGTGGAGCGCATCTATGCTGCCATCCGTCGTACGGAGTACCTGACCTGTGAGACTTATCCGCAGATTAAGCCCTTCCTGCCTGAGAAGATTCACTTCGTACATGCTGAGGAGTTGTTGCAGATGTATCCTGACAAGACGCCTAAAGAGCGCGAGGATGCCATCTGTGAGAAATATGGTGCCGTATTTGTTATTGGTATCGGCGGCAAACTGTCGAATGGTGAGAAGCATGACGGACGTGCCCCTGACTATGACGACTGGAGCACAGTAGGTGAGAACGGTCAAATGGGCTTGAACGGTGATATCCTGATATGGTATCCTGTACTGGGTCGCTCGTTCGAACTCTCGTCAATGGGTATCCGTGTAGATAAGGAGAGCCTGTTGCGACAGTTGAAGATAGAGGGTAAGGAAGAGCGCGAAAAGCTGTACTTCCACCAGAAGTTGCTGAACGACCAGCTGCCGCTGTCAATTGGTGGTGGTATCGGACAGAGTCGTCTGTGTATGGTACTTTTGCACAAGGGACATATCGGTGAGATTCAGGCTTCGATATGGCCTGACGATATGCGTGCGGAATGCAAGAAAATGGGAATGCCGCTGATTTAGCGCAGGGCGCAAAATCAAAGTGAAAAGTGAAAAGTGAAAAATAGGCTTATGCCAGTTCAAGACTTAGGAGATCCCTCAATTTACCGATTGAGGGATTTTCTTTTTCCATCAGCTCGTATTGTTCAC
>CAMJDL010000122.1 GCA_946404405.1 uncultured Prevotella sp.
TTCGGCCACAAAAGTACTAATAAAGTTTAATATTTGAAAGCTTTCGTTGGTTTTTCGCACGAAAATGAGTACTTTTACGACCGCTTTTCAGTTTCGACTGGGAATAGAAATATATTAACTCAAAACTATATCTTATGAAAGTTTATCAAACTAACGAAATCAAAAACATTGCACTCATTGGCAGTGCGGGTAGCGGCAAGACTACTCTTGCCGAAAGTATGGTCTACGAAGCTGGCATCATCAAGCGCCGCGGTACCGTAGAGGGTAAGAACACCATGAGCGACTACTTCCCTGTTGAACAGGAGTACGGCTACTCGGTGTTCTCAACTGTTTTTCATGTGGAGTGGAACAACAAGAAGCTGAACATCATCGACTGTCCGGGTTCTGATGACTTCGTGGGTGGCAGTATCACCGCTATGAACGTCACCGACCAGGCCGTCATCCTCATCAATGGCCAGTATGGTCCTGAGGTGGGCACGATGAACGCTTTCCGCAACACCGAGAAGCTGAAGAAGCCCGTTATCTTCCTGGTTAACCAGTTGGATCGCGATAATTGTGACTTCGATGCTATCCTGAATCAACTGAAGGAGGTCTATGGTCCTAACTGCGTTCCCGTTCAGTATCCTATCCAGACTGGTGCAAGCTTCAACAGCGTCATCGACGTGCTGCTGATGAAGAAGTACTCTTGGAAGCCCGAAGGTGGCGCTCCCATCATCGAGGACATTCCTGCTGATCAGTTGGAGAAGGCCAAGGAGTGGAAAGCTGCTCTCGTAGAAGCTGCCGCTGCTGGTGACGACACACTGATGGAGAAGTTCTTTGAGAGCGAGGACCTGAGCGAGGACGAGATGCGTGAAGGTATCCGCAAGGGTTTGGTTACACGCTCTATCTTCCCCGTATTCTGTGTTTGTGCAGGTCGCGACATGGGTGTTCGCCGTCTGATGGAGTTCCTCGGCAATGTCGTTCCTTTCGTTTCAGAGATGCCTGTTATCAAGAATGCTGCCGGCAAGGAGGTTCCTGCCGATGCCAGCGCTCCTACATCGCTGTACTTCTTCAAGACGGGTGTTGAGCCCCACATTGGTGAGGTTCAGTATTTCAAGGTGATGAGCGGTGTTGTGAAGAGTGGTGACGACCTGACCAATGCTGACCGTGGCTCAAAGGAGCGCATGGGTACATTGTATGCCTGCGCCGGTGCCAACCGTATCCAGGTTGACGAGTTGCGCGCTGGTGATATCGGCTGTACTGTGAAACTGAAGGACGTGAAGACTGGCAACACGCTGAACGGTAAGGACACTGACAATAAGTTTGACTTCATCAAGTATCCGAATAGTAAATTCTCTCGTGCCATCAAGGCTGTCAACGAGGCTGAGACCGAGAAGATGATGGCTGCCCTGCAGAAGATGCGCCAGGAAGATCCTACATGGGTCGTCGAGCAGTCTAAAGAGTTACGCCAGATTATCGTTCATGGTCAGGGTGAGTTCCACCTGCGTACCTTGAAGTGGCGTATGGAGAACAATGAGAAGATTCAGGTTGAATATCAGGAGCCCAAGATTCCTTATCGTGAGACTATCACGAAGATGGCCCGCGCCGACTATCGTCACAAGAAGCAGTCGGGTGGTGCCGGACAGTTTGGTGAGGTTCACCTGATTGTCGAGCCTTATACCGACGGTATGCCCGATCCTACGAGCTTCACCATCAACGGCCAGGAGTTCAAGATGAACATCAAGTCGAAGGAAGAGAAGGATCTGGAGTGGGGCGGTAAGCTTGTATTCATCAATAGCGTTGTCGGTGGTGCCATCGATATGCGTTTCATGCCCGCTATCCTGAAGGGTATTATGGAGCGTATGGAGCAAGGCCCGTTGACAGGTTCTTATGCCCGTGACGTTCGCGTCATCGTCTATGATGGTAAGATGCACCCCGTTGACTCTAACGAATTGTCGTTTATGCTCGCTGCACGTAATGCCTTCAGCGCTGCCTTCAAGGAGGCTGGTCCAAAGGTGCTTGAGCCTATCTACGACCTGGAAGTACTCGTTCCCGCTGACTACATGGGTGATGTGATGTCTGACCTGCAGGGTCGTCGCGCCATCATTATGGGTATGGACAGCGAGGCAGGCTATCAGAAGCTGACAGCTAAGATTCCTTTGAAGGAGCTTGCTTCTTACTCTATCGCACTCTCGTCTCTGACGGGTGGCCGTGCATCGTTCACTACATCGTTCAGCTCATACGAGCTCGTGCCGAACGACATCCAGCAGAACCTCATCAAGGAGCACGAGGCCGAGATGAAGGAAGAGGATTAAATGCGCAGACTATTAGTCTTGATACTACCGCTCTGTATGCTCGCCTGTTCAGATACAGACCGCATGCAGGGCGGTTCCATTTTACCAGACGATGTGGAACTGAAAGCTGGTGACGTGGTGTTTCGCCGAGGGTCAGGCTTTACTTCCCAAGCCGTGCTTATAGCTGAAAAGGGAGGGGCCTACTCGCATACGGGAATTGTCGTAGATTCGGCTGGTGTGCTGATGATAGTCCACGCTGTTCCTGGCGAGCCAGAATATGAAGATGACGAAGACCGTGTGAAGATGGAACGTCCGCAAAGCTTTTTCCATCCTATGCGAGCCCAGAATGGAGCTGTCTATCGACATGTTGACAGCATTGCAGCTCAGCAAGCGGCTATGCGGGCACTTCAAACCTATTGGCGCCATCCGCTGTTCGACCACGATTATGACGATACGGACACCACGAAACTGTATTGTACTGAACTGGTGGTACACGCCTATAGTCAGACAACGAGTCCGCTGAAGGATGTCCATCACCAGCATCTGCATCTGGTAGGTTTCGAAGCCGACTGCATCCTGCCCTCCGATGTGCTGGGATGCAAGGATCTAAAGCAAGTAACAACATTTTAAACCATTTAATATTAACACTTTAAAACCAAAAGAAAAATGAAGAAAGTATTATCTTTAGCAGCTGTCTGCCTATTTGTGCTGGCACTGTGTTCGTGTGGCTCTTCCAATACACCGGAGGCCGTAACAACGAAGGCTATCAAGTGCATCATAGACAAAGACTATGATGGTTATGTAGACCTGATGTACTTCAAGAAAGAGAAGAGTAGTGAGGATATGAAGCAGATTGTCGCCCTTGTCAAGGATAAGATGGACAAGGAAGTGGATGGTAAAAAGGGCATTAAGGATTATAAGGTTGGTACGCCTACCATCGAGGACAATAAGGCTGTCGTTCCTTACACGCTGACTTATGGCAACGGCGATACGAAGGAGGACAAAATGAAGCTTGTGAAGACCGAAGACGGCAAGTGGATGATTGACTCGGGAAAATAAGGAAGAGTAAGATAAAAGGGAGCTTGACTGCTCCCTTTTATGATTATACAAATTTTACTAAGATACGAAATACCTTTGCTGGCGCCTGCATCCACTGTTGCATGGCTTCTTCAGCATGCTCTGGTGTTACCTCGTTGCTAATCAGAATGTCATAGGGTGGGTTATTCTTCTCTAAATAACGAATGACACCCTCGAAGTCTTCGGGCTGTGCATTTCGTGAGCCACGGATATCGAGTTCTTTCTGTACAAAGAGTTTTGTGGTAAACTGTACGTCCTGCTTGGCATAGCCGATGCACACCACACGACCTGTAAAGGCTACCTCGTTGACAGCCATTTGATAAGTAACAGGAGCACCCACGGCCTCAATAACGACGTCAGGACCAGCTCCATTAGTAATCTCCTGTAGACGTTCGTGAACATTCTCCTTAGCCGAGTTGATGGTGTATTCAGCACCCAAACCACGAACAATGGCCAGTTTCTCGTCGTCCATATCGCAGGCTATGACCTTCGCACCGCGCATGATAGCACGCACTACGGCACCCACGCCTACCATACCACAACCAATGACCATCACGGTGTCAGTATCGACAACCTGCGCACGACTGACAGCATGGAAACCTACCGACATCGGCTCAATCAGGGCAGCATGTTCAACAGTGATGTTGCCAATGGGGATAACTTTCTGCCAGGGGATGGCAATGTATTCACGCATGGCACCATTACGCTGCACACCCAGTGTCTCGTTGTGCTGGCAGGCATTGTAGCGACGGTTTTTACATGACGGACAGTGTCCGCAATTGGTATAGGGATTCACCGTGACGGCCATACCTGGCTTCAAGTGAGACGGCACGTTAGCACCCACCTCTGCAATCTCTGCTCCAATCTCATGACCTGGGATAACAGGCATCTTCACCATAGGATTCAGGCCGCGATAGGTGTTCAGGTCGCTTCCGCAGAAGCCAACATAGTGGATACGCAGCAGCACTTCATCGCTGCCACATTGGGGTTTCTCAATGTCAACAACCTTCATCACGGAAGGTTCTGTAATTTGTATTGCTTTCAT
>CAMJDL010000123.1 GCA_946404405.1 uncultured Prevotella sp.
TCGATCTCCTCGCCTGTACCAATTTCCATATAGATAAGCGTACCCTGCCAGAAACCGTTCTCGATGACCGAGGTGCTGCCGTCTTGGATGATGAGCTTGTGACTTCCCGAATGCAAGATAAACTCCTTGCCGATGCTGTTGACAAGCCTTGAGGTAGTGTAGAGCCCAAACCCCATGCCCTTACCGTCGTCGGCAATCAGAATGCGTAGCACCTTACGCTCATCATCATAGTGTGTCATAGCGGTGCCAAGGGGTTTACCGGAATGGATGTGCACGTTGTCCATCATCTCGTACAGACAGTAGCTCAACGCCTGCAGCACGCTGACCTCGATTTCAAGGTGAGAGGTCATGGCGTTGATGACATCGCGATAGACAGCATTCAACGTCTGAGCGTCGAACACGTCTATTGAAACGTCTGCCGTTCCCTTGAAATACTTGTCCAGAATGAAAGCGACATACATAACGTTTTGAGTTTCACGCTGCAAAGATACAACTTTTTTCTTACTCTGCGTCGTTTATTGCTAAAAAGTTGTATTTTTACATGCCAAAGGGAACAATAACAAGAACGATATGCCTGGAGTAGTCGGGGGGGAGCAGGCACCTGGGCTAAAATAGAGTCACACTCAGGTGCCTGTCCCAATAACTAATGCAGACGAAAAGAAACGGAAGCCGAATGACTCCCGTTTCACATTCTCACCTTTAAATAAAGATCAAAGACCTGTCCCCCTGATCTCCGAATGAAAGCGACATCCATAACGTTTTGAGTTTCACGCTGCAAAGATACGATTAAGTGAGCAAAAAAACAAATTTTATTTGATTTATTTTCGTCCCTCCCATCCAGACACAAAGAAACGGAAGCCCTGACAGACTTCCGTTTCTCTATTCTCATTTTTGGGGAACTAGCACCTGAGTCATAGCAGCCGTCATACCCAAGTACCTGTCCCAGCGACTATTTCTCATCTTTGGGGAACAGATCAATGACTCCTGATCTCACCCCAGGTGCCTGTCCCCATGACTACACCTTGGGTTAGAACGCGAGGCAGCCAAGAACATAGTGCGAGTTGGACTTGGGTTCCCAGGCGAAGGCCGCGTAGGCATTGCTACCATAAAGGACGACTTCCACGTCAGCAGCGTACGACATATAATCCTGACTCGACCAGTATTTGTCCGACTTCCATGTTATGCCAGTGGCAGCAATCTTTTCCTTGAAACCAGAAATGGGATTCATATTTTCACTGGCTGATGATGCGTCGCCAGATTTTGCACAGCCCAGGAACATGTTCTGCCAATCAGCTTTAGACGGCAGGCGCCATGTACCACCAGGTACTGCGGTAAGACCTTCGGCATACGTGCCAGCCTCGCTCCGATCCTTCTGCACTGGGCTGCTGTTGAGCTGAATGGCCAAACCATGCTCACAATCACTTCCACTGCCCACATAGGCAATCATGGCCACGGCAGTAGTTTCGGCAGCGGTGGCAGCGGCAACATCAGCATAGTTCTTGCCGTCGGCACCGATAACCTGACCCACAGCGGGGTTCACGATGAGAGCGGGAGCCGGCTTCGACAGCGTCACCGTGCTCTGGTAGTATGTGTTTTTTGTGAGGCTGACGCCGCCGGCCTTCGTATAAGTATAGGTATCAGAGCCTACTTTGGCAGTGACAGTGAAATTGCCCGAATAAAGAGCAAGCGTAGCGGGGACGACACAGAGTGTCCATTCGCTCTTACCTGTTGCATTAACAGCCGTAGCAGCGATGGGGTTAGTGCCTATGGACAATGTCACTTGGTTGGCAGCAAGCGGGGTTGTGCCGTCCGTGGTCAGCGTGAGCTTCCAGACGGCAATCTTGCTTTCCATCGTTACATTATCATTGAGTGTTGCCGTGCCGCTGCTAATCTTCAGCGTTTCACTACCCTCACGGGCGTCAAGATTATTGCCTATATACTCAAGGGTGCCATCTTGCTGGAGTCCTATTGCCAAGAATGCATCATCGGTATTGGGGACGTAGGTGGTTCCACTTGTAACTGATTTCACTGCATCTGCGGGATACACCAAGACGACAGCCTCACCGTCGGTGCCAGTGGCATCGATCGAACCTGTGATGACGGCGGAACCGTCGAGATTGACAGTTGTAACCTCTACCTCGTCTTTTTTGCCATTGTGAACCAGAGCAATCTTTTCACCACCTTTCCATGCAACCATCAGTTTGCCGGCATCGGTGCCGGTACCTTCGGTAATGGTGGTGCGCGTACTGGCTCCTGCCGGTCCTATCGTAGCCTCAAAGGGTATCATACGAGCCTGCTGAGCGGGCTGCTGGACATCGTTGTCTTCGTTGCTGCATGCGGCCATCATGAGGGCTGCGACAGCCATGCTGAATAATTTAATTGCTTTCATCTTCATTACTGTTTAAATGGTTCAACATGTTAATTACGGATTCAACGGGTCTGTACCCGGATTGAATGGTGACAGCGGGTCTAACCCTCCGTTACTACCTGCCAGCAGCTGCGGCTATTGTCTCAAATCGAAGACCTTCATCGAGGGCTTCTCATAAAATTGCTTCTTTTTCATAAGCTATACGTTTTTAATTGTTTATAAATACTGATATTTTTATCGTACACTCAAAATTATCATTGTCATCGTTTACTAATTTTGATTTCAAAGGTACTTAAAAAAACTGAAGCTTGCAAGGCCAAAATCGCCGCGAGCGAAGATTTTGCATTAGCTGAAACTTAATTTGCATTAGCTGAGGGTTGCACCGCCCCGCAGATTCGCTCATTAACGCAATTTCAACCTAAATTCACGCTTTTTCGACATCGACAACCGCCGATGAAATAGCAAATAAAACAAAACTTTTTTGAAAACTCACCACGATTTCACTAGAAAAGTAGTAATTTTGCACGCAAGATGCCGCAATAATAGAAACGATATGCCCGAACAGATAACTCCATTGTCGGTATTGTATTTCCAGCTCCACGGCGCAGGAATTGCCGTGGGCACCGTGCTATGTCTCTACCTGCTACTGTGTCGGGGTAAGGCTATCGCGCCCGACATCACGCCACCCGCACGACTGCGTTGCTGGGCAGCGGCATTATTCGGCGTCATGACACTGGCCCACGTCTGGTGGATACTGTTCTACACATACTCGGACGACAACCGCTCGGTGATTTACGGGCTGCTCGTCGCGATGGACTGCATGGCGCTGCCCCCCGTATTCGTCGGCACACTGCTGAACATGCTGCAGGACCGACGCCGACCGCTGTGGCCCATTTTTATCGTCATGACGCCCTGTGCGGTGATCGCAGTGCTGCAGACAGCCTTGCCCGACATCGACCTCACGACCCCGAACATGATCTATGGGCTGGTACTCGCCGTAGCCTTTATTATATATATGGTGGTGGCCGTGCGGCAATACGGGCGGTGGCTGCGCGACAACTACGCCGACCTGGAGCACAAGGAGGTGTGGCTCAGCCTTACGCTACTCATCGGCCTCATGCTACTGCTCTTGGGCTATGAATATACCGACAACTACGTGATGTCCACCATCGCCCACCTCACAGGCTTCCCGCTGGCGGGTCTCCTGCTGTGGCGCGTGGAGACATTGCCGCAACTGGATGAAGCGACAGAGCACGAGGACGACATCCAGCCGGAGGCGGAGACTATCTCAGAGCCCCTCCCTGTTAGTGATGCTTTATCACATATCGGCCAACTGCTGGCGAAGCACTGCGAGGACACGCAACTCTACCTGCAGCCAGATCTGACCCTGACGCAGCTTGCCCAGGCCATCGGCACCAACCGCACCTACCTCGGCGCCTATTTCTCCAGTCAGGGCACAAACTACTATGCATACATCCACGACCTTCGCATCCGTTACTTCGTGGCCCGCTACCGCGAACTTGCCGCTGCACATAAGCCCATCGTCGCCCAGAAGCTGGCCCAAGAGAGCGGCTACCACAGCTACAGCACCTTCAGCGCCGCCTTCAAGCAGCGCATGCACAAGAGCGTCGCGGCCTGGATGCGCGAAGAGGTATTGAAATGTTAATCTTCCATAACAATAGCGCGGGGCGTTTTTACTTTTCGCCTTGTAGTGTGTCAAAGTGCATAGAAGTGTAAAAGTAACAATTAACTCATTATTAACAACCAAACTTCTTATG
>CAMJDL010000124.1 GCA_946404405.1 uncultured Prevotella sp.
TAGAGGCAAGGTAGAAGATTAGTAGAGGTTATGTAGAAGCAAAATAGAAGAAAATTAATTGTGGAAATATTTGCAGAATCCATTTAAAATCAGTAATTTTGCAGGCAAATTCGAATTATTTAGTAGAAGGAGAAGGAAAATTAAAGAATTATAGAATTAAAAGAAGAGGTGAAATTATGAAGATAAGTTTTTTGAAATTGTCACGAAAGAAGGAGGTCATCAAGCGTATCGAACTGTCGGAAGTGGCAGAAATGATCCGTGAGAATCCTGAAAAGGACAGGGTGTTCAAACTTCGTCTGAACTATCAGTTCTATAAGCCCCAGAGGATGCCTGACGGCCAACTACGATATGCGGAAGAACCTGATGACGGGTGTGGCCGAATATCGTATGAAATACTCTGAGGACCAGACGTTTAAGCCGCTGACGGAAGAGGTGCGCAACGATATGACCATCGAAGCCCGCGAGCAGGGACTGAAGTCGTGGGACCAGGACGTGAACCGATTTATCGACTCGACGCGCATTGAGCAGTACGATCCTGTGAACACGTGGCTCGACAACTTGCCAGAATGGGACGGACACGACTATATCGCCGATCTCGCCAAGCGGGTGCCGACGGATCAGCCCCATTGGGAGAAGTATCTGAAGTTCTGGCTCGTGGGTATGGTGGCTCAGTGGCGCGAGAGCGATAAGCAGCTGACTGGCAATGCGTTGACGCCGCTGTTAATAGGCCGTCAGGGTTGCGGAAAAACGCGTTTCTGCAAGATCCTGTTGCCGCCTGAACTGCGCGACTACTACAATGACAAACTGAACTTCAAGAATGAGTTCGACCTGAACATCGCGCTCACCTCGTTTGCGCTGATCAACATTGACGAGTTTGACAAGACCACCAACTCGCAGCAGATCGTGCTGAAGTACCTGCTGTCGTCGAGTGACGTCAAGTTCCGTCCGCCCTACAGTTTCTTGGCACGGGATTTCTTTGTCGAGCAAAGCTTTTCGATAAACAATAATTCTGCATCCTTACTGAAGTCGAACTGACGATAGTCATCATACGACAATTGAATGTCTGGGGTGAAAGTCTTTGCCATAGGATGATCTGTGGGGAAGCAACTCTGCAGGGAGTTGGAGACAGAGCATTCAAGACCGGTATTCGGCAACTTGAATTGTGTAACCTCCATAAACGTGTTGGGAGCCTGCCCGGAAGTTACGCCTACCACCTTGGCTCCCATCTTCCACAGCATATAAGCGGTATGGAAAGCGGAGCTGAAGGTCTGCACGTCGGTAACCACATAGATTTCTTCTGGCGTGTAGATGGGTTCACCGTTTTGTGCTTTGATAATGTTCATGTCGGCACACATAAACCAGTCGAAACTGCTGATGTTTGATGATTGTTCAATGAAATCGCCCATCTTCAGCGATGTACCTCTATCCTGATTGACCTGTTCTAAAGTCGTATTATATTTTTTGAGCCATCCATCTGATACTTTGGTGGCAAAGTGCATGCCTAAGTCGGTATCCATTAAACGCTTGCCGTAGAGCTCGTACAGCGCAGCATACATGATCATCGTCCAACCACCGCCATTGCCGCGCAGGTCTATGATGAGACGAGGACTGTTGGCAGCCTTCATCTCACGCAGCATCTTGGCAAAGACATCAGCCACAATCACATCCGATTTCAGGCCGTAGCTTTCGAGATTTGGTATGTCGGCACTCACCACGGAGTTGATGCACATTACCATCGTTTGTTTGCTGTCATCGACAAAGCGGTATTCGAAGTTCTTATGTGGGAAACGTTCATCAGTAGATGTCCATACAATGTTTTCCCAAAACGGACCGTTAGGATAGAAGGGAAGACTGACGAGCGTATCTATGCCATTAGCCATACGGAACTTCATTGAGACCTGTTCCTTATTGAATGTAGGGAATAATTGTCGCAGGGTGTTGGTATTGCCAATGTTTCTGCAAGCATTACCCATCAGTCCATAGCGATTCTCAGAAACAACAAGTTTGTCGAGGCGATCAAGTACCGATTCTAATGGCTCGCCTTCCACCTCGCATAACATCGCTCCCTTCAAGGACTCCAGTTCTGGAGTGTATCCGTTTACGATGATGCCATCGGGAATAACCTTAAATTTCAGCGGTACCCATTGGTCTTCTACTTTCTTTGGCGCTTTATCATACCCTATATAAGTATGTCCGTCGTGGAGTGCGGATATCAGTTTGGTCACTTCCACCTGCATCTCGTTAAGTGTTAAGGAGTCGCGGTTGGCCAGCTCATCTCTCAGTTGCTTCACGGCCTTGCCAAATCCATCCTTCCCGCCAAAAGCGCTATAGGGATCGGGATGTATCTGCTCCAATTGACTGAAGAAATAGTCGTAATCCTGAAGCAGACTGTCTTGCTTGGATACATAACCGTTTTGCGCCTCGAACCCCTGTGCACTTGCGAGTGTCGCCACAAACAGGGCAAATGTTACTATTGTTCTCATCATATACAAATACCTTTATGCTTTGTTATTCTGAAAGTACAGCGGTCGCTTCCCCTGAGAATCGTATTCTCAATCCGAACATCGAATTGGCTGTCCGGTTCAAGTTGCGACAAGATATATAGAATGCTCTGTCGTGAGCACTCACACTGCTGCGGATGGTTTCTCTGCCCACATTTAACTTTAGGGCACGTACATTCCAAATAACTCAGTTCATAAATCTTTCCTGGCTCAATCACCCTACCCGTATAGGACTTGCTGTTGTACCCTTCCGTATAGATCCTGTCAAAATCCCCTTCATACTTGGCATATATTTGCTTATGTATCTGGAGAACATGATCTTTTACACATTCGATGGCTTCTTCTCTATAGCACATATAATTGCTCATTTACTCAATTACAAAACTACGTGGATAGAAATCACTATAGAATCGACCATCGGTGGCGGTGAATTTGAGTACGCAATAGTTAGGGTCGGTTACACCACCGGGATAGTACTGCTCGTCGCCATTGCGCCAAATCATCTCCTTAGAGGCAGGGTCGGTTAGTACTTCCATCGTACCACGCAGCATCATACCTTTGAAACCTTTAGCATCACAGAAATAGATACTGGCCTTGGGGTTAGCCTTGTATTGAGCCACACGTATTGAGAATGTGTTGGTTGTAAAGTAGAAGGTTTTGATACCCTCGCGTTTACGTGGCTTCAGCATGGCCTTAGTCCAAGGAAAACCTTCTTGGTCTACTGACGAGATGTAAGCGATGGGCTGTTTGTCGGCCATCTGTGCAATGAGTTCTTTAATGCCGGCTAAAGCGGGATTAGCATTCATCGCTTCATCGTTATTCACATCCAGCGTTTGGCGCCAACGCTTAAGCTGGGGAAAGTACGATTTCATCATGCCGATGTATTCCTCTTTGGTAATAGGTTTTTCTAACCCTTCATTAACAGCATTCACAAATTGAGCACAATGTTCAATCATCTCTTCCATCGTACAATCCTGCAGGAACTTACCGTCCTTGTAGCAGTACATGCAGTAATCTTCGTTCTTACTTCCGTCGGCATTGGTGCCGAGGACTTCTTCTGTGAGCGGCATGCCGCAACTCTGACAAAATTTCTGTTTCATACTTTTTCTTTTTATACGTTTCGATGTTGCAAAAGTACACATATTTGACGAGATAAACAAATATCTGGGATATTCTGCATAAAAATGTGATGAATGGCATCAGTTGCTGTTGCTCATGCGCTGCTGCTCGGCTTTACCTGCACCTGTTCCCTTATACTTGCTCTTCTGGGCGTTGAAGGTGTAACGGATAGAGATGTCCA
>CAMJDL010000125.1 GCA_946404405.1 uncultured Prevotella sp.
CAGTTTACAACCCGTAGGGCCGTCGTCCTGCACGCTACTTGGCTGGTTCAGGCTCACGCCCATTGACCAATATTCCTCACTGCTGCCTCCCGTAGGAGTCTGGTCCGTGTCTCAGTACCAGTGTGGGGGACCTTCCTCTCAGAACCCCTAACGATCGCAGGCTTGGTGGGCCGTTACCCCGCCAACAACCTAATCGTACGCATCCCCATCCCTTAGCGATCAATCTTTGTTCCAGTTCTGATGCCGTCTCCGGAAAACATAGGGTATTAATCCGCATTTCTACGGGCTATGCCCTACTAAGGGGTAGGTTGGATACGCGTTACTCACCCGTGCGCCGGTCGCCATCAAAGTCAGCAAGCTGACTTCATGCTGCCCCTCGACTTGCATGTGTTAAGCCTGTAGCTAGCGTTCATCCTGAGCCAGGATCAAACTCTCCATTGTATAAAATATCTCTATTCCACTGAAGGAATCTAATCTGTCACAGAACGACTATCCAAATTCAAGAATCAAACGGTTCGTTTCATTTAACCCATGTGCCAGTGCATATGCACAAGCACACGCTTCTTGTACTACTTCTGTCTATGTAAATCTTTCAAAGAACTCCTTCTTAAATGCCTCCGTTTCCGAAAGCGGGTGCAAAGGTACACACTTTTTCCGAATCAACAAAACTTTTCTGCAAAAAAAATCAATTTTTAAGTGGACAAATTACACCTCTTGACAAATATCAAGACTTATAAACCAAACACACATTATTATATATTAAATATCATGCACGTGCACAAACCTGATCAAAAATTGAGGCTGATTATTTAAAATATTCATCGTTTTTATTTGGGAATTCGCAGAATATGTTGTATCTTCGCAGCGGATTATAGAAATAAAGATTAATTGGAAAGGATATGAAAAGTATTAGGATTGTTTTGGTTGGCATCGTCTGTCTGATGATGACAAGTTGTGGTCAAATGTTGAATGCCATATCGAACGGAAGTGCTATTAATGCCATTACCAGTGTCATTGGCATGGACAAGGTATCGTCCCGAGGACTAATCGGTACATGGAACTATATGGGACCAGGTTGTGCATTCACCAGCCAGAATCTATTGGCAAAGGCTGGTGGCGAGGTGGCTGCAGCACAGATTGAGGAAAAATTATTGCCTTACTATCAGCAAGTGGGCATATCACCAAGCAACACCTATATCACATTCAAGGAAGACGGTACTTTTACCTCGAAGATCGATGGCACCCCATTCAGTGGCAACTACACTTTCGACGAGGCCACCCAGAAGATTACCCTGAAAGGACTCCTTCTCAGCGTTAACTGCTATACGAAGCGCGAAATCAGCGGTATCTCCATCCTCTTTGAAGCCAACAAATTACTGACCATACTCCAGACCATGGCGGCTTTGAGTGGCAATAAGGACATGCAGGCCATTGGAGACCTCAGTAAACAATACGACGGTGTACGCGTAGGATTCGACATGAAGAGGTAATTTTGCAAAAATATGCAGAATTATTTGGTCGGATGCAAAATAATATGTAATTTTGCACCCGAATTTTGAATAAATATACTTCATGAAAGTTAAAAACAACCGATTAGAAGCGCTGAGACTTATCATTTCGAGCCAACAACTGGGAAGTCAGGATGAGCTTTTGAATGCTCTCCAGAAAGAGGGTTTCAAATTGACACAAGCCACCCTGAGCCGAGATCTAAAGCAGTTGAAAGTTGCCAAGGCTGCCTCCATGAGCGGAAACTATGTCTATGTGCTGCCCAACGAGACCATGTATAAGCGTGTCAGTTCTCCTAATAGTATTCGCGAGATGATGAAGGTACCTGGATTCATCAGCATCAACTTCTCAGGGAACATAGGCATCATCAAAACCCGTCCAGGCTATGCCAGCAGCATTGCCTGGAACATCGACAACAGCGACGTACCAGAGATTCTTGGAACCATCGCAGGAGATGACACTATCTTCATTGTCATCAAAGAAGGGATCAGCCATCAGCACGTTGTCGAGGCATTGAGTGATGTCGTACCAAATATGAGATAGAACAATAGCGACGATATAATACTGGAGATACAATATTTATGGAACACGAAGAAGATATAGAAGTGTTAGTTGCTGGGCCAGAACATGAAAAGTATGTCGATACCATTTTAGATACCATCGCAGAGGCCGCGAAAGTTCGTGGTACTGGTATCGCTAAGAGGACACACGAATATCTGACCAAGAAAATGCTGGAGGCAAAAGCCGTCATTGCATTGACCAAGGATGGCACCTTCGCAGGTTTCAGCTACATAGAAACATGGGAGAATCAACAATATGTTACAACTTCCGGACTAATTGTGCACCCAGATTTCCGTGGGAAGCATGTAGCAAAGCGCATTAAGGACATGACCTTCACGCTGGCCCGCACCCGTTGGCCGCATGCTAAGATTTTCTCCCTGACCAGTGGTGCGGCAGTGATGGCCATGAACACCGCATTAGGTTACCAACCTGTCACTTTTGCCGACCTCACTGATGACGAGGCCTTCTGGAAAGGATGTGAGGGATGTGTAAACGTTGATGTGCTGCATCGCACAGGCAGGAAATACTGCATCTGTACGGCCATGCTTTACGACCCAACAGAACATCTTCCCGCCAAGATTCCCGACGAGGTCATCAATCGCATTCGTCATCTGGAAGAATTAGAAGAACAATAAAAAAGTAAAAAGGTAAAAAAATAGAGATATGGCAAACAAGAAAGTTGTAGTTGCATTTTCGGGAGGTCTCGACACCTCCTACACCGTAATGAAATTGACCCAGGACGGCTGGGACGTTTATGCCGCTTGTGCCAACACAGGCGGATTCAGTGAGGAACAATTAAAGAAGAACGAAGAGAACGCTTATAAACTGGGGGCCGTACAGTATGTAACCCTTGACGTGACCCATGAGTATTATGAGAAATCGTTGAAATACATGATCTTCGGCAATGTACTGCGTAACAACTGCTATCCTATTTCCGTGAGCAGTGAGCGTATCTTCCAAGCCATTGCTATTGCTCGCTATGCAAAGGAGATCGGTGCAGATGCCATCGCCCACGGTTCGACAGGAGCCGGCAACGACCAGATCCGTTTCGACATGACCTTCCTCGTGATGGCACCTGGTGTGGAGATCATCACCCTGACCCGAGACCAGAAGCTTACGCGCAAGGAAGAGGTGGATTATCTCAACGAACATGGTTTCTTCGCTGATTTCACCAAGTTGAAATACTCCTATAACGTTGGTATCTGGGGAACCAGCATCTGCGGCGGCGAATTACTCGACCCCACACAGGGCCTGCCTGAGGACGCTTATCTGAAGCATGTCACTGCCAAAGAGCAAGAGTCACTGCTGAAGATCCAGTTTGAAAAAGGCGAGATTGTGGCTGTCAACGGTGAGCATTTCGATGATAAGGTGAAGGCTATTCAGAAGATTGAGGAGATTGGTGCTTCATACGCTATTGGTCGTGACGCCAACGTCGGTGATACTATTATCGGTATCAAGGGACGTGTTGGCTTTGAGGCTGCCGCCCCAAAACTGATTATCGAGGCTCACCGTCTGCTGGAAAAATCAACCCTTTCCAAATGGCAGCAATACTGGAAAGACCAGGTAGCCAACTGGTATGGCATGTTCCTCCACGAGAGCCAATATCTGGAGCCAGTCATGCCCGACATGGAGGCTATGTTGACCTCCA
>CAMJDL010000126.1 GCA_946404405.1 uncultured Prevotella sp.
TTGTTTCGAACCACGCCATAACGGCCGAGATAGTTGTTTGCTGCAGCATCACCAGTTCCATACACTTGAGCTGTCGAGTTGTTTGTCATTGATGCAGCCGAAGCCCAAGGTGTCTGAGTATTGTCAAAATGACGGATAGGCACACGATAGTAGCAATAGCCGTCTTTGTAGAACTTCAGACTGATATTATTGGCGAAATAGTCCACAAGACCAAGATTGTTAAAGGCCGTTGCCTCTGTAGACTCGCTAGCCCTGGCCGTCTGTGTCACCCTGCTCACAGTGGCGGTGCCTGTGGCAAGATCTTCCGTCAACTCGATATTTACGTGCTTCACCTCTCCAGCGGCATAGGTATTCACCCAGTTGCGGAATCCGCTATTGTTCTGCATCAGCCAAGTGCGCAGATTGTCGTCAATGGTAGCTATGTTCATGCCGTCGTAAGGTACAACATTCGACCTTGTCCGGCTGAACGATGACGAGGCGCTCGTGCCTTGTTCCTCCAGAGTCGTTGAAGGCGGTTGGAAGATAACATCCTGTCCTGTGACGCTGGTTGTATAGAAGTCACCACCATTGTTCAGTTGCAGCCGCACCAATACCGATGTTGTGCAGTTATCTTGCATATGACCAACGTTGAAGGTATTCTCAGCGCAATACTGTGGATACGAATCTCCCATACTGCTCCAACTGGGATTCGTGGAATTCGTGAGATTTGTGTTCGAACTATAGTTCACGTCCTCTGCCCAATGGGTTCGGTATCTCAGCGGATAGTAGGCCTCAATAGCATTGGTCTCCACAAAGCGTTGGTAGCTGACGGCTGAGAGATGCTTGTAGGCATAACTCGAGGTGTTATAGTTGTCGAGTGCCCAGCTCAGGTCACCCCTAGCGAAGTCTGCGTAACTATTACCTAATATAGAATAGGTGAGTCCGTCTGACAGTTCCACCGTCGTCTTGGCAGCGAGTCGCTCCACGTTGATATGCCCTGCAGGATTGGCTTCAGCCTGAGCTTCCGTTGGGAAGAAATAGCTGGCGGGCACCTCCACGAGTGTCGATAGCGAGGCGCTGGTGCTGGCTGCATCGGCCAACGTGGCATTGGTCATCAGGAAGTACCCTTCATCATTTTTTATACCATCTATGGTTATTGTCTTCAAGTCGGAAAATTTGGAACTACTATTAATGATCTTTTCCGTCCCACCATTTGCGAAAGCGACGCTAATAGCGGGAAACGATGATGTCGTAATAGCGCTTGAATTATTATTCAGCAACGCAAATATATACAGTTTGTCACCCGTGTGGATATTGGCAGCATCAATGGAGATTGTGACAGTTGCAGTTATCTGTTCATTTCCAGAGGCGATGAGTGCAGGGTTATCCACTTTATAGGCACTGGCGAAAGTCGCATCCGACTCACTGCTACCAGCAAATATCAGAATGTAGGCATCCTTGACTTTCCATTCGTCACTCAATCCATCATCAAAGGCCGTAGCTCTTGTAGACTCCAGAGTGCCGAGTGGAATCGAAAGCGACATCCAAGCCTTACCCTCGCTGTTGAAGCGTGAGAGTATATCCACCTCAGACTGTCCGTAGGTTTCATCTTCACTGCTGCATGCCATCACCAGCACTACTGAAAAAAGTACCAGCAGCACGAGAACGACATCATATCCTTTTTTTCGGATCTTTTTCACTTTTTGAAAAATTCTACAACGTCTCACTCATATAATTGAAGCAAATGTGGGGCGGGGCTCCCGCCCCACATGCTTACAATTATGGATGATTCAAGTGTCGTTAGAGATCTGCACTCTGAGTTCGCTTAGCCCATGAGAGAACGTTGATACGGAACGCCAAGTAGTTGTCGAGTTCATCATCAGGCGTGTCGGGCCAATCACCGGTATGAGGCGTCGCATCACCCAATGAACGAACACTGCTTACTGAGATGTCATACCAGTTGTTACGCAATACGCCATAACGTCCCAAATAGTCGCCATTGCGATTATCTGCATTATTTGGATAAATGGTGGTAGAACTGGGAGCAGTCAAAGACTGGGTAGCCTCCCAGGTGTTCCACGGTGTGAGGTTATCACCGAAGTGCTTGATGCGAATGCTATAGTAGCTTACGCCGCCTTTGTAACAGGCTATCTCGCCGAGGGCTGCACTCAGGTTGGTATAGAAAGTGGCCTCTGTATAACCAGATGCTATCTTGCCATTATCTGGTGTTACCTTTATACAAGACGTATTACTAGGATCCAGAGTCACTGTTCCTGCTACAGACGTCGTCGGCATCGTTACCGTAATGTCACTTGTGCCAAACGTAGTATTAAAGGTGACACCGTCACCCAACAACACATAATAGGCAGTTTCCTTAATGGCAGTTTCCAGCAGCGCCTCGGTATATACCGTTGTCTTCTGTCCACCAAGTGTATAGAGGTCAACAGCACTTCCACCATATTTGGCAGTAATGGCCAATTGCACCAGCGTAGTATTCTTTACATTCTGGTGGTCTACATCGAAGGTGTTCTCGTAACAGTACTTTGGATTAGTCTCACCGAATGTCGTAGTAAAGTCACCAGTCGAGTAGGTGTTCAATGAGTAAGTACTGCCACTAGCCCATGTATCATAGCCGATGCTGGGTGCAAAATAAGTACGATATTTCCCTGTGGACGCATTTACACCGTCATAAACCTCTGTGTTACCGATGTAGCGGTAGACACCTGCGGTAGTAGGTGACGTAGCTTGGCTCTTCAAAGCGCGGAAGTCGCTGTCGCCTTCTGTCGAGCGTACTAGGTAGGTTGTGGGAGCCGTATTATCGAGAATCCATCCCGTCACCTGCCATGTTAAATCGTTTGCTGTTGCTACCTTAGAGTTGGTCATGGTTGCTGTGCCATCATTCTGCTGCATAGTAACTTTGGCCACACCTCGCTCTACAAATATCTGGTCGTAGGAAGTACCAGCCTGAGCCTCGGCCTCCGATTTATAAATGGCACTTGAAGAAATAGTAACAAGTGTTGAGGTTGTTCCTGAAGCAGATGTTGAGGTAGAACCCTTGCTGTTTGATAGCGGTGCATTGGCCATAAAGAATCCTGCAGATGTCATCTTCGATGCATCGAGGGTAGTGATGTTATCCGTTAGACTCTCTCGGAAATCGGCATAGGTGCTTGTTGAACTTAGGGCTATGCCGTTGACGCTTAGTCCACCATCGTCAGAAACCGTTAGAATGTTATTGTGGTTAAGTACCACCATGGCTCTGTAACCTGCAACAACCTTGGAGTCCACCAATTTGACAACCTTCGTGGATGTCTCTGTAACATTATTGGAAGTGCCAGTTCCTGTCCAGGGTGCCGTGTTGATAGTATATGCGGCAACAAAGGTAGCGTCATCCTCGTTACTAGCATTGTTGAAGATAATTAGCGTGGCATTCTTCACAGCATACTCCGTAGCCAAACCATCGTGATAAGTCACCTGACCATTGTTGTCCGTTCCGCCAGCACGCGTCATTCCAGAAACTGCCTGTGGCAGATTAATTCCGATGGCAAGATACTTATTACCACCATTTTCACCTGTAGGGACATTGTTCCCCACCACGTCGTTGTCACTTGAGCATGCAGTAAAGCTGAGCCCTGCTGCGAATAATGCTCCGAATAAAAAC
>CAMJDL010000127.1 GCA_946404405.1 uncultured Prevotella sp.
GGATAGTTGATAATTTCAAAAGAGATTACTTAGGGGACAGAACTAAGCATAACGATTGTATGGCAACCAGTGTTCACATATAAGGTACTGAGGTCGCCACCACTTGTACAGAATACTTTTTTCTTTTGCCATAAAGCACGTTCTACATTATTCTATATTACTACACAGAAGATTTTCTTCTGCTGAAAATACCATTTTTGGCGGTGCAAAGGTAAACATTTCATTAGAAACAAACAAATCTTTTAGCCTTAATTGTTGAAAATATACCAAATTGCATATAGTAATTGATTTGTATCAATGTCGATTGGTAGAATTTCTCTTTATTCGCTACAAAAACACATAGTAATATGTTTTGTTTTTAACATAGAATCAATATTGAAATGTTAAAATTCTAAGATTTTGCAGAATTTACTTCTATCATCGTTTTTTCTTCGTTCCTTTGCACACCGAAAATTAAAAAGTATTAGTTCAAACAAGGTAAAAAGATGAGTTATTCTACAATTTACTTCATCGGACTGACAGTAGTCTTCGCCATCTACTATCTGGCTTTGATGTATCTCGACATGAAGGCCAAGAAAGAAGACAAGAGCGATGTTGAGACCATCGATGTCCCAGAGCCTGCACCTGACGCTCCACCTACTGAGGTTGAAGAGACCGATGACGGCTATGTTATCAGAAACGGTAAGAATGGCACAGACGGGTCAAATGCTTCTTCTGGCAGTCGGAATCAGGGAAATGCCGCTCATGGTGACAAGGCTGACAATGTCATGAGTCACATCCAGAGCCAGTTCAAACCCGTCAAGATGCAGTCAGATGCCGAGTTTACCCATGAGCAGATGCAGCTCATCATGTTCAACGGCGGTGACACTTCAGATGGAAACAAAATCACCCAAACCCGAATAAGAGTGTAGTCCTATGCAAATCCGAAGAATTCTATCCATCCTGCCCATCCTGATGGTCTGTCACATCATCCCTGTGACTGCCGAAACGCTGGTTGACGGCGGTGCTGTTGACTACAACATGGGAGCCGAGGGCCTGTATAGCATGACAGAGTTCCTGCTGGTGATGATGCACTACGTAACGCTTGTGCTCTATGCCATAGCCACACTGACGGCTATCGTCAATGCCCTGCAGATATACATTAAGATGAATAATCAGGAAGGCGACATATCCAAGTCGATCATGATGTGCTTCGGCTCATGCCTGTTCCTTGTGATAGCCACGTTCGCCCTACCGGGATTCTTTGGAATAGTGCGCTCAGACAATGTCGTATTCGGCTGGTAATCAGCCATAAACATAACCATTAATTTTCGTTCTTTATTCTATTCTAATAGTTTCGTTCTTTAATCTACAAGTTTTCAGGTAACACAAATTTATTCTAAAACAAATGATTTTTGCGAACTTAAAGAATGGCTGCAAGCGTGCTTGCAACCTTGTAAAGAACAGCCGTGCCGTGCGCTTCTGCGTCCTCGTCGCCGTGTGTCTCACCTTCAATGTTGCCACAGCCCTGGCAGAGTCGGGCAGTGGTGCAGGCTACGAGGCTGGTAAGAACGCCATCAGCCAGGCTTCTGAGCAGATTGCCCAGTACGTCCCCATCGCCACCAAGCTCTGCTATGCCATTGCAGGTGTCGTGGCCATCGTCGGTGCCATCTCCGTGTATGTGAAGATGAACAACGAGGAGCAGGACGTCAAGAAGTCTATCATGATGATCATCGGCGCATGTGTGTTCTTGATTGCCGCTGCCCAGGCTCTGCCTCTGTTCTTCGGCATCGAGGACGGTGTAATCACTGGATTCTGATGAACAACACAGTGAACACCAGCTACCCGGAGTACCCAGTTTTCAAGGGGTTGCAAAGACCCCTTGAATTCATGGGCCTTCGTGGTCGCTACATTACCTGGGCAGCCATCACTGCAGGCTGTGCCATCCTGTCGTTCATCATTGCCTACTCGCTGCTGGGCTTCGTCGTGGGACTCATTACCCTCACAGTCATCTGCGCCGTCGGCATCGCCCTTATCATCCTCAAACAGATGAAGGGACTGCACACCAAGCACGAGTTTCAGGGCATACTCATCTACAGGCGAGACTCCGAAATATAGTCATACGCCCATAACTGAATAAGAAAATACGTAAATACAACCATACACCATTATGACTATCTATGTCGTTCTCATGTTCCTCTCCATCCTCGTAGGCATGGCAATCTCCGTCAAGGCTTTCGGCACTGGCGGCAAACGCGCCAAGGTCTTCGAAGACATCTATTTCTCCGTCGAGGATGTGGAGGGCATCGGCATTGTCTATACCAAATCAGGCGACTATTCTGCCCTGATGGAGATTGAGAATCCCGTCCAGAAGTATTCTGCCGACACCGACAGCTACTACGACTACCAGCAGCTCTTCACCAAGATCTGCCAGTCGCTCGGCGAGGGCTACATCCTTCAGAAGCAGGATGTATTCATCCGCAAGCGCTTTGATTCTTCACCCCTCATTAACGGTCAAAATCTCAGCACACTCCAACAGTCCTATTTCCGCTATTTCCACGGACGCGAATATACTGAGGTCAAGACCGTACTTATTATCACTCAGGAAAATCGGAAAAGCCGACTTTTCTCCTATGATGCCAAGAAATGGCGAGAGTTCCTTGACAAGCTCAACAAGGTTCGTGACCAGTTCCATGCCGAGAAGCTGCATGTCCGTTTCCTCAATGGTGCCGAGTGTCAGGACTATGTTGACCGCTATTTCGCCATGAACTTCCGTGACGCGCACTATTCCATGACCAATTTCAAGGTCGATGGCGAGGACATCCTGATGGGTGACCGCCATTGCCGTGTGTTCAGCCTGGTCGATGTTGACAATATCAATCTGCCCACCATCATCCGTCCCTATACGCTGATGACTGTCAACAACAGTGAGATGCCCGTTGACCTGCTGGCAGGTATTGACAGCATCCCCGGCATCGAGTCTGCTGTATATAACCAGGTCATCTTCATGCCCAACCAGAAGCATGAGCTGGCCATGCTCGACAAGAAAAAGAACCGCCACAGCTCCATCCCCTCTCCCAGCAATGCCCTTGCCGTTGAAGACATCAAGAAGGTACAGGACATTATTGCCCGTGAGAACAAACAGCTTGTGTATGCCCATTTCAGTCTGACAGTATGTATCTCGAAGGAAGCCAGCATGTCCAAGGCCAACAACTATCTGGAGAACTTCTTCAGCCGCATGAATATCCAGATCTCTAAACGTGCCTACAATCAGCTGGAGCTGTTCGTTTCGTCGTTCCCCGGCAACTGCAGCCGACTGAATGCCGACTATGACCGTTTCCTGACGCTCAGTGATGCTGCCCTCTGCCTGATGTATAAGGAGAGCCAGCAGCATGGAGAGCATACCCCGCTGAAGTTCTGGTACACAGACCGCCAGGGCGTTCCCATGCCCATTGACTTTACAGGCAAGGAAGGTTCCGAGAAGATGACAGACAATAGTAACTATTTTGTTCTTGGCCCAAG
>CAMJDL010000128.1 GCA_946404405.1 uncultured Prevotella sp.
AAGAGACATCGCGGGAATACGAGATGCGCGACTCCAGCGGCTATTCCATCCCACATACACCAGACCGGCTGGATCTGATTTACACGCTGTCGGCAAAGAACGACGTGAAGAGTCATCGCATCGAGGCCTACATACAGGACACCTATCATTTCAACAAAGGCGACAATTACTTCACGCTGAACTACGGCGTCAGACTCGCCAACTGGTCGTTCAACAAAGAGACTATCGTGTCGCCGAGAGCCTCGCTGGCCCTCGTGCCCGCCTTCAACCGCGACTACACCTTCCGTTTCGCCACCGGACTCTATTACCAGGCGCCGTTCTACAAGGAGATGCGCGACACGGTGACACAGAACGGAGTGACGCGGGCGGTGCTCAATGAAAACATCAAGAGCCAACGCTCCCTGCAGTTCATCGTTGCGATGGATTACCGCTTCAAGATGCTTAACCGCCCCTTCAAGTTCTCGGCCGAGGCATACTTCAAGGCTTTATCGAACCTCATCCCGTATAATGTTCAGAATGTGAAGATTACGTACTTCGGTGAGAATCTCTGTTCTGGCTATACCGCAGGGCTGGATCTGAAGCTTTACGGCGAGTTTGTGCCTGGGACAGACTCATGGCTCACATTCTCCCTGATGAGCGCCCGACAGAAATACAACGGCCAGTGGATCCCCACCCCGACAGACCAGCGATATGCCATCAACCTCCATTTCACCGACTATTTCCCTGGTACCGACCGTTGGAAAATGACACTCCGTCTGGCTTTTGCCGACGGCCTGCCCTTCGGCCCCCCACACCGTGGACTCGAACAGCAACAGTTCCGCGCACCAGCCTACAAGCGTGCCGACATCGGCATGAGTTTCAGGGCGCTGAAGGATGGCAAGTCCGTCAAAAACATCTGGCTCGGACTCGACTGCCTGAACCTGTTCGGCATCTCCAACGTGAACAGTTACTACTGGGTGACCGATGTCACCAATCGCCAGTGGGCCGTGCCAAACTACCTGACGGGAAGGCAAATTAACGGAAAAGTGACCATAGAATTATAAATATTGTTAAAACATAGGCGTTTTTATAAAGAATCTACTTGTATATAAGGAGAAAAGCGTATATTTGCACCAAAATTATAAACATAGAAACAAAGACAATTTTAGTATTTTTAGGTTATGAAGTGCAAATATCTATTCCTTTTATCGGCTGCGATTCTCGTATCTTGCGGTAAAAGTTATGAACTAAACGACACTCAGTTCAATGAGGAATCCATCAGAGCCAATACCGAGAAACAGCTTGGCATCACAATTGACCAAGAGCAGACATGGGTCGATATTACGAACGGAAGCATCACCATCAAAGTCGATGCTGATTTGGAAGACATTGCCAAGGTGCAGATATTGACGGAATCTCCTTTTGGTAATGACGAGGCCGCCATTCTGAACTCTGCAGATTGTCAGAAAGGTGACGTTGTAACCCTCAACTACGAAGCTCCTGGCGATGCTACTGAACTTGTTGCAGCTTGTGTCAGCAGTAAAGGAGTGTATTACATTAAGGTGTTTAACGTCGGCGAGAGCAACTTGTCATTTGCATCAACAGCCAATGCCCGTACCCGTGGGACGTCTGACGACTATCCAACTCTGATTGTGTTGGGAGAAAGCATCAAATCCTTTAACGCCCAGCGTGCCGAGGAATCTCTACAAAACGGGACAACCTGGTCGAATGACAAGACTGATAATAGTGGAAAGAATCGCTATTATGACGTTTGGGCAGATGGTTCTTGGAAAAACGACCGGCTCTGGTCTCACCAAACTGTATCAGGCGGAGGATGGAACGTGGAGGACGGCTTCATCTGTAAAAGCGTATCCAACTCTGGAGACCTGAATACTTTGAAGTCAATCATCAGCACATATCTGAAAAAGACCGGTGGTACGAATACGACCGGCAGCAAGGCTAACAACTGGCAGGGCATAGCTCAGGGAAATGCCTATTTCCGAGTGAACAACAGCTATCTGATCAGTAACGGCAGACCGACGAGCCTGATACCTATTCAAATGAACACATCTGAAGGTCATTTCAATACCATCTATTATTATTATTTCAATCCTGCCACAACAGCAGGTATGACATCAGAACAAGAGGCCAACTACATCAAATCTCTTCCTAAGTACAAAGCCATCCCTGGTATGAATGGAGGTGACAAGTGCCGCAGGGAGAAGGAGTATCTGCTGCCTTACTATGGTGACGGAACTCCGGAAACAAGCTCACTCGCTGTCAGCGCTGCTATTCCTAAGGGCTATAAGATTGGATTCTTAAACAGAAAGGATTTTAACAAAATGGGCGATATATCAAACTGCGGCAGTGGTTGTATCTATGGCGACGGACGACTAAATTTTGAGGTGAATCACCTGATGGGTCACTATTTCTCGGCAATGGACAAAACGTTGTCACAGGATGTCGCAGCAGGTTCGCCTAGCGCGAAAAAAGATAAACGTTATGGTGGCACTCCCAGTGGTATGCAGTGGACCAGCCCGCGTATCGGATTCTTTAGTGCCAACAAGCGTTCATATATGTGCTTCGAAGACGGTGCCGACTGCAATTTCTGCGATATGATCATCGAGGTTGTCCAAGGGACGGAAATTATAGAAGAAGACATGGTTCCTGAAGATATTAAAGGTGCTTCCTACCTTATGTGCTTCGAAGACCGTCCTGCACAGGCAGACTATGACATGAACGATGTCGTCATCTATGCCAAGCGTATCGACAATGGCATCATTGAGGTTGGTTTGGCAGCCTGCGGTGCAGCTGATGAGGTATACATTATGGGAATCCCCGGAGGAAGCAGAATGAACAATCGTGAGATACATGATTTATTTGGAATCCCCAAGGAGACGTATGCCAACACTCAAACCAATGGACAAGTTGCAAGTAATACTCCAAGAGAACGTATTTCTACCGTTTTGTCACTCGAAGATTTCATGAGGAATATCTACATTGTGAACAAAACGACAGAAAAGACCATTCGCATGCCAGAGAAGGGTAAATCTCCCTATGTCATCATTGTACCTGACGGATTCAGATATCCGAAGGAAGGAACGAGCATCAAGTCGGCATATCCCGGATTCCTAGAATGGGCCCAGAACAGAAATGCATCCAGAGACTGGTACAAAATGTATGAAGACATTAGCAAGATATTCCCGGATCTATTCATCCAGTAAGTATCTTTCGCTTTGATAATCCATAGAGATTGCTGCCCTTTTCGGGCGGCAATCTCTATTTTTATATAAAAAAGCCAAAAAAAATAAAGTATTCTTCGGAATATGGAGTTTATTGCGTACCTTTGCACATTATTTATAA
>CAMJDL010000129.1 GCA_946404405.1 uncultured Prevotella sp.
ACGAGTGTCAATATCGAACGCGGTTTGCGGTATAAGAAGAAGGATTGTATCTATCTGAATACCTGGCATGGCTGTAGCCTGAATGCAGTTGGTAACGATGTTCCGGGACGTAAAGACTATGATTTCAGTCATCTGAACTTCTTTTGTTATGAGAGTGAGTTCCATAAGAAAGTGCTGATGCGGAGTTTCAAAGCACCAGAATCCATCATGCTGCCCAGTGGACTTCCTCGGAATGATATGTTATATCAGGTGTCTGCTGATGACGTGATGACCAAAAAGAAAGCTTTGGGATTACCTCTTGACAAGAAAGTAATTTTGTATGCTCCAACTTGGCGTGACAGTGATGATCATGGTAAAACTTATTCTATCAAGCCCCCTATTCAGATGGATAAATGGGAGGCAAATCTAAAAGATGAATATGTCCTTTTGTTCCGTACTCACCATTATACCACGAAGTTGTTAGGCATAGAATTCAATGATTTCGTGAGAGACTATTCATCGTATCCTGTTATTAATGACTTGTTTGTCGTCAGTGATATTCTGATTTCGGACTATTCTTCATGTATCACTGATTTCTCCATCTTGGAACGGCCAATTATTTGTTTTGCCTATGACTATCAGACTTATGCCAAACGTCGTCATTTGAATATTGATTTTGAGAAAGAGATGCCAAGTGGTGTACTCTATACTGAGGATGAAGTATTGAATCACATTCGACAGATGGATTACGAGGCAGAATGCCTGAAAACGCGGGATATGATTAAGAATAAATTCACCTATATAGGTGGACATGCCACTGAGATTTGTGTAGAAAAGATGTTCGGAACAAAAAAAGAAGCTATTTAGTTGAGGATATTACCGTTTTTTTTAGTAACTTTGCACCCTTGAAAGAAATAATGGTGAATTAATGAGTGAGAAAAGGACTGATAACGATGCGGAAATACGGTTTATTCCAGACGGCATGAGTGCTTTCGAGCGGAATACTAAACGTATTCTCGATTGTCTGGCTGCTCTGGTAGCCTTGATTCTTTTTTCTCCTCTTTTTGTGTTCTGTTATTTCGCTGTGAAACACGAAGACGGTGGTCCTGCGATTTTCAAACAGGAGCGGATAGGACGTTTTGGACGTCCGTTCACTATCTATAAGTTCCGTTCGATGAAAATGGATGCAGAGAAAGAAAAGCCCATGTTGCTACAGGAAGGACATAAAGATCCTCGCCTGACCAAAATCGGACGTTTTTTAAGAAAGCATCATCTTGATGAGCTTCCGCAATTATGGAATGTTTTTATAGGTGATATGGCATTTGTGGGTCCCCGTCCGGAACGAGCTTATTACATCAAATTGATAGAGAAGGAAGATCCTCGCTATTATATGCTTTATCAGATTCGGCCGGGTGTGACGAGCTACGCTACGCTTTATAATGGTTATACGGACACGATGGAGAAGATGCTTGTACGTCTTCAGTACGACCTTGACTATCTGGAGAATCGTTCGTGGGCATTGGATATAACCATTCTATTAAAAACTTTCCTGTTTATTGTGTTTGGAAAGACTTTCTAAATTAATGATCAAATTGTAGGTTTAAAAAAGTCTGCAGCGCGCTGCAGACTTTTTTATTCTAAGATACCGGACTCTTCCCATTTGGCTACGATGTCTTTCACATCGTGAAGAGCCTGTTCCTTTGTTACTTCAAATTCCTCGAGGAGGGCTTCGGCAAGTCCTTCAACGGAAAACTCTCCCATCTCAGATGCTTTCTCCCAAAGCCAGGCTGCAGTGTCGTTCAAACACATCAAACGGCCGAAGTCGACAGCTTCCAATCCTTCTCCAATGATTACTTTTTCGCCACATACGTCGCGAAGTACAAGTCCTTTCTTTTGTCTCATATGATAATAATCTATTAATCTTTGTTTGTGATAGTCTTATTGCATAGTTCTGCCGCCTCTTGGTCTGGCAGACAGGACAGATGCCATACAGGAACGGTTGCCGTCAGCTGATTCTCTGTCTGATGCAGCCCGTCGCCCATTTGTTTCTTCCAGCGCATACCTGAGATGCTCATGGCAAGGGCGACATAAGCTTCAATGGGTTTCATACGACGGATTTCATTGTGTGGCGCCTGTTTCAGTTTGACGATACCGCCAATTAGGTAGTCGACATTTCTATAGCACGGCGTCTTGCCACTCCAAGGCGATCCGTAGACCCGGGCCTCGCCATCGATGATGCGGACAACGGGATTGTCATCGTTGACCAGTTCCGTTCCTTCGATATGCTTAATCCAGAGCTGAGAGTGGGTACTCTTGCCAGTTCCGCTCTTGCCAAGAAACATATAGGCCTTGCTGTGATAGCTGACCACGGAAGAATGGAAGAGAGTCGTTAACTTGTCGGATGTGGCAAAGGTGTACATCATCATCAGTGCACCATTGATCACAAATAACCTTTGCGGGCCTAAATAATAAACATCTCCTTCCTTGTAGTCATGACTGCATACCAGCCAACCCACGATTTTGTTTCCAAGTTGGTATTCAAGGATATTATTCCCCTCGGGAGTTTCCCCACAAATTATCGACTGGCCTTCTTCCTCCTGCCTATGATACTCTTTATATATAATAGGTGTATCTGATTTGTGGATACGGAAGGTAAAGAGAGTGGTACCATCGTCTTCATCCATGAAAGGCTCGTACTGCTTCATTTCTGTGAATATAGCGTCTTCTGCATCCACAATGAAGCCGTGTCCAGCAACGGTATAATGCTTCCTCATTATGAATTACTATTTTTTGAGGGCGGCAATCGAGGCTTGGAGAGAAGCGATTTTCTCTTCGGCGTCGGATTGCTTTTTACGTTCGAGGGCGACGACTGCCTCGGGGGCGTTGGCGACGAAACGCTCATTGGAGAGCTTCTTCTTGACACCAGCGAGGAAACCTTCGAGATGCTGCAGCTGAGCCTCCATCTTCTGGATTTCTGCCTCGACATCAATCATATTGCCCAGGGGCACTGCAAATTCGTCTGTACCGACCATAAAGGCAGATGCCGTGGGATCCTTCTCTGCCACGACGTTGATGGCACTGAGGTTAGCCATCTTCGTGATAATGCTGTTGAAAGCCTCAAAGTCGTTCTGGCCAATCACCTGCAGTTCGAGCTGTTCCTTCGGGGCGATGTTCTTCGA
>CAMJDL010000130.1 GCA_946404405.1 uncultured Prevotella sp.
GTAATTCGATTGAGACCAAGTTCCTTTATTGCAATCTCACACACTTGTCCCACAGCCTGGCTCATCAGGCCACGATTCCAATAGTCTTTCAATAACATGTAACCTAATTCGCCGTCAAGCCTGTATATATCTGCTTTTCGTTCAACGGAAACACTACCAACAATCTTCCCATCTACGACCATTGCGCGAAAAGTTCCGTCAATGCCTTCGCTTTTGGCAACCATATTCAGCCACCAATTAGCATCATCTTCTGTATAAGGATTCGGCAATCTGTCTGACAAGTATGTTCTATCAACGGCATTGCATAATTCCTTCAGTTCTTTTTTGTCAGCCAAACACCATTTCCGCAATTCTACTTTCATACCGCTAAATTCCGATTCATTTATCTATTATTTCAGATACTCATCATCCCTCACCATCACCTTCTCAATCTTTCCGACGTACATGGTGTGATAGTCACCCTGCGGATAACTCTGGTCGATGGTTTCCTGATAGATGATGCCACTTGGCTGGATCTCTGCGGCATAGACCTTCTTGCAGACGAGCACCAGCTTGGCTTCCTCGAAATAGACGGTGTTATCGGCATAGACAGGCGTGAGCCCGGCCTTGGCTATCTTATCCTCGTCACGTCCTGACGTGCTGCCCAGATAGGCCATCTGCTTCTTGAACGACTTGTCCATGACACTAAGCGAGAAATATGGCTCCTCATCAACAAACTTCTTGGTATAGCGCGACTCACGAATGTAAACCACTGCCGAAGGGTCGTTGTTACCCCACAGGCAACCCAGATGCCCCCAAGAGGCAGTCATCGTGTTGCAACTATTTTCATCACCAGCCGTTATAAGCATCCATTCACCGCCAATCAGATTGAACGGATTGAACTTCATGTCCTTGTAGTTGATCTCTTTCATCTTCTTGTATGATTTCAAAAAATATATTTAGATATTCTCCATCTCATTTTGCTACACGGGCCTCACAGTCCCTCATGGCATCAAGGGTCTTTTGCAGCACTTCATCCAACGGCCATCCCAGCATTTCTGCTCCCTGTTCAATGACCTCACGAGAGCAGCCTGCGGCAAATCCCTTTGACTTGTACTTCTTCTTCAGCGATTTCAGTTCCATGTCCTGAACGCTCTTCGACGGACGCATCAAGGCGGCTGCCCATATCAGTCCCGTCAGTTCATCGGTAGCGAAGAGCACTTTTTCCATCAGGTGCTCTGGCTTCACATCTACGTGCAGACCGTAAGCGTGGCTGCAGACGGCATGGATCATTTCTTCGCCAACGCCACCTTCTCGCAACAGTTCTGGGGCTTTGATACAATGCTCCTCGGGATATAGTTCAAAGTCGATATCATGCAACAGTCCGACCATTCCCCAGAAGTCCACTTCGTCGGCAAAGCCCAGTTGACAGGCATACCAGCGCATGACGCCCTCCACCGTCAGAGCATGCTGAAGGTGAAACGGGTCTTTGTTATACTTTCTCAGCAACTCCCATGCTGCCTCTCTTGTAATCTGACTTCTCATCATTTTTGTTTTTATGTTGTCAATAATTTGAGGGCAAAGATACTTCTTCCATCGTTGTATCATTCCCTACATCACAATGCAGGAATCCCATTTCCTTTGCCTTCTCTTGGTTCATTAGGAAATAGACGGCCTCGCCCTCATTGCAGAGTTCACCTTTTGAGTTAATGATCTCCGCATTGATGTAGGCCAGATTTCGTATTTGCTTGGTCACCTTTGCCCGAATGGTCAGCTCTGGTTCCGTAGTGGGGACAGCCTTGCGGAACTTCACATTCAGCTGGACGGTGTAGCCGCTGGTCTGCAACTTACGGGTGACTACCCAGCCGCATACTTCATCAATCAGCGTACTGAGTATGCCGCCGTGCATGGTGTTCACCCATCCCTGATAGTGGGTGCCAGGAAGCCATGTGCTCACAATATAGTCGCCATCCTCATAGAACTCCATGTGAAGTCCTATCGGATTGTCTGGGCAACAGCCGAAACAGTGGTATTGAGGATTGTTGCGCCAAGGATTGATAATCTTCTTCAGCATACTAAAACGGATATAATCACAAAACATATTGAAACAATGAGCAAAGTTACTTGTTTTTGCTATAAAATCACTATTTTTGCAGCAATTATTAAAAAAGTTTAGGAAAATAGATATGGCACATTTCGGACAGTCAGATGATTTCAGGCGTGAAGAGCTTATCCGCATCATCGAGCATTCTGTGGAAAAGCTGACACTACAGGAACTTGAAGCTCTATACTATGACATGACCACGAAGTCGTATATCAATGACAATTAAGTGACAAAGGGTGTTTTCCCTAAACGTGAATAGGAAAAACGCCCCTGAAGTATGGCCATATTGTCATCGTCAGCCTTCCAGTTATTATGTATCAATACCATTTGTACCCGTGTTCCTTACAATAGTCAATCGCAGGCTGATAGCCTTGGAACGTAGCCTTGTGAATCCACTTCAGACCTTTCTTCTCATCGACGGGAACACCTGTGCCAGTCATCAGAAACCAGCCTGTGGCAAACTGTGCCTGTGCATCGCCGCCGTTAGCTGCCAACTCGTACCAGAAGGCACACTCCGACAGATCTTTCTCTACGCCATCACCATTCCAATAGGCCGCTCCGCAGTTCTTCTGGCTCTGTACATGTCCTTGGAAGGCAGCCTCGCGATACCAGAGGAAAGCCTTGTGGTGATCCGTCTCTGTGCCGTTGCCGAGATAATAGGCATTGGCCACATTGACCTGTGACTGCATATCCCCTTTGTCAGCAGCTTTCATGTACCACTCGAAGGCTAGTTCTGCATTCTGCTCCACGCCTTTTCCGTGATAGTAACACTCGCCGACGTTGAAGCAGCCATAGACATCGCCCAGCTCAGCAGCCTTCATATACCACTCAAAAGCCAGCTCCAGGTTGACCTTCACGCCAGTGCCACGCTCGTAGCAGACCCCAAGGTTGTTCATCGCCTTGGTGTCGC
>CAMJDL010000131.1 GCA_946404405.1 uncultured Prevotella sp.
GGCATCGCTGGTCTCGTACTCTTCTACCTCGTCTAAGTACTGGCGTGCTTTCTGCTTATCGCCTTTTAACAACCAGGCATGCGACAATGAGAATAGTGAGCCAACCTCATTACCCTCGAAAGCCTTCGACTGGCGATAGTGCTCCATAATCTGTTCATGCAGTTGGATGCCTTT
This sequence comes from uncultured Prevotella sp., assembly GCA_946404405.1. GTDB lineage: Bacteria > Bacteroidota > Bacteroidia > Bacteroidales > Bacteroidaceae > Prevotella. The sequence goes on from CAMJDL010000131.1 coordinate 175, forward strand.
GTCATATTGGCCCATGCCAATGAGCAAATCTGCGTAGTTACGCATCACATCACGCCAAATGTAAACAGAATCTTTTGCACTATCTCTATAAGCTATAGCTCGTTCCAATGTAACAATGGCCGAATCTTTTTTGTCATGATAGTAATACTCAATAGCCAGGCTGTTTAGCAATGCAGCGTGGTTCTTATCGCCTCCGTCCAGCTTGATCACTTCGTTGGTATAGTGCTTCTGCTCCTCCAGATTCTTCTCCAATGAGGCCATGCGGGCAAGACTTCGGAGTTTTGAAACGGTCTCCTCGCGATTGCCAGCCCTACGACTCTCCTCCATCGACTGAATCATCAGCTTCTTTGACTGGGTAAGGCTGTCTCTCCACCAGTAGTACGACGATGCCAGGGCACGTGCCTTTCGTTGCATAACGCTATCCCGCCCCTGATAGTAATCGATGGCATAGAGCACCAGCGAATCTTCCGACATCGACTGATTCGCATTCTTGTGGGCAAGGGCCATAGTCATCCAGTAGCGCGCCTTCCATTCACCAGTCAGGTGCCCTGCGTTTTCCACCTTATTTAATATACAGAGAGCGCTGTCGGCATTTTCTTCTACCAAGGCCTCTGCCTCACTTATAAGCTGCTTGTCTGTCTTGCTGCAAGCGGCTAGTAATAATGTAATGAGTAGCCAATTAATTCGTTTCATGACTTTTACAATACTCGTTTTACCCCCGGAATCATCTTGACTATCATTATTCTTACAACTTGTTGATTTCATCTTGTAGACCCTGAAGGAACTTAGCTGCTTGACCACCATCCATCTGAACATGGTGGAACTGGAGCGATATGGGCAGAGTGGTCTTAAACCACCCCTTGCGATATCTGGCCCAAGCCAAGAACGGATTGTTGAACTTGCCGCTATATTGGTTAACTATGCAGTCAATCTCTGTCTGCACTAGGGTTGATGTTCCAATAATCATATAGTCTTCAAGGAAAGTGCTCTTACATTCACTGGCAGCCTGAGCGGTCATCTTCTGGTAATCATTATTGAATTGCTGCAAGTCGTCAGAATAAGGTATATCACATGAGCTGATGTCGCCCTTGCTATTCTCCACGATGACATTGATAGCAAGTCTATCGAACTGGAATAGTTTGCCATTTTCTGGCAATAGGTAGAACTCCTTAATATCCTTGGCTGCCCTGCCTATGCACCAGCACATCAGGACGTTGAACTTAACACCACTCTTCTTACTGACTTTTACCAAGTGGGTAACATCAAACGTCTTTACCAAAGTCACCATTGGCACTGGTGACGACATCCACATGTTGAATGCATTAGCACGGATACTTTCCTGAGGATTTATTTCTTTTTTCATAGTTTATTCGTAATCGTCGATTACGGAGTTCATCATGTCCATCATGGGTTTGGCGGCACGGAACATACGTTCCATCTCGTCGAGCCAATCATCGCCCTCGAAAAAGGTGTTTGAAACGGCGTGCCAACAACAATAGTCTTTAAGGCGTAGATATTTTACATGTGGCCAGTCTTTGGGAAATCCTGATGGGCAGGTCTTAAGTTTGGCTAATCCGAAGCCTTGTGGCTGGTCCCAACTGTCAACGTTGGTAGGTTCTTTGAAGCTACTTGCTTCATCGCTGCCGAAATATTTCAGGAATTCCTTGTTCTCTACACATTTGAGCCACTCTGCTGTATTACCCATCATCTCGTTACGACACGAGGTAAGGATGTTGGTAGGCAACCAGTAGTTACCCACAGCCAATAGGCAGTGGTCGGGTTCAAAATGCAGATAGTATCCACCTCTAAGCGCCTTTTTGCTTTTGGCATTGATATAGGCGCCGAGGTGGTTCTTGTATGGCGACTTATCAGGAGAGAATCGAGTATCGCGATAGAAGCGATAGGTACAATCCTTTACCTGCACGTGGGCAATCTCGGGGTCGAACGTAACAATGCGCTCAATGGCCTGTTGCACGCCCCTTTCAAACTCGGCCCTTACGGCTTCATATTCTTTTTTGTTTTCCTGAAACCACTCACGGTTGTTGTTTGCCATCACCTGGCGCAGGAAACTCAAAATTCTCTTCTGATTCATCGTCAATTTACTTTTTTACCAAACATGTGCACGCTGCTCAGCAGGTACAAACATCTTGTCACCCTTCTTAATACCGAAGGCTTTGTACCAAGAATCAATCATTGGTAGAGCAGCCATCACACGCATGCGGTTAGGTGAGTGAACATCGCTGTTTACAAGCATGGCAGTGTACTCTGGCGTAGAGTTGCTTGCCCAAACGCGAGCGTAAGCCAGATAGAAGCGCTGAGCCGGAGTGAAGCCCTCAAGGTTCTTCAGAGGTTCCTGCTTCATGCGGTTCTCGAAGGCACGATAGGCAATATTCAGTCCACCGTTATCACCGATGTTCTCGCCAAGTGTCTTCTGACCGTTAACCTTCAAACCAGGTACAGCTTCCTGCTCCGAGAACCAGTCGGCCAGCACCTTTGTGCGCTCGTTATACTTGGTCTTATCATCAGCAGTCCACCAGTTCTTAAGGTTACCTTCCTTGTCAAACTGACAACCCTGATCATCGAATCCGTGAGACATCTCATGACCTATCACCATACCGATGG
>CAMJDL010000132.1 GCA_946404405.1 uncultured Prevotella sp.
TTTTCTCTACGAATTAGACGAATTAGACGAATTTCCAAGAAACTCTCATCTCTCATCTCTCATCTTACAATGGCCTTTTTGCCGTTGTATATATACACTCCCTTGGCATTTGGATTCCCTTGCAGCTTCCTGCCATCAAGCGTGTACCAACCATCCTTTTGACCTTCTACCTTTGACATCTGCCCGTATCCCTCTTTTAAGGGATTGATGCTTGTGGCTACGCCTTCAAAGTCGAACAATATGCCTTTGAGTGTGGCACTCGAACTGGCACTCTTGGTGAAGTAGGCACGATAAGGTAAGACCTCCATACCCGTTTCTTCTCCAATCTCCGCAAATGCGTTATTGTTGTAGTCATAGCAGGTGGTCATACTATTACTCATGACGGTCTGATTGTTGTCAGAGCCAATGAACGAGAAATCACCCATGGTGACAGTCTGCGCCTCACCTTCCTCCATTCCCTTCTTGGCAAACTTGTAGAACGGTCTGCCCGTTTCATCAGCTATGAAGATATACGGTTTGAAGGCTTCCACGTGGTTAACAGAGTTGAAGAGCAAGTATCCGTTCATGTATCCGCTCATTTCGTACATCTTACCAGTAAGCGACTCCGTTTCTTCCTCATTGAGGCTGAACGGCAGACACACGGTATAGCGTCCTCCGGCAGTATACTCGCGGTTGAATAGCTGAGCGTAGCGCACGTTCATGGTGCTTATAGAGATTCTCTCACCGTTGACATTGTAATAGGCCGCATTTACAAACTCTAAGTTGTCAGTCTGTTTACCATTGCCGCCATTGTTAAAGATAATGGACGTAGGGATACCCATTTCTGCTGTGGCCGTCCATCGATAAACATCATGGCCGCTGTTCGACTGTCCTACCTTTTCGGCTTTCATGCCTGGCCAGTCACCTGTAATATTACCTTCGTCGTTCCAAGCATGAACATACACGTCGTTCCAGTTATCTGTATTCTCAAAGTAGGCATAGGTTCCTTCCTGAGGTGTAGCGCAGGCTGGCAGATCTTGATAGATGTAATCGATATACTGGTCGGTGACATTCGAATAATCCCCTCCGCCTGTATAGGTAAGGAACTGGTCGCCAACAAGGTTCATGATGTTTTCCGTCTGATTTCCGTCGCCATTATTACCGTTGTTCAGGATGGCGTTTAGTTCAAAGGTTTCATAGGTGCGGTAGTACCATTTTTTACCTTTCACCATCTTGGTCTTGAAAGCACTCACATCGTCGCCAGGCCATGCTAAGCTAAAAAGTATGGCAGGTTGTTCTGGGTCAGATGGATCTTTCCAGGAATATAAGTGGGCATTGGTCTGTTCAGGTTTGGTTTCCACGTATATCGTCATACCATCACCCGTCTCCTCGGTCTCGATGAGATTATCGGGCAAGGTGAGGTTCTTGCTCATATAGAAAGCGAAGTTGGGATTGGCCGCATCACCACTCACCACCAGCTTATAGTTGTCGTTGATGTGCTTGTCCAGATACTCATTGCCAACTACATATCCACAGATAACAAGCACCTGTCCGTTGGTACCTTTCGTCTCGATAACACGTCCACCATTTACATTCTCCCAGTCCCATGTCTTACTCTGGTTGGTAATACCTGCAGCCTTGCGAGCCAGAATCATTTTCTTTAGCTGGGGCTTGTAGTGTTTCCAGTGGGGGAGGAAGATACAGGGCGTGCCCGGTAAGCCCAAGATAAGCGCGTTGGCTGCCAAGATATTATTACTGAGGCGGTTCCCATCGCGGTAGGTGTCATGGTTATCGACGAAGGTAACCGACCATCGCCTATAGTTTGAATCACCCGTAAGACCTTTGTCTGCCAGTCCGTCCCATGTTCCGTTGTGAAACACATCGTTGATAATGAATTTCAGGGGGAAGTCGAAGGCTGCCGACTTACCATTACCATAGTCGTATTCAGCAGTCTTGTTAATCCACGCACTTGTATTATCGTAGTTGTCCCAGTATTCGCCTACTGAGAACTGCGGTTTTGCCGTGGCGTTATACATTCCTGTGTACCAGCCGCTGTACCCTTTCACCATGTCGTAGCGGAAGCCCGCATAACCTAAGTCTTTGAGCAGGAAGTCAAGATACCACTTTACATTTTGCTGCACATTCTCACTGGTATGATCCAAGTCGCGCGTTCCGTCGAAATTGTCACCCGTGTCTTTGGCACCTGTTGGCTCATAACCATTGTCTTTAGCCTCGTCGTTACTGCAGATATCAGCCAACGACCAGACGAGCGTATGACCGTTCCATGTTTCTTTAGCGAAGTCGCACCAGCTTTCTACACCCGCTTTATGATTGATCACCACATCCTCGATGATGCCTACGTTCTTGCTCTTGAACGTGTTGATCATGCTGCGCAGCTCGGCCTCGGTTCCAAAGGTACCGTTATGGTCGAACCACCAGATGGGCATATAGCCCATGCCCTTGCCTTCTCCGCAGTTACCCGAGTTGGGCACCCATATCAGGTCGAATATCTGCGCCAGCTCATCAGCCTGCTGTTCCAGCTTGGTCCACTTCGTGTCAGAAAACGAGTCCCAGTAGAACCCCTGCAGCATCACGCCCCCATAGTTCTCAGGCCAGCAGCCCTGTTCCTGAGCCTGCAGTCCGATGCTGCAAAACAGCAGAGCACATAATAATCCTCTCAACTTCAT